>NZ_JBBKAQ010000004.1:0-314813 GCF_037722385.1 Agrobacterium larrymoorei
CAGCCGCAGTCGGTCTACCGCAATGATACGTCCGGCCAGACGGCGGGACCTTGGGGTCGAAGCCCGGACGTGCAGCAGCCAAGCGGTCCATGGAGCCAGCAGTCATCCGGCTTCGGCCGCTCCGGTGGCGGTGGCGGCAGCTTCCTTCAAGGTGCACTTGGAACAGCCGCGGGTGTTGCCGGCGGCATGCTGCTTGCCAATTCGCTAAGCGGCATCTTCTCCAACCACATGGCGTCATCCGGTTGGGGTTCGCCCTTCTCCGGCGGCAACGCGCTTGGCAATGCGCCTGTCGAGGAAACGGTCATCAACAACTATTATGGTGACGACCAGCAGCAGTCCAATGCCGATAACAATGGCAACGACGTGCAGCAGGCCGACTATACGCTCGATGACAACGACACGGGCTATGACGACGGCAGCAACGACATGGACTTCGACTCAGGCGATGACAGCTCCTTCGTCTAAGTCTCGATCGGTTTGATCAGGAACTTCCGTTGGTGTGAGCACGAGAATCGAAGAAAACGCCATTTCGCGGCGGACCAACGGAGGCTCTTGGATCAGCTGTCAGCCGCGACCCCGATAGGTCGCCACCCCTTGATCCGGCAGCCAGACGCCCTCTGGCGCTGGCCCGGTCTGCCAGAACACATCGATGGGAATACCGCCACGCGGATACCAGTAAGCGCCGATGCGCAGCCACTTGGGCGCCAGCAGATCGACCAGCCGTTTTGCGATATAGATCGAGCAATCCTCGTGGAAAGCCCCGTGGTTGCGGAAGGAATGCAGGAATAGCTTCAGCGACTTTGATTCCACCAGAAAGTCACCGGGAATGTAGTCGATGACGATATGGGCGAAATCCGGCTGTCCCGTCATCGGGCAAAGCGAAGTGAATTCGGGCGCAGTGAACCGCACGACATAATCGGTTCCGGCATTGCCATTCGGCACACGCTCCAGAACAGCGCTCTCGGGATTTTCAGGGGCTGCGACCTGCGCGCCCAGCTGAGACAGGCCGGAAACATCCGTCACTGACATGGCTTAAACTCCTGGTTCTAAAACATTAACCCTGACGCCGTGCGCCTGTTCGCTTTCAGGCTCGACGTGGATGGCGAGTGTGGCCCCGGGTATCACGCCCCTTATGGCATCTTCAAGGCGGTCGCAAATCTCATGCGCCGCGCCCACCGACATGCTGGCGGGCACGACCACGTGGAAATCGATGAAGGCGGCAGACCCTGCCCGGCGCGTCTTCAAGTCGTGCACATTGAGAACGCCCGCGGAATGCTCCGCAATCGCCTTTTTGATAGCCTCATCCTCCTCCGGCTCCACCGCCTTGTCCATCAATCCGCTCAACGAATGGAGAATGACCTTGGAGCCCTGAATGAGAATGTTGATGGCAACGAGAATGGCGAGCAGCGGATCGAGGATTGCATAGCCGGTAACGATCGCCAAGACGAGACCGATCAGAACCCCGATCGAGGTTACGACATCCGACATGATATGATGGCCATCGGCGGTTAGCGCAGGCGACGCATGCTTGCGCCCGACGCGGATGAGAATGGTCGCCCAGACCGCGTTCAGCCCGCCGGCAAAGGCGTTGATCGCCAGACCCAGCACCGGTGCTTCCGGCAGGCGCGGCGTAAACAACCCATCCCAGGCTTCCCTGACGATCAACAAAGCGGCGACGACGATCAGCACACCCTCGACGACGGCGGATATATATTCCGCCTTGTGATGGCCGAACTGATGATCGTCGTCAGCCGGCTTCTGCGCATAGCGAATGACGAAGTAAGCGATGAAGGCCGCAACCACATTGACGGTCGATTCCAGCCCGTCGGATAGCAGCGCGACGGAGCCCGTGACCCACCATGCCGACAGTTTCAGTCCAAGCACGAGAAACGAAAACGGAATGCCCCAGAAAGCCAGCTTTCGGACGAGAGCGTTACCTTCAGCATTCATGACGAAACCCCGTGCAGATGCAAACGAATTGCAGAAATGACCCTTAAAACGCATGAACCGCCCGCACGAGGTTTCGTGCAGGCGGTTCGCTGTTGGCGCGTTCTATGATTTAATCTTGCCGGAGGGTCAAGCGCTTTCCGTCTCTTTGCGCTCGCAGAAACGGATGCGGTTGCCGAAGGGATCGGTCACTTCCAGCTGCATGCCCCACGGCAGCGGCTCGACGCCTGGCTTCATGTAAGTGTAGTCCTTAGCCACAAGCTCACGCTGATACGCTTCGACGCCAACGGTCTCCACAAAGATATTCGAGCCAGGCGTCGCGTCGCCATGATGTCCAGAGAGGTGAAGAACCAGGCCTGCGCGCGAAACCTGCATATAGAGCGGAAATTTTTCGCCGAAGCGATGTTCCCAATCCACCGAGAAGCCGAGGAAGTCGACGTAGAACTCGCGCGCCTTGGCCTCATCGAAAATACGAAGAATAGGGCAGACACGGGTGAAGCGGGTGGTGTGCGTTTCGTGCGGCATTGTAAATTCCCGTCTGATTGGCGCTCTATCTCAAACTTTGCTCAGTAGCAGCTTGATACCCACAAAACCGAAAAAGAGCGCAAGCGTTGTCTCAATCGAGCGCTTGGCCTTTTGGTAAATGCGGATAGCAGGCGCGGTAGAAAACAGCAGTGCATAGCCACAGAAGATCACCAAGCCTAGCACGGCGCAACCGCCGACGATGGCGGCGAGCGTGGCAGAACCCGCACCGGGTTTGAGGCCAAGCGACATGACGGCCAGCCATCCCAGAACCGCCTTGGGATTGGTCAGATGCAGCAAAAGGCCGCGACGATAGAGCTTTCCATAATCCGTCCTGCCACCACCAGCGACGCCAATCCCCGCCTGAGGCGCGTTGATGAAAGCGGATCGTGCGGACTTGTACGCCAAATACAAGAGATAAATCCCACCGGCGATCTTGATGACGAACAGTGCGTTGGCAAAGGAAGCGAGCACGGCGGAGAGGCCGGTTGCGGCAATCGCAGCCCAGGTCAGAGACCCGGTCATCACACCGAGCGCAAGCACCACAGCCGGCGCCCTGCCCTGGCTCATGGCAACGCCCATGATCGTCATGTTGCTCGGGCCAGGGCTCGCGGTCGCGATGATATAGGCGGCGTAGACGATCAGAAGTTGGTGGAGGTCGAGCATTGTGGCTGGCTTTCTTCGCGCAGGGCTTCAGGTGCTATGTCATCCGACTGGCGGTGTCGTGTCAATTCAGAGCGCGCCGAGGCGTTGAACGGTGGGGGCGTTTCTGCCCCCCGCCGCTACTCGATCTCCCCCTTAAGAGGGAGATGTCCGGCAGGACAGAGAGGGTGCAGCAACGTCGCTACCGGCTCGACTGTCGCTCATCGCTATCTGGCAACCTGAAGCGGCCTTTCGGAAAAACAACAGCCTCATTATGCAGGTGCAAGGACGTCGTTAAAAGCCAGGGCAACGGCGTCCACAAGCCCGTGCCGATCCCCGCTTGCCGAAGGGCTGCGGCCGTCCAGATGTTGCAGCCGACCAAGACGTTGAAAGACCCTTCCGCTTCGAAAAACGCATCGTCGGCACCATAAGACTGGCCAATGAGCGGAACCTCCCTCCCCTCCGGCCGTGAAAAGCTCGTAACAATAAAATCGAGCATTCTCGCATATCCAGCCGGTGAAAGGTCGACCGCCATAACACTCGGATCGGAGAGTGGGATATCGCCGGCAAGCGCCACATGCATCACTGACTGATCGACGGTAAAGCTCTTCAACACAGGCATGGGTTTAAGATCGGCCCACGTCGGCGTTTGCGTGTAGAAGGCCCGGCCACCCCAGCCGAAGACAATATAGCGAAGACCCGGGTGATCGATCTGGAGGTTGGCATCCCGCAGAAAGGCAAAGCGCACCAGAAGGTCTGCATCCACCGGCACGGCGATATCGGTGTGGATTGGATTGCTGAGCACCAGAATGCGACGAGAGGCGTCCGCAGGCAAAGCGTTATCGGCAAGGGCAGGCTGCCTCGGAACGATGGCGCCCAAAGCAATGCCAGCGACGACGAAAGCAACCGCGATAAATATATATTTGAGGATCTTCACCAGCGCTCACGCGATCAGGAGAAATGGCGGCGACCAAAGTCCCCGCCAGTCCATTCATCTCAAGCAGCCTTGGTCTTCGCCTTGCGAACCAGATGCGTCACCACATTCTCGATCATCCGCATACCGGCATCGCCGCCAAGCGTCATGATCGATTCCGGGTGGAACTGAACCGCAGCGACCGGCTCTTTCGTGTGCTCGATGCCCATGATCGTGCCGTCTTCGCTTTCAGCCGTGATCATGAAATCGCGGTGAAGCGTGGCAGGATCGGCAAAGATCGAGTGGTAACGACCAACAGTCACTTCCTTGCCGAGGCCGGAAAAGACGAGGCCCGGCTCCAGAACGCGGATGCGCGAGGGCTTGCCATGCATCGGGATCGCCAGTTGGCGAAGCTCACCGCCATAGGCTTCCGCCAGCGCCTGGAGCCCGAGGCACACACCGAAGATCGGCAGTTCGCGCGAACGCGCAGCCTTGATCGTCGCCTTGCAATCGAAATCGCCGGGGTTGCCTGGTCCGGGAGAGAGGACCACGAGATCCGGCTGGAACCGATCGAAGATTTCCGCCGGAACCGGAGTCCGGACGGTCGAGACCGTCGCCCCCGTCTGGCGGAAGTAATTCGCCAGCGTATGCACGAAACTGTCTTCGTGATCGACCAGCAGGATCTTCACGCCCGTTCCGACCTTGGCCGCATCGCGCTTGCCAACGGCAGAATTCTGGGCTTTTGCGTCGCGAATGGCTGCAATCATGGCCGATGCCTTCAGTTCGGTTTCCGCTTCTTCTTCCTGTGGAATGGAATCGTTGAGCAGCGTCGCCCCTGCCCGGACTTCCGCGATGCCATCCTTGATGCGGATGGTGCGCAGCGTCAGTCCCGTATTCATGTCGCCATTGAAGCCGACCATGCCGATAGCCCCACCGTACCAGGCACGTGGGCTCTTTTCATGGTTTTCGATGAAACGCATCGCCCAGAGCTTTGGCGCGCCGGTCACCGTCACGGCCCAGGCATGGCTGAGGAAGCCATCGAAGGCATCCATGTCGTCGCGAAGGCGTCCTTCGATGTGGTCGACAGTGTGGATGAGGCGCGAATACATCTCGATCTGGCGACGGCCGATGACCTTGACGGAACCCGGCTCGCACACACGGCTCTTGTCGTTGCGGTCGACATCCGAGCACATGGTGAGTTCGGATTCGTCCTTCTTCGAATTCAACAGCTTGAGGATCTGCTCGCTATCGGCAATCGGATCGTCGCCACGCTTGATGGTGCCCGAAATCGGGCAGGTTTCGATGCGGCGGCCCGACACGCGCACGAACATTTCTGGCGATGCGCCGACCAGATATTCCTGATGGCCGAGATTGATGAAGAAGGAATAGGGCGACGGATTGATTGCTTTCAGACGACGGGAAATCGCCGATGGATTGCTGTCGCAGCGCTCCATGAACTTTTGGCCCGGCACCACTTCGAAGAGATCACCGCGACGGAAACTCTCTTTCGCCTTGATCACCAGCTCGGAATACTCGCCAGGATGATGATCACCGCGCGGCGGGATGGTATCGGTGGTCTTGAACGGCTCCTGCGCAGTCTCCTCCGACTTGCCCTGCGTGGTCACTCCCGCCTTCTCGAAATCGTATCGGTCGATCCAGGCCTTTGCGGAGTAGTGATCCACCACCAGAATTTCATCCGGTAGGAAAAGCACCATGTCGCGCTGGTCTTCCGGGCGCTGCAGCGACAGCTTGATGGCATCGAACTGGAAGGCAAGATCATAGCCAAAGGCGCCGAAGAGCCCGATGGCCGAGTCCGCGCTGGAATAGAACAGGTCGACAATGGCACGAAGCGGCGTGAAAACGGTCGGGATCTTGGAGCGCTCTTCCTCGGTGAAGACCCGGTCCGGCTCGTTGACCGTCAGATCGAGACGGCGGGCGGTCAACGCACCCAGTGTCAAATCCGGCGTTGCTTTCAGCTTCTCAGCAATGAAGGAAAGCAGCACCTCGCCACGGCCGTTATAGGCTTCGATCCACATCTTCCGCCCGAAAGAGGAAATGCCAAGCGGCGGATCGATGATGGCGGTGTCCCAGCGCGTGTAGCGGCCAGGATACTCATAGTTGGACGAGAAGACCGCGCCCCGACGGGAATCGAGACCATCGACATAGCTGTCGATTGCTGTGGCATAATCGGCGGCGCGACGCGTGCGCGAGACCTTGATACCGCCCTTGGTCTCGTAAATTTCCGAACCGTCATCCTGAGTGATTGTAACCATTTGACTCGCAGTTCCCGTTTTTTAGACCCGTTGATGACCCGGCGGCAGAATAACAAAAAAGCCGCCTGAAATTTCGGGCGGCTTGGACGTGTCGTGTGAACATGACTGGTCGAAGGCCGCCTCAGCTGCCCCACCACCAGATCGCAATGTTCTTCGACGTTGTGTTCATGGCTGGAATTGTTAGCGGCAAGAGACGCCCTTGGCAAGCGGATTTGCAAGGCCTGCCTGAACCGGATCGCCCATTTGCGCGTTCTCACCTTCGCGCAATCATCTGCGCGGCAGGGGGCGAAAGATAACCATGTTTCATCGTGTCTTTATTCTGGCAGCGGCATCGATACTGATCGCTGCAGCCGAACCGCCAAAACAGGTTCCGGTTCCGGAAGCAAAACCTCAGCAGGAAGCGCCTGAACAGCCGACCTCACATGAAAAGACTGGGAAAGCGCAGGATCAGGTTTCACCGCCGGTAGAGAGCACAGTGCCAAAACCGCAGGAAAAGCCTGAGACGCCGAGCACTCAAGACGCGGCACCTGTTGATGGCAAGAAGCAGGATGAGAAGAAGTCTGAGGAAAGAAAGCCGGAAGCCGACAAAGCAGAGGAAGCCAAGCCCAGCGACGCAAAGCCGATTGATGCAACGCCTGCGCCAGAGAAGAAATCTGAAGAGCCCGCAGTCGAACCGGTGAAACAAGAGGATCCGGAAGAGCTGAAAGCCTGCCTGTCGCAACTGAAAGAACTCGGCGCCGAGTTCCGGGAGATCGAGCCGATCAAGGGCGAGGAAGAAGGCTGCGGCATCGCGTCTCCGCTGGAAATCACTGCAGTTCTACCCGGCATCAAACTCGAGCCAAAGGGAACGATGCGCTGCGAGGCAGCCCTTGCGCTTTCCCGCTGGACGAAGGATGTGGTCATCCCGACTGCCAAAATCGCCATGCCCGACCGTCAGGTCACGGCGTTTGGGAATGCCTCGACCTATATCTGCCGCAACCGCAACAGTGCGGCCACGGGCAAGATGTCCGAACACGCCAAGGGCAATGCAGTGGATATTGCCACCATGACCTTCGACAAGGGCGAACCGCTGGTGATGAAGCCGCGCGGCGAAGACGGTACCCTTGAGGGTGCCTTCCAGCGCACAATCACCACCGCTGCCTGCCTCTTCTTCCGCACTGTCCTATCGCCCGGAAGCGACGCCACCCATCAGGACCATCTGCATCTGGATGTGCTGGAGCGGAAGGGTGGGTATTTATACTGTCGATGAAGCGTAAAGGGCGGCCGAGGCCGCCCAACGCTCGCACAATGCGCTCAGAATGTCTTCGTTAGCGAAATTTTGAATGCGCGACCTGGTTCCGTGTAATAGGCGGTAGGCTGATTGACGGTCGTTTGGGCATCGGGGTTGATATCGCGCACTCCAACCGCGTTCCAGTAGGTTTTGTCGAAGATGTTATATACGCCGGCCTGAACCCGAAGTCCTTTAAGAGTCTCAGGCTCCCACCAGCCAGTTAAATTAGCGATACGGTAACCCGATGCTTCAAAGGTCTGAGGTTTTCCGTCGCTTCGCATTCCTCCAGCCGCAACCCCAGACAGCTCAGTCCCCCAGGTCTCTTGCTGGTACCCGATCCCAATGATGGCTTTGACGGGAGCGATTGTTCGTATGAATTCTCCGTTATTCTGATCTCGACCATAGGCATAGGCCAGCGATCCGTGAAGAAAGATGCCGTTATCGAATTCTTTGCGGCTAGAGACTTCGACACCGGAGATATGAACGCTCTCCCGGTTGGCCCAACTGTTGTAACCAAGCGGAAAATCAGCGGTAACACGTGAGGTTGTATCGATGAAATTGCGGTACCGATTATGAAAAACCGTGAGCTTTCCAGTCACATCACCGGAATCATAATTCGCACCAAGTTCAAATCCGTTACCAGTCTCATCCTTGAGGGTCGGGTTGCCGATTACGGTGTATCCTACGGCATTGTTGGTGAAGTTGCTGTAAAGCTCTGTCATTGTCGGCGCGCGGAAAGACATGGACCACTGCGCAAAGAGTTGTAAATCGGGCGTCAGTTCATAGGAGGCCAGCAGCTTTGGCGATAAGCGCGAACCGCTCTTGTCTGCTGGCAAACCGAAATAAGTGAACCCGGTGTTGCCGGTGAAGCCGGAGGAGTTTTTCGGACTATAGTCGTACCAATCGAAGCGGACGCCGGGGGTAAGCTTGAAACCACTGTTACCGAAAGCGATTTCATCATCCAAGTAGGCTCCTAGGCGGGCTCCCTCCACCTTGGGAACATCAGCCTGAGAGGCATTGGCCGCGCCGGTAATCGACGTCAAATATTGCTTGTAGTCGAAAATTTGCGCATTACCACCGAACCGAACGGTGTGGCGGTAGTCACCCGTGTCAAATGTTGAAACAGTGCCTCCGGTCACGCCAAAGGCGCTTTCCTCAGTCATGTTGTGACGTTCGTAGCGCGTCCCGTTGTTTCGATATCCGAACGATCCGGCTTCCTTCGTCAAACGCTGCCAGTAGGGCGTTAGGCTAGCCGCATCTATCAGTCCACCCGTCTCAGGTGCCTCGTAGCGGTAATCGATCGACACGCGATCACGCTTGGTCTCATCGTAGCCCCAGTAGTCGCCGGGTCGGAGTGAGGTTGCTGTAGCAGAAGATTGCAACGTCTTGAGGTCCGTATCAATGTCCTTATCGAACCGCTCGACCGTAAACCCGAGGATATGACCTCCCTCGACCTCCTGCCTAAGCTTAAACATCACGCTGCGCTGGTAGGTGTCGGAGGGATTTTTCTTAGTACGCAAAGTACCGATAATGTCGTCGTTACCTTTGCCCTCCAATTCGTGTCCGCGCTTGTAGCCACCTTGTAGCAGAACGGAAGTACCACCGACGCGTTTCGCAACAGCCGCTGAACCGCTGACGCTCCGATCTGCGCTATCGTAACCAGTCTTGGCGATGATACCCCAGTCCTTATCCAGACCTATAACATCGTCAGGTTCGAGTGTGTTGAGAACGATCGCGCCCGCCATTGCACCAGAACCAATCCGGCTGGAATCAGCACCGCGGACGATATCAATGGTCGAAAGCGAGGAGAAATCGAAGCTATCTGTACTGTCGCTGATGCCAGTGGTCGGGGAGGATGAACCACTTCGTGTGAGTGTCTCCAAATATGGAATAGGGATACCATCTATCAACGTTGCAATTCGCGCGCCGCCTAGGCCGCGGATGAAGGTGCCACCTGCCGCACCTGGCCGACTGGCGACGTAATCCACCCCCGGCTCCGTCGTATTGCCGAGATCGCGCAGATTGCTGATGTCCTTCTTGCGGATGTCTTCTGCCGTCGTCACGCTGGCAAGCGGCGTATCGGACGCTGCGTTGGCGGCCGGGTTGCCTGCCGCGGCACGCGCACCCTTGATGACGATGCGTTTCAGCACGGTGGGTTGTTGTCCGTCCTGCGGGGGCGCGGTCTGCGCCTGAGCGCTGACATTGTTGAACACGAGCGCAAGCGCTGTGCAGACGAACAAGGCGGATTGAGAACCGCGGATAAGCATGGTGACCCCCTGATATCGAACAGCGTGAGGCACGCGCGCTGGTGCGCGCTGCAGCCTGAGGCGAGCTCGACGGATATGTGCTGAAATGTGACGGCTGAGCCGCTCAGGGAGAATTAGAAAACATGATTATGTGAGTCAACATATAAATATGATTATAATAGTCATCATTTGACGCGGTCTGCATTGTTGCAAAATTGTGACGGCGCGCGCCGACCACCTCAGTCTCAAACCGCCCAAAGACACCGTGTGATAAACAGAATGTGCAACATGCCAAGCTCTTGAAGATCGTCTTCTTCCGCTTAAATCACCGCTTTACGACCACGCACATTATCTTAACGCGAGCCAGAGGCGCCCCTCTCAAATGAAATCACTTGAACTCATTATTGAACGAATCATTCTATCCAGCCGCTGGATCCTCGTCGTCTTCTATTTCGGGCTGGTCGCAGCACTTGCCGTTTACGCCTTTTCCTTCGCTCTGAAATTTCTGAAAATTGCCCAGAACGTTTTCGTCTACACCGACGCCGACATGATTCTCGCCATGCTTGCGCTTATCGACGCCGCACTGGTAGCAAGCCTCATCGTTATGGTGATGATTTCAGGCTATGAGAACTTCGTCAGCCGCTTCGATGAAGCTGGCGATGAGGTTTCCTTCCTCGGCAAGCTCGATGCGGGCAGCCTCAAGATCAAGGTCGCTTCCTCAATCGTAGCCATTTCGTCGATCCACCTTTTGCAGATCTTCCTCAACGCCAACCAGTATTCTGACAGCAAGCTGATGTGGTTCACCATCATCCACCTGGCTTTCGTCATCTCCGCGGTGATGCTGGGCTTTCTGGAAAAGCTGATGAACAAGCCGAAACCGGGCAAGGCCGATCTCGACCTCTGATCTCATCGCACTGAAGATTCTGACGGCTACTCACGACAAACAGATGCGCCTGCCCCGGTTTCGGGGCGCGCGATCGCAAATCGTAATTTCCCAAGCAAGATATTCAAACGATTAGAGAAACACCACACTAACCAAAATGGGGACTACTGGAAATTAGGGGTGGAAATTTGTTATCATTCGTATATTTCTTGATTTTCACATATAAACTCTATCGAATGTAATTAACATGACGACACTGGAACGGCAGTCGATATTTTGTAGAGACATCGCGGCCTCCAAAAGCCGTCCTGAGTGGCTGCAGACGATATCACGCCTCACCAAGACATTCGGCTTCACCCATACGACATTGATGAAAGTGCCGACGCAAGGCGATGATACGCTGGGTCCGGTCATTCTGGAGACCACGATACCGGTGGGCTTCATTCGCAGCGTCGACCAGCAACGCAAACTGCCTGACTGTCCTATCCTGGCAAAAATCGCGGACTCTTCGGTTCCGCAATACTGGTGCTTCGAGGATGATATTCCCATCCCGCCCTACAGCCAGGAGATCAAGGACTTGATGGTAAAGTATGGCATCATCAATGGTGTCATTGCCCCCATTAACTGCTTGAACGGTCGGCGCTACGTGCTGCGCTTCGAAGGACAATGTCCAAAGCCCAGTCAGAGCGTACTCAATGAACTGGGAATCGTCGCAATCCACGCCTTCGACGTCTATGATCGGATTCGCAAAGCCGAGCTGGTGGCGCCAAAAACGCTGACGAAGCGCGAGATTGAAGTCATTCGCTGGACCTCGCACGGCAAGACATCCTCCGAGATCGGACAAATCCTCTCGCTCTCGGACCATACGATCAATGCCTATCTGAACAATGCGATCAAGAAGATGGATTGCGTCAACCGTACCCAACTCGTGGCCAAGGCCATTCGCCTCAAGGTCATCAGCTGATCTTCGCCCGACCTTGGAACGATCTCACAGCTCGCGCTGGATTCTTCACGTCATTGCTCGATGCCGCGTGACGGCACAGAATAGCTGAACAGCTTCAAGAGGTGTTTCGAGCGCTCTGCAATCGGCTGCAGAGCGCCCTGCAATTTCGTAGTCAGCGATCCAGCACCGAGCGCAGCTCCACAAGGTTGGAGCGAACGCGAAGCACGTAGAATCCCATCGTCGCCAGATGCGAAGGCATGACCCAGCCACTCTCATCCCCATTGGAAATGATGAAGGGCTGTATGCGCAGCGCTGCACGTGTTTGGGCAAGCGTGTCGTTCCAAAGGCTGGTCACGTTGCGCTCGCGAATGACCTGCTGGAAATCGGCACCTGCAGCGGACAGGATGCCGTAATAGCCATAGAGTTGACCGTAAGCAAACCAGAAACGGTCATCCGCGCGGGTATCGAACCATCCGCCATTATAATTCTCGGAACGCTCGCGCAGGATTGCAGATGTGCCGCCGATATCATTGGCGATGCGGTCGATGAACTGGATCAGGTTATCCGCGCGCGTATCGAAGACAGACGCGCATTGACCGAGGCTGACATTGAACTTGCGCAGGCTTTCGGCCGCCGAACGATAGTAGCTTGGCGTCGGCGTCTTCGGGCCGAAGGGGCTCAAGCCGAAATACCATGAATACTCGTCATATTGCAGATTACCGCGGGCATTCTGCAGGTCGTTATTGATCCCCGACGTTCCGCGAACGCGACCGAGCGTATCGACAAGCTCGACTGCAGTACGGCGAACCGCCTGGTTCACGCCGCGCTGGAACGAGGCCTTGTTGTCCAGAAACGGCGTGCTGTCCCAGTCGATGCCGAAGAGGCCGAGCTTGTAGAGCAGCATCGATGAGATCCAGGCGTTCTGATCGACATTGAAATCAATCAGGCCGGCCGCGACATCCACGGTGGCCGACGGTTGGCAGCTTCGGGCCGCCGGCGCCGTAGCCACCGGGGCTGGCGCATTTGCAGTTCCTTCGGTCGTTGACTGAGCTGCGGTCTGCGTTCCGGTTTGCGCCTGTGGCAGGGACGCTGGCGTGGCTGGCAGCTCCTGACCGGCTCCGACGGTGCGGGTCGAAAGCTTATAGTCGTCGACATAATCAGGATTGAAATTCGTCCAGACCTGGGTCTGCCAAATGAAGTAGCCATAGAGAGCAAAGAGAAGCACGAGCCCGACAGCAAGCGGTGCCTGTATCATCCACGTCCGCTCGCCCGCATATCCTCGCCTGGCGCGAAACGGCCAGATCAGCGCCGCGCCAAGAACCGAGAGGCCTCGTCCAAGCGCGCTGAAAACACGTCTGAAGAACGCCGAAACGGAATCAAGCATGCTCACCTCTCTCGATTGTCAGTCACCGGCCAACTCTATTGCTGAGTGAAGCTCCGTTCTCAGATAGGTGCGCGCGACATGGATACAACGCGGCACAGGTATCTTTTTACCGTTAAGCGCGTTCAATTCCCACGACGCGCGCTCGCTCTGTTCTGTAGCGACGAGCAAAGGCGTTGGTGACGGGCTGCTTCCGCTTGTCGATATCATCCAGCGTGATGGCGTTGTGCGCATGAATCTTGAGAAGATCGAGAAGATGCGGATGGAGAGAAGCCTCCCTCTCGCCGACCTCCCGCATCAACCCGTCAAGCGTCATGGTGATGGCGCCGTAGAGTTGAATGGCGCGCTCCATCTCCAGCGACAGCATGTTATAGAGCACGGCGTGGGCCGACAGCCGCTGCGTCGCATCTTGGGAGAGTGATTCCTGCAGCAGGATCTGCTCCTCCAGCCTTTGGTGACGGGCTCTTAAAATCTGATAGGATTTGTCCTGTTCTTCCAACTCCAGCGACAGGCTTTCGCGCTCGGTCTCTAGCGAAGCGCGGCGCTTGTCGTCGGTAACGCTGCCGAGCTTCCACTGCGTGGTTGCCAGCGACGCATTGATTTCCTTCAACCGCTGACGCCCTGCCTCGATCTCGGCTGACAATTGGCGACGCTTTTCCATGATCGCCAGCAACGGCGCTTCACATGTCTCGTGAAGCTTCGAAGCAGCCGCTTTCTCATCCGCTAAAAGCGTGGCCACATCATCGGCAAGAAAAAGCAACCGCTTCAAGGCCTCGACGATCGCGAGCTTCTTTGCCCGTTCGGCCTGATGTCTCTTGGCGTTGTTGCGCGAGAAGAATGCGATGATATTTTCGTAACGCGTCCGCTCGCTGGCGGCATCGAAACGCTCGAAGCATCTTTCGATATCGCCGGAGATGTAGAGGGCCAGATTGGCAAGAACCTTCTCGACTTCGTCGTGGCGCGCCAGAACAGAATCAAGCGCCTGACGCTCGCGATCATGACTGGTGTCTGCCTCATCTGTGTCCGAGATCGTCGAGAACTGTTGGAGGAGGCTGGTCTCGGCTGCACGTGCCTCAGCGATTGCAGCCTTTGCCTTTTCAATCTCGCTCTCAAGTGGCGGCGTCTTCGCCATGACTGCTTCTCTCCCGAATCGACTGCGCCCAAGGCCGCACGTTTCATATATCCACGAACGGCCTTATCTCAATGCGAGAGCATGAAGGAAGAAGCGCTCAGAGATTGAGCTTTGCCAGTTCAGCATCCAGCCGTTCACGCGCCTTCTTCGGCATCTTGCCCGCCTTTACCGCATCGAGATTGGCAGGTTGATCGCCAACGACCACAAGCGCCACCATGCCCATGCCAAAATGCGGCGTGCATTTGAAGACGTAGGCGCCTTCCTTATTGACCGTGAATTTCAGCGTCTCGTTCATCTTCCCCTTGGCTTCAGCAACGCCGTCCGGCATGAGTTCCTTGATCGACGCCGCATCGTGACCCTTGTCGACGGGAACGAAGGTTATGACGTCGCCCACACTCGCCTTCACGGCTGCCGGCTCGAACACCATCGCCTGGCCATCCGTGCCCTTGTTCAGCATCTTGATCTCGATTTCGGCAGCAGCAGCTGGAAAGGTGAAGAAGCCGGCAACAGCGGCAGCGGTGAGAAGACGAAGAACGTGACTGTGCATTGTGCTTACTCCTGAAGTGGAACCGCCTGTTGCGGTCTGTCCAAGACAGGTCCTACCCTCTCACGCGCCTGGCTTCTTTGACCAAAATCAAACGAAGCCGAGCAGATCACACTCACGCCTCCTGAACGGCTTCCACCCAGTGGCGACGGCAGAAAGAGACGTATTTTTCGTTGCCGCCGACATCGATCTGCGCGCCTTCCTTCACGACCTTACCGCTTTCATCGAAGCGCGCCACCATGGTTGCCTTTCGCCCGCAATGGCAGATGGTGCGGATTTCCCGAAGCTCGTCGGCAATCGCCAGCAACTCCTTGGACGCAGGGAAAAGTTTGCCCTGAAAATCGGTGCGCAAGCCATAGGTCATTACCGGAATGCTCAGCTTGTCGGCAATCATGGCCAGCTGCCAAACATGATGTTCGGAGAGAAAATTCGCTTCGTCGATAAAGACGCAGGCAACCGGCTCTTCCGCATGCAGCCGGGCCACCTCGGCAAAAATATCCGTGCTGTCTTCAAAAATCATCGCATCCGAAGACAGCCCGATGCGTGAGGCTACCTTCCCCACCCCTGCCCTGTTATCGAAGGCAGCCGTAAAGATCAGCGTGCGCATGCCACGCTCCTGATAATTATAGGACGCCTGCAAGAGCATGGTCGATTTTCCGGCATTCATCGCCGAGTAATTGAAATAGAGCTTGGCCATCATACTCTCCAAACAGCTTTCAGGCTCTTTTGCCCCGCAAGGGCGGCAGAAGGAAGGGTGCCCGAACAAAAGTCACAGCTTTCGCTCTACCAGCGCCGGCCCGAAAATCGTGTTCGAAGTCGCAAAAAGCGCAGCGCGTGGATACGAGGAAATAGAGCGTGCTCGTACGCAAAAAAGGGCGCTCGGCGCTCTGGTCGTCGCAGCCGATAGCGTGCAATGTCGCAAACAACACCGCCACCCACGCAAATGCGCATGAGTTGATTGTGATTGGCGGATATTGATAATGGATAAGGGAACAAAAAAGGGAGTAAGCAATGCTTGCACATCAACGTCGCTATCTGGCTCTTGCCGCGGCAGTTTCCGCAATCGCCGTCTTTTCCACCAGCGCGAAGGCTGCCGAACCGGCAAGCTGCGGAACCGTCCGCTTCTCCGACGTCGGCTGGACCGACATCACCGCCACGACCGCCACGGCTTCTGTCATTCTCAAAAGCCTCGGCTACGACACAGACGTCAAAATCCTTTCCGTTCCGGTAACGTACACATCGCTGAAGAACAAGGACATCGACGTCTTCCTCGGCAACTGGATGCCGACAATGGAAGGCGACATCAAGCCTTACCGCGACGACAAGTCCGTGGAGACCGTTCGCGAAAATCTCACCGGCGCAAAATACACGCTTGCGACCAATGCCAAGGGTGCTGAGCTCGGCATCAAGGACTTCAAGGATATCGCATCCCACAGCAGCGAGCTCGGCGGCAAGATTTACGGCATCGAGCCCGGCAATGACGGCAACCGCCTGATTCTCGGCATGGTCGAGAAAGATACTTTTGGCCTGAAGGACTTCCAGGTGGTGGAATCCTCCGAACAGGGCATGCTGGCGCAGGTAGCCCGTGCCGATAAGTCCGGCGAGCCGATCGTCTTCCTCGGCTGGGAACCCCACCCAATGAATTCCAATTTCAAGCTGACCTATCTGACAGGCGGCGATGACGTCTTTGGTCCGAACCTCGGCGGCGCGACGATCTACACCAATGTCCGCAAAGGCTATCTGGATGAATGCCCGAATGTCGGGACCTTCCTCAAGAACCTGCAATTCTCGCTTCCGATGGAAAACGAGATCATGGGCAAAATCCTGAATGACGGCATGGAAGGCGAAGCTGCAGCCACCGCATGGCTGAAGGCCAACCCAAGCGTTATCGAGCCATGGCTTGCAGGCGTGAAGACCAAGGACGGTAGCGGCGATGCGCTGGCCGCAGCCAAGAAGAATATCGGCCTCTAAGGGCCGGTAAATTGCCTATCACGCCCGGCTTCCGAACGCTTAAGCGTCGGAAGCCGAACAGATGAACCCGTTCACGAAAGGCAAAATCTTACCGTGGAATGGCTCAGTGCACCCCAAAATCGTTTACCGGTCGGTCGTTATGCCAAAGAGGCAATTGACTGGCTGACCACAAATCTTTCCTTCTTTTTCGATTGGTTAGCCTTTATTTTCGGAAGCGTCATCGACGCCATCCTTTATGTGCTCCAGGCGCCCCACCCGCTTGTTATCGTGGCGATACTGACAGCACTCTCCGCCTGGATGAGACGCTCAATAGGCATGCCGCTCTTCACAGCCCTTGGTCTGCTTCTCATCATCAATCTGGGATACTGGAAAGCGACCACCGAAACGCTGGCGCTTGTCATTGCCGCAAGCTCCGTCTGTATGCTGATCGGCATTCCCCTCGGCATCCTCGCGGCTCGGCGAAAATGGGTCTACAGCGTCATGCGTCCCGTTCTGGATTTGATGCAGACGATTCCCACCTTCGTTTATCTCATCCCCGCGCTCGTGCTTTTCGGTCTCGGCATGGTGCCGGGCCTGATCGCCACCGTCATTTTCGCTGTCCCCGCCCCGATCCGGCTCACCCGACTCGGAATCATTTCCACGCCGCCAGCGCTGGTGGAAGCCGCCGTCGCCTTTGGCGCCACGCCGTCGCAGGTGCTGCGCAAGGTGCAACTGCCCTTCGCGATGCCGCAGATCATGGCTGGCCTCACGCAAACCATCATGCTGTCTCTGTCGATGGTGGTGATCTCAGCGCTCGTCGGCGCAAACGGTCTTGGCGTGCCCGTTGTGCGTGCGCTGAACACGGTCAATATCGCGATGGGCTTTGAGGCAGGCCTGTGCATCGTCATCGTGGCGATCATTCTGGACCGGCTCTTTCGCCTGCCAGGCTCGGAGGATGAGGTATGAGTGACGCAATCATCTTCGGCAATGTCGATATCGTCTTTGGCGACAATCCCCATCTGGCTCTTCCGATGATCGATGCGGGGCAAACCCGCAGCGAAATCAACAAAGAGACAGGTCTTGTGCTTGGCGTTGCCAATGCTTCGCTCTCGGTCAAAGAAGGCGAAATCCTCGTCCTCATGGGACTATCGGGCTCTGGCAAATCGACGCTGCTTCGCGCCGTCAACCGCTTAGCACCAGTGGTGCGCGGCAATGTCAGCGTCAAGACCGATACCGGCTACGTCGATCCTTACAAGGCGTCTTCCAAGGTGCTGCGTGATCTTCGCTCGCGCACCGTATCCATGGTTTTCCAGCAGTTCGGCCTGCTGCCGTGGCGCAATGTTGCCGACAATGTCGGCTTCGGGCTGGAACTTTCCGGCGTGTCGGACGCAGAGCGCAGAAAGCGCGTTGCCGAACAGCTCGAGCTTGTCAATCTGTCGGATTGGGCCAACCGCAAGGTGGGCGAGCTTTCCGGCGGCATGCAGCAGCGCGTGGGTCTCGCCCGCGCTTTTGCCACCGGCGCGCCGATCCTCTTGATGGACGAGCCGTTTTCTGCCCTCGATCCGCTGATCCGCAGCCGACTTCAGGAAGAGTTGCTGGAGTTTCAAAGCAGGCTAAAGAAGACCATTCTCTTCGTCAGCCACGATCTGGATGAAGCCTTCCGCATCGGCAATCGCATCGCCATGATGGAGGGCGGACGCATCATCCAGTGCGGCACGCCGCAGGAGATCGTGCGCAACCCCGCCACCCAATATGTCGCGGATTTCGTGCAGAACATGAACCCGATTTCGATGCTGACGGCCGCCGATGTCATGCGGCGCGGCGTTGCAGCCGATAGCGGCAACATGCCGGTGGTGGCGACGGCTCGCCCTTCCCTGCCGCTGATCGACATCCTCGACGCCATGGCGCGACAGCCTGGCACGATCGGCGTCGTCGAACAGGGTGCGGTGCTTGGTACCATCACTCCAGAAGACATCGTCCGTGGGCTGACGCGTCACCGCAATGTCTAAAGCATGGTCGCTCGAAATGAGGCAGCGTTTTGCGACCCCTAAGAACTGAAGCGTGAAAGCGTATCTGGAAGATCGCGACGCGCTTTAGGTCCTGCGGCAAGAAGAGATGAACCGAAACACTACCGATCCCATTGATCGACGAGAGAAATGGGATCGCATCACGGCATCGACCAGACCTTCGTGTGAGGCGCGCCCTTCAGTGCGTCTGACTCGATGCACAGCAGTCAGAGAACACCACCACCATAATACCACAGGTTTCGAAGCAACGCAGGTCCGACAGCATCGCGCTGCCAAGCTACCTACACGCGAGACAGGCGGTGAAATATTAAATTTAAGACAGGTTGAGATTTAAACTCGAAACATGACTACGGGCATCAGAATTATAAAGAATAAAAAAATGGTATTTATGTCCTGATTTGACGATTATCATTTCTGATTTTTCGTTACTTGCTATTTTTAGCAGAAAATAATGCTCAAAAGTGATGCGCCCCGATAATGAGTGCCTAAATTACGACACAGCTAATAAAGCGTGGCCTTTACCTTAGATTTAGGTATATACACTCTCGCGACCGTGTTGGTAAAACTTGACGCATGGGGCAATTCGTTGCCGGAACAAAAGCCTGGGGCGGCTTCGAATTTAGGAGACTGGAAATGACAACGCAGAACTTATCAGACCAAGCTAATGTAGCGGCAGGCCTTCTTTCGGCGATGGCTAATCCCAAAAGGCTTATGATCCTTTGCAGCTTGGTCGAGGGTGAAGTTCCGGTCGGTGTTCTGGCCACGCAAGTCGGCCTCAGCCAGTCTGCTCTGTCTCAGCATCTCTCCAAGCTTCGTGCACAACGCCTCGTCAAGACACGTCGCGATGCACAGACGATCTACTATTCCAGCACGTCCGACTCGGTGAAGAAGATCCTGGCGTCGCTTGAAGAAATCTACTGCGCGCAGAACGACAGCAAGTCTGCTGCATAATCTTTAGGCCCCACGCGGGGTGTGCGCCCCGCGTTTGCGAGCAAGTGCCAACCGTGCACCGCACCCGTTCACGCCGATAACGCTTGACGTTCTTTGAGGATCTGTGCCGCGCGTGCATAGCCGCCGGCAGCGCCATCGACAAAATGCATATGATCGCGTGACAGTGGTGAAGGAACGACGCAGGTCATCAGCGCCGCGTCCTGTTCGTGCAATCCGTAAAAGCAGACACCGTCGCGCTCAGCACCTTCCAGCCGCGCCTTGATCCGCGAAAGTCGGTCCGCATCGACATCGATGGTCATCTTCAGCCCATCGTCGAATTTGCGAAAGTCGGTATTGCTTGCGACCGCTGTCTTGTACTGAACAGGATCGAAGCGACCGACCGGCTTTCGCAGCCGGTAAAGCACCGTGATAAGTACTGTCTGAAACGCCACCCAGCAGCCTTTGCGGAACTGCGACACGCGATCGCCGAAACCGGATAGGGCTTTCGCCTCCATCACCAGCCCCTCCCGGATAAAGCCAAGCGGCGGACCTTCGACGGGCACGGGATGACCCCCGCGACCGTCTTCATTGGCGAGCGTCACGATATCGGCAACAAGCCTGCGAAATGCCGACATGTCTCCGCCCGGACGCGGCGTCGCGATGATCGACACCACCGCGCCATGGCGCGCCTCTATCGGGTTCCAGCGGCATGAAAGGCCGGAAAGATCAGGCCTTTCGCCCTCATCCGCTTCGTCAATGACGTAGTTGCCATCCTTCATCTGCGTGTCGGCCCAATGGTTGCCGCCGCCCGAAAACATCGCATAGGACACGTCGTCGCTCGCCTGAAAGCGCGCCACGCGCACATCCAGCCCATGCGCCCTGATATCGGTCACCGGCACCAGTGCCGCCCGCAACGTCAGACCGAGATCCTCACTGACCCATCGGCGGACTTTGGAAAGCGCTTCGCGCGATGCCTCGGTCGCCTGAGGCGGAACGGCGACAGCCGCCCCGTCCCCGCCGAACACAAAGGGCAGATCATGACGGTTCAGAGCATTGAGGATGCCTGAAATAACCCCTGCACCTGCCATGTTTACCGATTTGTATCGACCTTTCGCGATCGCATCGGTGGAATCGATGATGTCGGCAAGCGCCAGTGCCCAGCCATCCGGCAGCGGGCGATAAAGTTCAGGTTCAGCGACATCTTCGAAATGTCGGAAGACAGGGAGATGCGACAGGAACTCTTCATCGTACGATAGCATCGTCATAATATCCTCCCCTCGCCATGGAAAAACCAGTCTTGATCGCGCTGTGTCGCACAACAAACGCTGCGCCCTCACTGTGACGGCGATCACATAGCTTTTACAAGGGCTTTTACGTCGGCGTGCCGGTTCCAGATCAAACACGGCTTGCTAATTTGCCATTGCCTTGCCACAACAGAACACTGGGGTACGGAATTCAAATGTGAAACGGCACTCCTTTGCTCGGACAACGGCACCTCGTTTCTGCAAGTGTGTTGCCGAAGCCGAGCCGAATCGGGCGGTACGCCCAACCCAAGGAGAAACTGAATGAAAACCAAGTTTTTGACCGGCCTAGCGCTTCTCGCCTCCGTGGCCTTTGCACCGGCAGCGCATGCGGAGATCGTCATCGGTCTTATCGCGCCACTCACCGGTCCGGTTGCCGCTTACGGTGATCAGGTGAAGAATGGCGCACAGACCGCCGTCGACGTCATCAACAAGAATGGCGGCATTCTCGGCGAGAAGGTCGTGCTGAAGCTTGCCGATGATGCCGGCGAACCCAAGCAGGGCGTGTCTGCCGCCAACCAGCTCGTTGCAGACGGCATCAAGTTCGTCGTCGGCCCGGTGACGTCCGGCGTTGCCATTCCGGCTTCCGATGTGTTTGCCGAGAACGGCGTCGTCATGGTCACGCCAACGGCGACTGCACCGGACCTGACCAACCGTGGCCTCACAAACGTCTTCCGCACTTGCGGCCGTGACGACCAGCAGGCCGAAGTGGCTGCCAAGTTCGTTCTGGCGCAGCTGAAGGATCGCCAGATCGCCATCATTCACGACAAGGGCGCTTACGGTAAGGGTCTGGCCGATGCCTTCAAGAAGACCCTGAATGCCGGCGGCGTGACTGAAGTCATGTATGACGCATTGACACCGGGTGAAAAGGATCTGAGCGCGCTGACCGCCCGCCTGAAGTCCGAGGGCGTGGACGTCGTCTATTTCGGCGGCTACCACCCGGAGGCTGGCCTTCTGGTGCGCCAGCTGCATGATATCGGCGCCAAGGCAACCGTTATTGCCGGCGATGGCCTTTCCAACTCGGAATTCGCCAACATCGGTGGTGCTGCAGCAGATGGCACTATCTTCACCAACGCGGCCGATGCAACCAAGAGCGCCGACTCCAAGGCCGCGGCTGAAGCGCTAAAAGCCGCCAACATTCCGGCCGAGGCCTTCACGCTGAATGCTTACGCTGCAGTGGAAGTTCTCAAAGCCGGCATCGAAAAGGCTGGCTCTGCCGAGGATCCCGAAGCCGTTGGCGCCGCTCTGAAGGGCGGAGAACCGATCGCAACCGCCATTGGCAAGCTCACCTACGGCGAAACGGGTGACCTGACCTCGCAGGCCTTCTCCCTTTACAAGTGGCAGGGTGGCAAGATCGTTTCGGCTGAGTAAGCCGCGACGCGATCATCCTCCGCGAGGATGATGCGACGACAGGACGAGAAATCCAGATGAGCGACCGGGCGTGCTCAACGCGCCCGGTTTTCTTTTTGCATGGAAGACGCTTTCCAGGTTTAATTGTCGGAAGACACGAGAATCGAAATGAGGTGACGCGTGGTATCGGAACTCGAACGCAAGATCGATCAGGGAACGGGGCGCGTGAAGGCGGATGTCGTTCTGAAAGGTGGCCGCTTCTTCGATCTCGTCACGGGGGAACTCGTCGCCTCCGATATCGCCATCTGCGGCGATACGATCGTGGGTACGGGCGAGGCCTATCACGGCACCGAGGAGATCGACATCTCCGGCAAGATCGTCGTACCGGGCTTCATCGACACCCATCTCCACATCGAATCCTCGCTTGTCACACCGCATGAGTTCGACCGTTGCGTGCTCCCCTATGGCGTGACGACCGTGATCTGCGATCCGCATGAAATCGCCAACGTGCTGGGCGCCGAGGGCATCCAGTTCTTCCTCGATTCCTCGCTTGAGACAATCATGGATATCCGCGTCCAGCTGTCTTCCTGCGTGCCTGCAACGCACCTGGAAACGGCTGGCGCCGATCTGCCGATCGAAAAACTGTTGCCTTTCCGCGATCACCCCAAGGTCATCGGACTTGCCGAGTTCATGAATTTCCCGGGCGTAATTCACAAAGACTCGATCTGCATGGCAAAACTCGAGGCGTTTCAGGGTCAGCACATCGATGGTCATGCGCCGCTACTCTCGGGCACAGCATTGAATGGTTATCTCTCGGCCGGCATCCGCACCGAGCATGAATGCACCAGCGCCAAGGAGGCGCTCGAAAAGATCCGCAAGGGCATGCATATTCTGGTCCGCGAAGGTTCGGTATCCAAGGACTTGCACGCGCTGATGCCGATCATCACCGAGCGCCTGTCGCCCTATCTCGCGCTCTGCACCGATGACCGCAATCCCCTCGATATCGCCGAGCAGGGTCATCTCGATTACATGATCCGCACGGCCATTGCCAATGGCGTCGAGCCGTTGGCGATCTACCGCGCCGCATCGATCTCGGCAGCAAGAGCCTTCGGATTGCGCGACCGGGGTCTTGTGGCACCGGGCTGGCGCGCCGATCTCGTCGTCATCGACACGCTGCAGAACTGCAAGGCCAGCATGGTCTTTTCCGCCGGCAGGCGCGTCAGTGCGGAACTCTTTGCCACACGCAGGCCCGTCGCCCCCGTTGGCCTCGACAGCGTCAAGGCCAGGCCCGTGCTCGCCGCCCATTTCGGCGTGCCGGTTAGCGAAGGCGAGACGTCCGTTCTCGGCGTGCTACCAGGCAAGATCATCACCGAGCATCGCCGCTTCAAGCTACCGAGCGACGGCAATCAGACGACAGTCGATCTCGACAATGACATCATCAAGGTGGCGGTCATCGAACGGCACGGCAAGAATGGCAATCACGCCAATGGCTTCGTCCAGGGCTTCGGCCTGAAGAAGGGTGCCATCGCCTCTACCGTCGGTCATGACAGCCACAATATCTGCGTTGTCGGCGTCAGCGAAGACGACATGGCGCTCGCCGCCAATCGGCTCGGCGAGATCAATGGTGGTTTCGTTGTTGCGGAAAACGGCAAGATCACCGGTGAGATCGCCCTGCCCGTGGCTGGTCTGATGAGCCTTGAACCCTATGAAACCGTGCGCGACACGTTGCACACGTTGCGCCAGGCGGCTTACGCGCTTGGCACCACGCTGGAAGAGCCCTTCCTGCAGGTCGCATTTTTGCCGCTGCCGGTCATTCCGCACCTGAAGATTTCCGATAGGGGCTTGGTCGATGTGGATCTTTTCCAGCTGATAGGTAGCGAACCGAAATAAGCATTGCGACAAATTTCTGAACAATAACAATCACGGATATATTCGCTTTCTACTTTGGCTTTACGTAATCATCATACTGTATTAGCTTTGCTAAACTAGATCCTGCGCGTCGGTAGTGATCGACGCGAGCGGAGCGGATCTTGGTCATAAAGCGGATCGACAAGAAAGAGCTCAAGATCGGGATGTTCGTCGAGGCGGTCGAAGGCCCGTGGCGAGACGACCCTGCCATGGGCCGCCGTTTCGTGGTCAAAACCGCCGAGCAACTGGCCGCGATCGTCAATGGCAATGTCAGCGGTGTGTTCATCAACACGGCGCTTGGCAAACCGGGAGACGGCAGCGACGCGAGCGTATCTGAACGCAAAACCCTTCGGAACGCCACAAGGCAGGAAAAGCTGCAGATTGCGCAGACAATCAACCATCAGGCTGAGGAAGCCAGAGGGCTGATACAGGATGTCTTCGACGGCCAGGATGTCAGTGTCGCGACCTTCGCCCCGCTATCGGACGATATTGGCCGGACGATGGATGAAAACCCGTCGCTCTTCATCGGCATGTCGCGTCTGCGCTCGCAAGATACCGCAACCTTCGTCCACTCGCTGTCTGTCGCAGCGCTCCTCGTCCACTTCGCCCGCTCGCTGGAAATGGATGAGGCCATTGTTCAACCATTATGCGTCGCCGGGCTTTTGCACGACGTCGGCAAGCTCGCGATTCCCAAACAGGTGCTGCACAAGCAGGGACCGCTCAGCCCTGAAGAGCGCTTACGCATCGAGCAGCATCCTGAACTTGGCTACAAGGTTCTGCAAAAGCAATTGGATATGCCGGAACTGGTGCTGGATATCTGTCGGTCCCACCACGAGCGCCTCGATGGGAAAGGCTATCCGCAGGGCCTTTTGGGCGCACAGATCAGTCCTGAGGTGCGCATGAGCACCATCTGCGATGTGTTCGATGCGCTGACATCCGCCCGCTCCTACAAGAAGGGCTGGTCCTCGCACCAAGCGCTCTCCTGGATGATGGATCGTGAAGACCAGTTTGACCGGACCTTGCTGCGCCGCTTCATTCTCAGCCTCGACACCGAGATGACGAAGGGCCTGCTCTAAAGACGACGCGCCTCTGCGGTCAAAGCATCGTCCACGAACAAGTGTGCAGCACTCTTGCGATAACGACATGCGGCAGAAGAAGGAGCGAAAGCTAAGGACCGAAAAACGCTTTAGACCCGCTCGATCCTCGCGCAGAAGGCGTCCAGCGGTTCCAGCTTCAGCGTATCGCCGTCGAAAACCGGCCCGAAGCCGGGCAACGCCAGATGCTCGACGACGCGCAACTCAGGCGGCAAAGGAAAATCCACCGGCGTTCGGGTGAGGTTGAAAACGAAGAGCAGGCTCTCGCCATTCTTTTCTCGCGTAAAGAGCAGCAGGTCCTGGTTCGTGTCGAGAAATGCCATGTCGCCATCGCGCAGCGCCGAATGGCCGCGGCGGAAGGCCAGCACCGCCTTGTAATGATTGAGAACCGAATCCGGTTTGCGCTCCTGCCCATCCGCCGCCAGCATGGCGTGGGCATAAGGAACCGGCAGCCACGGCTTCTCGGCCGTGGTGAAACCGGCATGCGGCTTGCCCGTCTCCCATGCCATCGGCGTACGGCACCCATCGCGTCCCTTGAAGGCCGGCCAGAAGCGAATGCCGTAGGGGTCACGTAAGTCCTCGAAGGCAAGATCGGCTTCCGTCAGCGCCAGCTCCTCACCCTGATAGAGGCAGATGGAGCCGCGAAGCGACGCCAGCACGCAGATGGCAAGCTTTGCCACGCGCGTCTGCTCTTCGACGTTCTCGGCAAAGCGGGTCAGATGGCGGATCACATCGTGGTTGGAAAAGGCCCAACACACCCATCCATTGGTGACAGCTTTTTGGAAGCCATGAACCGCCCCGCGAATATGGCTGGCGGTAAAGTCCGGCCCCAAGAGGTCGAAGGTGTAGCACATGTTCAGCTTGTCGTTGTCCGACGTATAGGCGGCGACAGTCTTGAGCGAGCGGGCACCATCGCCCACCTCGCCAACCGTCATGCGACCCTCATACTCATCCAGCAAAGCGCGGAAGCGCTTGAGAAATGCGAGATTTTCCACCTGCGTCTTGTCGTAGAGATGGCTCTGCATGCCGTAAGGATTGACGTCCGGCGCATCGAGACCGGCATCGTCGCTATCCGGCTCGTGCGGTGGGTTATCGCGCAGCAGCTTGTCGTGGAAGTAATAGTTGACCGTATCAAGACGGAAGCCATCGACACCGCGGTCAAGCCAGAACCTCACGGTTTCGAGCAGCGCATCCTGGACTTCAGGGTTATGGAAGTTCAGGTCCGGTTGCGAGCCGAGGAAGTTGTGCATGTAGTATTGCTTGCGCACGCCGTCCCATTCCCAGGCGGGCCCGCCGAATACCGAAAGCCAGTTGGTGGGCGCCGTGCCGTCCGGCTTCGGATTGGCCCAGACATACCAATCCGCTTTCGCATTGGTGCGGCTCGTTCGGCTCTCCTTGAACCAAGGATGCTGATCGGAGGTGTGCGAAATTACCTGATCGATGATGACCTTCAGTCCGAGCTTATGCGCCTCGGCAATCAGAGTGTCGAAATCCGCAAGGGTTCCGAACATCGGATCGACATCGCAGTAGTCGGATACGTCGTAACCCATATCCGCCATCGGCGAGGTGAAGAATGGTGAAAGCCAGATGCCATCGACGCCGAGCGCATCGATATAGGGCAGATGCTTGGTGATGCCCGCGAGGTCACCGAAACCGTCACCTGTCGTATCCTGAAACGAGCGCGGATAGACCTGGTATATGACCGCTCCCCTCCACCAGTCTGCATCGTGAACTCTGTGTCCGGTGGTAGACGTGGCTTGCGGCATGAAGGATCTCCGAAGTGAAGCTGCCCAACCATATAAAGCCCGAATTGATCCGTAAACGACGAATGCCGATTGAATATGAAATCGCACCTTCAATCAGCTTTCGCCGCCCTTGCAAGCCGGCCCGTGCCGTCGTAATGGCGAAGCATCACGACAGGAGGAGAGTGCAGTGGGTGGACGGTTTCTTTCGATCGGCGAATGCATGGTGGAGCTTTCACAGGCGGGCGATGGCCTGTTGCGCAAAGGCTTTGCCGGAGACACGCTGAACACCGCCTGGTATGCCCGCGCCTGCCTGCCGCAGGATTGGTCGGTTGATTATTTTACCGCGCTGGGCGACGATCCTCTTTCGCAGGAAATGCTGTTCTTTATCGAGGGTGCCGGCATCGGCACGCAGCACATCTCCCGCATCCAGGGCGGCACGCCTGGCCTCTACCTCATCAATCTGAAAGACGGCGAGCGCACCTTCAGCTATTGGCGCAGTACGGCCGCCGCCCGTCAGCTGGCAGCCGACGCCGATCATTTGCGTAGCACCATCGAGGCTGCCGACATCGTCTATTTCTCCGGCATCACGCTCGCGATTCTCGCCAACCCGCTGGCGGTCGACAGCTTCCTCTCCGAACTGCGCCGTGCGAAAGCTGCTGGAAAGCAGGTGGTCTTCGATCCCAATATCCGCCCGCGCCTATGGGCAAACCGCGAGATCATGCTGGAAACGATCACCAATGGCGCACGCGCGGCCACGCTTGTGATGCCAAGCTTCGACGATGAGGCGGGCAATTTCGGTGATACCGATGTCGAAGCCACCATTGCGCGCTACCGCGCTCTCGGCGTCGCCAACATCGTCGTGAAGGATGGCGCCAAGGGCGCGACACTCGATTTCGGCGGCGAACGCAGCCACGCACCTGCCGAGCAAGCCGTGAAGGTTGTGGATACGACGAGTGCGGGAGACAGCTTCAACGGCGCCTTCCTCTCCCGCTTCGTCACTGGCAGCACGCCACAGGAAGCGGCAACCTTCGCCGCCAGAACTGCGGCCACCGTGATCGGTCATCATGGCGCGCTGATCAGCCCGAACCTGTTGCCCAAGGCGTAAAGCGCAGACGATTGGTCCGAGAGTTACGACTGGTCTGCCGAAGATGGCGATTTCAAGAGCCGTTGCGCAGCGCCCCTGAGTACGCGAGCACCGAAAGTGCAGAAATTGCGATATGCAAGCGACCAACAGCGATCGTTGGCAAGGCTGTGACATGATGCTGTAACACGCCCATCGCATACACGCGCAAGGCCGGTGCACCACCGGAGAGTCGCAAGCGCGCGGGGTCGGCACAGCATGACCAGAATTACCATCGTCACAGATGCCTGGCATCCACAGGTCAACGGCGTCGTCCGCTCCATCGAGAATACCAATGCCGAGCTGGAGCGGATGGGCGTGGACGTCTGCATGGTGACGCCGCAGAACTTTCACTCCGTACCATGCCCGACCTATCCGGAAATTCGCCTTTCGGTCGCAAGCTATCGCCGCGTCTCCAGGGAAATCGAGAAGGGTCAGCCGTCCTACGTCCACATCGCCACCGAAGGCCCGCTCGGCTTCATGGCGCGTCGCTGGTGCCTGAAGCACGGCATGCGCTTTTCCACCAGCTACCACACCCGTTTCCCCGAATATGTCGCAGCCCGTTTCCCCGTACCGGAAAGCTGGCTCTACGCCTTTGTCCGCTGGTTCCACAATGGCGGCAGCGCCTGCATGGTGGCAACGCCAAGCCTTGAGACGGAACTCCAGTCCAAGGGCGTGAAAAACCTCAAACGCTGGAGCCGCGGCATCGACGCCAAGCTCTTCCGCCCCAGACTAAAGGACGAGCGCCCGTTTGGTCTCCCGCGCCCGATCTTCATGACCATCGGCCGCGTCTCGGTGGAAAAGAATCTGCCGGAGTTTCTCGATCTCGACCTGCCCGGCTCGAAGGTCGTCGTTGGAGATGGCCCGGCACGCGCCGAACTTCAGCACAAATACCCCAGCGTCCTCTTCACTGGCGTGAAGACCGGCGAGGATCTGGCGAAAGCCTATGCGCAGGCGGACGTGTTCGTCTTTCCATCCAAGACCGACACCTTCGGCAATACTATTCTGGAAGCACTTTCAAGTGGCGTTCCTGTCGCAGCCTTCCCCGTGACAGGCCCCGTCGATATTCTCGGCGGGCATCCAAAGGCAGGCGCGTTGAGCCCGGATCTACGCCAAGCCTGCCTTGCGGCCCTTAACTGCTCACCGGAAGCAGCCCTTGCGCTTTCCCGCAACTACTCTTGGGAAAAGGCCTCCCGCCAGTTTCTGGACAATGTGACGTCCGCGGCCACAAGCGGCCTTCCCGGCTTTTGCGCAGCTCCTGCCTTGTGAGCGGATTACGGCTAAAGAACCTGCATTTTTGGTAGACGCACGAGCCCATTACTGTCAGAAGGCGTCAGGACGCGACTGCCGTTATCTTTAGAACGGGGTCGGGCTGCTGATTGACGTCAGGCGGCTGCCGCGAGTTTACGCAGGCCGTCCTATTTTCATCCTGAATTACCAAGATCCGGTCAATGTATTGCCTACGAGCGGGATCGTACGGCTCTTGCCATTGCTGTCGCTGACGGAGATGTCGTTTCTCATCTGCTTTGGAGACTTGCGAAACCATCCGGCGGCGATGGAGGCGAGATCACCGATCATCCCGTGCTTGCGCCAATCGGCGAAGCGCTTGCCCATCGCCTCTGCCTCGTGCTTGAAGAAGAAGTCGCCCGACTGTGACAGATCGTTGATGGACGAGGCCATGGACGACAAGGGCTTCTGGAACATCTTGGCCGGAACCGAGAGGCCGTGTGCTGCTTGTGGAAAAGCCGGCGCCATGAAATCGATCACCCAGTCCTCCGCCTCCACCCAGCAGTGGAAGTTGTCGCCGGCACCCGTCACATGGCCATCCTCGCGATGATCGGCAAAGAGCAGCATCGTGCCGCCAAGATTATAGGCCGCCAGCCCGCCCTTCGGCTTTGCCTTCACCTTGTAATGATGCTCCAGAATGAAGGCGCCGAACGTGCTGAAATACATCGACGCTGTCGCCGGACCGGCGTTCTCGTTGAGAAGCAGACTGTTGATGACGCGATAGATGCGATGATAATCGCTCTGCTTGATCAGCATGATGTTTGACCTGAAGTAAGTGCGTGGGCAACTTGAGGGGATGCGCTCCCCTCCCCTCTGCCGTCATCCTCGGGCTTGACCCGAGGATCCATTGGTAAGCGCTGCGCGTGGATCCTGGCCTCACGTGCGAGGATGACGCCGAGTGTGAAGTGACGCACCTGCGCGTGCCTCAACTGCACCCCGACTACCGCTTCTTCGCCTTGTGCTCGAACGGATTGTCGGAGCCACGATAATGCACCCGGATCGGCACGCCCGGCATATCGAAATCCTTGCGCAGACCATTGACCAGATAGCGCGTGTAGGACTCCGGAATAGCCTCAGGCCGCGTGCACGAAATCATGAAAGCCGGTGGTCGCGCCTTGACCTGGGTCATGTATTTCAGACGCAGACGACGGCCCGACACGGCCGGTGGCGGATGCTGGGTGACCTGCATATCCAGCCAGCGATTGAGCTTGGCGGTGGAGATACGGCGGTTCCAGACCTTGTCGGTGTCGATGATATTCTGCATCAATCGATCGAGGCCGTAGCCTGTCTGGCCGGAAATGGGCACGGCGCGAATGCCGCGCGCCTGGGGCAGAAGTCGCTCGGTCTTCTCACGCAGGTCGGCGAGAAACGCCTGTGCATCCTCGACCAGATCCCACTTGTTGAAGGCCAGCACCGCAGCGCGGCCTTCGCGGATGACCAGATCGACGAGCTGCAGATCCTGCTTCTCGAAAGGGATCGTGGAATCGAAGACAATCACGACCGTCTCGGCAAAGCGGATGGAGCGCAGGGAGTCCGCCACCGACAGCTTCTCCAGCTTCTCGGTGACCTTTGCCTTGCGACGCATGCCGGCCGTATCGAACATCTTGATCGTACGACCGCGCCAATCCCACTCGACCGAGATACTGTCGCGGGTAATGCCGGCTTCCGGACCCGTCAGGAGACGGTCTTCACCGAGAAAACGGTTGATCAGCGTCGACTTGCCGGCGTTCGGGCGACCGATGATCGCAACGCGCAGCGGCTTGGTGTCGTCATAGGCGGGCTCGTAATCCTCGTCTTCTTCCTCATCGCTGGAAAGCACGACATCGGTTTCGGCCTCTTCGAAATCGTCTTTCGGCGGAAAGGCGACATCTTCCCCGATCGCGGAAACGATGGCATCACGCAGATCGATCATGCCCTGCCCGTGCTCGGCAGAAATCGGGCATGGCTCACCAAGACCAAGCGTATAGGCGTCGTAGAAGCCGCCATCCGAGCCACGGGCTTCGGACTTGTTGGCGACGAGCACCACAGGCTTGCCGCGACGACGCAGCATTTCGCCCAGCGTCTCGTCGGCTGGCGTCAGCCCATACTTGGCGTCAACAACGAAGAGCGTCAGATCGGCTTCCTCGATCGCTTCTTCCGTTTGCGCCCACATGCGGCCCTGCAGCGTCTCCGGGGCCGATTGCTCAAGACCCGCGGTATCGATGATGGTGAAACGCAAATCTATGAGTTTCGCGTCGCCGGGACGACGGTCGCGGGTAACCCCCGGCGTGTCGTCCACGAGCGCCAGCTTCTTGCCAACCAGACGGTTGAAAAGCGTGGATTTGCCGACATTCGGACGTCCGACGATGGCGACGGTGAAGGTCATGATAGTGCCCTAACTTCTATAGCGTCGGACCGGAAACCCACTGGGCTCCGGTCCGACGCCTTCAACAGAAAACCTTTGCAGCACAGCGTGCATCGCCCAAAGGGGTTAAGCAACGCGCTGCAGGAAATGAGAATTTACGCTGCCTTGCCGGAAGCGGCAATATTATCGAGCATGATCTGGGCGCGATTGGCCACGTTGCGTGGCGCAAGAGAATCGCCGGTGATGAGTTCGAACCACTGCTTTGCCTGGGCGAAATTGCCAGCCTTGTAAGCGGCCAGACCCAGCGCTTCGCGTGCGGAGTTGCGCAATGGCTGGCCGTCGCTGGACAGCGCTTCTACCTGCGCGGAGACCTGTTCATAGGTGCCGTTATCGACCAGAAGCCACGCGGCGCGCACCTTCGCCATGTCGCGGAAGACCTGCGGGGCGCTGGTGTCATTGCCGATCGCTGTGAAGGCGGCAACCGCTCCAGCGGCGTCGCCCTTCTGCGCCAGAAGTGTCGCTGCACGGAACTTGGCCAGGATCGGATATGAGCCGTGGCCTGCGGTTTCCAGATCGGTCAGCGCCTTCAGCGCTTCATCGTTCTTGCCCTCGGAGGCGAGCGTCAGGGCATTGGAGAACTGGTCGCCAGAGGCCGAGGCCCGGCTGTTGCTCCAATATTCGTAGATGCCAGCGCCGGCGGAAGCCAGAACGATCAGAACAGCAGCGCCAATCACGATCGCGCCGTAACGTCCCCAGAAATTGCTCAACCTCTCGGAGCGGATCTGCTCGTTCACTTCGCGGATGAAGCTGTCATTCTCGTGCGCCATCGAATTCTCCGTTACCCGCACCGAAAAGCGAAGCGCCGATCGGTCTGCGGACATGCCAAGGCAATCTTGTCGCGGCAGCCGGAAAAAGGCCAACCACATTTATTGGTGGGCCTTCTAGCCTATTTTCCTTGAGATGTAAGGGGGAAACGTCAGTTTCCTACATCGCAATCGGTTGGACGCCAATCAACCATTCGTGCAGCTTCCAGATGAAAGCAACCCACAACACGATGCCGAGTAGAACTGCGATCACGTCATAACGCGCCGAAACGAAAGGCCGGACGAGATTTTCACCGGCACGTGCACGTCTCTTCAGGAAAATCCGCATCACCACGCCCCAGGCGAGGAAGGAGGCGAACAGGATGACGGAGGAGGTCTCACCGTTGGCGAGAAGGTGCGCGAAGGCCCAGATCTTCACCGAAAGCACCAGCGGATGCTTTGTTTTCGTTACGATGTGCCCGGCTGGCAGGGCACTTGCCACAAGACAGATCATCGCAATGAGCATCAGCGTCACGGCGATATGCGCCATCCAGACTGGCGGGTAATAAAGCATGCCCGTCACCTGTCGTGCTTCGTTGAAGGAGTAAGCCACGAAAGCGATGGTGAGAATGCTGACCAGCGAATAGACGCCCTTGAAGGCCTTTTCGCCGAGACTGTCGATCAGCCGCGCGCGAAATACTGGTGCAACAAGCCGGAGAGAATGGGTGGCGAAAAACAGGATGAGGGAGACGACGAGCAGAAGCATGGAGGCGTCCTTGCGCGGAAGGGAAGATAATCTTTTGACAATGAGTTATGGCTAAATCTACGGAAAAGCCAGTCAAATCAAAGCTTCGCCTTATTCCGAGCCCAAAAGGCCGGTTTTGAAATTTCCGCGTGGTCCCTCATGTTGCGTTCGCTTGCCCTCATCACCCTCTCTCTTGCCTGCGCGCCGCAAGCTTATGCGCAGGCTGTGGAAGGCGCGGCAAAGCCGAAGCAACTGGTGCTGGTGTCTTTCGATGGCGCAGGCGACAACGCGCTCTGGGCAAGAAGCCGTGCGACCGCGAAAGAAGTCGGCGCGCATTTCACCTACTTCCTTGCCTGTACGCTGGTGATGGACCGCAAGACAAGCGCCAAGAGCTATCAAGGCCCCGGCCAGAAACTCGGCCGCTCCAATGTCGGCTTCGGCCAATCGGTGGAAGAGGTGGAAGCGCGTCTGCATCACATCTGGGACGCGCATCAGGAAGGCCACGAGATCGCCAACCACACCTGTGGCCATTTCGATGGCGGCAGTTGGACGGCGGATCAGTGGGACGCGGAATTTACCGCCTTTACCAGCACGCTGGAAAACGCCTGGGCGGCCATCGGCAAAAAGGATGAGGAACCGCAGGGCTGGCAGACATTCGTGCGCGGCATCAACGGCTTTCGCGCGCCCTACCTGTCGCAAAGCGACGCTTTGACCGCGGCGCAGAAAAAGCACGGCTTCGTTTTCGACGCCACCAGCGTGACGAAGGGACCGGCCTGGCCGATCCGCAAGGACGGCATCGAACATTTCGGCCTGCCGCTCATCCCCGAAGGACCGGGTGACCGCCCGATCATCGCCATGGATTACAACCTCTTCGTCCGCCACTCCATGGCGATCGAGACACCGGCCAAGTCCGCAGAATTTGAAGAGCGCGCTTACAAAGCTTTCCGCGCCGCCTTTGACAGGCAATATGAGGGTGAACGCATCCCCCTCCAGCTCGGCTTCCACTTCGTCAAGATGAATGGCGGCGCATACTGGAACGCTTACGAGCGGCTGCTGCGCGAAGTCTGCAAAAAAGACGACGTCGCCTGCGTCAGCTATGAAGAAGCGATGCCGATGATCGACGCGCGGCGGAAGGAAAAGTCGCAAGGGTGAGAGCCGCTGCCGCGGGTTACGTTAGATCCTCCCTGAGTTGCGCTGGGAATAGAAACCTCTCCCGAGTCATGGTCGGGCGTTACCCGACCATTCACAGGCCACTGAAAATATGGATCCTCGGGTCAAGCCCGAGGATCATGAAAAGCGAGCACGGAGGGATTTAACTCTCATTACGTCGGCTTGTTCGCCGCCAGTTCACCCTCTTCCGCCTCACGCTTCAGATAGCGCTGGTCGATTTCCGGCAGCGGCTTGTCATCGATGGCCGCTTCGAACGCCTTCAAGCGTTTGTGGATCGAGAGTAGTTCGATGATCGTAGTCCAGGAGTTTACCAGGTACTGGAAAGAGTTGCTGACCTGGCCGAAAGCGGTCGCGATCTGTTGATAAATACCATAGGTGATCTTGCCAGCAACGATCGTCGGGACAAGCATCAGCAGCAGAAATACCGCATCCGCCTGAATGTAGAAATACCGCGCGACGTTAAAGTACAGATAGTGCCAATACATACGGAAGTAATTCTTCCGCACATTTGAAAAGAGCTGCTTGACTGTGATCGGGTCGGCCCTGTCTGCATGGTCTTCACCGTAGACAAGCTCTTTACGGTAAGCGGCTTCGACACGTTGGTTGCGGAAGTTGAGCCCCGGCAGTTTGATACCAACCGTCGCCAGCAACACGGTGCCGAATGCGGACCAGAGGATGGCAAGCCAGAACAGCGCGTGCGGCACCTCGCCAATGATCGGCAACTCGCTCACATAGCCGGAAAGGCCAAACAGGATTGGCAGAAACACCACCAGCGTCATGACGGAGTTGATCAGAGTGATGCCCAGGCCTTCTAGAGTGGCCGAGAAGCGCATCGTGTCTTCCTGAACGCGCTGGGATGCACCTTCGATATGACGCAGCTTCTCCCACTTGGACATGTAGAAATCATTCATGGCCGTGCGCCAGCGGAAGATGTAGTGGCTGGTAAAGAAGTCCGTCAGGATCGACACGGCCATGCTGAAAAAGACGAGCTTCGCGAAGACGATCTGCAGGCTATAGAAATCCCAGGTGGTGATACCCGGCTGCTTGCTCAGCGCATTCTGCAATAGGTCGCCGAAGGGACGGCGGAAATTGTTGATGACGACCGTGACCTGAACGCCGAAATAAGTGACGGCAATGATCAGCAGCGAGCCCCAGACAGACCAGTATTTCCAAGGATGTTCCCGTGCAACGATGGTCCAGAACAAGCCAAAAGCTGCAAGGCACAGCGCCAGATACGCGTAGAAAAAGACGTTTGCCGGCACGAGGAAATAAGTGAGGTCATAGGGCTCCTGCTCAGGCATGACGTAACCGAGAGAGCGTCCCCATGGATCGACGACGAAATACCAGCCTAAGATCGCAACCAGCGCCCAAACAATGGCAGAGGTAAAAAACAGCTTGGGTTTGGGAAAGAAGGAATGAAACACGTTCGAACTCTCGCGAGCTTGAGATCAGCCATTATTGGCGAAGCAGATTTTGGGAGAAATTAGGCTAGACACTTCGCCGACGCAATGCGGCAAACGCTAAGTTACGAAGATGTAAGCCAAATCGGGCAAATCGCAGCTTCAACATTACCGCCGCGTTACAGCGCGAGCGCTGCAAGAGTGCCTGTCCTACTCGGCAAGCGTCAGGATAAGCGGCCCGTTTTTGGTCGCGACCACCGTATGTTCGAACTGCACGGTCGGCGCGCTGGGGTCGCTGAAGAGCGTCCACGCATCGTCATCGCCATCTTCAGCCCAATAGGCGCCCATGGAAAGAAACGGCTCGACGGTAAAGACCAACCCGTCGGTCATGATGCGGGTCTCATCCTTGTCCGGCCAAGTGGCAAGTTCCTTCGGCTCCTCATGCAGCGACCGACCGATGCCGTGGCTGGCGAGATTGGTGATCAGCGTGTAGCGGTTCTTCTTGGCGAAAGCGCCGATGGAATTGCCGATATCGGCAAGCGGACGGCCAGCCTTCACCTGCTGCAAGCCCGTCCACATGGCGCGCTTGCCATCGCGGCAAAGGCGTTCGATCTCCTTCTTCACCGGCGGCACGGCGTAAGAAGAACCCGTATCGCCGAAGAAACCGTCCTTAACGGCAGAGACATCGATATTGACGAGATCGCCCGCCTTGATGATGCGAGGACCGGGAATGCCGTGAGCCACTTCCTCATTGACGCTGATGCAGGTGGCACCCGGAAACTCATAGCAGAATTCAGGTGCCGACTGCGCGCCATTGCTTTCCAGAATGGTGCGACCGATGGCGTCGAGCTCGGCGGTGGTGATCCCCGGCTCAAGAGCATCGGCCATGGTCTGCATCGCAAGCGCGCAGATCCGGCCCACATCCTTCAGCTTTTCGAGCTCTTCTTCCGTCGAGATAACCATGCTGCGTCCATGTCCTGCGCAATATCTTGGGCAAAAGGCGTCCAAAAGCGCCCGATTATGCCGTGGCTTTCGCCCTATCGGCACTGCCAGTCAATTCTTTTCTGACGATCGGGGCGACTTTCGTGCCGTAAAGCTCGATGCCGCGCATGATCTGATCATGCGGCATGAGGCCGATCGCCATCTGCAACAGGAAGCGATCATTCTTGAAGACGCCATGCGCCTTGATGATCTTTTCGGCTACCAGTTCCGGCTCGCCGAGGAACAGATTGCCCTCCGCGCTTCGCGCCATATCGTAATGCGCCCTGTTGGTCGGACCCCAGCCGCGCTCGCGGCCGATACGGTTCATCACTTCCGCCTGCGGACCATAGAACTGGTCCGCAGCCTTGTCGGTGGTATCGGCAATGAAGCCGTGGACATTGATGCTGGTCTTCTGCTTCTCGACCGGCTGTCCTGCGCGGCGCGCGGCCTCGCGGTATAGATCGAAGAGCGGCGCGAAACGGCGATACTCGCCGCCGATGATTGCAAGCGCCACCGGCAGACCCATGGCACCGGCGCGCGCCACCGATTGCGGCGTGCCGCCAACAGCGATCCAGACGGGCAGCGCCTCCTGCAGCGGACGCGGATAGACGCCACGACCGTTGATCGGCGCGCGCTTTTCGCCGGACCAAGTGACGATTTCCTGGTCTCTCACCGCCAGAAGCAGGTCGAGCTTTTCGGCAAACAGGTCGTCATAGTCCTCGAGATTGTAACCGAAGAGCGGATAGGACTCGATAAATGAGCCGCGCCCCGCCATGATCTCGGCGCGACCATTGGAAAGCAGATCGACTGTAGCGAACTGCTGGAACACCCGAATGGGATCGTCAGAACTCAGAACCGAAACGGCGCTGGAGAGACGGATACTTTTCGTCTGGACTGCCGCTGCAGCCAGAACGGTCGAGGGCGAGGATACCACGTAATCCGGTCGATGATGCTCCCCCAGCCCAAAGACATCGAGCCCGACCTGATCGGCCAGCGCGATTTCTTCTAGCAGGTTCTTCAAGCGACGCGCACCTTCCGGACCCCGACCGTCAGCCGGGTTCGGATTGACATCGGCAAAGGTGTAAAGGCCAAGTTCCATATGCGCGCTCCTCGCTTCGTGCGGAGCGCTCGCTGGTGAAAAGGCGACGCTCATGCCCTCAGATAGAGATCGAAGGTCACCGGCGCAAATTCAAAATCTGAACCGGAAACTTCGATTTTCTCGATGGATGGAGTAATGAATCAGATGTTGCTCAGCGTGCGGCGCACGGCGTTCTTCCAACCTTTGAGTTTGCGCCCACGAACCTCGTCATCCATCTTCGGCTCGAAACGACGGTCGCGCGCCCAGGTTTCGGCGAAAGCCTTCATATCTGGCCACACCCCTGCCCGGCTGCCAGCAAGCCATGCGGCACCGAGTGCCGTGGTTTCGAGGATGACCGGACGGTCCACAGGCGCGTCGATCAGGTCCGACAGACGCTGCATGGTCCAGTCGGAGGCGACCATGCCGCCATCGACGCGAAGGACGATGTCGCAATCGTCGTTTTTCCAGTCCTTGTGCATGGCATCCAGCAGATCGCCGGTTTGATAGCAGACGGCTTCCAGGGCTGCGCGGGCAAACTCCGCACGGCCGGTTCCGCGTGTGAGGCCGAACATCGCGCCACGGGCTTCCGCATCCCACCAAGGCGCGCCGAGGCCCACGAAAGCCGGCACGAGATAAACTTCCTGAGCGTCATCCGCCTTGTCGGCAAGCGTCCCGGTCTCAGAAGCGGAGCTGATCACTTTAAGCCCGTCACGCAGCCACTGAACCGCGGCACCGGCAACGAAGATCGAGCCTTCCAGCGCATAGTAGGACTTGCCGTCGAGACGATAGGCAATCGTCGTCAAAAGCCGGTTTTTGGATCGAACGATATCTTCACCGGTGTTGAGAAGCGCAAAGCAGCCTGTGCCGTAGGTGGATTTCAGCATGCCCGGCGAAAAGCAGGCCTGGCCGATGACGGCGGCGTGCTGGTCTCCGGCGACACCGAGGATCGGAATTTCCGCGCCGAACAGTTCGCCATCCGCCACACCGAAGTCCGCAGCGCAATCCAGCACCTCCGGCAGCACCGATTTCGGCACGTCGAGAATGTCGAGCAGTTCCTTGTCCCAGACATTCTTCTCGATGTTGAACATCAAGGTGCGCGAAGCATTGGTCGCATCTGTGACAAAGGACTTGCCGCCCGTCAGCCGCCAGATGAGGAAGGTATCGACCGTGCCGAAGCAAAGCTCTCCCTTCTCGGCACGCTTCCTCGCGCCCTTCACATTGGAGAGCAGCCAGGAAAGCTTGGTGCCGGAGAAGTAAGGATCGAGCAGCAGGCCGGTGCGCTTGGCGAAGACTTTCTCATGTCCGGCTTTCTTCAGCTTGTCGCAAAGCTTTGCCGTGCGCCGGTCCTGCCAGACGATGGCATTGTGCAGCGGCTTGCCGGTTTCGCGATCCCAGATCAGCGTCGTTTCTCGCTGGTTGGTAATGCCGATGGCAGCGATGTCGGAACCCTGGAGATCGGCTTTCTTCAGCGCCTCCTTGATGGACCATACCACCGTTTCCCAGATTTCCTCCGGATCGTGCTCCACCCAACCGGAATTCGGAAAAATCTGCCGAAACTCCTTCTGGCCCGTCCCCACCACCTTCATCGATCCGTCGAAGACGATGGCGCGTGTGGACGTGGTGCCTTGGTCGATGGCGATAACGTAGCCGCCCATTCATTCCTCCCTAAAATCAGTCGCGCGCACCACAATATGCTCAACAGACAAAGTCAAGCCACAAGCGGCGTCGTTTCGAATCCAATTGCCAGTTCCCCCGGTTTGAGCATAACGTGCTGTAAAGTCTTGCATCGACGTCGAAAAAAGGGGAACGCATGCTAAGGACAGTGATCGTTACGGGCTCGACCAGCGGAATTGGCTTGGGCATCGCGCAAGCCTTCGCCAATAATGGCTGCAACGTCATGCTGAACGGCTTTGGTGATGCCGACGACATCGAAAGCAGCAGGCTTTTGATGGAGGCCGAGAGCGGCACGCGCGTGCTGTATCACCCGGCCGACATGACGAAGCCGGAGGAGATTTTCGACCTCGTCAAGACCACGCAGGAGAAGCTCGGCTCGGTGGATGTGCTGGTCAACAATGCAGGTGTGCAGCATGTCGCGCCTGTGGACGAATTCCCGCCGGAAGAATGGGATCGCATCATCGCCATCAACCTGACGAGCGCCTTTCACACCATGCGCGCCGTGATCCCGCTGATGAAGACCACCGGCAAGGGCCGCATCATCAACATTGCCTCCGCCCACGGGCTTGTCGCCTCGCCATTCAAATCTGCCTATGTTGCGGCAAAACATGGTATCATGGGCCTGACGAAATCCGCTGCACTGGAATTGGCCGAAACCGGCATTACCGTAAATGCCATCTGCCCAGGCTATGTGCTGACATCGCTCGTGGAAAAGCAGATACCGGATACGGCCAAGGCCCGCGGCATCAGCGAAGAGGCGGTCAAGAACGACGTGCTCTTGCGCCTGCAGGCCACCAAGGAGTTTGTTGGCGTGGAAGATGTGGCGGCAACGGCGCTGTTTCTGGCAAGCGATGCAGCCAAGCAGATCACCGGCACGCATATTTCCATCGACGGCGGCTGGACCGCGCAATAGTCCAACACCACACTTCATTCGGGTCGGACCCGAAACCGGAACAAGACGAAGGCAGTGCATGAAAGACGCAATCAGCTTCATCCTCAATAATGAGACGATCACTCTGTCGGACTTCGCTCCGACGGAAACCCTGCTCGATTATCTGAGGCTGCGCAAACGACTGACAGGCACGAAGGAAGGCTGTGCCGAAGGCGACTGTGGTGCCTGCACCGTGCTGATCGGCAGACTGTTGGAAGGCTCGTTGCGCTACGAAAGCGTCAATGCCTGCATCCGGTTCCTAGGCTCGCTGCATGGCACTCATATCGTTACGGTGGAGCATCTGGCCAGCAAGGACGGCACGCTCCATCCCGTTCAGCAGGCCATGGTCGATTTTCATGGATCGCAATGCGGCTTCTGCACGCCAGGCTTCGTCATGTCGCTTTACGGCCTCTGGCTTTCCAGCGACAAGCCATCGCGCGCCGAGATCGAAAAGGCGCTGCAAGGCAATCTCTGTCGATGCACCGGCTATGAGCCCATTGTGAAAGCCGCCGAAAGCGTCACCGCGGCCCGACCGAGCACGCTTTTCGACCCGATCGAAAGCGAGCGCGCCACCATCATGTCGCGCCTCTGGGGTATCCAGCAGAACGACACGATCACCGTGACAAAGGACGGCCATCGTACCATCATTCCCGGCAATCTCACCGAGCTTGCCGCCGCCTATGCTGCCGAACTGAAGGCAACCATCGTTGCCGGCTCCACCGACGTGGGCCTCTGGGTCACCAAGCAGATGCGGGAACTGAAGACCGTCATCTTCATCAATCACCTGAGCGAGCTGCAATCGATCTCCGTTACCGACGGGACGATTTCGATTGGCGCTGGCGTGACGTATGCCCAGGCCTTCAAGACGCTTGCCGACCACATGCCAGCCTTCGGTCGGCTGATCGACCGCCTCGGTGGTCAGCAGGTGCGCAACATGGGAACGATTGGCGGCAACATCGCAAATGGTTCGCCCATCGGAGACACGCCGCCGCCGCTCATCGCGCTGGGTGCGATGCTGACGCTCCGTTCCACCTCCGGCAGCCGCACGATCCCGCTCGAAACGTTCTTCATCGACTACGGCAAGCAGGACTGTCTGCCCGGCGAATTCGTTGAGAAGATCGAGGTGCCGCTGCCTGCAACCGACAGCCATTTCGCCATCTACAAGATTTCCAAGCGGCGCGACGAAGACATCTCGGCACTCTGCGCCGCCTATCATCTGACCCTTGGCGAAGACGGCACCGTACAGGACATTCGCATCGCCTTTGGCGGCATGGCCGGAACGCCGAAGCGCGCCAAGGCTTTGGAAGATGCGCTGAAGGGCAAGGCCTGGACGCAAAGTACCATAGATGCCGCGCGCGACACAATCGACGCGGATTTCCAGCCGCTGACCGACTGGCGCGCCACCGCGCAGTATCGGCAACTAACGGCAAAGAACCTGCTCACCCGTTTCTTCCTGGAGACATCGGGGACGCCGCAGGAAATCAGGCGCTTTGCGCTTGAGGAGGTCTGACACATGGACACCACCACATTCGAACGCGCCAAGAACGAAGTCGATGGCAAGATGCATGGGTCGCTTCGCCATGATTCAGCGCATAAGCATGTCACTGGAAGTGCCGAATATATCGACGACATTCCAGAACCCGCAGGCCTGATCCACGGCGCGCTCGGCCTGTCGGACCGAGCCCATGCCGAAATCCTGGCCATGGATCTCTCCGAGGTGGAAGCAACGCCCGGCGTCGTCTGGGTGATGACCGGCAAGGATGTTCCGGGCGAAAATGACGTCTCCTCCGGCGGGCGCCACGATGAGCCGTTGCTGGCGGAGAAACTGGTGCAATTCCACGGCCAGCCGATCTTCGCCGTCTTTGCCGAGACCCGCGAGATTGCCCGCCATGCGGCGCGCAAGGCGAAGATCACTTACAAGGATTTGCCGCACTTCACCGATATCGACGCCTCACTTGAAAATGGCGAGCCGCTGGTCACCCCCGGCATGGTGTTGCAACGCGGCGATGCGGATGTGGAGATGGATGTCGCACCGCGCCGCCTGACCGGCACCATGCGCATCGGCGGACAGGAGCATTTCTATCTCGAAGGCCATATCGCCATGGCAGTGCCCGGCGAGGATGACGAGGTGACGGTGTGGAGTTCAACCCAGCACCCTAGCGAAATCCAGCATATCGTCAGCCACATTCTGCAGGTGCCCTCCAATGCCGTCACCGTGCAGGTACGGCGCATGGGCGGCGGCTTCGGCGGCAAGGAGACGCAGGGCAACCAGTTTGCCGCACTCTGCGCCATCGCCGCCAAGAAGCTGAAGCGTGCTGTCAAAATCCGCCCGGACCGCGACGAGGACATGGTCGCCACCGGCAAGCGCCACGATTTCCGCGTCGATTACGAACTGGGCTTCGATGACGAGGGTCGCATTCACGCCGTGGATGCGACGTATGCCGCACGCTGCGGCTTCTCATCCGATCTTTCCGGCCCCGTCACGGACCGAGCGCTCTTTCATGCGGATTCGAGCTACTTCTATCCGCACGTAAAGCTTGCTTCCAAGCCGCTGAAAACCCACACGGTTTCCAACACCGCCTTTCGCGGTTTCGGTGGTCCGCAGGGCATGCTCGGTGCCGAGCGCTTCATCGAGGAAATCGCCTATGCGGTCGGCAAGGACCCGCTCGATATCCGCAAGCTGAATTTTTACGGCGAGACCGGCTCCGGTCGCACCACCACGCCCTATCATCAGGAAGTGGAAGACAATATCATTGCCCGCGTGGTGGAGGAACTGGAGATCTCCAGCGACTATCGCGCGCGCCGTGAGGCGATCGTCGCGTTCAACCGCGAAAGCCCGATCCTTCGCAAGGGCATTGCCCTGACACCGGTCAAATTCGGCATATCCTTCACCATGACCGCCTTCAACCAGGCGGGTGCGCTGGTGCATATCTATAATGACGGCTCTATCCACCTGAACCATGGTGGCACGGAAATGGGCCAGGGCCTTTACACCAAGGTCGCGCAGGTCATTGCCGATACGTTCCAGGTGGATATCAGCCGGGTAAAGATCACCGCCACGACGACGGGCAAGGTGCCGAACACCTCCGCCACCGCCGCCTCCTCCGGCACCGATCTCAACGGCATGGCAGCGCTCGACGCTGCCCGCCAGATCAAGGAACGGCTGATCAAGTTCGCCGCCGAAAAATGGAATGTCACGGAACAGGATATCGCCTTCCTGCCGAACCGCATCCGCATCGGTACAGAAGAAATTTCCTTCAACGATCTCGTCCGTCAGGCTTATTTTGCCCGCGTGCAACTGTCTGCGGCTGGCTTCTACAAGACGCCCAAGATCCATTGGGACCGCGCAGCCGGACGCGGCACGCCCTTCTACTACTACGCCTATGGCGCCTCCTGCTCGGAAGTCACCATCGATACGCTGACGGGCGAATACATGATGGAGCGTACCGATATTCTCCACGATGTCGGTAAGTCGCTGAACCCGGCCATCGATATCGGCCAGATCGAAGGCGGCTTCGTACAGGGCATGGGTTGGCTGACGACGGAAGAATTGTGGTGGGATGGCAAGGGGCGTCTTCGTACCCATGCGCCCTCCACCTACAAGATCCCACTCGCCTCCGACCGTCCGAAAATCTTCAACGTCAAGCTGGCGGAATGGTCCGAAAACGCCGAACCCACCATCGGCCGCTCCAAGGCTGTTGGAGAGCCGCCCTTCATGCTCGCCAACTCGGTGCTGGAGGCGCTCTCCATGGCAGTCGCTTCAGTCGCGGACTACAAGGTCTGCCCGCGCCTCGATGCCCCGGCAACGCCGGAGCGGGTGCTGATGGCGGTGGAGCGGTTGAAGAAGGTGTGAGGCGAGAGCCGTGAGCCAAACACTGACCGCCTTCCTCTCCGAAGCACCCGCAATCCTCGTGGAGATCGAGGCCGTTAAAGGCTCGTCGCCACGCGAGGCTGGGACCTTCATGCTGGTGTCGGCCACCCGCATCTGGGAGACGATCGGCGGCGGGCAGTTCGAATATATGGCGATCGACCACGCCCGTGCCATGCTGGACCGCCGGACGGAGATAGACGTCCTGGACATTCCGCTCGGCCCGGAGATTGGCCAATGCTGCGGCGGACGTACTCTTTTGCGCTTTACCCAGGTGACGAAGGCCGTCGCCGATGCGATCATCGAGCGCATGAAAGAGGCTGCAGATCGGCAACCCGCCGTGTTCATCTTCGGGGCGGGCCATGTGGGCAAGGCACTGGCAAACAGCCTGTCGCTTTTGCCCGTTACAGTCTCAGTCGCTGAAACCCGCCGAGACGAGTTGGTGGGGCTTCCCGGCAGCGTCTCGACACATCTGACAGCCATGCCGGAAGCGATGGTGAGGGACATTCCCGCAGGCGGCGCGGCAATCATCGTTACCCATGACCATGCGCTGGATTTCCTGATCGCCAAAGAAGCGCTTGGTCGGGACGATCTTGCCTATGTCGGCATGATCGGATCGAAAACCAAGCGCGCCACCTTCGCCAACTGGCTTGCCCGCGAGGGGCTCGGAGGTACGCTCGACCATCTCGTGCTGCCCATCGGCGGCACCCTCGTCAAAGACAAGCGCCCGGCCATCATAGCGGCCTTGGTGACTGCCGAAGTTCTGGTAGCGTTCCAGCGACACTCAGTTTCCAAGTTTAAGACTACAACAGAATCGTAATCTAAAAATTACAATTCTTGACATTCCAGTGACCGAGCTTTATGATCAAGATACTTAAAACAGACACCTTCTCGGCCTGGTTCACGTCTCTTAGAGACAAGAGAACGCAAGCGCGTATACAGGTTCGGATTGATCGTCTGTCTCTTGGGCTACTCGGTGACGTGAAGTTTTTCGATGGCATCGGCGAAGTTCGGATCGACTACGGTCCTGGATACCGGGTCTACTTCACACGCAAAGGCGACGAGATCGTCATCCTTCTTTGCGGTGGTGATAAGAGTTCTCAACGACGAGATATTGAACGGGCCTTGATGATGGTTAAGGATCTTTGAAAGATGACTGAAATCAGTGATTGGGATCCGGTTGACTATCTGGAGAGTGACGAGGCGGTTGTCGCTTATCTTGAGGCGTCGTTTGAAGATGGCGATCCGAGAATCATCGCGGTCGCTCTCGGCAATATCGCTAGAGCCAAGGGAATGAGCCAGATCGCCAAAGAAGCTGGCATCACCCGCGAAGCCCTCTACAAATCGCTAAGCGACAAGGGCGACCCTAAACTTTCTACGCTGTTAGGTGTGATGAGAGCGCTTGGTCTACGCCTATCCGTGACCTCGGTCCAAGAGGCTGCGTGAGCGTCCCGATAAAGTATCAGTTTTGATCAATTGGTTTTTGGCGCCCATCATAGCGGCCTTGGTGACTGCCGAAGTGCTTCACGCAATTCATCGCTCAGCTGTACCGGCTGCTGTCCAAGCCGGTTCCGTCCCTCGATAAGACCGAGGTCACGCTTCAGGTGATCGCTTAGCTCTTCGTCGTGAAGCGTGCTCGAAGGCGTGTAGCCTTTACCAAACCAATCCGTGTTCCATAGCCACGCGAATATGCGCAGCCAGACGTTCAACGCCGTGGCACCCATTGCTCTGTCTCCTCAGATGGTTTGATGCTGTGAGAAGAATGTGCTTGATTTTGATGCGGATAACCAATGAAACGTCAGAGGGAATGAATGAAGAGAGCTTATCCATGAAGATGTCGCGAAACTTCCCCTTGAATGCGTTGCGCGTTTTTGAAAGCGCTGCTCGACATCTGAGCTTCACCAAGGCTGGCGATGAGCTTGGCATGACGCAGACGGCGGTCAGCTACCAGATCAAGCTGTTGGAAGATTACGTCGGCGCTGCTCTTTTCGTACGACGGCCTCGGCAGGTTTCGCTGACGTCAGCGGCCGAGAAGCTGGCGCGGCAGACATCCGAAGCCCTGACGATGCTGGAAGCGGCAGTCGCCGACACGAAGAAAAGCGCCTCTGATGTCCTGACCATCTCCGCTACACCCACCTTCGCACAGCAATGGCTTGCAAGAAGGCTCGGTACTTTTCAGGAAGCGAACCCGAAAACCGCCGTTCAACTGGCGTTGACCAATGAGATAATCGATCTGCTACGGGAAAACATCGATGTGGGGATGCGCTGGGGCAAAGGCGACTGGCCGGGCCTGATCTGTCACCGCATCATGCGGCTTGATTTCGCCCCTGTCCTCAGCCCGCTATTGGCAGAAAAGATGGGCGGCCTGAAGGAGCCAGCCGATCTGCTGAAGCTCACCATCATCAGCCCGCAGGACCGGTGGTGGAAACACTGGTTTCGAGAGGCTGGTGTTCTCGAGACAGATCTCGATGGCCGTACCGGCAGCAATTTCGGCTTTCAATATCTGGAAGCGGCGGCAGCCATGGCTGGCCACGGTGTTGCCATCGTCAATCCCGATCATTTTGCCGAAGATATCGCCGCCGGGCGTCTGATCCAGCCTTTCGATCTCGTCTGCAACGATGGGCATGATTACTGGCTGGTCTATCCGGAAAGTCGTCGCAACGTGCCGAAGATCAAAATCTTCAGGGACTGGATGCTGTCGGAATTTCCTGACGATCTCTTTGATCGACAACGGGTCGTTTGAGGCCGACGACATTCCTGCGCAAAACGCGCTGTTACCTCTTCCCTAGGCAAGCGAATTTTCGCATTGTGCGATGCAAAGACAGGGGAACAGAATGTACGAATACGCCATTGCGTGGGAATGGATGGCCTTTGCCGTTCGCTGGCTGCACGTGATCACCGCCATTGCCTGGATCGGCTCTTCCTTCTACTTCATCGCGCTCGATCTCGGGCTGGTCAAACGCCCCAACATGCCACCCGGCGCCTATGGCGAGGAGTGGCAGGTACACGGCGGCGGCTTCTATCACATCCAGAAATATCTCGTCGCGCCCGCTCAGATGCCGGAACATCTCACCTGGTTCAAATGGGAAAGCTACGCCACCTGGCTCTCCGGCTTTGCCATGCTCTGTATCGTCTATTATGGCGGTGCCGACCTCTTCCTCATCGATCATTCGGTGCTGGAACTGACGCAGTTGCAGGCGATCGGCCTGTCGCTCGCTTCACTTGCTGTCGGCTGGCTGTTTTACGATTTCCTCTGCAAATCGCCGCTCGGCAACAATACTTGGGGTCTGATGATCGTGCTTTATGTGGCACTGGTCGCCATGGCCTGGGGCTACACGCAGGTTTTTACCGGGCGCGCCGCTTTCCTCCATCTTGGCGCCTTCACCGCCACCATCATGTCAGCCAACGTCTTCTTCATCATCATTCCCAACCAGAAGATCGTCGTCGCTGATCTGATTGCAGGGCGCACGCCCGACCCGAAATATGGCCGCATCGCCAAGCAGCGCTCGCTCCACAACAACTATCTGACGCTACCCGTCATCTTCTTCATGCTGTCGAACCACTACCCGCTGGCATTCGGCACGCAGTTCAACTGGGTCATCGCAGCGCTCGTCTTCCTGATGGGCGTGACGATCCGCCACTGGTTCAACACCACCCATGCGCGCAAGGGTAAGCCCACCTGGACCTGGCTGGTCACGGCCCTGATTTTCATCCTCATCATGTGGTTATCCACCGTGCCGAAGGTGCTGACCGGAGAGCAGGAGGCTGCCGCGGCAAAGCTCTCGCCCGCCCAACAAATCTTCCTTGCAGACGCGCATTTCGCCAGCGCGCGCGACGTCGTGCAAGGTCGCTGTTCCATGTGCCATGCCGCCGAACCGGTATGGGAGGGCGTCCACTTTACACCGAAATCCGTGAAGCTCGAAACCGACACCCAAATTGCCGCCCATGCACGGGAAATCTATTTACAGGCGGGCCGCTCCCATGCCATGCCCCCCGGCAACATCACGGCGATCACGCCGCAGGAACGCAAGGTGCTGACCGCCTGGTATGAAAGCGCCGTTTCTCAAGGAAAGACTGAATGACCATGCTGCTGCTGCGCGGACGCCTCTTGAGCTTCAAGCGCGCCCCCCTCTCCATCGACGATACTGCAAGCTATCTTTACATTGAGGATGGTGGACTGCTGGTTTCGGATGGGAAGATCGCAGCAATTGGTGAGTACGCCGATATTCTCGCCCAGGCGCCGGAAGGCGTGACGGAGAAGGACCACCGCCCTCACCTCATCGTGCCGGGTTTGATCGACATGCACCTGCACTTCCCGCAAATGCAGGTCATCGGCTCCTATGCCGCCAATCTCCTGGAATGGCTGAACACCTACACGTTCCCGGAAGAATGCCGCTTCGTCGAAAGCGCGCATGCGCAGCGTATCGCCACGCATTTCTACGACGAGTTGATCCGTCATGGCACGACAACGGCGGTCGCCTACTGCTCGGTCCACAAGACCTCTGCAGATGCCTTCTTCGCCGAGGCGCTCAAGCGCAACATGCTGATGGTTGGTGGCAAGGTAATGATGGATCGCAACGCGCCACAAGGGCTCTTGGATACGCCCGAGCTTGGCTATGACGAGACGCGACAGGTGATCGCCGACTGGCACGGTAAAGGCCGCAACCACGTCGCTATCACCCCCCGCTTCGCCATCACGTCGACACCAAAGCAGATGGAGGCCGCGCAGGCCTTGGCGCAGGAGTTTCCCGACCTCTTCATCCAGACTCATCTTTCGGAAAATCTCGACGAGATCAAATATACCTGCGAGCTTTATCCGGACGCGATCGACTATACTGACATTTATGTGCGCTATGGCCTGATGGGCAAGAAGACGCTGCTCGGCCACGCCATTCATCTTTCCGATCGCGAAGCCGACGTGTTGTCGGAGACCGGCGCTGTCGCCGTCCATTGCCCCACCTCCAATCTGTTCATCGGCTCCGGCCTGTTTCCGATGAAGAAGCTGCAACGGCGCGAAAAGCCGGTGCGCATCGCGGTTGCAACCGATATTGGCGGCGGCTCCAGCTATTCGATGCTGCGGACAATGGACGAAGCCTACAAGATCCAGCAATTGCTGGGCGAGCGCCTGAACCCGCTGGAAAGCTGGTATCTGATGACCCGCGGCAATGCAGAAGCCTTGTCGATGGTGGACCGGATCGGAACGCTGGACGCGGGAACAGATGCCGACATCACCGTCCTCAACGCCTCCTCGACGCCCGCCATGGCGTTGAAGATGGAAGTCGTCACATCGCTGACGGAAGAACTTTTTCTCATGTTGACGATGGGTGACGACAGAACCGTCGTCGAGACCTATGTGGCGGGCACAGCGGCAAAGACTGCTTAAGCACTGCCTGCATGAAGCAAGGCCGTTAGTTCATTCAAGAGTAAATTAATGTTTACTTATAAACACTTAATTATATTTAAACTATAACCATCATATCTTGTGACGGACAAGACCTGGTGGCCATGATGGCTAATGTCCCAATTGTCATGATTACAGTTCACCTGCCGCATGGCAGCGACTCCGGGTCTGGGTTCTAAAATTCTGCCTCTGCGTCGTCATGGCCCCAGAACGGAACAGAATTGATGTCATTTCTGCAGAATGCCAGTATCCGGACGAAAATACTTGCGATCACACTACCACTTTGCATCGTCGGCTTAGGCGCTACGGCCTACACATCATATAATTATATAAAGGCGGACGACGCTTACTCCAGTTTCATCCTGCAGGACAATGCCGGGTCCGTTCTGCTAGCACGCGCGAACAGAAACCTGACCGGTACGGCCTACGCGGCCTATGAAATCCTCGTCTACGATAGCGGAACACCAGGGATGGCCACGGCGTCTGCGGCTTACAAGGACAGCAAGGAAAAGCTCCTACGTCGCCTACACGAGGCGACGGATCGCTTGCCAGCCGATAAATCCGTGATTGATGGGTTCATTGCTCGAGCAAAGGACATCATCGCCGTGACGGATCAGGCCGTGAAGTTTGGAGAGGTCAACAAAAACGACGAAGCAAAGGCGTTGTTGACCAAAGCGGATGAGATGATCGTGTCGTTGGCCAGCGACTCGAGCAAGCTTTTGGATGAGAAGACCAATTATGTTGCGGCCAAAGCGGGTGAGCTCAGCGCGCAGACCCACTCCACCATTTTCTGGTCGCTGATACTGGCCTGCGTTGCGTTTACCCTTGGCATCATCGCCTCGCTCATGGTTGCCGCCAAAGGCATCACCACGCCTATCGCAAATCTGCGCCAGCGGATGATCACGCTGGCCGATGGCGACACGCAGGCCACCGTGGACGGCCAGGATCGTCGCGACGAAGTCGGGCAGATGGCGAAGGCTGTCTCCGTCTTCAGAGAAAACGCGCTCGACAAACAGCGCATCGAGAAGGAAGCCGCAGCCACTCTCAGCCTCACGGAGAAGGAACGTGCGGAACGAGAAGCCCAGAAGGTCCAAGATGCGGCGGATATTCAAATGGCTGTCGATCAACTGGCAACCGCACTGAACAAGCTTGCGGCTGGCGACGTCGCCTACCGGATCGACACGCCATTCGTCTCGCATCTCGATACGCTTCGCACCAACTTCAACAGCTCCGTCGGCAATCTGAATGACGCCTTGAAAGCTGTCGGCCAGAACGCACGTGGTATTGATGCTGGCGCCAATGAAATCCGCGCTGCTGCAGACGATCTCTCCAAGCGCACCGAACAACAGGCTGCATCCGTCGAGGAAACCGCTGCTGCTCTGGAAGAAATCACCACGACAGTGAAAGACTCCAGCCGACGTGCTGAAGAGGTCGGCAAGCTGGTCGACAAGGCGCGAGACGGCGCGGAAAGATCCGGCGATGTCGTTCGCAAGGCGGTCACAGCGATGCAGGAAATCGAGCGGTCCTCCGGCGAGATCACCAACATCATCTCCGTGATCGATGAGATCGCCTTCCAGACCAACCTTCTGGCGCTGAACGCCGGCGTTGAGGCGGCACGTGCCGGTGAAGCTGGCAAGGGCTTTGCAGTCGTTGCGCAGGAGGTGCGTGAACTTGCACAGCGCTCTGCAAAGGCTGCCAAGGAAATCAAGGAGCTGATCACCAACTCCGGCACGCATGTCCGCTCAGGCGTCAGCCTGGTTGATGAGACGGGTCGTGCACTTGAAGTGATCGTCGGCGAAGTCCAGGAGATCAACCGCCACGTCAACGCCATCGTCGAGTCCTCGCGTGAGCAATCGACCGGTCTCCAGGAGATCAACACGGCCGTCAACTCCATGGATCAGGGCACGCAGCAGAATGCGGCAATGGTCGAGCAGACGACTGCAGCCAGCCACAGCCTTGCCAAGGAAGCGGCGTCGCTGAACCAGTTGCTGTCGCGCTTCAACCTCGGCGACGCGGATAGCTGGAGCCGCAGCAAGGTCGCGCCCGTGGCAAGCGCACCGAAAGCCGCCACGGCAGCCTCCAAACCTGCCGCCTCCCCTGCCCATGCGCTGGGTCGGAAGATTGCCGGCGCCTTCAGCGGCGGCGCTGCTGCGGCCGCGGCGACAGCTGCGTCTGCAAGCTGGGAAGAGTTTTAAGATAGCAGCAAGCGCAACACGAAAGAACGGGCGGCCTTTGGTCGCCCGTTTTGCATTTTCGCTACCGGACTGTGTCCAGCGATGTGTCGAAGGAGAACAAGTTGCTCTCACGTTGAAGTAGGCGCCCGCACGTATCTGAAATTCTTCTGACTTAGAGAATTTAGGGACGTGGGTTAGGATTGGAATTTAATCAGACGCCGCCCTCCATTTTCAACAGCAGCGGAGCCTTGAATGACACCACTCGCCGATCACTATCGCGCCTATATTCAGTGCCTGAACGATCAACGATGGGACGATCTCGGAACATTCGTCGCCGCCGATGTCATGCACAACGGTAGGAACTTCGGGCTTGAGGGTTACAGGAAGATGCTTATCGACGACTTTGAAGCGATCCCCGATCTTTCCTTCAGGATCGCACGTCTCGCCTGCGACCCACCCGTCATCGCAGCAAGGCTGGAGTTCGATTGCTCACCGAAATCCATGTTTCTTGGACTTCCCATCAATGGACGCCGTGTTTCATTCGCGGAAAACGTCTTCTACGAATTCCGCGATATGCGTATCCTCTCGGTCTGGTCGATTATCGACAAGGCCGCGATTGAGGCCCAACTCGGGCTCTGATGCGCAGTGTCATGCCGTAGGCACACGCGCGATCACCTTGATCTCGAAGTCAAAACCGGCAAGCCAGTTTACGCCGACCGCTGTCCAGTTCGGATAGGGCGACTCTGAAAACATCTTGTCCTTGACTGCAAGCACGGCTTCGAACTGCTGCTCCGGATCGGTGTGGAACGTCGTCACGTCGATGATATGCTCAAGCGTACCGCCAGCGGCTTCCAACACCGCTTTCAGGTTATTGAACGCCAGTTCAACCTGCTTGTCGAATTCCGGCTCGGGCGATCCATCCTCGCGCGTGCCGACCTGTCCGGATATGAACAGAAGATCGCCGGATCGGATCGCTGCGGAATAGCGGTGCATGTCGTAAAGCGCCTGACGGCGGGCGGGGAAAATTGCTTCGGACTTTATCATTTGCTTCTCCTTGCTCAGGACGCCGGGCTCGTTCACCTCGGCTTCTGAAGAGATAGCACTGATGAATAGATGCGATTAGACGTTGAAGTTGGGATGCGCTCATGCAAAATTCCCATCAATCATGCGTCCGTCCTTGACCGAACTCACAGCCTTCATGGCCGTCGCCACCCATCGCAGCTTCCGGCGCGCGGCGGACGAGCTTGGAACGGCGCCGTCCACATTGAGCCACACGGTGCGTGCGCTTGAGGAACGCCTTGGCGTGCGGCTGCTGAACCGAACGACCCGCAGCGTTTCGCCGACGGAGGCCGGCCTTTCACTGCTCAGTCGCCTGCACACGGTCATGACCTCATTGGATGAAGCGCTCGATGCCACCGCCGCCTTTCGCGGCAGTGTGGCAGGCCGGGTCAGGATCAACGCGCCGCGTGTCACCATCGCCTATCTCGTGCGGGAAATCCTGCCCCTGATGACGAAGCGCTTTCCCGACGTGGAGGTCGATCTCGTGGCAGATGGTCGGTTGATCGATATCGTGTCCGCGGGCTTCGACGCCGGTGTTCGCCTGATGGAGGCGATCCCGAAGGATATGGTCGCCGTCCCTTTCGGCAAGCCCGTGCACTTCCTCTGCGTCACCTCGCCCGCCTATCTTGAGTGCGCCGGAGAACCGCTCACGCCGCACGATCTCGTTCAGCATCGTTGCATCGGCCACCGCCTGCCGAGCGGCAAGCTCTACAAATGGGAGTTCGCGCGCGCCGGACAGGAAATCACCGTCGAGACCAGCGGAGCCGTAGTTCTGGATGACGAGGATCTGATGATCGAAGCCGCCGCAAGTGGACTGGGGATCGCCTATGTCGTCAACTGGATTGCCGAACCCGCCATCGCCGCCGGTCAATTGAAACCAATGCTGAAATCTTGGATGCATGCGCCAGAGAGGATGGCACTTTATTATCCCGGCCATCGATCGATCCCGCCACCGCTGCGCGCCTTTATTGATGTGTTGAAATCTCAGCCGATTGCCTGACCAGGCGCCTTTACGCATGGGACAGCGGAGAGACACAACGGCCCCTCCAGCCTGTCTCAATCAGGCACCAAAGGCGCCGTCGATTGTGTGCATCGCGCCAGTCACGAAGCCCGCTTCCGGGCTGGCCAGCCAGGCTACCATGCCCGCCACCTCTTCCGGGCGGCCATGGCGTTTGATCGCCATGAAGCTGTGCATCAGGTCCTTCATCGGCCCATTCTCAGGATTGGCGTCGGTATCGATTGGGCCAGGCTGAACAATATTGACGGTGATGCCGCGGGGTCCGAAGTCTCGGGCAAGTCCCCTTGCAAGCCCTTGAAGCGCAGACTTGCTGACCGCGTAGGACGCCATACCGGGCACCGGCATCCTGTCGCCATTCACCGATCCGATGACGATGATACGCCCTCCGTCCGGCATCTGCCGCGCTGCCTCAACCGATGCATGATAGGGGGTGTGGATATTGATCTGAAAGAGACGATCGACCGCATCCGGGTCCTGTTCAAGGGCGTCGCCAAAAAGAGCGATGCCGGAATTGACGACCAGGATATCGAGAGAACCGCTGTCGCGTATCACCTTGATCACCGCATCCCGGTCAGCACTGTCTGTCTGAAGAGCGGTGCTTCCGGTCTCTTCGGCTAAGCGCTCCGCCGCATCTTTCGATGCGCCATAGGTGAAGGTGACACTTGCGCCATCGGCTGCGAAGCGGCGCACGATGGCAGCACCGATACCACGGCTGGCACCGAGCACCAGAACGGATTTTCCCTGGAACATTTTGAGGTTCTTTCATTGAAGATTTACGTAATGATCGATACATAAATCCCAGGGTTTCATTTCGTCAAGGCATTATGTAATGGCCGATACAAAAAATATTCGCTCGCGTGGCCGTCCCCGCCGCTTCGATCCTGAAGAGGCTGTTGCTACGGCAAAGCATTTGTTCCACGCTCGCGGCTTCGATGCGCTGGGTGTTGCAGAGATCACGGCAGCACTCGGCATTAACCCGCCAAGCTTCTACGCGGCCTTCGGCAGCAAGGTGGGTCTGTACCGGCGGGTCCTCGATCGGTATGCCGAGACCGACGCCATTCCACTGGCAGATCTCTTGCAACCCGGCCTTCCTATCGCCGAAGGCCTGATGGCTGTGCTAGAGGATGCTGCAAGACGTTACGCGGCCGATCCCGAGGCCAGGGGATGCCTGGTGATCGAAAGCGCCCGTTCTAACGATGAGGAAGCCCGTGCCGCGGCAGGGGTCTTCTACATCGCGGCTGGCGAGAATATCCGCTCCTACATCGCGCAAAAGTTCCCCGATAAAGCGGATCGACTAGCAGACTTCGTCTGCTCAACCATGGCAGGCCTCTCCGCGATGGCCCGCAACGGGATGAGCCTTGCGCGTCTGCTGGACGTAGCACAACTGGCCGGGAAGGCCGTCGAAGTGGAGCTTTCTTCCGCGAACGGATGAAGGGTGCTCTGCCCTTGCGGGATCACCCAGGAGATGATCACCCTTTCCTGCTCGCAGGCGTAACGATTCCGGTGACATATCTCCGCAATCCGTGCTAAGCCCAAGCGTCATTCAAATTTGAAGGCTTTATCCATGAGCAAAATCCTCACAATCGCGGACCTGAAGAAACAGGCGCAACGCCGCGTGCCGAAAATGTTCTTCGACTATGCCGATAGCGGCGCATGGACCGAAGGCACTTACCGCGCCAATGAGGATGATTTTCAAAAGATAAAGCTGCGCCAGCGCGTGCTGGTGGACATGACCAATCGCTCGCTGGAAACGCAGATGATCGGCGAGAAAGTCTCGATGCCGGTGGCACTCTCTCCAACGGGCCTCACCGGAATGCAGCACGCCGATGGTGAGATGCTGGCTGCAAAAGCGGCTGAAGAGTTTGGCGTTCCCTTCACACTCTCGACCATGAGCATCTGCTCGATCGAGGATGTCGCCTCCGTCACGTCGCGACCCTTCTGGTTCCAGCTTTACGTGATGAAGGACCGCGACTTCATCAATAATCTGATCGACCGGGCAAAGGCTGCCAAGTGCTCGGCGCTGGTGCTCACGCTTGACCTTCAGATCCTCGGCCAGCGCCACAAGGATTTGCGCAACGGCCTTTCGGCTCCGCCCAAGTTTACGCCAAAGCACATCTGGCAGATGGCAACGCGGCCGAAATGGTGCCTCGACATGCTGCAGACCAAGCGCCGCAGCTTCGGCAACATTGTCGGCCACGCCAAAAACGTCTCCGATCTCTCCTCCCTTTCCTCCTGGACGGCGGAGCAGTTCGACCCGCGCCTTTCCTGGAAGGATGTAGAGTGGATCAAGGAACGCTGGGGCGGCAAGCTGATCCTCAAGGGTATTCTCGACGAGGAAGATGCCCGCGCAGCAGCCCACACAGGCGCGGATGCCATCATCGTCTCCAACCATGGCGGACGCCAGTTGGATGGTGCCCTTTCCTCCATCGCCATGTTGCCGAAGATCGTCGATGCCGTCGGCGACCGGATTGAAGTCCATATGGATGGCGGCATTCGCTCCGGCCAGGATGTGCTTAAAGCCATCGCTCTCGGCGCCAAGGGCACCTATATCGGTCGCCCCTTCCTCTATGGTCTCGGCGCTAATGGAAAGCTTGGCGTGACGACAGCACTTGAGATCATCCGCAAAGAAATGGACATCACCATGGCTCTTTGCGGCAAGCGCCTGATCACCGACATCGACCGTAGCATCCTCGTTCAGAACGCCTGATCGTGAGAGACAAGGGCACGCCTCACGCCACTGTCGCCCTCACAATCATGTGAGGGCACCCTGCTCCGTTCCCAATACCAATGCATACTCCGATGAGCCTTATCGGCCCTGGAAGCGCCTCATCGCACACACGCATGCGACGCCTGTATCGACCCCAGAACCCCGCCAAAGGCGCGCCTCTGCGGCATTCCGTAGCTCGCACTGCATTTCAACAGCGTCCTTCATCCGCCTTCCGAAGCAGCGCAACAGCTGCCGATAACTTTCGCCAAGCCCCAAATCTGACCCGCCACCAGTGGGGGTCGATTTTCATCCTTAATTAAGCATGAAGGCAGTCTCTAAACTTCTAACGGTTTTGTTGCCTGAAAGCTTCGCTACTTTATCGGCAACGGGCAGCACCACAGGGACGCATAAGGGGAAAATCATGTCGGGTAAGATCAGACGGGGAACGGCTGAAGCATGGCTCTTCGCTTTGGCGTTTTTCTGCGCGATCCTCACATTCGGGGCAGCACCAGCGCAGGCACGCTATGCGCATATCGTCATCGACGCGAATTCGGGAAAAGTGCTGGATTCGCAAAATGCCGATCAGCTGAAATACCCCGCATCGCTGACCAAGATGATGACCCTCTATCTGACCTTCGAGGCGCTGCATAAGGGCCGTATCAGCTGGGACCAGCGCATCACCATGTCGAAGAACGGTGCTGCGACCATTCCCTCCAAGCTCTACGTGCGCGCCGGCACCACCTTCACGGTACGCGAAGCCGTCTACGGCATGATCGTCAAGTCCGCCAATGATCTGGCCGAAGGCATGGGCGATTATCTCGGCGGCTCCGAAGCGCGTTTTGCCGACATGATGACGCGCAAGGCTCGCCAGCTTGGCATGACAAAGACCGTCTTCCGCAATGCATCGGGCCTGCCTAACAAATCGCAAGTCACCACCGCGCGCGACATGGCGAAACTCGGCCTCGCATTGCAGCGGGATTTTCCCCGCGAATACAAGATGTTCAGCTCCACATCCTTCAGCTTTCGTGGCAAGACCATTCGCGGTCATAACCGGCTGCTGACGCGCTACAAAGGCGTCGACGGCATCAAGACCGGTTACACCAACGCTTCCGGTTTCAACATCGTCAGCGCCGTCAATTCCAATGGCCGCAGCGTCGTGGCCGTCGTGTTGGGTGGACAAAGCGCGCAGCGCCGTGACAATCAGGTCGTCGCCCTGCTGGATCGCACCCTGCCGAAAGCATCGCGCACGCGCGACACCGAGCAACTGGTGGCAAGCGCCAGCACCAGCCGTACCTTCGACACGCCGCCCTCCGTCGTGCCGCTTCCCATGTTTGCCGAACGCCAAGACGCCATCGCCAAGGAGATCGCATCGGCAAACAGCGTCATGGCGGACATGATGCAGACATCCGCTGTCGCTCCATCCGCCGTTCCTCCAGGCAGAAGCCGCTGGGAAGTCCAGATCGCTGCAACCGACTCCGAAGCCGCCGCGCTTTCCATGCTGAAATCCGCAAAGTCGTCGCTGTCATCCGGCCATACAGGCGTAGCGCCTTATACCGAAGCCGTCAGGACCGGTAGCGCAACGCTCTATCGCGCCCGCTTCACCGGCTTCGACACCCAGGCAGAAGCGCTCTCGGCCTGCAAGGACCTGAAGGCGCGCTCCTATTCCTGCGTGGTGATGACCAGCAACGGCTAAAACAAAAGAGGGAACGGTTTATCAGTCCAGCCAGCCGCTCTCGATCGCGTTGCCGACGCGGTCCATACCGTTCTTGCGAGCCAACGTCGCCATCGGGCCCGCATTATAGCGCACATTGCGATGGATTGACGATCAGGCGGCCGTCGGAAAGCTGCACGGTTCGGGCTAGATGGGTGTGACCGCAAAGCATGATCGGCTGATCGATGCTGCGGGCGAGCGCTTCGATCTCGGCGCGGGCACGCAGATGTAGAACGCCTTCCGGCAAGATACGCTCGAGCCAGTAATCGAGATCGCCGGCCGGTGAACCATGGCAGCAATAGGCCACGCCCTTGAACACCATCTCGAATGGCAGCGCTGCCAGCCATTCCAGATCCGCTGGAGAAAGCTGCGGGTAGATCGTCTTTTCCCACGCCCCCATCTCGTCGGGCTGCTCCTCGATCAAGGCGCGGTCGTGATTGCCGCGCACCGTCGGAATGCCTCGATCAATCAGCGATCTCGCGGTACGCCCCGCTTCCAGCGGGCCGCTGAAACAATCGCCCAGATTGACGATGTCCGTGATGCCAAGCTTTTCAATGTCGGCCAGCACGGCTTCGAGTGCCGAAATTGCCGCGAAGATCATGGTGATCAGCTTCCGCGATAGGTAGAGTAGCTGAAGGGCGAAAGCAGCAGCGGCACGTGGTAGTGCCCGGCCTCATCGGCAATGCCGAAGCGGATCGGAATGATATCGAGAAAGGCCGGCTCTGGCAGGACAAGGCCTTTCTGGCGCAAGTAATCACCGGCATGAAAGACCAGTTCATATTCCCCGGCGCGAAACGTTTCCCCCACCAGCAGCGGCCCGCCGTCCACTCGGCCATCGCTATTGGTCTCGACGCTCTTCAGCTTTTCACGCCGCTCGCCATCCAGCCGATAGAGATCGATTTTCAAGCCTGCAGCAGGCGTGCCGTGGGCGGCATCGAGAACATGGGTCGTGAGGCCGGTCATGGGCTTGGCTCCGCTATGAAAAAGGGTTGCTCGAAAAAATACTCTTCCAGATTGACGCCCGGCCCATCCCTGTCCACCACCAGAAAATCGCTTGTCTCACCGAGTGTCATCAGCGGATGGTGCCAGACATTGCGATGATAGTTCACGCCTTGGCCGGGACCGGCCAGAAAGGCCTGGGGCCGACCTGGCTTGCCACCCTCATCCAACGCGACGACCACAAGAAAGGGTTTGTCAGAGAGCGGCGAAAAGCTTTGGCTGCCGAGCGGGTGGCGCTCCATCATGTCGACGGCATGGGGAAAGCGACGCGGCTTGCCACGGAAGAGATTGATGACGACGCGCGCGCCCTCACCCGTGACATCGGCCTCTCCTAAAGCATGATAGCGCTCGGTATTGCCGCCATTGATGAGGCGCATGGTCGAGGGATCGGCTTCGATAACATCACCGAAGGGACGGAAGGCTTCACGCTCCAGAGGGCGGATTTCAAGAAAGTCACTCAATGCTCATTCACCTTGCGCGCGCCAGTTTCGGATGGTGGCAAGACGCTCTTGCAGCTCGGGAATACTTTCCGTTACCGTCTTCCAGACAACAGACATTTCAGCACGGAAGTAGTCATGCACGATGAGGTTTCGCATACCCTTCATCTGCGTCCATGGGATGTCAGTGTGTTGCCGCAAGAACTCCGGCGCTCCTCGGACGATCTTGACCACAGCTTCTCCAATGATCGCGAGCCCCATCATCACCGCCATCTGTGTCCGTTCGTCAGAGAGAAATGCGGCCTCGTCCATGTCTATGACGAATTTCAGAATGTTTGACGCAGCGGTCTCGATTTCTTCGAGTTGGAGAAGCAGCCGATCCGAATTCATATCGGCTTTGCTTCCTGCAACACGCGATCCCTGATCCTGGCATGAAGCCCACCAGATGTAACGACATCGACAGGCACGCCGAGTCTCTCGGACAGTTCTTCGAGTAACCCTCCGAGGTCAAAAAGCGTCGTCTCCGGCAAGGCATCGACCAGAATATCGAGATCGCTATCCGGACGATCCTCGCCCCGCGCCACGGAGCCGAAAACACGTGGGTTGGCCGCTTTGAAGCGCTTGGTCGCTTCGCGGATCGCCTCCCGGTTCTGTTCGAGCACTTCCGACGGTCTCATCGCTCATCCTTTACTGCAAAGAATATAGGACGCGAAACGCGCCGTGGAAAGCCATCCTATCAAGCGACGCTCTCAGGCAGCAGCGCCGAAAGCCGAAGAAGGGCGATCTTCTCCACCTGTGCCGTTGCCGTCGCAAACTCCTGTTCGGCGTCATTGTGAATGCGCTCTTCAAAGGCGCGCAGAATATCGTCCTTGTTCAGCCCCTTCACCGCGATGATGAAAGGAAAACCGTTCTTCTCCACATAAGCCGTATTCAACTCGGTGAAGCGTGCATGCTCGTCCGGCGTCAGCCGATCAAGTCCGGCCCCCGCCTGCTCCTTCTTGCTGTCCTCGGTCAGACCTCCGGCAATGGCAAGCTTACCGGCAAGGTCCGGGTGCGCGCGCAGCACACCAAGCCGCTCTTCCTGAGATGCCGCCCGAAACGGCACGCAAAGCGCCTCGTGAACACTCCTGGCGGTCAACGGCTCAACCACCAGACCTGCGTCATAGGCGCGCTCGGCAATAAAAGGGGAATGCTCGAAAACGCCACCGAAACGGCTGATAAAATCGTCGCGCCCGAGCATCACAGTGCCTCCGGCTTATGATGCTCATGCCAATGGCGAGCGATTTCGATGCGCTGCGGGATCCAGACCTTCTCGTGACCGAGCACATATTCGATGAAACGGCGAAGCGCCGCCGCGCGACCCGGACGTCCCACCAGACGACAATGTAGGCCGACGCTCATCATCTTGGCGGAGCCTTCCACACCCTCCTGATACAGCACGTCAAAGGCGTCCTTCAGATAGGTGTAAAACTGATCGCCCGAGTTGAAGCCCTGCGGCGTGGCAAAGCGCATGTCGTTGGTTTCAAGCGTATAGGGGATGATGAGGAACGGATCGGTCTTCGCGCCCTTCACCCAATAAGGCAGATCATCGGCGTAAGAGTCGGAGGAGTAGAGGAAGCCGCCCTCCTCCATGACGAGCTTTAGCGTATGGTCCGACGGCTTGCCTTGGTACATGCCGTAGGGGCGCTCGCCGGTCAGCTCGGTGTGCAGCCGCACGGCCTCGAGAATGTGCTTGCGCTCTTCCTCTTCGGAATAATCCTTGTATTCCAACCAGCGATAACCGTGACTGGCGATTTCCCAGCCTGCCTCCTTCATGGCGGCAACCGCTTCCGGGTTGCGTGCCATTGCCGAGGTTACGCCGTAGACTGTGGTTGTCACGCCGAGCGAGGTGAACATACGCCACAGACGCCAGAAACCGGCGCGCGAGCCATATTCATAGATCGATTCCATATTGAGATTGCGCTGCCCCGGCCATGGCTGCGCGCCGACGATTTCCGACAGCAGCGATTCCGACGCCTTGTCATTGTCGAGAATGCAGCTTTCCCCGCCCTCTTCGTAATTGATGACGAATTGCACGGCGATGCGCGCATCGCCCGGCCATTTCGGATCCGGGACGTTGCGGCCATAGCCAATGAGATTGCGGGGATAGTCTGCGGAAATCATCAAATCACCTTCACGAAATTTCGTGAACGGTAGCATCGCAGGCCGGAAAGTCGAGAGCGTTCTGGCACAAATCCGCCAAAACCGGACGCTGCATTTTCACCCGAAGCGAATGGCCTGAAAACGCGTCAGTCAGGCTATTTTGCGGGCAGAAACGCGGCCCATCGGATGCAGAGAATGAACCCGGAAGGGTGCGCCCGGCTCCTCCTCAACGAAAAGTGCCAGATTGGCAAACTCCAGCGGACGCTCCAGCAGAGCATCGAAAACACTGCGTAGCGCCCGCTCCACACGCGCGCAATCGGCTGGCACAATGGCGCCGGTCAGCGTCATCTGAAAACGAAACTCATCCATGACGTAAGGATGTCCCCAGCGGTGAAGATTGGTCAGTTGCGCAGCTGACAGCCGATGCGGATCGGCGCGCTCGATATCGGCCTCGGAAAGTGCTGCGCGGTAGCGGTCGAAATCCTGCACCACGCTGGCCGCGAGAAAATTCAGCGTCTCAGACGGCCAGGATGGGACGAGCCCATAACTGTTGCCGAGCTTGGCAATTTCAAGCGGTGGCAGCGTGAAAGGCTGGTGCGTGCCGGCAAATCGCATCAGGTCGCGAAGCAGAGCGCCCTCGGTCATGCCTTCGGCCAAGTGGAATGGCGCCTTGATCGCACCATGGAAACCATAGCGGCGCGGAAGTGCTGTAAAGTAGGAGAGTTCCTGCATCCCGAGACCAGCTTGTGCCGGCGGCTCGATGCTGTGGCCGGAGTAAACGTCGCGACCGAGCCAGGAGGCTGCAGCAAAGGTCATCGGGTCGTTCGGGGAAGGCGTGTAATGAATGGCGTACCGCATGCGTCGTCACCTCGCCCCGCTCTTTTGGGATTTATGTCTGTCTATGCATGGCGACAGCAGATAGGTGATTTGCGTGACAGATTGACGACGTGGACCGAGAGCGGATCACAGATTTGCGTGAACAAGCGCAAGATGCGCGTCGGTCCGGAAGCTGGAAGGCACGTCGATATCCTCGCCCTGAACGGCGCAAAGCGCCGCATCCGCAAGACGATGCGCAAGACCGAAGCTCACCTTGAAGCCGCCGGTGAGCGCCACGATCTCAGGTCGTTTGGCAAGCGCGCCCACCATTGGATCTCGACCAATGGCTTTTGGACGAAGACCGGCCCAGCGCTCGATCACCTGAGCTTTTGAGAGCTCCGGCACGATCCCTTTTGCCGCCTCAATCAAGCCATCCAGTTTCTCATCGGTGCTGAAGGGATCGGCAAAGTCTTCCTCGCTGGTGCTACCGATCGCAACCGTCCCGTCCTCATGCGGCACGATGTAAAGCCCGTTGAGAAAGACCACCGGCATGGCCGGGTCGATCGTCGCCTTCAGCAAAGCCGCCTGACCTTTGACGGCCTGCCCAAGCGCGGGATCGGCGGAAAGGCTGAATGCTTGTGTCAATAGCGGGAAGGAACTGTAGCCCGCAGAGATGATGGCATGATCGAAAGCTAATCTCGCCCCGTTCGCGAAATGCGCGACACGCTTTGGGTCAAGCGAGACGACCTCGCAGCCTTCCACCACACGCACATGCGGCGCCGCCTTCAGCCGCGCAACGAGCGTGGCAACCAGCGCCCTAGGCGATACCTTGGCTGCAAAAGTATCATGCACAAAGCCCGCCTCCCCGGCAGAGGCAATGACCCATTGCTCCACCGGCGACGCATCCAGCACATGCCAATGGAGGCGTTGGCCCTGCTGGTCCCAATTGGTTGCAGCCTCCAGACTATGGCGTTCGGCAATGGTACGCAGATGCGGTTTCGGCAGTGGGATGATGCGACCACAGCGCCGATAACCGGCGGACATGCCGGTCTCGGCTTCGAGCCGTGCAATCTCATCTTCCAGCGTCAGAAGTGCATCGAACTGGAACTGCTTCTTGTCATTCCAACGATCCGGCATGTGCGGCATTAACGCGCCAAGCAGCCCTCCGCTCGCCCCGCCTCCCAGGCGACCGGCATCGACCAGCACCGCATCGATGCCCAGGCGATCGGCTTTCAGCGCCGCCCATAGCCCCATGATGCCGCCGCCGATAATCAGCAGCGAGGTACTGGACGGCAAAGGTGATTGACCTAGGTGATCGGGAAGACTATCGGCTTGGACCATGACACATCCCGAAGACGTAAAACCGGACGGCACCGGCGATAACATGCTGGACTGGCGAGAGGGCGATATGCCCTATTCGCTGGCCTTTGGCGATCATTTTTATTGCCAGACCGATGGCCGACTGGAATGCGGCCACGTCTTCTTGAACGGCAACGGCCTGCCGGATCGCTGGAACGACCATCCCGAAGACACCTTCGTCGTTGGCGAACTCGGCTTCGGTACAGCCCTCAATCTTACTGAGACATGGCGCCAGTGGAAGCTCGTTCGCCACCCCGGCAAGACATTGCACTTCGTCTCCTTCGAACTCTACCCCATGCGGGCGCAAGAGATCGACCGGGCCCTGTCGCGCTGGCCGGAAGTCAACGCGGAACGTCAGGCTCTCGTCGCGCTGTGGCCGCAAGAGCCGCAAGGCATCATTGCGCTGCAACTGGATGATCAGACGAAGCTCACCGTCGTCTGCGGCGAGGCACTCCAAGGCATCAAGACGAGTGCGCTCACCTTTGAAGCCTGGTTCCTGGATGGCTTCGCGCCATCGCGCAATCCGGACATGTGGTCGGTAGAAATCATGAGCGCGATCTACGAGAAGACGCGTCAAAGTGGAACCTTTGCGACCTATGCCGCCGCAGGCTTCGTGCGCCGCAACCTGCAGGCCGTGGGTTTCACGGTGGAGCGCCGCAAGGGCTTTGCGGGCAAGCGGGAAATGCTGTGCGGCACCAAGCATGCCGATACGAACTCGCCTCCCTAAGTAAAAAACACACTCAAAACAAAAACGCCCGGATCATTGTCCGGGCGCTTGTGGATTCATATGGCCATGTCAGCCGCGCTTGCGACCGCGACCGGCATTGCCGGCAGGACGACCCTGACCGGCAGCGGCAAAAGAGCCGGACTTGCGGGCCGGACGGCCCTGCCCACCGCGATGCTTGCGCGGACCGGCAGACTTGGCGCCTTCACCACCGTCAACCTTCGTGCGCTTGAAGTCAGACGTGACTTCCAGGTCGTTATCGCGCTCGACAGGAGCGAACTCGCCGGCACGCTGACCGCGGAAATCGCCATTGCGGCGTCCGCCCTCACGATGACCACCTTCGCGGTGACCGCCTTCACGATGACCACGAGCCGGACGATCGCCGTGCGAACGTTCGCCGCGCTCGCCACCCTGACGACGTCCACCGTTACCGGCGCCGTTTCCACGGCCGCCACGGTTGCCGCTCCCACGGGTCCGGCTGGCAAGACCTTCGGGACGCTCGCCGGAGAGGACCGGAATTTCGATCTTCATCAGCTTTTCGATGTCGTGCAGCAGGCGGGTTTCGTCCGGTGCGCAGAACGCGATCGCAATGCCATCACGACCCGCGCGGGCCGTACGACCGATGCGGTGGACATAGGCATCTGCCACTTCCGGCAGGTCGTAGTTGAAGACGTGCGTCACGGCGGGAATGTCGATGCCGCGTGCAGCAACGTCGGTCGCCACCAGCACCTTGACGTCGCCATCCTTGAAGCCCTTCAACGCGCGCTCGCGCTGGCCCTGGCTCTTGTTGCCATGGATCGAAGCAACCTTGTAACCGACATGCTCGAGATGCTTGTAAAGCTTCTCGGCGCCATGTTTGGTGCGAAGGAAGACGATGGCGCGACCATCGGGGTTTTCGGCAAGCGACTTCTTCAGAAGATCAGTCTTGTCGTTCTTGCCGGCAACGAAGTGAACATACTGCTCAACCTTGTCGGCAGCCTTGCCCGGAGGGGTGACTTCTACCTTGACCGGATCGGTCAGGTAGCTACCGGCAAGATCGGCAATCGCCTTCGGCATGGTGGCCGAAAAGAGAAGCGTCTGGCGCTTTGCCGGCACCATCTTGGAAATCTTGCGCAGGTCGTGAATGAAGCCCAGATCGAGCATCTGGTCGGCCTCGTCGAGCACGAGATGCGTGACCTTGGAGAGCGAAATTGCGTTACGGGCGATCAGGTCGAGCAGGCGGCCCGGCGTCGCAACCAGGATGTCGGTGCCCTTTTCCAGCTGCAGCTGCTGCTTGTTGATCGACGCGCCGCCAACAACCTGGTTGATGCGAAGCGGCGTCTTCTTGACGAAAGAGCGCAGGTTCTCGCCGATCTGGTTGACCAGTTCGCGCGTCGGCGCAAGGATTAGGGAGCGGGTGGTGCGGTTGGCTGGACGTTCTGCATGCTTCATCAGCATTTCGATCATCGGCAGGCCGAAAGCAGCGGTCTTGCCCGTGCCGGTCTGTGCAAGACCGATAACATCGCGGCCTTCCATCAGAAGTGGAATGGCTTTCGCCTGAATAGGTGTTGGTGTCGTATAACCGAGTGCGGTGACAGCGGCCACGATCTTTTCGGATAGGCCGAGTTCGTTAAAACTGGTCAATAGAATACCTTTCGGGGCGCCAAAACGCTTCAGCCGGTTCAGCCCATGCTGTCCGGTTGTCTTGGCGTCAAGAACCCCGCGTGAATTGGGAACTTGGTGGGTTGAAATAACTCTCTGCGCTCAGCACTGGCGAATGATCGCCGTATTCTGCATCAAATGCGCTTTTCCTTCATGCGTGCGTATGATTTTGAAAGGACGCTACAGCTCACGCGGCTGTGGAAGGTGAAAGCTTGGGACGGCATGTGGTCGTTTTACCGAAAAAAGTCAAGCAATTCTTTCGCCAGCGCTGCCACACCGACTTGATGCTTATGGTTAAAAAAGCGTGAAAAGCCTTGGTCGCCCATGGTTTTTCACGCTCACCTCTCCTAGCGTGCCGATAGATTAAAGATATTTTGATTCCATTGATGGTCTGGAGCATGGCTTGAATATCGAAGGCAGCTTGTTGGAAAAGGCCTGCCAGGGCGTGTCATCCCTGCACCTGCCAGCTTGCGTCAAGGATAGCGAGTTACGCTATATCTGCGTCAACGCTGCCTATGCCCGTTTTGCCGGCAAGAGCGCGCAGGACTTCCCCGGCCAATCAAGCCGCATCATGTTCGGCACGGCCGATGATGTGGAGCGGGAAGACAAGGAACGCCGCTGTCTTGTCTTCGCCACCGACGAGATTGCCACCTGCCGAGGCATCCTGGCGGACGCGCAGACCCTGCGCTGCGAACGCTTCATCGACGAAACGGGCCGGATTTTTCTCTACGAAGTTTTCGAAAACATGCCCGATTTCCAAGGCGTGTCGCAGCCTGATCGTATGGGAGCGAAAGCACCTGGACCAGAAGATGTAGAAGAAGACGGTCGGCATCACAACGCAGCTACCGAGGCGCTTCTTCAGGCCAAGACACCTCTCGGCCGCATCCTCGACATGGCAAAAGCACTTGCCCGAACCAACCTCGACGTCCGGCAAAAGGCCTATGCGGCTACGATCGTCCATTCCGGCAACGCTTTGCTGCGGAGCTTGGACGCCGTGCTGAGCGCCTCCGGCGCTGACGCCTCGGCAGTGTTGCAGACGAGCCATTTTGACCCCACCGATCTGGTGGAAGAGATCGCGTCGCTGCTCTCCTTTTATGCTGAAGAAAAGGGGCTGACACTCTTCACCGACATCGACGCGTCGGCAAAGATGACGATCGACGCGGACGAGGCGCGCTTTCGCCAGATCGTCACCCACCTCGTCAGCAACGCCATCCGCTTCACCCATTCCGGCCATGTCATCATCAGGCTGATCGCCAAGAGCATTGCATCCGGTGCGACGATTTCCCTCAAACTGACTGTGGAAGACACCGGCGTCGGCATGTCTCGGGACCAACTCGGCTCGATCTTGGATCAAAGCGGTCGTTCAACGCTCGACCAGACTGGGCTCGCGCAAATCAGCAGGGTCGTATCCCTGCTCGACGGAGAGATCGCAGCAGAGAGCGATGTGAAAAAGGGCTCGGTCTTCAGCGTCACTCTGCCAGTTCCGGTCGTATCGCGACCCGCCGCACCGGCTTGGCCTGTCGACGCGAGTATCCTGATAATCGACGGGAATGCGATCAGTCGCGATATCCTGACAAGGCGCCTGCGCGACTGGGGGCTCGACGCCTACGCCATTGAGGACGGCACCACCGGGCTTGCCATCCTCGAAGAAGCGGTCACCCTGGGTCTCAGCCCCGCGGCTGTCCTTCTGGATGAAGACTTGCCCAACATGGGGGCCGACGAGGTGTTCCGCCGTTTGCGCCGCCACCCCCTGATGCGAGGCACTCCCGTCATCCTGCTGACATCGCTTCGCGAAGCAAAGACCTGCGGCACCGCGCAAGCCTATATCGCCAAGCCGGTCCGCACACAAAAGCTACGTGAGGCTCTTGAAGCGCTACTTCCTCTCTCTGCGGTGGAAGACGTCTCCTCACATTCGGTCACCGAGACCGGGGCGCTTGATGCTCCGATCCACTCCTACCTGCCGCAGGCCAATCGCAGGGTGGGGTCCAGCATCGATGTGCTGGTGGCGGAAGACGATGACGTGAACCAGATCGTCTTCAGCCAGATTCTCCAACAGGCAGGGCTGGATTTCCGCATTGTCGGCAACGGCAAGCAGGCGGTCGAAGCCTGGCACAACGAGAACCCGTCGCTGATCTTGATGGACGTATCGATGCCGGTCATGAGCGGCTACCAGGCCGCCCAGTCAATTCGCCAGATGGAAGACGACGAAGACGGTCGCCTGGGTCGTGTGTCGATCATCGGCGTCACAGAACATGCGCTGGATCTGGACAGTGAATTGTGCCTGGCGTCCGGCATGGACGACTACATATCCAAACCCATCAGCCCCGAAGTGCTGCGCGCCAAGATCAGCCAGTGGCTGTCGAAGCGCGCGCTGGAAGCGCTTTAAACGAGAAAATTTAGAACTCGAAGATGAGGACGCGGAGACCTGAAGCGCCCTCGATAGGGGCCGCTTAAAAATCCCGAGACCCAACGCCGTCATCAAATCCGTTGATGACGGCGAAGAAGGTCGTCTTAACGCTTGTCGACTGCAAACGCACCCGGACCCGCGGTCACGAGGAACAGGAAAATGAAGCAGAAGAGGATCGCCGCGTCACCCCCATTGATGGCGGGGAAGACGCTCTTTGGCGCGTGTGCCATGAAATAGGCGAACGCCATCTGGCCGGAGAGAATGAAAGCAACCGGGCGGGTGAAGAGGCCGATCAGAATGAGGATGCCGCCGACGAGTTCGAGCAATGCAGCCGCAAGAAGAAGCGGCGGAAGCGAACCTTCCATCTGCGATGGAGGAAAGCCGAACAGCTTCTGCGTGCCGTGTTCGATAAAAAGAAGCGCGGCGATGATGCGCAGGGCTGCAAGGGCGTAAGGCTGATAGCGGGAAAGTTTTTCAAATACGGACATTCAAGCGTTCCTGATTGGCGCATTTCCAGCGGCGGTGCTTAAGCTACGTGTCTAGAAATGCTTCAAAACAATGAGTTGGAGCTCGTGCGATGGAAATACGGTGATCGCATCTGCTCTCGGTGCGCTTCGTCGATAGGCTCGAAATCGAGCGCTCGATAATCACGTTTACGCTATCACAAAAAGCGCAAGCCTGAACCCGCTAGCGCAACTCTCCGTTGAGTTGAAAAACCGACCCAATTCCTTTCTCGTCCCACAGGATTCAACCGCCAGCATTTATCGCCGACAGAAATTCGTCCACATATTTTAGGGCCATGATGAGTGCCTTGACCGCTCTCACGCAGTCATCAAAACGGCATCCCGATAATATGGCGTGAAGGGTTTGAACTCGATCTTGCCCTTGACGACGGTCGCCACCGTATTGGCAGGGATAATTTCCCACATTTCGCCACCCGTGCCGAACGGTTCGGACGCAATAGCGATGCCTTCTCCCATGTTGCGCCAATAAAGCGTCGGCGGACGGGCGTCGCTCGACCAGCGGAAGGCGTGCAGCGTATCGCCATCGGCGTGGATGGCGCTGAAGCGGATGGGCTGATCGACGCCTGCATCCAGCACCACATCCATGCAGATTTCGATGGTGCGCGCCAAAGCATCGACCGGGTCCTTGTCGAGACCGAGGCCGGCGGCAATCAGGAATATCGCCTCGCTGTCGCCATTACCGGCGCGCGAGCAATAGACATCGTCGGAAATATGGGCCTCGATGGCGCGCTTCACCTTTTCATAGCCACCGATCTGGCCGTTATGCATGAAAAGATGCCGGCCAAAGCCGAAAGGATGGCAGTTCGCCATGGAAACGCCGCCGGTGGTGGCGGAACGCACATGTGCCAGAAACATGCCGGCGCGGATCTGATGACAAAGCGAGGTCAGGTTCTTGTCCGACCATGCAGGCAGAATGCCGCGATAAATGCCGGGCTCCGGTCTCTCGCCGTACCAGCCAATGCCGCACCCGTCGCCATTCACCACCGTCTTTGCTTCCCGTGCGGCAAGCGACTGGCTGATGAGTGAACTTTCCGGCTCGATCAGAAGCGTGTCGAGCCAGACAGGTGAACCGGAATAGGCCAGAAAACGGCACATGCGAATACCTTCGTACCAGGTTCGGGGCGCCCCCACCGATAACATCATCGGGGACGCCTTCTTTGTTGAACGAAGCCGCTCTAGCGCCCGATCAGGGCGTTAATGAGATGCTTCAGTCCTGAATCACAACCACGCGGGCACCGACCGGAACGCGCTCATAGAGGTCGATGATATCGTGGTTGAGCATGCGGATGCAGCCGCTCGACATGGCGTGGCCGATAGACTGAGGCTGGTTGGTGCCGTGCAGACGGAACATCGTGTCATTGCCGTTACGATAAAGATACAGCGCGCGCGCACCCAGCGGGTTGTTGAGGCCGCCTGGCATGCCACCGGCATATTTCAGGTTCCGCTCCGGCTCGCGACGGATCATGTTCGGGGTCGGCGTCCAGCTCGGCCACTCGGCCTTGCGTCCCACATAGGCATTGCCCTTCAGCGACAGACCCTGGCGACCGACGCCAACGCCGTAACGTACCGCGCGACCACCGCCGAGCACAAAGTAGAGGCGGCGCGCTGGTGTGTCGACAACGACGGTACCGGCGGGATAGGTGGTCTCGTAGGCTACTTCCTGACGACGCAGTTCCGGCTTGATCTTCTCAAGCGGCATGGCCGCCATGGGGAACTGCTCATCCGGCAACGCCGCATAGTTCTGCCGCTGGCCTGCGGGATTGATACTTGCACAGCCTGCCAGGAAAAGCGGCAACCCGAACAGGACACCACGACGCGAAATCGACATATTACCCCCTGCCTTCACGAATCTTTCGATTTAACCAGAGGTATATTTTTATGGTTAACAAACATCTAATATCGGCGGCCAAAGGTTAAGGCCACGCGGTCAGGCCACGGCCGGATCGAGGCCTTTACGAAGGAGCGCAGCCAACGCCGCAGCTTCACCTGCGCCACCAACTTTTAAGGGAAGCGTTGGTAATAAAAACGCGCTCAATTTATAGGCAGTGAGCTTGCGTACGAAGCGCAAAAAATATCCGCAATTCCACCAAAGTCCCATGAACTTTCCATGCTCTGCCGCATTTTGATGCTGGGACGGAAAGATTGCTTTATTTTCAGTCGCTTTGCGGGATCGCCACCAGCCTAAAAATCTGGATCGCCGACTGCTCATCCGGCTTGCATTGCTTCCAGCCTTGTATTCAAATGTACAAAAAGGGGACCTGAAAGTTGGCATTTGATGAAATGATAAATGCGGACTCCACGCCGCGAAGCCCATACGCAAACTACAACGACTGGTATAGCCGACAGGACAGGTCGCACCTGATCCAGAAATCCAAGGACGCGGAAAACATCTTCCGCAGAACCGGCATCACCTTTGCCGTTTACGGTCACGCCGACAGCGCTGAAAAACTCATCCCCTTCGACATCATTCCGCGCATCATTTCCGGCAAGGAGTGGCGCAAGCTTGCTCAAGGCATTGAACAGCGCGTCGTTGCGCTGAACGCCTTTCTGGATGACATCTATCACAAGCAGGAAATCATCAAGGCCGGTCGCATTCCCCGCGAGCTGATCGAGAAGAACGAAGCCTTCCTGCCGCAGATGATCGGCTTCCGCCCGCCGGGCGGCGTCTATACCCACATTGTCGGCACCGATATCGTGCGCACCGGCGAAGACCAGTTCTACGTGCTCGAAGACAACGCCAGAACGCCGTCCGGTGTCAGCTACATGCTGGAAAATCGCGAAACCATGATGCAGATGTTCCCCGAACTCTTCCATGAGAACCGGGTCCAGCGCGTCGAAGATTATCCCTATCTGCTGCGCCAGTCGCTGGCGTCGCTGGCGCCCCCCGGCTGCAAGGGCAAGCCGCGTGTGGCGGTGTTGACGCCGGGCATCTACAACTCGGCCTATTACGAGCATTCCTTCCTGGCCGATATGATGGGCGTGGAACTGGTGGAAGGCTCCGACCTGCGCGTCATGGACGGCAAGGTGAAGATGCGCACGACGCAGGGTTACGAGGCCATCGACGTGCTCTATCGCCGCGTCGATGACGACTTCCTCGACCCCCTCACCTTCCGGCCGGATTCGGCGCTTGGCATTCCCGGCATCATGGATGTCTACCGCGCCGGCAATATCACCATCGCCAATGCGCCCGGCACCGGCATTTCCGACGACAAGGCGATCTACTCCTACATGCCGGAAATCGTCGAGTTTTATACCGGCCGCAAGCCGCTTCTGGAAAACGTGCCGACATGGCGCTGTTCGGAGCCGGACAGCCTGAAATACGTCCTCGACAATCTCGCCGATCTCGTCGTCAAGGAAGTACACGGCTCCGGCGGTTACGGCATGTTGGTTGGCCCGACGGCCAGCAAGAAGGAGCGCGCTCTGTTTGCCGATAAGCTGCGCGCACGACCGAACAACTACATCGCCCAGCCGACGCTTTCTCTCTCCACCGTCCCGATCATGGTGAAGAACGGCATCGCACCGCGCCATGTCGATCTTCGTCCCTATGTGCTTGTGTCCGACAAGGTCAAAATCATTCCAGGCGGTTTGACCCGCGTGGCCCTCAAGCAGGGTTCGCTCGTCGTCAATTCCAGCCAAGGTGGCGGCACCAAAGACACCTGGGTACTGGAGGACTGAGCCATGTTGGGAAGAACTGCAAACGGGCTCTACTGGATGTTCCGCTATATCGAGCGCGCCGAAAACATCGCGCGCCTCGTCGATGCGGGTCTGCGTGTCTCGCTGACGCGAAGCGGCAGTGCGGATGAAGATTGGGACGGCGTGCTGCAAAGTGCAGGCGTTCGCGAAGCCTTTCTCGAAAGCAACGAGAAGGTGACCTCTGCCGATGCGATCGACTACCTCCTGCGCGACAAGTCCAACCCGTCAAGCGTGATGTCCTGCATCGATGCGGGCCGTAACAACGCCCGCATGGTGCGCACGGCGCTGACCCGCGAAACCTGGGAAGCGACCAACGAATTCTGGATCGAGTTGAAGAGCTTGCTCGCACGCCGCCTGAAACCTGCGGAGATGCCGCATGTCATCGACGTCATTAAGCATCGGGCAGGTCTGGTGCGCGGCGCTTTCCACGGCTCGATGCTGCGTAACGATCTCTACAACTTCTCGCGCATCGGCACCTTCATCGAACGGGCGGATAACACTGCGCGCATCCTCGATGTCAAATATTACGTGCTTCTGCCGGCGGCAGCACAGGTCGGCTCGTCGCTCGACAACGCCCAATGGGAATCGATCCTTCGCTCGGTCTCTGCCCACCGCTCCTATGGCTGGGTTTACGATGCGGAATATAAGCCCGCCAACATTGCCGACTTCCTCATTCTCAACGCACGCATGCCGCGTTCGCTTGCCTATTGCTATGAGAAGATCGTCAGCAACCTCGGCTATCTCGCCAAGGATTACGGCGAGCGGCACAAGGCGCACGAAACCTCGGACGCCATTTTGTCGACATTGAAGGAAACCACGATAGACCGCGTGATGGATCGGGGCCTGCATGAATTCCTGGAAGCCTTCATCAACAGGAACGGCCAGCTGGGGCAGGAAATCACGCAAGGCTACCGCTTCTATCAGTAAGCGGAACAAGACGGGGATACGGGGCGAATGCGTCTGAAGATCAACCACACGACCGAATATCTTTACGAAGAGCCGGTGCCATATTCGCTTCAGCGCCTGCGCCTGACGCCAGTCAGCGGGCCGATGCAGACCGTGCTGAATTGGAATGTCGCGGTCGAGGGCGCCACCGTCGAGGTCCGCTACGACGACCACTTCGGCAACCGGGTCGAGCTGGTAGAAACCGAAGGCCCGCGCCACGCCGTCAAGGTCGTGGCAAGCGGTGAAGTGGAAACGAAGGACAAGGCCGGCGTCTTTGGCACCCATATCGGTAACGCGCCGCTCTGGCTTTTCACCCGCGACACGCCGCTGACGAAGCCCGGCAAGTTGGTGCGCGAGATCGCGCGTCAAAGCTCGGGCAGCACCGAATTGGAACGTCTTCACGAACTGATGGCCTTGATCCATTTGGAGGTCGAGTATCAGACCGGCAGCACCGGCACTGAGACCACGGCCGAACAGGCACTGGAAGCCGGCAAAGGCGTCTGCCAGGACCACGCGCACATCTTCATCGCCGCCGCACGCGTCCTCGGCCACCCTGCCCGCTACGTTTCCGGCTATCTGATGATGGAAGGTGTCGAGGAACAGGCGGCAACCCACGCCTGGGGTGAAGCCCATCTCCCCGGCCTTGGCTGGGTCGGTTTCGATGCGGCAAACAAGATATGCCCGGATGAGCGCTATGTGCGCATCGCCACCGGCCTTTGCTATCGCGATTGCGCCCCGGTCTCCGGTATGCGCGTTGGTGTTTCCGGCGAAAGCTTGAGCGTCTCGGTCACGGTGCACCAATCACAAAGCCAGAGCCAGTCGCAGAGCTGACGCTGTAAATTGGCTCGCAGATCGACCGTGACGCGAGCCATGATCGTCATGGATTACGCTGGGCTTCCTTGCGCGAAGCCACCACTGGACGATTTAGAAGCCCGCCGCGTCGCGACCGCAGCTCCGAGATTGGAGCGATGGCAGCGCCTGTAGAATTCTTGCGCGTCTGAAGACATTCTCACCGGAAGATCGACGAAGTCTTCGAGCCTCATTCCCTCCCGCTTATGCAGATCGTCGTTCGCCAGGGCATCAGCAGGGAGTAGACCCACGGCTCTTTGAATGTCTTCGAAATAGGCGATGTTCCGGTCCAGGATGATCGGATCGTTCGTCTGGCCATGCGCGAGAACAAGATGTTTCGGCTTGAGGCTGCGAATGGTCTTCAGCGAGGAGCAAAGGTTGCACAGGTCGTCGGGCGAACTACTCCAGACTTCAGGAATGGGATGCTCGACAGCATCTACAGCCAGGCATGTCTCAAGCTCCGGTATCCAGACGGCAAGATGGTCTGGCGTGTGTCCCGGCGTGTGCAAAAGTTGCAGAGTGAGATCACCGCCATAAAGCGTCATGCTGCTGCCGCTAAAGGTCAATGTGGGAGAAACAAGCTCGACCTCGTTGAACCGAACCTCGGTTTTTCTTTTCTCCTCCAGCGTTTGAAGAGCCGAGGGATCGCGCAAGCGCTCGATTACGCACTCGTGGGCGATGATCGGCGCGCCACTTATGGCACTATTGCCCCAGAAATGATCCCAATCCATGTGCGAGTTCACCACGATGAGAGGGCGATCTTGCATGCGATCGGCAAGCAGCTCTAGCGCACGCCGGCAGAGGCTCGGCGTCCCCAGCGTATCGACCAGCACGTTGAAGCGCTCGGTACGCACAAACACGGCGTCCACCTCATCGCCTGCCCGAATGACCGTGATGCGATCATCAAGTCCAAGGTAAGACGTCAGCGTCACATCGATCGTCATCATCCCAGCCTTATGTACGAAACGGAATATCGCTCTTCAACTTCGTCCAATGATGGTTGGAACGAGCTGATCACGTCAAGCACCGAGCAGCTCTTGGCTCGGCGAAAGACATACCCGCTCAAGCGACGCCACGCTGTCCACTTTGATGACGGACTTGGAGACTCCCGACCAGAGATGCTAAACAGCATCCATTTTGATGACGTGCCACTGGGAAGAGAACATCCATGACTGCCCGCGATGACGATACGATCGATTTTTATGCCCGAGAAGTTGCTGCCTATACGACGCGAGGCGAAGAAGCCTCCCCTCGCCTGAAGGCCTTTCTGGCCGCCCTTCCAAAAAGTGGCCGGGTTCTGGAACTCGGCTGCGGCGCAGGCCAGGACAGCGAAGCTATGCTTGCGCTCGGTTTTGATGTCCATCCGACCGATGGAACGCCCGAGATGGCGCGCGCTGCCGCTGAACGTCTCGGCGTTGCAACCAGCACGCTGCTCTTTGAAGACATTAGTGAGCAAAACGCCTATGACGGCATCTGGGCAAATGCCTGCCTGCTGCATGTGCCCCGCGCCACTTTGCCCTCCATCATCGCCCGCATCCATGCCGCATTGAAGGACAAGGGTGTTTTCTACGCCAGCTACAAGGCTGGCGCCGCCGAAGGTCGCGACGAACTTGACCGCTTCTATAATTACCCATCTGCCCAATGGCTTTTGGAACTCTACCAGCAACTCCCGTGGACCTCCGTCACCATCGATGAAGCCAAGGGCAGCGGCTACGACAACAAGCCAACCGACTGGCTGCATGTAACAGCCGCGAAACCATAACTGTCTCATTATTGGGCGCGCGGCTGTTTTTCGTGATGAACACCGCACATCCACGGAACCGAATCCCCCAAGAACTGTTCTCCGGGTGGGGAATAACAGGGACAGTTTCGTGACAGGACAAGAATACCGCCTGGCTAGGTTTTTGGGCCACGACGCCATAAAGCAAGCATCACGCGCTGCATCGAGAACGTCGGTGCAGACAGACGAACTCTTTTCGCATTTGCTGCAGCAATTGGACGAGGTCGAAACGTCGAACGACTGTTCGTCCGAAGATGAGACCCGTGAAAGCGGTTGGGTTTCAAAGGCCCGAAATTAAGCAAGGCGCTGAGCGACAAGTTGCTTGCGGATTCACACGATGAGGCCGCCACAACGCTGCGATTTACGTCATTGTGCGATCTCCGCGATCGACGCTCAGGCCCTCGCTTACTATCTTTGCCATTGATTACGTCAGGTCGTGGAGATCCTTTGTAGTCGCCGGACCAATCTTGAACTCCGAAAAATGAACTGTCAGCCCGCTACGCTCCGGCGTACAAGCCGTCGGCCCAACCTGATAGGTTCGCGCGACAGGAAAAGGCGCCAGGCGGAGAAGCGGCCAGAACCTGCCGTCACGCGACGCCTGAATGCGCATTGCTCCCTTCGACAGCGTGACGCGCATATAGAAATCCTCAAGCGCCTTGAACGGCTGTGAGACCGACCAGTCGGATCGTCCGTCCGTCACGACCGTGCTGAGAAACGCCTCTCCATCGGTAAATTCCACGCCCGTCTTCACCCAACGACTCTCATCGATGCGCACCATCAGCCCCGCCTGATCGTAGAGCGTGCGAAACTCACCCTGAATGCGGATCTCAGCCGTGAATCCGTCGGGCGCCGGTACGCCGAGAAAATGGCCGGTATCGCGCGTGAACCCATAATGAGTCTCGCGCCAGAAATCCGTCTTCCCATCCGTCGTCATCGTCAGGCGGTGTTCAAAGACCTGCGCGCTCACCGGCTTATTCAACCATCGTCCGGCTCGAAAATCGACGTTCACCATGGATCTCCATTCATCTCATCGCAACGCTGCTAGATCATGCGTAATAGCGCGTGACACTCCTCTGTCAAATCGACGGATTTCGACACGTGGGTCAAGAAGGACACAATGCCAAGCAGGACGAGATCCACCGGCAGCGCCAGCGGATCTCGTCTTTCGTCAAAGCGTACTGAACGACAACCAGTAATCATGCAACGCCGTTACATCCCCGCTGGTCATGAGCGGCATCGCTGAACCCAAGCGATCTTCCGCCCAGTTCCACCACCGCATTTCCAGCAGCAGTGCTATATCGCTGTCATCGAAGCGCTTGCGGATCGGCTTTGCCGGATTGCCCGCGACAATGCAGTAAGGCTCTACATCGCGGGTGACGATAGCGCGCGTGCCGATCACCGCTCCATCGCCAATCGTGACGCCCGGCATAATGATCGCTTCGGACCCGATCCAGACATCGTTGCCGATCACGGTGTCCCCGGAGGGAAGGTAGCCATTCAGCGCCCCGCTAAAGGCATCAACGTCCGGCATCCAGTAGAACGGAAACGTGCTGATCCAGTCGTGTCGATGACCTTGGTTGCCGGCCATCATGAAAGCAGCACCCGAACCGATCGAGCAGAAACTACCGATGATCAGCCGGTCGGCCCCTTTATCCCGGGAGAGGTATCGGGCGCAGTCATCGAAGCTGTGGCCGTGGTAGTAGCCCGAATAGTAGCTGTAGCGGCCAACCGAGATGTTGGGGTTCGTGACCTGCTTGTCGAGCGTGATGCCCCTGAACGGGCTCTCAAAATAATTGTCCATGGATTTCTCCTGCATCGTCAACACTTGCTCGCACCGCGAGCGAAATGGACGCCGGAAGCGATCAGCTTCTGGCGTTTGACGCTCCTCGCATCAGCGCGGGAGCAACATGCAGGGGGTACATGGCGCGGACTTCATGCAGTGATGCTAAACGAAGAACGGATCACTGCCAAGAGAAACGGCCGAGACGTCAAATCTCGCTCAGCGACGCAAGACTGGTCGATGCCGTGAAGACGACGCCCGTCTCGTGATAGTCGATCGAGGCTTTGCCGTTCAGGCCGAGACCAAGCATTCGGATCAGACGCGTGCCAAAGCCTGATTTCTTCGGCGCGACCACAGGCGGCCCGCCACTCTCAGCCCAACTGAAGTGGAAGTCATCGCCCTCGATCCGCCACTCGACGCGAACCTCTCCGCCACTCGCCGATAGCGCACCATATTTGGCAGCGTTGGTTGCGAGTTCGTGCACCGAAAGGGCTAACGTGTTGCTGCCCTGATGGGACAGAAGGAAGTCGGGACCGGAGATGACAAAACGCTCGCCCGCATCGAAAGGCTCGATGGCACGTTCGACAACGGCTCTGATATTGGCCGACAGAAAATCCCGGCCGCGCAGCACATCGTGAGAGCGCCCCAGCGCATCCAGGCGGCTGGTGATGTTGTTGCGCATCGTCGCCACGTCATGATCGCCGCGCATCGACTGGTTCACGATCGACTGGACGGTCGCCATCATATTCTTGATCCGGTGTCCCATCTCCTGGGCAATGACGGCTTTCTCCGTCTCGATCGCCTTGCGCGCGGTGATATCCATGGAGATACCATTCATCAAAACCGGCTGTCCGTCGGCACCGAACTTGGTTTCGGCGCGAACCTCGACCCAGCTTAAAGTCCCGTCCGGCCTGTTGATGCGATACTCGACCTGAAGATTGCCGTCAGTCGAGAGCGCAGACATGACCGCATCCTGCCAACGGTCGAAATCTCCCGGATGAATGGAAGACTTCAGCTCCTGGTAATCGAACTTGTCGGTGGGGGAGCGGCCGAAATTCTCCTTGCATAGAGCTGAGCAGGACAGCTTCTGCGCAGGCACGTCGAGCGTCCACGTGCCGAGCCCTCCAGCTTTCAGCGTGAAGTTCAAACGCTCTTCGCTCGCAATCAGATCGGCAATCCGGCGCTCCAGCTCGAACTGATAATCCTCCTGATCCTCGATCGCTTTGATCGCACGCTCGCGCGTGACATCATGTTGTGAGGCGAAGAAATACATCAGCTCTTCGCCGTCGAAGACCGGCGAGACGAGCAGCCTGTTCCAGAAGATCGAGCCATCCCGCTTGTAGTTCAGCAAATCCACTTCGATGGAGCTACGATCGGCAATCGCCTGCTTCAGACGGCGGACATCGTCGGCATTCGTGCCCGGCCCTTGAAGAAAGCGGCAGTTCTTGCCAAGCGTCTCATCGCGGCTATAGCCCGTCAGCCTGGCAAACGCATCATTGACGAAGATGATGGGATTGTCGGCTTGCCGTGGATCGGTAATCACCATGGGCATCCGCGTCGCCCGCATCGCAGCAGCAAAAGGGCCGGCACCTGATACCAACTCACTGATCTCATACTCGATGCGCAGGTGCTCAGGACTGTTCATGAGCTATCCATATACTCCCTTTGTTCTTTTGTATTGTGGAAAATGGAAGTGGGATACAAACGAACATTCGCTGACGGTACCATGCATAAGCGGCACCATCGAGTGACCAGAATGCTTGCAAGCGACCCCAATTGCCCGACGGTCAGTTTTGGTCGGCCTGGATGAATGAGACGATGGCCACAGGCCATCAACGCCTGCCGCTCCAAGCTCCCCAGCGTCATTGTCGACGCGCAATGCAGGGCTATAGGGCGCTCAGATTTTATATACGCATGTGGCCACAAATTCTGCATAGTGCCGCTTGCTGCGCTCAAGCACCGATCCATCGATCCGCCAGCAACTGAGACGTCTTCAGGGAGAATTGCACGCGTGAAGATCTGCATCGTCAATCCACCGCATACAGCGATTGGGAGCCGGGTTCCGGATGATCATCTGCCACCTCTCGGTCTCCTCGCCATCGGTGGACCATTGATCGATGCCGGGCATGATGTATCGCTCATCGATGCGGAGTTCGGCCCGATGTCGGTTGCCGAGATCGTATCGCAAGTTATACTTGCTGCTCCCGACGCCGTGCTCATCGGGCACTCGGGTTCAACCTCGGCCCATCCGACGGCACTCGCTATCGCGCAGGCAATCAAGGCTCAGGATGACACGATACGCGTCATCTACGGTGGTGTGTTTCCAACGTACCACTGGCGGGAAATACTGACCGAAACCACTGCATTCGACGTGATCGTGCGCGGTGAAGGAGAGATGACGGCCACCCGCGTGATGGACGCCCTGGAGACGCAACGTCCCCTCTCGACGGTAAATGGCATAGCTTTTCGCGAAGGGGACGGTAACGCGAAGGCGACTGCGCCGGCACAGGCTATTGCCGATCTCGATAGCTTCAGGGTGGGTTGGGAGTTGATCGATCATGCCCGTTACAGCTATTGGGGCGGAAAAAGAGCCGTTGTCATGCAGTTCTCCCGCGGCTGCCCTCATCTGTGTAACTTTTGTGGTCAGCGCGGCTTCTGGACCCGCTGGCGTCACCGAGATCCGGTGCTGTTCGCACGCGAAATCGCAAGGCTGCATCGCGACCATGGCGTAGAGTTGATCAATCTCGCCGACGAGAATCCTACCTCTTCAAAAAAGGCATGGAAGGCGTTTCTGGAAGCGATGATTGCCGAAAACGTTCCCGTTCTGATCGTCGGTTCGACGCGGGCCGATGACATCGTGCGTGACGCAGACATTTTAGATCTTTACCGCAAGGCCGGTGTCATCCGCTGGCTTATCGGCATGGAGAATACGGATGAGGCCACATTGGCGTTGATCCGAAAAGGCGGCGGCACGTCTTCGGACCGGCAGGCAATCCAGCTTTTGCGCCAACATAGTATCCTGTCCATGGCAACATGGGTCGTTGGCTTCGAGGAGGATCGCCCAAAGGACTTGTGGCGTGGTTTCCGCCAACTTCTGTCTTACGATCCTGACCAGATACAGGCGCTTTACGTGACGCCGCATCGCTGGACGCCGTTCTTCCGTATTGCAAAGAACAGGAAAGTCATTCAGTCGGATATCCGCAAGTGGGACTACAAGCATCAGGTCCTTGCCATGGCACATTTCCAACCGTGGCTGTTGTTTGCCTGCGTCAAAGCGATCGAACTGGCCATCCAGGCGCGCCCGCGCGCGCTGGCACGTCTCCTGTTTCATCCCGACCCGGAGCAGCGCCATTCGATGCGCTGGTATACAAGGATGGGCCGGCGAGTATGGCTGCGCGAAATCATCCAGTTCATAGCCCAGGATCGATTTTTGGCGCAACGACCAAGCTTGGAGACGTTCTGGGGCGACCCGCAGGATGCCGAGGAGGAATCGATGACGCTGCCAGCACCGCGCCGCAAGCAGGTCAAGCAGGATGCGGCACACTCTGCATGACCTGAGCTGACAAGGCGCGACATTGGTTGGGTGGGCAAAATCGATGAATTCAGGTCGCCGATCTGCGCTTGATGGACCGACCTTCCATAAAACCGAGCCTCACCAAAGGAGAGCCGCTTGATAAGACCGCCGAAAGCCATTCTAGAAACCGTGATCTACGCGACCGATCTCCATGCTACGCAGCGCTTCTATCGCGACATCGTTGGCTTAGAGGTTGTGAAGACCTTCGAAAGCCAGTTCGTCTTCCTGCGCTGCGGCGAGCAGATGCTGCTGATCTTCAATCCTGAAACCTCGCGTATCGCAGAAGGCGGTAATCCACTTCCGCGCCACGGCACCACCGGTGCCGGACACCTCTGTTTCAGGGTCGAAAACAAGGCCGAGGTCGATGCGTGGCGGGATCACTTCATCGCCAAGGGAGTGGAGATTGATCTCTATTTCCGCTGGGACAACGGCACCTACTCCGTCTACGTCCGCGACCCGGCAGGCAATTCTGTAGAGGTCGCTGAAGCTGGTCTATGGAAGAGCTGACCAAGGCGTCAAAGGTTACTGGTGCCATCGCACCTCGCGCTGGCAAAACAGGCCGACAAACGAAAAAGGGCTCGCACGCCAACGCGTCGAGCCCTCCTCCCTGTTTCTGGCTGGCGGCATGCACGAAAGCGCGCCGCCCTGCCCTTTAGATCTGACGAACGGTAATCGTCTCTTCTTCGGCAACCTTCAGCGGGTTGCGAAGCGGCAAGCCGAAGCCACCGGCTTCGATCTCGAACACATCGCCAGCCTCCGTCTTGATGCCATCGGCAAAGGAAAGCGTTGCCGTGCCGAACATGTGCACATGCACTTCGCCCGGAACGCGGAACAGGCCGTATTTGAAGTGATGATATTCAAGGTTTGCAAAGGTGTGGGACATGTTGTCCTCACCGGACACGAACGGCTTTTCGAAAATAACCTTGCCGTCGCGAAGGATGCGCGAGGTACCGCGAATATCGGATGGCGGTGCGCCAACGCGAATTTCCGGACCGAAGCTTGCAGGGCGCAGCTTGGAATGAGCGAGATAGAGGTAGTTGATCCGCTCTGTCACGTGGTCGGAGAACTCGTTGGACACGGCAAAACCGATGCGCACGGGCTCGCCCTTGTCGGAGATCACATAGATCCCTGCCATTTCCGGCTCTTCGCCGCCATCGAGCGCAAAGGACGGGGAAAGGAGTGCTGCACCTGGGGCTGCCGACACATGACCGTTGCCCTTGTAGAACCACTCAGGCTGAACGCCCTTTTCGCCGGCCTTCGGCTTACCGTTCTCCAGACCCATCTTGAACATCTTCATCGAGTCCGTCAGCGTATCGTCTGCGGCCTCGCTGGTCTTCTTGTGCATGCTGTCGCGCGTAGCGGCAGAGCCGAGATGGGTGAGGCCCGTACCGGTCAGATGCAAGTGTGCCGGGTCCGGATGAGTGATCGGCGGCAGGAAGCGGCCTTCGGAATAGGCCTTCTCCAGATCGATCGCATCGCCATAGCCGTGAGCGGCGATCACATCGGCAAGCGACTTGCCGCTATTGGCAGCTTCCATCGTCAGGGCATAGACCGACCCTGCATTGTTGACGATGCGTGCTTCGCCGCCATCTTCGCGCGCCGCTACGATGATCGTGCCGCTCGCGTCCTTGATTTGAGAAATGAGCATGATTGTTCCTTCCTTGGGCACGATGAAGCGCCCCCTCCTCATGGAAGTGGCCGGAAACCGGCCACTTGCTGTCGTTAAAACTTGTGGCGAACCTTAAGGTCAGCCCTTGTTCTTGTTGTAGACATCGAAGAACACGGCAGCCAGAAGCACGAGGCCCTTGACCATCTGCTGGAAGTCGATGCCGAGACCGATGATCGACATACCGTTGTTCATCACGCCCATGATGAAGGCGCCGATGACCGCACCGGTGATCTTGCCAACGCCGCCGGAAGCGGATGCGCCGCCGATAAAGCAGGCCGCAATAACGTCCAGTTCGAAGCCGACACCTGCCTTCGGCGTTGCCGAGTTCAGACGGGTTGCGACAATCATGCCGGCAAGCCCTGCCAGAACGCCCATGTTGACAAAGGTCAGGAAGCTCAGCCGTTCGGTGTTGATACCCGAAAGCTTCGTTGCCTTTTCATTGCCGCCCATGGCGTAGATGCGGCGACCGATCGTTGTGCGGCGGGTCACGAAGCTGTAGATCGCAATCAGCACCAGCATCACGATCAGAACGTTCGGCAGGCCGCGATAAGTCGACAGGCTGTAACCTAGGAACAGGATCGCAGCAGCGATCAGCAGATTCTGCACCAGGAAGAAGCCGAACGGCTCTACCTCAATACCATGCTTTTCGTTCACCTGACGGCGACGGAACGCCAGAACCAGAAGAATGGCAGCAATCGCAATCGTCAGGATCAGCGATGTGGTGTTGATGCCTTCGATGCCACCGATATCCGGCAGGAAGCCGGTGCTGATGACCTGGAAGTCGGACGGGAACGGACCGATGTTCTTGCCGCCGAGGACGAAGAGCGTCAGACCGCGGAAGACCAGCATGCCCGCCAGCGTCACGATGAAGGACGGAATGCGGTGATAGGCGATCCAGTAGCCTTGCGCGGCACCGATGATGCCGCCGACGATGAGGCAGATCAGCGCGGCAAGGAACGGGTTCATGCCCCATTGCACCGTCAGGATCGCGGCTATCGCGCCGACAAAGGCGACGATCGAACCAACCGACAGGTCGATATGCCCCGCCACGATGACGAGCAGCATGCCGAGCGCCATGATGACGATGAAGGAGTTCTGCAACACGAGGTTGGTCAGGTTGACCGGACGGAACAGAATGCCGCCTGTGTAGAACTGGAAGAAAAGCATGATGGCGACGAGCGCGATCAGCATGCCGTATTCACGGATATTGGACCGGATATACGAGCCGACCGAGACGACGTTGTTCTCTTCGGTGGATGTGTTGGTCGAACTCATCAGTTCTTCTCCCCTGAGCGCATGATAGCGCGCATGATACTTTCCTGGCTCGCCTCTCCCTTCGGCAATTCGGCGACAATCCGTCCTTCGTTCATAACGTAGATGCGGTCGCAATTGCCAAGCAGCTCGGGCATTTCCGATGAGATCATCAAAACGCCCTTACCGTCGGCGGCAAGCTGGTTGATAATGGTGTAGATTTCATATTTCGCACCGACGTCGATACCGCGCGTCGGTTCATCCAGAATAAGAACGTCCGGGTTGGAGAACAGCCACTTGGACAGGACGACCTTTTGCTGGTTGCCACCCGACAGATTGACCGTTTCCTGGAAGATGCCAGACGAACGAATGCGCAAGCGCTTGCGAAAATCGGTTGCGACCTTCATTTCCTGAATGTCGTCGATGACGGTCGCAGACGACACGCCGGCCAGGTTGGCGAGCGTGGTGTTGTGCAAAATATTATCGTTCAGCACGAGACCCAGATGCTTGCGGTCTTCGGTAACATACGCCAGACCCGCATCGATGGCCTTGCGCACGGTGCTCACATCCACCGGCTTGCCGTGGATCAGCACGTCACCGGAAATCTTGTGGCCGTAAGACTTGCCGAACACGCTCATGGCAAATTCGGTGCGGCCTGCACCCATCAGACCCGCAATACCGACAACTTCGCCCTTGCGGACATTGATGTTGATATCATGCAAAACCTGACGGTCGCGATGCTGCTGGTGATAGGCGTTCCAGTTCTTGACCTCGAGAATGGTCTCACCGATCGGCACATCGCGCGGCGGATAGCGGTCTTCCAGATCGCGACCCACCATGTTGCGGATGATCACGTCTTCGCTGATCTCTTCCTTGTGACAATCGAGCGTCTTCACCGTCATGCCGTCGCGAAGGACGGTGATCTGGTCGGCCACCTTGCGCACTTCGTTGAGCTTGTGGGTGATGATGATCGAGGTCAGCCCCTGGGTGCGGAACTCCATCAACAGGTTGAGCAGCGCTTCGGAATCGCTTTCGTTCAGCGATGCGGTCGGCTCGTCGAGGATCAGAAGCTTGACGCTCTTCGACAGCGCCTTGGCGATTTCCACCAGCTGCTGCTTGCCGACACCGATATCGGTGATGAGCGTTTCAGGCGATTCCTTCAGGCCAACCTTCTTCAGCAACTCGCGGGTGCGCGTAAAAGTCTGCTGCCAGCTGATGACGCCGTTTTGCGCGACTTCGTTACCGAGGAAAATGTTTTCTGCAATCGACAGAAGCGGCACCAGCGCCAGCTCCTGGTGAATGATGATGATGCCGATCTCTTCACTGTCGTTGATGGCGCGGAAGTTGCGCAGCTCACCTTCGTAGTAGATCTCTCCATCATATGTGCCAGCGGGATAAACGCCGGAAAGGACCTTCATGAGGGTCGACTTTCCCGCGCCATTCTCGCCGACGAGCGCATGTATTTCACCCTGACGAACCTTGAGGTTCACGTTTTCAAGCGCCTTCACGCCCGGAAACGTCTTGGTGATATTGCGCATTTCGAGAATGGTGTTGTCCATATCACAATCCTGCGCCGTACAATCCGGCGTTCTTATGTAGGTAAACGGGGAGCGACGATCACGTCGCTCCCCGTCACGATCATGCAGAAATTACTTCAGCTGGTCGGCCTTGTAGTAACCGCTTCCAACCAGAACCTTTTCAGCATTGTCCTTGGTGACGAGGACAGGCTTGAGCAGGTAGGACGGAACAACCTTGACGCCGTTTTCATAGGTCTTGGTGTCGTTGACTTCAGGCTCTTTGCCTTCCATCAGCGCGTTGACCATGTTGACGGTAACCTTGGCGAGTTCGCGGGTGTCCTTGAAGACGGTGGAGTACTGCTCGCCAGCCATGATCGACTTGACCGACGGGATTTCAGCGTCCTGACCGGAAACGACCGGCAGCGGCTGGTCCTTCGTACCGTAGCCTACGCCCTTGAGCGAGGAAATGATGCCGATGGAGATACCGTCGTAAGGAGACAGAACGGCGTCAACCTTGGCGTCGGTGTAGTAAGCGGAGAGAAGGTTGTCCATACGAGCCTGGGCCGTTGCCGGGTCCCAACGCAGCGTGCCGACCTTGTCCATGCCCATCTGGCCGGACTTCACGACGAGCTTGCCGCTGTCGATGTAAGGCTTCAGAACAGACATTGCGCCATCATAGAAGAAGAAGGCGTTGTTGTCGTCCGGCGAACCGCCGAAGAGCTCGATGTTGAACGGACCCTTGCCGTCCTTCAGGCCAAGCTTGTCGGCAATCGAAGTCGCCTGCAGAACCCCAACCTGGAAGTTGTCGAAGGTTGCGTAGTAGCTGACGTCGCCGCTGTTACGGATCAGGCGGTCATAGGCGATAACCTTGATGCCCTGCTCGCCAGCCTGCTTGAGAACGTCCGACAGAGTCGTGCCGTCGATCGAAGCGATAACGAGGACCTTGACGCCCTTCGTGACCATGTTCTCGATCTGGGAAAGCTGGTTCGGAATATCGTCGTCAGCGTACTGGAGGTCGGTCGTGTAGCCGGCGTCCTGAAGCTGCTTGACGATGTTGTTGCCGTCGTCGATCCAGCGAGCGGAGGACTTCGTTGGCATGGCGATACCGACCGTGCCCTTGTCCTGCGCCCAGACGGGCGACGCAAATGCTGCAGCGCCGATAGCGCAGGCAGCAAACAACGAAATAATGGATTTCATGAACTCTCTCCCTTGGAACCCTTTTAGGCATCTGTATCCTTACAGACTGCCTTCAAATCCATGCGCGGTAGTGAAGAATCGAGCTTACTCGAACGGGCTCCCTGAGCATAATCCGTCTTTCATCGCTCCTCCCCGGCACGAGGTGCAAACTGTTCTGAATCTATATAACTGTCAAATAGAATATCTCTCTTTTCCTATATCAATTTTGGTATATTAAATCGATATAAATTTTTATTCGAAACCTTCCTGCCCTAAATGGTGATGAAAATGGAACGTGATGAAACGAATCTGAGCGAGTTTCCCTCTATCACCGAAGACAACCCTCTGTTGCGTGCTGGGCTGAAAATGACCCATTTACGTATGCTTGTGATGGTAGAAGAGCATGGGCAGGTCAGTGCTGCGGCAGCAGCCCTCAACATGACGCAGCCCGCAGCGTCTCGCATTTTGTCGGAGATGGAAGCCATCGTGAAGAGCCCGCTCTGTCAGCGCGCATCACGCGGCGTGGTCTTAACCAAGTTTGGAGAAGCCCTGGCCAAGCGCGCCAAGAAGATCCTTTTGGAGCTTCGCGAGGCGAGCCGGGAGCTCGCGCAGATGAAATCCGGCAGCGGCGGCTCGGTCTACATCGGGTCGGTTACCGCACCTGCCATCAGCATGGTGGTGCCGGCACTTCGTAAAGCAATGGACATTTACCCCGGCATTGAAATCAGCGTGCAGGTGGAAACCAGCAATATTCTCGCCCGCGAGCTTCTGGCCGCGAGACATGATTTTGTCATTGGCCGTATTCCGGACGATCTCGACCCCGCCCTGTTCAACGCCCACGAAATCGGCATCGAGCGCGCATGTCTACTGGTCGGCAAGAATCACCCGCTGCTGGGCGCGCCGCCTGCGCGGCTTGAAGATCTCTGCGATTACGACTGGGTTTTTCAGCCGCCCGGCACGCTGCTGCGGCGCACGATCGAGGATGCCTTCCTTGCCCAGGGCGTCTCGCTGCCCCGCAATATCATTAACACCCCCTCCACGGTTCTGACCCTTGCGATCGTGAGCACCACCAACGCCATCGCGCCGCTGGCGCTGGAAATGGCCGAATTCCTTTCGGGTCAGCATTCCCCCATGGGCGACATCCGCATTCTGCCGACCGATTTTGAACTGAGCGTCAAACCCTTCAGCCTGCTGACCGTGAAGGACCGAATGCTGCCGCCCAGTGCGCAGCTTCTTTATGATCTGGTTATAGAGGAGAGCCGCAAGACCGCCTGACGCTCAAGGCTCAGGCAACATTGCAGTGATTCTGTGCGAAACAAGCAACGATCGAGAGGCGCCTCGCATCGTCATGGGTGTTGGAGTGTCATGCTTTTCGGCCAGTCGGTTTTTCAATCTGTCGTCGAGCGCCTGGAGCGCGAGGCGGAAGATCGACCTGAAGAGGAGACTCACACGTCCTTTGGCCCGCGCGTCATCTTCGACCCCGGCCCCATCGCCGCCTCTAGCGCAACAGACGCAGCAGCAGACAACGGCCGGCTCTCTGCCTATCTCGATTTGCTGGAAGATGCGCCGGTTATAGAAGCCGCACCAAATAAAGAAGAGTTCGAACCGGCGCCGATGCCGGACTACCTTCAAAAGACGTCTCTAACAGACGTCAGCGAAGAACTTGCCATTAACGACAACGACACGATTGAAAGCCTCAGCGAAAAGCGACGCGCCTTCGCCAGGGCCAATCATCCCGACGCCGTACCCGCCGCATTCCGCGAGAACGCGCATCTGCGCATGACCGCGGCCAATCGTCTGATCGATCAAGCCATCCGGCTCTTGCCGCTGATGGGCGGAAGCGGAAAGCGAGTCTCATAGGCCTCTCGCGGATACCTTACTCTTGCTCGGGCCGCACCACCGGCTCTTCCGGCTTCTGATCGGACGGCTTGAAGGTCAAAAGCAGCACATAGGCTGAATAGAGCGCGATGCCGCCCACGACGGTCATCCAGAAAGGCTCATTGTTGATAAACTCCAATACCGCCCATCCTGCACAGACGCCGACGATCAACAGTCGCACCCAAAGAGGGCGATACATCGGGTGGTTCGTATCAATCAAAAGCATGGTCTCTCCCTCGCGCCCGGCTTCTCCTGCGAAATTCTCGCACATCCGGCTTCGGCATTTCGGCGAGCATATCTCCCTAGAGGTGCAACAATGCAAGAGCGCAGGAAGAAGAGATAGACCGGAATCGATGATCCAACCTGATTGTGATCGGCCATACGTCATTCAATTGCTCCGGCCGCGGCAACCCACACCGTAGTTTAGCCAAAGCAGCGCACGCATGACATCGCGAGAGCCTCATTCGCAGCCTGGAGGTACAGCCCTAAGCGTGGATGACGCTCAGCCTTCGGCATGGAGCCACATCTTATGACGGGCACTTGGCAGCTGACGGTCAAACAAAAAGGCGGAGCAAAACTGCACCGCCTTTGCAGACCAATGAAGATGTTCAAGGCGAGGCCGCCCGAGAGCAATCTCCAATTTTCAATCTTCGATCTTGCGTAACAGCCCAACCAGTTGATCGCGAGCCTTCTCGCCGCCCAGCCGGCTGACGAGCTTGTCCTCATGGGCTTTCCAGATCTGGAGGATTTCGTCGAGAAGGACATTGCCCTCCTCCGTCATCTCCAGATAGTGCACACGGCGGTCGGTCGATGATCGGCGGCGCGCGAGCAGACCCTTGTCTTCCAGACCATCGATAATCGCCACGAAGTTGGCCCGCTGAATTCCAAGCGCTTCTGCGACATCGCTCTGCTTCAGATCCGAATTATTGGCAACAACGATCAGAACGGAGAAATCAGCCGGACGAAGCCCGTAGCTGAGGAGGCTTTCGTTAAAGTCTCCTACCACCGCGAGTTGCGCTCTCCGCAGCCTGTAAAGTACAGCTTCAGAAAGAATGGAGTAATCGACATTAAGCTGCGAGAGCTTGGAATGGCGAAGCGACGGCTCATCGGTCTCAGAATATTTACCCTTCGCGCGACCTTGGTCGAAAGCGATATTCAAAGTCATTCCGGCCTCCAGTGAATCATCCTCTTGAGAGGTCATTATCGGCTTATGTTTATTAGAACAATGTTTAATAGTAATTAATCCATAGGTCTAGAGTTCGAACAGGTGAAAACTTCCGTAACGGAAATCGTGAGGCTTTCCTACTATTAGCGACGCATAAACATTGGTCCTTACAATCAATATATTGTAAATAAACCATTAATTTTTCTCAGAACAAACCTGAGTGCCCGGCTCACGATGCCCTGTTTCGTTAACCAAACCCTCATCATGCGACCCAAAAACGATAAAGTACAAATTTCCGCCCGTAAGAATTAGAGTACAAGCAAAGCGTGCAAAAAGTAATAGATGATTTTTAACCATATCGATTCACCACAAACATCATCGTCTCCCGCGACATTTTACGGATTGAAGAGACAGCAAAGCTGGTTTAAGAAACCGCACATATCCAAACGCGACTCAAACCCGCGTCCCGAGTGCACCCGTAGCTCAGCTGGATAGAGTGTTGGATTCCGATTCCAAAGGTCACAGGTTCGAATCCTGTCGGGTGCGCCATTTTTCGATTGTTCGAACCTCCACGCGATTCAAAACATTCAATAGAGATCGTCGCGCGAGGATGCATTTGCTTGAGTACGACGTGTTGGACATCGCTCTGTTTGAAGGATTGATGTTCGGGAGCCGTTCTATCTGCAGCCAAAATTCTGAGGTGCACATTCACAACAACTGGCACCTTTACTCACCCCGCGCAGAAGATCGTCGATCATCAAACGCTTAGCGGCAGGCAGAACCATACATCGGTAAAGCAGCAAGACGCACATTGAGCTTCAAGTGCAAATAACGAGCAACAATTGAGTAAAACCCTATTACTTAATTAATGCTGTCCAGCATTTATAGTTGACGATGTGTTAAATTTAAAGTTCTGCTGCAGTGCGGCATATCTCTAAAGCCCATGGGGGACAAAATGTAAATTGGCGCAATCGCCTTTTTGGCGGCGACATTCGCAGCGTCTGCGCCTGCAATGGCTGAAAAGGTTGAAACGACAGCGACGCATACCTACGACAGCGGGAGTTCCGGCTTCATTGATCCGTCGACTTTCATAAAGTTAGCTGCCGGATCTTACAAGTTGTCATTGAGCCTCGAAGGATACAGCACTCTTTTCGCCGGCGTGAGCGCGCTTTTGGTTCAGAAGACCACAGGTACGGCGATTACGAACGCGACGACAGGAGTTAACACTTCTGTCCCGGTGAACTCACAGTCTACATTTTTCGATCTGAAGACAGATGGGTACTACGGCATCGCTTTTAGCTGCGGCAGTGCTGGTCGCAGCGCCACTGCTACTGCAACCCTGACGAACGTCACTCCGGTCCCTGGGCTTGAAGCTGGCGCCGGCCTCGGGGCTCTCGCGCTTGGCGGCCTCGCGCTCTACATGAAGCGCCGCCAAAAGGAAGAGCTTGCGGCCTGAGCAGCTCTTGAGACTGAATGAATCTGGGGGCTCCGGTGACGGGGCCTCTCTTTACGTCAGCGACACTTCCGACGTATCCCCAATCGTGGGATCGCAGATCAGATCGGCCTGAACGTCGATATTCTGATCGTCGCCCAACAAGAGACGCCTTCGTAATGGGCAATGAAGACCTCGCGATCCCCGAAGGTAATTGATCCTGGGTATGCCAAGACGGTATGCGACGCGCCATCAGGGAATTGGAACTCAGCACGCCCGTTCATCAAGAGACTTCTACACCTTGAAGCCCGATCATTGCCTCAATGGGATTGGCAAGTTGGCTCTCGCAGCAAACTAGAACTCGGATGAACCCGCCGCCATACCTGTGACTGGCGTCGCGCAGCATGCCGAAGTACAGAACCTCGTTCATTCCTCGCTACTGACAATCGGATGACAAAGCAGAAATTCTTCGGTAGCGCAAAACGTCCGGCGAAGCGAAAGGAGCCCACACCTATGCATATGCGTCCGCCTGCGGGCTCATCGAGAAGCCACCGGCCGCCTGAGTAGGTCGTCCGCGTGCCGCTCTCTCGCCCAACAGGCAGCACACCCTTCCCGTCAAGATCAAGAGCAAACGCAAGGCATACGCAAGGCATGAATGCTACGCACGAGCGATAATCGAATTCTGGCTGCAGGACAAAGGCCTCCAATGAGCACCCCTAACAACGGCATACAGACCATCCACGCGATGGCAAATTTCATGGCTGAGCAACACCCCGAAGTTTTGCTGTTCATGGCGCAAAAATTGCGGCTTCATCTTTCTAACTCCCTGGCAGATTTTCACGGCAACAGGGTTGCGCACGGACCGTTTAGGGGGTTGTTGCTCGGCGCAGATACGCATTGGAGCGGCGGCGGGGCGGACAAAGGTGGCATGATCCTGGGTCTCTACGAGCAAGAAATCCTGAATATCCTGGCTGACATTCCAGCCAAATACCGCACATTCATCGATCTTGGGGCGGCCGATGGGTACTATGGGTTAGGCATGTTGGTTAACAACCGGTTTGATACATCCTATTGCTACGAAATTGTGGAGCGTGGTCGCGAAGTCATTGCCGCAAACGCCGTGCTGAATAATGTGGCCGACAGGGTCATCATCCGTGGCGAGGCGACACGCGAATTCTATAAGGATTTCCCCGCCGAGGTACGTGACCAGTCTCTGCTGTTGATCGATATCGAGGGTGCGGAATTTGATCTCGTCGATGCGGATACTTTCGCGGCGTTTTCGAAGGCTATGATCGTTATCGAGATTCACGATTGGATGGTGGAAAACGGCGCAGAAAAGACGGCCAAGCTGCGGGTCGATGCCGCACGCACGCACCGCGTTAGCGAGATCAAGATGGGCGCTCGCGATTTGTCCGGCATCACCGAACTTCAAAGCATGCCTGACACGCAACGTTGGCTTCTCTGCTCAGAAGATCGCCAACGGCTCATGACCTGGCTGCGATTTGATCCGATTGAACCGAGCTCTATTCTAAACGCATGAGCTTCATCCATTCTCCGATCCTCGATTTGAGGTAAGGATGCGATATGAAACACGAGCTCTGTCACTACTGCGGCAGAGCAACGCTGAAAGACGTAGCCTGTGGAGCGTTCAAGCTCGTCATCTCCGTTGCTCATGAGGGGATCGGGCAGCCGTGTCGAAAGTGCTCTGCGCCAACTGGCAGCGTTGCCGTGTCCACTTCATGAGAAGCGCGCTGGCCCAAGCAGGAAAGAGTGGACGGCGCGTCGTCTCCGTCTTCATCGCCACGGCCTTTGCCAAGGGTACACCAGAGGCCGCAAGCCAGTAATAGCGCAACGTCGCAACCAGATCAGGCAAAGGTGCCGAATTGCAACTCTCATGGACAGCGCCCAGCAGAACGCGCTGGCCTATAGGACCTTTTTCCAGGCAGCACTGGGCCGAGCTTCATAGCGCAAATCCGATCGAGCGCCTCAACGGCGAGATCAAGCCGAAGCACCGAGGTCGTCGGCATTTTCTCCAACGGCGATGCCATCGTCAGACTGGTCGGTGCCTTGTCAGTGAAACAGAACGATGAATGGGCTGTCTAGCAACCCCGCTACATGACACTTCAGACAATCGCCACAATGGGCAGTGATCCGCTCGTCAGCCCGCCTGCCGTAGATCGACATTTCATCCGACCCAACGCCGGAAGAAACCTTGGACGTCTAAGAGACGCCACTCTCCGGGACACGATCAATACCGCCCCTCATTACCCGCCGGAAATAGACGTGGCATAAATCGGAATATTCAGTTTATACGGGCCAGAGAAATGCAAGGTGTATGAGCCGTTGATTGGATAAGGGCTTTGGAGGACCTCCCATTCAAGCCGTCTTAGCAAGCCCGAGTCAGCGTATTTCGGCAACAGGTTGGCTATAAAACTTCCCTGTTCATAAGCGACTCCCGCCCATACTCCATCTTTAGACTTCCACTGACCCTCCACCTTTTCCCACTGGTCCGGCTGATAAAGCGCGACCCACTCCTCCATCAAGTCCAACCCCCGAGAGCCTCTGCACATGAAAATACCGGCGTTGAAAGGGCTGGGCCAAACCGGGTTATCCGGCGCATATACAAATACTTCATCCTTAACAAAGAAACGAGGTACAGTCATATCAAGATCATGAACGACCGCGTCGGTATCAAGCCACAACACAGCATCATATCCTGCTCTCAGATAGTGAGCTGTGATGTGTACCTTTGCCCAAAACGGCGGCACATCGGCTCCAAGCTTATTCACAAAAGCGTATTCGTACCCGTGCAGTTCAGCATATTTTGAGTTTCGGCCAATCAACGGTGCAAGTTGCCCCAGCGCACCAAACGGGCGGTCATCGTACTGAGCGACTGCTATCTTCATGCTTCCAAACTCTTTTCTGGTCGATCGTCTCGGGACGCCGAAAAATGGTATTAATTAACTTCACCGCTCAGTTAAGTTCGCATCCCCACCTTGCGCGAACCCGTAAAGAACGCGGGGCTATCTAAGCCAGACCACCCCATGACGATCATGCAGACGGCGGAGACCCTCAAATTCCTGCTTAACTAGTCATCAATGGATCAGCCTGATCGCTGTTGACGGTTTTACTGGTGGTTGTCTTGGATAGCGTGCAGTTACGGCCCGTTTGGGAGCAGTTGACCTCATGCGGCGGCAAGACCGCCTTCGTGTAAACATTTCGGAGCTGGTGTGTAGGCAATTTTCGCCAGCTACACACCCCCTCTCTCGGCACGCGCCGTTAACGGGCATCGCCCCTCCTAACAACGCGCCAGTTCGTTTGTCACGCCGTCCCCCGCAACAGCCGCGTCTTTCCGATGAAGAGCAAGCGGTAAACTTCGTTTGCGCCGGCCAGAGAAAGATGAACGAGGAGGCGAGAGAGCAAAAAGATCGCCAAGGGGGTATTTTAAACACGCGTACGCCTGTGGCGTGATATCTGGCCGTTGGCGCCAGTTTAGCTGAAGGCGATGCCTGTTCGCCGCGAAATAACTTGGCGCTCGCGGGGCTTCAAGCTTGCCAACCATTGGTCGACCGCTTGCAGGTCGAGATTGGGCTTGGCGCCCACAGGTGGGATTTCCTTGGCTGCCTCGTAGATTGGCGCCCACATGCAATGGTAATTCACTGATGCAACTGGCACGACAGCGAAATTAAGCTCAGCAGCCTTCAAGGCTATGTAGAACAGGCGGTCGCCGACGCCGGCGAGCTCGCGCGGCATGCCGGAGAAGAAATGCAGGGTGTGGTAAGAGCCCGGAAGGAAGAAGAAGCAGTTCGTATCGACATGCTTCTCTATCGGCTCATCACCGATCGGAATAATGGTCTCGTCGGGGCGACGAAAGAATCGGCGTGAGACCACGTAATCGCAGTCTGCGCCTGCGTTTTCGGCAACATCGATGCAAAGAGCGATGTGGTTGAGTTCGAGCCAATTGTCGGCGTCACAGAAGCAGAAACCGTCGTAGCCTTCGGAGATTGCCAGGACTGCCCCAATCCCGCGCGGCGTGTTGCCGTAATCTCCATGAGATCGATCGAGTTTGATATGCCTGACGCCGGCAGCATCGATCCAGTCCTGCGGGAAACCATCGGCGACCAACAAATGGTCGATAGCAACCGTCTGGTTCTTTACGCTGTTGATGCAGCGCTCCAGAAGCCCCCTTTCCTCCTTGTAATAGGGAGTGACTACCAAGTAACGAGGGCGATGATCTGTGTCCATGGCAGGTCCTTTGCATAGAGCCAAATTAGCGCTTGATTCTGGGATGCGGGTCAAGGCTTTGGAGCATAGGCATCAGGGAAATCAACTGCGTTCCTCATTAGGTGGTAAAATTGCTCGAGCGCAGCCTGAACTGATGCGGCATTCGTCATCGCGAAAGACCATGTCTATGCCCAAGTGAAGGCTGTTTTCGATGGCCCAATGCTGGCGGATGACGGCGGCGAGCTTGTCAGCGGGAGCGGCGGCTGAGGTGATACAGACGCGAGTTCCGGTTTCGATTTTAGGACAGGTTTGGCGTATCCTTTCGACCATGACGATGCCTGCTTGCTCCGGCAAATCAAGGATGCCGAGATTGGCGATTGCGCATTTCGAATTTTCAATCCGACCAGACCCGTCATCGAAGGGCCCAAAGCCCACAGTTCCATCTGCGGCATAGTGCTGGCATTACTAGTTCGCACCTTGTTGCAGGTTCACGACGCGTAATTTCAACCAGTCGGCAAGTTAGTGGACCTTGAGCTTAGGAAGAATGAGCGCCTAACGAGCATCAAATGATGCTTGCTTGTAACGGCTCATGAAAGAAGCAATGAGTGTTTCGCACTGTCGATCTCGGCTACTGAAACGGAGCCGGCGCAGTGCAACCTATGTTTCTCACGCAGAACAAAACACCATCTTGACTCTCCCACAAAATGAGAACATTTATAGAACAAATGAGAGGGCGAAAGATGTCTGCGGCTGAGAAGATCATCGTTGTTCAGTTCAAGAAGGGCCGTGGCGGTGTTGTACCGGGTGATATTCGGCAGGCTTCCAACGCGGCCTCTGCCGAGAAGATCGCAGGCGCTATGGCGTCTCGCAATATCGGGGTCGCCGCTTACGCTGTCACCGTGGATGAGGAGAGTGGCGATATGGCCGAGCCCCGTCTTTTGGTCTCCCACGGCGAAATTGCCGACTTGATGCCTGACTGATCCGGCAGGGGTCAATCATTTTTCAAATCAATGAACGATGGCTCTGAAATAGGAGATTGAGAACGTGCGTGCCGAAATCAACGAACAGGTCGTGGATGTTGCGGCATATGTCATCCAGTGCCACGACGGGGATGCGAAGGCGGCGGTGGAAACGCTGCTGGATGAAATCGAGCACCTCCAACAGCAGCTCTCCGTTGCCGTTGCGGCGATGGGACGTGGATTTACACGCGGATGGATACCGAGCGGTGAGCGGGAGTGAGATGCGTCACCGTCGCGGTATCGATCTGATGGGCGCGGACGATGAGGCAGCAGGACAAAAAGCCAATGACGTAACATTTGCCGACTTGCCGCAGTGGTATTCGGTCGGTGGCGAATGCGGAAAATGCGGAGAGGTAAACATGCTTGAGCGGTGGGAATTACAACGACGGTTCGGCAAGTCGCAGCAATTGAGGCCGCTGGAACGGAGATTGCGATGCAGCCGATGTGGCAACGGACATGGCAACCGTTTCGTCTTTGGGCATGTGTCTCGCGATTGAAGGATGGGAGCAGCTTTGAAGGCAGTGCGGCACATCAGAGAAGGCCCGTGCCCATCTAGCGCTGGATAAGGCTTCAACGGGATGCACAGTCGCTTAACTTGCCGCTGGCCCCTTCAAGCAGGCGACTCGCCCCGAGAGTAACGGCTGCGCTCCGCGGGCGACAACCTCCATCAAGCCAACAGTTCCTAGTGTTAGCCCCTTCCAAGAAGGAATGATTGGAATGAAGAGACGAGGAACCAATTCCGGTATCAACCGGATCGGACGGTTACAGACTTCGCACAACCCGTTGAAACACAGAAGTCTCGATTTCGCGCGCTCCGCCCGGGATCAGAAAGCACGATTACACCAACGACAAAAAGGTCGACGCGGTGAAAGGCATATGGCCGATCGGCCACGCGCAATCACTGTCACACCGACAGAAGCATTGCATCAACCACGTTAACGGAGGTCTTTAACATGCGATATGTCTCGTTTCTTTGTACGTTTTTTATGCTCGCCCCAACCTTTGCGCTGGCTTGCTCCGAGCCTTCCAGCGACATCCGCGTTCCCAGGGCGCCATCCAAGATCTCACAGCCCTCTTGCCTGTCTTCGTCGAACTGCTCGGAGTATGACATGCGCTCCTATAAGAACGACGTCAGCACCTATATTCGCGCTCTGAAGGAATATGCCGCAGACGCGGACCATGCGGCTGATGCTGCGAAGGATTTCGCGAGTAACGCGGCAGACTATGCAGAATGCGAAAGCAGCGCGGCCAGCTCACACATTCGATGAGATGCCATCGTCGCAGGCCATCTCGCACGCGACGTTCGCCTCCCAAGACTTGCGCGTTTGCGGGCTGCACCTTGGCGGAGCGCCCGCATCAATTCAGGCCGCTTTTGTCTCGCCGGGGACTCTCCGAGCACGACGATCCTGCGACAAGCGTCCCACACTTTCATGAATCTACTTTCAACTGAGCACAGAAGAGCAAAGGACCAAACCAATGAAACGACTTATCCTTTCCACCGTCATGGTGCTTGCAGCCAACAGCGCTTTTGCCGAATGCGGGATGAACGCCTCGCGATGCTTCAAGAAGGATGGAAGCACCTACGAGCTCGAGCAGAATCTCGGAGGTGGATACGCCGTCACCCGCGACGGGAAAAGTGAGGGAAGGCTCTCACAAAATCTCAGTGGTTCCTGGACGCTGTTCAGACCGGACGGCACCACGGAGACGTTTGACCGCAAGCCATCTTCGATTCCGAAATACTAAGCGCTGAGGGTGATCTGACTAGCTGCTCACACCATGTTGGGATGGCCATTCAATATCTAATGTGTGGCGTTCTTTCAGATCCGCTCCTTGCTTTAGCTCTTCGTTGGGTCGCGTGACGTTATCGCAAAACAGCGACACACTTTTGCACGACATGCTTGAAGCCGACGTGTCGAGCAAACAAATTGTCACAAGGCTCTCTTATCTTGCTCCGCGCATGCGTTTTATCTCTGGGCAACGGGAAGCCGGGTTGTGTTTGAAATTGCCACAAGATGTTTTGGAAGGACGCGGCGTCCAATCTAGGTTTCAGCCTGCGCATTTCCTTGCAAACATCGTGAAAGTCGCGCGGCCAATGCAATATCGGTGCTGCCTGTCCGCACAGCGAGGCCAGGAAACACCCTCTTGCCATCCAGCTCATTATATATTATACAATATTATATAATGTATAATGATGGAGGCATTCATGCCGATTACTCGAATCTCCGACAAGCTATCGGTGTCGACCCAGCCAAGCATCGAGGACATCGAGTTCCTTAGCGCGCAGGGCTTCACGACATTCATCAACAACCGACCGGATGGCGAAGACGCAGGCCAGCCCGGCACGCAGCTGGAAGCGCAGGCGGCGGATCGGGGCCACCTCGCCTATGTCCATATCCCTGTGAAGATGAAAACCATCACTGAGGCTGATGTGCGCGCTTTCCAAGACGCCCTGCGCCAGTCGAACGGTCCTGTCTTCGCCCACTGCAAAGGTGGCACCCGCTCGCTCAGCCTTTACGTGATTGGCGAGGTTTTGGACGGGCGGATGAAGGCAGCCGATGTAGTGGCGTTCGGTCGCGACCATGGCTTCGATACAACCGCCGCAGAGGCATGGCTCGTCAGGAACACGTCGCTGAAACCGCAGGTGAAGGGCTTTTATGATGCCCGCACGTCCAGCATTCAATACGTGGTCTCGGATCCCGAAACGAGCCGATGCGCCATTATCGATCCGGTTTTGGATTTCGACGAGAAGTCCGGCGCAACAGCCACCATCAATGCCGATGCCATTCTCGACTACGTCCGTATCCAAGGCCTTACCGTCGAATGGATTCTCGACACGCATCCGCACGCTGATCATTTCTCTGCCGCGCAGTATTTCAAAGAAAAGACGGGTGCTCACACCGCCATCGGCGAGCGCGTCGTCGATGTTCAGGCTCTTTGGAGTGACATCTACAACTGGCCGGACCTTGCGATCGACGGGTCGCAATGGGACCATTTGTTTGCCCATGGCGAGACATTCAAGATCGGCTCGCTTGATGCGCGGGTCCTTTTCTCGCCTGGGCACACGCTCGCCTCCGTCACCTATGTCATCGGCGACGCAGCATTCATCCATGACACGTTGTTCATGCCGGATGGCGGCACGGCGCGCGCTGATTTCCCCGGCGGGGATGCGGACGCGCTCTGGCACTCAATTCAGGATATTCTTCAATTGCCCGATGAAACGCGGCTCTTCACTGGCCACGACTATCAGCCCAATGGCCGCACGCCGCGCTGGGAAAGCACCGTGGCGGAACAAAAGGCTTCCAACCCGCATATCGCAGGCGTCAGCCGACAAGACTTCGTTGCGCTGCGCACCAGGCGCGACAAGACGCTCCCGATGCCAAAACTGATTCTGCACGCGCTGCAGGTGAATATCCGCGGCGGCCGCCTGCCAGAACCGGAAGCGAACGGCAAACGCTACCTCAAATTTCCGCTGGATGCGTTGCAGGGAGCGGCGTGGGAATGACAGTTGCGCCAAAAGACATGCCGCTTTCGCCCGCGGAAATGGCAAACCGCGCCACAGAGGTTGCCAACCTTTTGAAAACCCTCTCGCACCCGGCACGGCTGATGATCGTCTGCACCCTGGTTGAGGGAGAGTTTTCGGTCAGCGATCTGGAAGAGCGGCTCGATCTGCACCAGCCACATCTCTCCCAGCACCTTACCGTGCTGAGAGGTTCATGCATTGTCGATACGAGACGCGAGGGCAAGCAGATTTTTTACCGCCTGACGGAAGAGAAGGCCGCCCAATTGGTCGCCTCCCTCTATGAGATTTTCTGCGCGAGGGATCAGGCATGAGCACCTATATCGTCTCGCTCGCCGGCGGCATGTTGATCGGCGTATCCGCCGTCATGCTGCTTATCCTGAATGGCCGCGTCGCCGGCATCAGCGGTATCGTTGGGCGCCTTGCCCAAGGCGCGGGGGTGAGTACCAACCTCGCCTTCGTGCTCGGCCTCCTGCTCGGGCCGATCGGCTATTTCGCTATTTTCGACGGCTGGCCGCAGATCGAGATCACCATGCCCTGGCCGCTCATCATCCTTGCTGGATTGCTGGTCGGCTTCGGTTCGCGCATGGGCTCCGGCTGCACCAGTGGCCACGGCGTATTGGGGTTGGCGCGCCTGTCTCCCCGCTCCATGGCAGCGGTCGCGACCTTCCTGACGACCGGTGTCGTCGCTGTTACGGTCCTGCGGAGTGTCGGCTTATGAACCGGCCGGCTCTTCAATTTTCTGCTGCACTCGCATCCGGCCTCGTCTTCGGCCTCGGCCTGTCGCTTTCCGGCATGCTGAACCCTGCCCGCGTTCAAGCCTTTCTGGATATATTCGGCAACTGGGACCCGAGCCTCGCCTTCGTTCTCGGTGGCGCCGTCATCGTTGCATTTATCGGCGTGCGGGCAGCAAAGCGGATGGATCATCCTGTGCTGGACGATAGGTTTCACCTTCCCGCACATCAGAAGATCGACGCGCGGCTCCTAATCGGCTCGGCCCTCTTCGGTCTTGGCTGGGGGCTTGGCGGTTTCTGCCCTGGCCCGGCTATCGCGTCAATCTCGCTAGCAGCGCTCGCCAGCAGCGTACCGCAGGTCATCCTGTTCCTCGTTGCCATGCTTGTCGGCATGATGCTTCATGATCGTGTCTGGAGCAGGCGTTTGTAAGCAGCTTCCTATACAGCACGGATATCGAACGTCTGCTTATTCCTGGGCGTCACTAAGAGTTCGCCCAACGCGGTTTCCAAAAATCCGCTCGACACAGCTTACGTAACGTCATTAACGAAGTATTGATCGGAACTTCTTCCTCTGTTGCGCCTTAAATGGTTATGGTTTTGAATTAACCGGTATTTCTCGCAGACCCGCATCATATTCAAGGTATTTTCCAGTGCTGGATGGCCCCAATAGTTCTCGTTTCATCGCCGCTGCTTTTGCCGCTTCGGATGACTGCATCAAGGTCATCGGCATGGATGGCTCCTTGCACTTCATGAATGAAGGCGGCCAGCGGGTGATGGAGGTGGACGATTTCGCCCACGTCAAAGGCTGCTACTGGCCAAGCTTCTGGGAAGGTCAGGGCAATGCCGAGGCCGTTTCAGCGCTGGAAGAAGCCCGCGCTGGCCGCGCCGCTCGGTTTACAGGGTTTGCAAACACAGCCAAAGGCACGCCGCGTTACTGGGATGTCAAGGTCTCCCCGCTTTTCGATGAGCAAGGTGCGGTTGAAGGCATTCTCTCCATTTCGAGAGACATCACCGCCTTGAAGGCTTTCGAGGATGAGCAGATCCTGCTGCGCAACGAACTTGCGCACCGCATCAAAAATATTCTGGCACTGGTGCAGGCCGTTGCATCGCAAACGTTGAAAGACGATGCCGATATGGCCACCGCCAAGCCGACCTTCCTCTCGCGCCTTGGCGCGCTCAGCCGCGGGCACGAAATCCTCATCAACGCCCACCACAATCCAACCCAACTTCGCACACTCGCAGAGGCAGTCGTTGCCGAACATAGCGCCGGCCGGGTTTTGATCGATGGCCCTGAGATCGATCTCTCGGCCAAATGCGCCCTGGCGCTCACCCTCGCCTTCCACGAACTCGCCACCAACGCCTTCAAATACGGTGCCCTCTCCAACGACACCGGCGTCGTCTCCCTCACATGGAAACTGAACGAAGCCGCCGAACGCCCGACCCTTGATCTCACCTGGAAGGAAACCGGCGGGCCTGAAGTCTTCCAACCAAGCCGCCGCGGCTTCGGATCGAGGATGATCGACAAGGCGCTCTCTTCCTATCTGGGAGGCACAAGCCGGATTGATTTCAACAGCGATGGACTGGTGTTTTCGCTCTCGGCACCAGTGGCGAACTTGATTGAGAATTGATGAGTAGGCAGTCAATCGCCTGATAACGCCACGCCTTTAAGCGAATACTTGTTTGGACCGCGTTCAATGCCTCCACTCATTGATATGTCCGGTTCAGGGCGGTATTGTGCGTTTAGTCACATGGTAGGCGCTGAGGCGAAAATGGCCAGCTACGATGTCGAGCAACTGACCGGTGAAGTCAAAGGCACCTTGGTTCGCGGCGCAAATGATCGCCGAACTGGTGTCGTCGTACTCTCAGGCTCAAGTGGTAGAATTGACACCGACCGGGCAACGTTATTCGCAGAGGCTGGGACGAGCGCCTTGGCGTTGCAGTGGTTCGGGGGAGAAAATCAGCCTCCAGGAATATGTGAAATAGAACTCGAAACCTTTGTCCGTGCAACCGACCTTATGATCTCTCGAGCGTGCCAGCGAATAGTCTTCGTCGGAACATCCAAGGGGGCAGAGGCCGCACTGCTAGCGTCCACTGTCGATACGCGGATCAATGCGGTCGTCACCATCAGCCCGACGTCCGTTGTTTGGGGAAACATCGGCGAAGGCCGCGACGGGATCACATGGCCGGAACGTTCGTCTTGGTCCTTCAGCGGAGTTCCGCTTGATTTTGTGCCAGCTGATATAAACTGGCCGCGTGAATACAGAGACGGACTTGTATCCTACCGATCCTTCTTCACACCATGCCTTGCTAACGATCCAGAAGCCGCCAGACGCGCCAAGATTCCAATCGAGACCTCACCTGCCGATCTAATCCTTGTAGCAGGCGGTGATGATGCACTCTGGCCCTCTGACGTTTTTGCTAGAGATCTGTTTGGGGTGAGACAGACTTGTGGGAAACGCCCCACTTTAGTGTTCAATCAACATGCCGGTCATCGTATTCTCTTACCCGATGAGACCACGCCACGGTCCAAACTTCACGCACATGGCGGGAACGATGAAGCAGACCGAACGCTCGGTCGGGAGACATGGCAAGCTTTACAAAAGCTCCTGTAAGACACTGGAGCGATTTATCTTTGGAGTTCGAATGCACGCCACCATCTACCACAACCCCGCCTGCGGCACCTCCCGCAACACGCTCGCCATGATCCGCAATGCTGGCATCGAGCCCACTATTATCGAATATCTCAAAGCCCCGCCATCGCTGGTGGAACTGAAGGCGATGATTGCCGATGCTGGACTAACGGTTCGGGAAGCTATCCGTGAGAAGGGAACGCCGTATGCAGAGCTTGGGTTGGACAATCCGTCGCTGACCGATGAACTATTGCTGGAGGCAATGGTGCGCGAGCCGATCCTTATCAATCGGCCATTTGTCGTGACGCCACTTGGTACACGGCTCTGCCGTCCGTCGGAGCAGGTGCTTGAGATTCTTCCCGACACACATAAGGGTGCCTTTACCAAGGAAGATGGCGAGAAGGTTCTGGATGACAGGGGGAAGCGCATTGCCTGACCTCGATGGTCGAGAGCCTCCACTCCAGGCGTTCCAGCGCGCCTAGAGCGTGCCCTTGTCGCTGGCGATACGCGTTTCCAGCGTCTTGGCGATCGACTTCAGATTGCGGGACTTGCCGGCAATCTTTTCCAGTGCAGCGATGACCAGATCACGCGCCACATAATCGGACTTGTGACCGAGATTGTGGACGATGACGAGTTCGGCTCCGGGTACATCACGGGCAAGATGTTTGGAGTGAATCTCGGTGGAAACCACGCTGTCCTTGTCTCCTGCGATGATGATCGTCTTTGCCCTGATCTGCCGGTAATTTGGAGAGGCGTCTTTTGCCCAGCCGTTCAGCGCGCCCACTTCCTGGGCGTTGTGACGGAAGGCAACGGGGCGCAGTGCGCGGTAGGCTTTTGTTTTCGAAACGTAATCGGACGGCATCGGGTTTGGTGCAAAGACGCCTTTCACTGCGCCGTTTAAGGCGAACAGTCCGGCGGGCGGGGCAATCAGCGTGCTGAAAAACAGCCCGGCGACGGGCGCCCGCGCGGCATCATAATACCAACTGATGCCGCCCGGCCATGGGTAGAGCGCTGGCGAAAGAAAGACGAGCCCTTCGACCATATCCTTGTGGCGCAGTGCGAAAGCGGCGGTGATTGCGCCGCCGAAGGAATGGCCGACGATAATGGCCTTGCGAATGCCACGCTTCTTCATCACCTCGGCGATCGCATCGGCCTGAGCGTCAGGGAGGATGTTTTCCTTTGGCCCGATATCGGACAGCCCATGCCCGGGCCTGTCGACGAAAAGCAATGTGGCGCGTCCTTCCAACGGCTCGCGGAAGGAATAGAGCGGATCGTAAAGACTGGTGCTGGCGCCATGAATGAAGACGATCGGCGGCAGATCTGCCTTCTTTCCGACAGGTAGAAGGATGCTGTTCAACTTGAAGCCGCCGACATCCACTCTCGCCTCACCCTTTGTCGGGCTGTCAGATGTAGCGATTGCAGGCGTCATCATGCTCATGGCGAGAACCGTTCCGAGCATGGGCAGCAAAGTGTTGGGCATCGTCGTCCTGAGAATGAAATGAGCAACGTGTCTTGAACCCGACCATCGTGAAACGCAAGACGTGAATGGTCGGGCTCTTTGAAGGCATGTCACACCAATGCGTTTCGGCACTGGCGTGACATACGATAGAACGAGGGCCAGTGCTTTTGGCGCAGGCCTCGAAACTTGCGCGTTTCAGGCGGCAGCGCGCCCATTCACCTTGCCTGTCAACCAGCAGGAGCAGAAGGCGGTGGCGGCAGAGAGAAACGAACCCCAGATCAGGTCGGCAACCGTCAGGGTCGTCGGCCAGGTTACGAGTGTCGCCTGGTTGGTGAGATCATAGGTGCCGTAAGCCGCAAAACCAAAGAACGCGCCGTTGCGCAGCGCCACCACCACACGACCTTGATCAAGACCGGGCAGCACCGCAAAGAAGGTCAACGCGGCACAATAGATAAGATAAAAGAGCACCGCAGGGACAAGTCGGAACTGCGGCGCCAGAAGATCGCCCAGAAGCGGGCGGTAGAGCAGGTCCGCCATGGTGCTGAGCCACACCGCATCGATGGCCAGGAAGAAGACCATGGTTGCGATATAGGCGATGACGAACCGTTTCATGAAAACTCCCGCGTTTTAAAAGAATGTCTTGGCGCAAGGGCTCGACCGCCTCTGCGTCCTGTCAGGATCACTTGATCCGCGTCCAGTTGACGCCCTTGCAGACGATGCCGGCTAGGACGCATCCCTTGGTCGTCATGCTGTTGCCCTTCACCGAGACCGTCAGCTTGTAGGTCAGGTCGCGCTGCGGATCGAACGCGGTGCCGGAATATTCGCCATCAGATGTCGGCTTGATGCTCATCACCAGTTTGTCGCCGGTCTTTTCCTTCGGCGTGCCCGGCTTGATCCAGGTGTTGACGGCACAGATATCGGAGCCGCAGGGCGCGATCTGAACCTTGGCATTGCCATCGCCGCGTGACCACTGCCCTTCGATCGTATCTGCAAATGCACTGCCGCCGGTCAAAGCGAGAGCAAGAATTGACAGTCTAAGAACTATTTTCACGCTGAAATCCTCCAACAATAGGCTGTCTGTGCCAAGTGATGACGACAACAACGCGCCGGCCATGATTTCGGATCACAAGAAATCACCGGAGAAATTTTTTTCTTTTGCAGGGAAACCATGACCCGTCATCGTCCGTAGATTTGGCAGACTGAACATGCTGATCACGGAAAGAACCTTCTTATGGATGTCCTCTTCCTGTTTCTGATTGCCCTTGGCCTGTCGCTTGCCATGATGGCGGCCTGGGCCGTTCAACGCCGCACTGGGGCAAGCGGCTGGATCGATACGATCTGGTCTTTCGCCGTCGGCATCGGTGGCATCGTCGCCATTGTCATTGCCGATGGCACGCCGGAGCGGCGGCTTGCCGCCTTTCTGCTGGTGGCCGTCTGGTCTGTCCGGCTGGGCAGCCACATCGGCTCGCGCACCAAGGGCGGCGGTGAAGATCCGCGTTATGCCAAGCTCGTCGAGGAGTGGGGTGAGAACGCCTCCAAGCGCCTTTTCCTCTTCCTTCAGATCCAGGCTCTTGCCGGCTTCATCTTGGTCCTTGCCATCTATCTGGCGGCATTCAACACAGCCAGCTTCCCGCGCTCGCTCGATCTCGTCGCAGTCGCCATCGGCCTCCTGGCGATTGCGGGTGAGGCGCTGTCGGACCGGCAGTTGGCGCACTTCCGAAAGAAGCCGGAGGCCAAGACCGAAGTCTGCGAAGAGGGCCTGTGGCGCTACTCCCGCCACCCGAACTACTTCTTCGAGTGGCTGTATTGGTGCTCGTGGCCGCTGCTGGCTTTGACAGGCCCCTCGCCCTTCGCCTGGGCAGCGCTTCTCGCACCCGTGTTGATGTACTGGTTGCTCGTCCATGCATCCGGCATCCCGCCGCTTGAGGATCACATGCTGCGTTCGCGCGGCGAGAAATTCCGTGCGCTACAGCGCCGCGTCAACGCATTTTTCCCCGGTCCACGCAAAGAGGAGGCATGACATGAACATGTTGGCATTCGCCATCAACGCGGCCGAAAAAGCACCGCTTTCGGATAGCCTCACACTGACCGGCATCGATTTCCTCTGCAACCGCACCAAGCGCCGGCTGGAGAAAGTGCCGGAGAGCGCGGAGGTGATCTTTGCCCGCGACATGGCCGACTTCCCGGTAGCCACCCATACGGACGAGGCAAACCGCCAGCATTACGAAGTGCCCGCCGAGTTCTTCTCGCTGGTGCTCGGGCCACAGCGCAAATACTCCTGCTGCTACTACCTAAGTGAAAGCACCACACTGGCAGACGCCGAAACCGCAGCGCTGGCGGAAACCGTCAAGCACGCCGATATCTATGATGGCATGGACATTCTGGAACTTGGCTGCGGCTGGGGCTCACTGTCGCTCTATCTGGCCCGGCAGTTTCCCAATGCCCGCATCACGTCCGTTTCCAACTCCTCATCGCAGCGCGCCTATATTCTCGGCCAGGCAGAGCGCCAGGGGCTGGAAAACCTTACCGTCATCACGGCGGACATGAACGACTTCTCCCCATCTGGCACGTATGACCGCATCGTATCGGTGGAAATGTTCGAGCATATGTCGAACTGGCGCGCGCTCTTCGAGCGCACCAATGGCTGGCTGAAGGCGGATGGCCGGCTGTTCATTCACGTCTTCACCCACAAGAACCGCTCCTACCGCTTCGATCCGAACGATCCTGCCGATTGGATCGCGCATCACTTCTTCACCGGCGGCATCATGCCCGCGCACGACCTGCCCCATCGCTTCCAGGATGTTTACGCCGTGGAAGCCGAATGGCGCTGGTCGGGCACCCATTACCGCCGCACCGCCATGGACTGGCTTACCAATTTCGACGCCAAGTCAGACAAGATCACACCGATCCTGCAACGTGTTTATGGCAAGGACGCTTCCCTTTGGCATCGGCGCTGGAGACTGTTCTTTCTCGCCACGGCAGGCCTCTTCGGGCATGAAAAGGGCGATGTCTGGGGCGTCGGCCACTATCTGTTGAAACCTGTCGGCAAATGACCGGCAAGGGCGAAAGTACCAGGCAGGACGCGTTAACGGCAGCCACCGTTACCGTCGCCTGGGTCATCATTGCCAACAAACCCTTTTACCCGCCAACCATCTGGTGGGTCGTCGGTAATGGCGTCGAGGCGGCTTGGATCAGCGTGCTGTCAATGCCCTTCTTCCTCGCGATCCCGTTTATCGCCAGGCGATCGGCGCTGGCGGCAAGAATTGCCCTTCCCGTGATCGGCACCATCGATACTGTGTTCGAAACCAAGCTTTTCGGAGCAGCATCGGGCACGGAGCTGTTCTTCGCCGCCTGCATCATGCTTGTGGCGCTGTCCTTCAGGGCCAGTGAAAAGCTCTGGCAGATCGGCCTGACGGGCTTCGTCTTTGCCGGCTTTTTGACGACGCGCTACCTGATTGGCGATTCGCTGCACATCTGGAGCACACCAGATCTGGCAAAGCTCTTCAACCTCAACGCTTTCGCCGTTGCCTGTCTCACCGCCTTCATTGCGCTGCGCTATTCAGGCATTCGCGGTGCAGATCACTCCTCCGGAACCAGTCCGTCATAAACTTCCAGAAGCGCTGCTGAGATTGCTGCGCCGAGCGCATTTGCCGCCTCGCGAATTTCCTCTTCCTTGCCATCGCGTGACGCAATTGCCAATGCCGAGGCCTCGACGGCGATGATCGCCTTGGCCCGCTCAATGGCCCAAAGGCCGAAATCGCCGCGGTTGTCGATCGATACAGTGTCCATTGCTTTGTCATCCCTTCGAAGCAATGCGCCGTTATGGAGCAGAGCCAGAAAAAGTCTCTAAGCAAAATATGGTGCGAAAGCCACAGCACGCAGCCTTTGCCGAAAAGTCGGCGCGCTCCCGACGTTAACGCAATACCGTCTTTCTGGATGACACGCGGGGATCAATGCCGCATGTTCCGGGTTAGAAAACATGTGAGCCCCTCTTTCGGGCTGCAAATCGATTTTGGAACAAGGAGCTTTTTTGAGATGAGTTTGAAGTTTGGAACGAGCGGTCTGCGCGGCCTGTCGGAAGATTTGAAGGGCAAGGCGTCCGCCCTTTATGCCACAGCCTTCGCCCATCATCTTCTGAACTCAGGCCTGGCACAAAAAGGCGACCCAATACTTATCGGTCAGGATTTTCGCGATTCGAGCCCGGCCATTGCCGCAAGTTGCATCGCTGCGCTGAAGGCCGTCGGCCTCAAGCCGCTCGATTGCGGCGCGCTGCCGACGCCGGCTCTGGCGCTCTACGGCCTGTCGCTGAAGGCGGCGGCGCTGATGATCACCGGCTCTCACATTCCCGCAGATCGCAACGGCATCAAATTCTACCGCCCGGATGGCGAAATCGACAAGCAGGACGAAACCGCGATTGCCGATCTGGCCGCAAGCCTGAAGCAGGACGACCTCAACATTGAGGAAGAGACTGCCGAACAACGCGGCACGCAAGCCACCGAGCTTTTCTACGAGCGCAATACCGGTCTTCTGCCCGGCGATGCGTTGAAGGGCCTGAAGATCGGCGTCTACCAGCACAGCACCGTGGCACGCGATCTGTTCGTCGATGTACTGGCTCATTACGGTGCAGACGTCGTGCCGCTTGGCCGCTCTGAAACATTCATTCCGGTGGATACCGAAGCCGTCTCTCCCGAGACGCTGGAGAAACTGAAGGCCTGGGCGCCGGAGCATGGCCTGGATGCAATCGTGTCCGCCGACGGCGATGGCGACCGGCCGCTGCTTGCCGACGAAACGGGAACGCCGCTGCGTGGTGATCTCATCGGTCTCATCACCTCCAACTTCCTCAAGGCAGGCGTCGTTGTCACGCCGGTCACTTCCAATTCCGGCATCGAAGCTGCGGGAGATTTCGAGGTGGTGCGCACCAAGGTCGGCTCGCCATTTGTGATTGCCGGCATGGCGGACGCGCTGTCGCAGGGAAGCGATCACGTGGTCGGCTTCGAAGCCAATGGCGGTTTCCTCACGGCAACGCCCTTTGCCCTGCATGGCAAAGAGATTGCACCGCTTCCCACCCGCGATTGCTTCCTGCCGATTCTTGCCACGCTGCAATTGAAGGCAAGCGAAGGAAAAGCGCTCTCGCAGATCGCCGCAGCCTACAGCCTGCCGGTTGCAGCCGCCGACCGCCTGCAAAACTTCGCTCAAGAAAAAAGCTCGGCTCTCATGGAGCATCTGCGTGCCTCGCACAATAATCTCGAAGCGTTCCTGAAGCCCGTCGGTGAAGTCCAGTCCACCAGCGATATCGACGGATTGCGGGTGACGCTGACCAACGGCAACACCATCCACTTCCGCCCTTCCGGCAACGCGCCTGAAATGCGCTGCTATGTGGAAGCTGCCAATGAAGACGAGGCCAATGCACTGCTGAACCAGGGCCTCGACCTTATCCGCAATTTCGGCTGATCGTTCCTGACGATGATCAGGATGCGGCGACGCAAATTGCCGCATCCTGGCCTTTCTGTTTGCGCTTTCGGTAAGGACGCGGCAAAAGCGGAGCAAACGGAGACGGCTCAGGCGTGGCAGACGATACCATCACTCTCTATGAAGCCATCGGTGGCGACGCCACCGTGCGCGCGCTCACGCGCCGCTTCTATCAATTGATGGACACGCTACCGGAAGCCGCCAACTGCCGCGCCATCCATCCGGCCGATCTTTCCGGCAGCGAAAGCAAGTTCTACGATTACCTCACAGGCTACCTCGGCGGCCCGCCGGTCTATGTGGAGAAATACGGTCACCCCATGCTGCGCCGACGCCACTTCGTCGCGCCGATCGGGGCCACGGAACGCGACGAATGGCTTCTCTGCTTCCGCCGCGCCATGGATGAAACGATCGAAAATCCCAAGCTTCGCGAGATCATCTGGGCGCCAATCGAACGATTGGCCTTCCACATGCAGAACCAGCAAGAGGCGCAGTCATGAACAAGGGTATCCTGAAAGCCGTGACACTGTTTCTGAGCGGCGTGCTTGGCGCCTCAGGCGTCGCACTTGCTGCAGCCGCGACCCACACGGGTGCCACCTTGATGCTCGGCAACGCCTCCGCTATGTGCCTTGCTCATGCACCGGTGCTTCTCGGTCTTCATCTCGGCTGGGAGCGCATCAAGACCGCCCTGCCCTCCGCTCTTCTCCTGGGGCTTGGAACAGCCCTTTTTGCCGGAGACCTTGTCTCCAAGCATTTCACCGGAAACAGCCTTTTTCCCATGGCCGCGCCCGCGGGCGGTTTTGGAATGATCTTTGGCTGGTTGACGCTTGCAGCTTCGGCCTTCTTCAAGACTGATCGCGACTGACCGGACGATAAGAGCCCCCGTTGCCTCAGTGCTGCTCGCGAAAGACGGAACACCGTTTGCGCAACCTCGTTATCGCTCCAGCAGGATATTCAAGCCGGCGATGACGGACGATTGGGCTGCAGTGGAGCGGGGGCTGAATGACATCGAAATGGCAGTGGTGGATCAACCAGATCGTCCGGCGAATATGGTTCAGGGCCACTCTATTTTCGCTTGGAGGCGTCCTATCCGCGCTTCTCGCGGTTGCCTTCTCCTCTTACATCCCTGCCGATCTGCCAGCGAAAATCGGCGCTGACGCTGTCGACAAGATCCTCAGCATCATCGCATCGAGCATGCTGACGGTCACCACCTTCTCCTTGAGCACGATGGTCGCCGCCTATTCGGCCGCGACCAACAACGTAACGCCGCGCGCCACCAAGCTCGTGATGGAAGACAGCACGACACAGAACGTGCTGGCCACCTTCGTCGGCTCGTTCCTCTTCAGCCTCGTCGGCATCATCGCGCTCGCAACCGGTGTCTATGGCGACCAGGGCCGGGTCATTCTTTTCGTCGTGACGATCGGCGTCATCATTCTCATCATCGTCACGCTGCTACGGTGGATCGACCATCTCTCACGCCTCGGTCGCGTCACCGAGACGACCGAGAGGGTGGAAAAAGCGACCATAGAAGCCCTTCGGGCCTGGATAAGAAGTCCCTGCCTTGGCGGGAAAGAACTGGAGGAGAATGATCCGAGGCTCGGCGCGCCAAACACGCCCGTCCACCAGCCAAAGGTTGGCTACGTCCAGCATGTGGATGGTGGCGTGCTGGGGCAAATCTCGGAAGAATTCGACATAGACATCGCAGTGGTGGCGATCGCCGGCAAGCTTGTTGCGCCGAATATTCCCCTGGCCTGGATTGTCGGCGACGTCGATGAAGAGGTCCAAAAGCGCATCGCCTCCGCATTCACAATCGGCGACGTCAGATCCTTCGATCAGGATCCCCGTTTCGGCGCTGCGGTTCTGGCTGAAATCGCGTCCCGGTCATTGTCGCAAGCGATCAACGATTCCGGCACTGCGATCGATTTGATTTCAAGATATATGCGGGTGCTGGCCGTCTGGGATGAACACGCCGACGATATCGATGTGCAATATCCGCGTCTGCATGTGGCACCGATCAAGCTCGAAGATGTCTTCGATGACCTCTTCATCCCACTTGCCCGGGATGGCGCGGCTATCCTCGAAGTGGGCATTCGATTGCAGAAGGCGTTCATCACCCTTTCCGGGTTTAGCCACCCGGAGTTTAAACGCATTGCGCTTCAACACTCCAGAAGCGCGATCAAGCGTGCCGAGACAACATCGATGATCGAAGAAGATCTGGACAAGCTCCGGCGTTTGGCACGCCTGCTGGAAACGGCCTGAGCCCCGGCGGCGTGGCCAAGCAACAGCATGCCTCCACCTACGCGCCGCTGAGCCGTCTCTCGACATGTGAAGTGGACAATCATTTCCTTGATCGTGACGAGAGCGTTTCCGCGAATGGCCCATGTGAATTTCTGTCGATCCCGTCGACCCACCTTTGCGCGCAAACACATTTGACAACGCAAATCATCCCGCTACAGTATGACGCAATAAGAATGCATATTCCATTATTGTGGATTTAAAAGAGGGAACGTCATGCTTAAACGGACTGTGCTTGCAGCCTCCTTGCTCTTCTTGCCCGCCATCTCCACGCCGAGTTTCGCCAGCGGCGTGGTCAACGTCGCGACGATCGGTGAACCGCCCACGCTCGATCCGATGGCCTCGACTGCCGATGTCGTGGGGATGATCACGCAGCATATCTTCGAAACGCTCTTCACCTTCGATGCCGAATGGAACGTCGTTCCGCTGCTGGCTGAGGCCATGCCGACCGTGTCCGCCGATGGTAAGACCTACGACATCACGCTCCGCAAGGGCATCAAGTTCCATGACGGCTCCACCATGACATCGGCCGATGTCGTCGCTTCGATCGAGCGCTGGGCCAAGATTGCGTCACGCGGCAAGCAGGTCGCGCCCTATCTGAGCTCCGTTACCGCCAAGGGTGATGATGCCATCCAGATCGTGCTGAACAAGCCCTATGCGCCGCTTCTGTCGCTTCTCGCCTTCAACAATTCCGCCGCCGTCATCATGCCGAAAGCGAACCTTGCCGAAGATCCGCTGACCAAGACCATCGGCACCGGTCCCTACATGCTGAAAGAACGCAAGGCCGACCAGTATATCCAGCTCGTCCGCTTCGATGGCTACCAGTCGCGGTCGGAAGCTGCCAATGGTTTCGGCGGCGCGCGCAAGGCCATTCTCGATGAAGTGCGCTTCGTGCCGGTTCCAGATGCCAATACTCGCCTCGAAGGTGCTATCTCCGGCCAGTTCGACTACGCCGACTCGCTGCCGCCCGAAACCTTCGACCGTCTGAAGGCCTCGCAGGCATCCGAGCCTGTGGTCCTGAAGCCCTATGGTGCGCCGGTCATGGTCATGAACACCAAGGAAGGCGTGCTGGCCAATAAGGAGATGCGCCACGCCATCCAGGCAGCACTGAACCCGGAAGACATGCTGCTGGCCGCCTTCGGCAATCCGGAATTCTTCGCCGTCGATGGCGCGCTCTACCCGAAGGGCTATGTCTGGCACACGGAAGAAGGCATCGAACGTTATGGCGAAGGCGATCCCGAAGCGGCAGCAGCCATGGCCAAGAAAGCTGGCTATGACGGCGAAAAGCCGATCCGCATCCTCACCAGCCGGCAGTATGAATTCCATTACAAGATGGCGCAGGTCGCCGCCGAGTATCTGAAGGCCGCAGGCTTCAAGGTTGAGCTTGGCGTCTTCGATTGGGCGACGCTCACCACCCGTCGCGCCGATCCGAAACTGTGGGACATATTCATCACCCACGGCCCGTTCCCGCCGGAACCGATCCTCAATGGCTGGATGTCCGATAGCTATCCCGGCTGGTGGTCGACACCTGCCAAGGCCGCAGCAGTCGAGCCCTTCATCGCCGAATCCGACCCGGAAAAGCGCAAGGCCCTCTTCGCCGAAATCCAGAAGGTCTTCTATGAGGAAGCCCCCGTTTACAAGGTCGGCGACTTCAATGCGCTGAGCTCGAAGAAGAAGACGCTGAAAGACTTCAAGCCATCGCCCTGGCCCTATTTCTGGAACGTCAGCACCGGCAACTGAGCTTAAGCTCCTCCTCCCGACGAGACCCGTGCTCCGCGCTTTGTGCGGGGCACGCCGCAAGCCTCATTCATCGATAACGAGCATCTGTCATGACGCGTTCTTTTCCCAAGGACTTTCTCTGGGGTGTCGCCGCCTCCGCCTTCCAGACCGAAGGCGCTGTCAACAAGGATGGCCGCGGCCAGAGCGTCTGGGATGTTTACGCCCACACGCCGGGCCGCACCACCAATGGCGAAACCGCCGACATCGCCTGCGACCACTATCACCGCTACCCGGAAGATATCGGCCTGATGAGCGGCCTTGGTGTCGGGGCTTACCGCCTGTCGACCGCATGGCCGCGCATCTTTCCGGAAGGCTCCGGTCAGGTGAACCAGCGCGGGCTCGATTTCTACGACCGCGTCATCGACCTTCTGCTCCATGAAGGCATCGAGCCTTGGATTTGCCTGCATCATTGGGACATGCCGGTGGCGGTGGAAGAAAAGGGCGGCTGGCGCTCACGCGAGACGCCAAAGATCTTCGCCGATTATGCCGCAACGATTGCCCGCCATTTTGGCGACCGCGTCAAGCGCTTCGCTCCGATCAACGAACCGAACGTCATTCCCTGGGTCGCCTATAATGTCGGCCGCCACGCGCCGGGCAAGCAGTCCTACGAGGACAGCCTAAAGGCCATCCACACGCTGAACCTCGCCCATGGTTACTCGGTGAAAGCCGTTCGCGCCGAAGCGCCAAAGGCAGAAGTCGGCAACATCGTCTCGCTCGGGCCGGTCCGCCCGCATTATGACGACGCGGCCCATGAGGAAGCCCGCATTCTGGGCGACTGCCTCTGGCGGCGCGTCACCGTTGATCCCCTCTGGCTAGGCACCTATCCCGAACCGATCGCCAGGGAAATGGAGCCGCTCATCCTCGGCGACGATATGGCCGACATCAGCCAGAAGATGGATTTCTTCGGCCTCAACCACTACAATCCCGTCTTTGTCGGGCCCAACAAGAACACCACCTTCGGCGTTGCCGAGACCGCCCCGCCCACCGGCATGGGCCCGCTCACCGACGTCAACTGGGTCGTGGATCCGCAGGCCTTCCTTGAACAGATTCGCGACACCAGCGAGCGCTACAACAAGCCGACCATCTACATCACGGAAAATGGCGCATCATATCCAGACGCACTCGGCCCCGACCGCAAGGTCATCGACAAGGATCGCATCGCCTATTTCGAAGGGTACCTCAACGTGCTTCTCGATGCGCTGGAAGAAGGCCACGATATCCGGGGCTATTTCGCCTGGTCGCTGATGGACAATTTCGAATGGGGACGCGGCTATTCCAAACGCTTCGGTCTGGTTTATGTCGATTACCCGACGTTGCAGCGTATTCCGAAGGCGTCCTACCACTGGCTAAGCGATGTGATCCGGAAGAACGCATTGTAAGAGGCGCGTTAGCGAGCAACTCACTCACGTCGAGGTAACGCGGCAAACCTCAACCTCTCCGTCAACCTCGGGCTTGACCCCGAGGATCCGTGTTTTTCAAACGCTTACGGGTGCGGCTATGGATCCTCGGCTCAAGGCCGAGGATTACAGGCGGAGAACATGAAGACGCATGAACGAACTTGGGACGATATTAAAGTCCTGTCCCTGCGCCGCGCAGAAACCGCATGGCGCGAGCGCATCAGCCCCTAATTCGCACCGCGCTCATTCATCGTCTGCAGCGCCCGCTCAAGGCTCGACTTGCTACCATTGCGCAGCGGAATAAACGTCTTGCCGAACTTCTTGCAGCCGGATTTGACGCGAAGGCACGCGTCGTGGCTGATACAGTCGATGGGGCAGAAGACACAGTCAACCGAAGGCAGCAGCGTGTCGATGCGGGAAACCGCTTCGCGCAAGCCCCCGTCATGGTGGATCAGCTCGGCATCGAAATTGCTGGCGATCTGGCGCAGATGCGCCACCTGGCAGTCACGCCCGCCGACATAGAGAAAGCTTTTCGGGCCGGACGGTGCCTGCTGTTGGACGGATGTGTCCGGCGAATGAGAGCGATCATCCTGCCTGCCCCGAACTGCCTTCTTTTTCTCTTTCCGCGCCATGCCTCACCTTGCCGTTGCACCCGGCCCTCTGCCGGTTGTCGAGTGCCACGATATTAAAGATGAGTTTTGGAGTAAAGAATAAAGTTGATGGTGATGGTCATGTTTTTCGCCGGCAAGCCCGCTCGCGCGTCAAATCTATGGCAACTCCGGAGCCTGGAGGGCAGAAGACCAGACCGTAAACCATCAACGTGTTATTCATAAATGTATAGCGAAACCGCCTGCTAGACGGATTGAAAAGTAGCGATCTCGCATTTACATTCCCCTGCAGTAGAGCTTTTACAAAGCATGCGCCGGAGGGATGGGACACGCTGGCGCAATATCGTCGACATCGCGGTTCGATAAACCACATGGTCGCTGATATCGTAGAAGAGCCTAACGAATATTGCATGCACTTCTCGCTTGAGATGACAGGCGCCGATGACGGCGCACGACCATCGCGCGACCCACTTTGGACGGACACATATATGCAGCGCATCGCACCGATTGCAGGTTTCACTGCCCTTCTCCTTCTTGGCTCGGCTCTCCAGACGACAGCGTGGGCAGAAGGCGAGCCCGTGCAGGCAAGCCGCAATAATTTGCCGGCAATAGTGGTGACGGAGGTGGCAAAGCGCGACCTCGTGGACCGGGTGATTGCCACCGGCACCATTCGCCCCGTGGATGAGATCTACGTCCAGCCGCAGGTCGAAGGCCTTGCCGTCGATAAGCTCAATGTGGATGTGGGCGACAAGGTTGAGGCGGGCGCGGTGCTCGCCGAGCTTTCCCGCGACAGCCTGCTCTTGCAGAAGAGCCAGCTGGAAGCCAACAGGGCCAAAGCCGAAGCAGCCGTGGCGCAGAGCAAGGCGCAGGTGATCGAAGCACAAGCCAATCTGGATGACGCCGTCCGCCAGAAGGATCGTGCCGCCCGCCTTGGCCAGTCCGGCTCGGGCTCGGTATCCCAGGTGGAACAGACGGCAGCGGCGGCAGATGTCGCCAAGGCGCGCCTCGAGGCAGCAAGGCAGACCGTGACTGTCGGCGAAGCCGACATCAAGGTGGTGGATGCACAGATAGAGGATATCGATCTGAAGCTCGCCCGCACCGGCGTGAAGACGCCCGTCGCCGGCATCATTTCCGCCAAGAATGCGCGTATCGGCGCCATCGCCACCGGTTCAGGCAATCCCCTCTTCACCATCATCAAGGACGGTGCGATCGAACTCGTCGCCGATCTCTCCGAGACCGATATCCAAAAGGTCGAGGTCGGTCAGACGGCGCGCCTCACCGTCGCCGGCGGCAGCCAGAAGATCGAAGGCACGGTGCGCATCGTCTCGCCGACGGTTGACCCGACCACACGGCTTGGCGCGGTTCATATCGTGCTGCCCGCCAACAGCCCGGCCCGCGCCGGCATGTATGCCAATGCCGATATCGTCGTTGCTTCAGCCAATGCGCTCGCCCTGCCCTTGTCGGCGGTGACGTCCGGTCGTGAAGGCTCGACCTCACGCAAGGTCGATAATGGTGTCGTCAAGCAGGTGAAGATCGAGACCGGCATTCAGGATTCCGGCTTCGTTGAGATCAAACAGGGACTGTCGCTTGGCGACAAGGTCGTGGAGAAGGCAGGCGCTTTCGTCCGCGACGGTGACAAGATCAACCCGGTTCCGGCTGCCGCCGCGGCCTCGAACTAAAGCGAAGGCACAACCATGAACTTTTCCGCATGGTCCATCCGCAATCCGATTGCGCCGCTGCTTGCCTTCGCGCTGCTGCTCTTCCTCGGCATCAAGGCGTTCTACGACCTTCCGATCACCCGATTCCCCAATATCGACGTTCCCGTCGTTGCCATCACGGTGACGCAAAGCGGCGCCTCGCCCTCTGAACTCGAAGCGCAGGTGACGAAAGAAGTCGAAGATGCTGTCGCCTCGATCAGCGGCATCGATGAAATCCAGTCGACCGTCACCGACGGCCAGTCGTTGACGACCGTTCTCTTCCGCATCGAAAAGCCCACGGAAGAAGCCGTGCAGGACACCAAGGACGCGATCGACAAGATCCGCTCCAATCTGCCCGCCGGCATCGAAGAGCCCGTCGTCAGCAAGATCGACGTCGAAGGCCAGGCAATCCAGACCTTCGCAGTTTCCTCTCCCAACATGACGCTGGAAGAACTCTCCTGGTTCGTGGATGACACGATCAAGCGCGCGCTCCAGGGCCAGCCGGGCGTCGGCAAGATCGACCGTTACGGTGGGGCAGACCGCGAAGTACGCGTATCGCTCAATCCATCCAAGCTCGATGCCTATGGCATCACAGCAGCCGAGGTGAACAATCAGCTGCGCGGCACCAATATCGACCTCGGCTCGGGCCGTGGCCAGGTCGGCGGCAACGAGCAGACGATCCGAACGCTCGGCGACGCGCGCAACGTGGCAGAGCTTTCCAATACCACGATCGCGCTGCCCAATGGCAACTTCGTCAAGCTGTCGGAACTCGGAAGGGTGACCGACACTTACGAAGAGCCCAAATCCTTCTCGCGCTTCAACGGCAATCCTGCCGTCACCTTCGCCGTCTTCCGCGCCAAGGGTGCGAGCGAAGTGACGGTGGCCGAAACCGTCGCACAGAACCTCGACAAGGTCCGTATGGACCACCCGGACGTCGCCATCCAGATGGTCGATGACTCGGTCTACTTTACCTATGGCAACTACGAAGCCGCTCTCCACACGCTGATGGAGGGCTCGATCCTTGCCGTCATCGTCGTGCTGCTCTTCCTGCGCAACTGGCGCGCCACGCTGATTGCTGCCGTCGCACTACCGCTCTCGGCCATCCCCACCTTCTGGGTGATGGATCTGCTCGGCTTCTCGCTGAACCTCGTCAGCTTCCTGGCTCTGACGCTCGCCACCGGCATTCTCGTCGACGATGCGATCGTGGAAGTGGAGAACATCTCGCGACACATCAAGATGGGCAAGACGCCTTATCGCGCGGCGCTTGAAGCTGCCGATGAAATCGGCCTTGCGGTGATCGCCACCAGCTTCACCATCATTGCAGTCTTCGTGCCGGTCTCCTTCATGCCCGGCATTCCCGGCCAGTACTTCATCCAGTTCGGCCTGACCGTCGCCTTCTCCGTCTTCTTCTCGCTGATGGTGGCGCGCTTGATCACGCCGCTGATGGCCGCGTACCTCATGCGCGCCGACGATGCCGTCGATGATCATCACGACAATGACGGTCGGCTGATGAAGGCCTATACGCGCATGGTGACGGGCACGACCCGCAAATGGTGGGCACGGTATCTGACGTTGCTCGGTGCGATCGGCTTCCTTGTCGCATCGCTGATGCTGCTTGCCCAAGTGCCCGGCAGCTTCCTGCCGCCGGACGACTCCTCACGGGTCGTGCTCTCCATCGAGCTTCCGCCGAATGCGACGCTGGACGAGACGGACGCCACGACCGCCAAGATCAACAATGCCATTAAGGGCATCGATGGCGTCGAAAGCGTCTTCATCCTTGGTGGCGCTTCACCAAAGGGCGACCTGGAACTGCGCCGCGCAACGGTGCGCGTCATCCTGAAGAAGATCGACCACTCGCTGCTGAAAACCGTCGTCAATGATGGCCTCGGCTCCCTCCCGCTGATCGGGTCTCATCTGCCGAAGGTGGAAGACAATGGCAGAACGCGGCCACAGTGGGATGTGGAGCGCGATATCTTCGCCAGCGTCCACGACATTCCCGATGTCCGCATCATCAAGCTCAACGACCGCGCCGAACGCGAACTCACCTTCAACTTCCTCTCCTCCAGTGAGGAGGATTTGGGCAAGGCCGTCGGCATCCTGGAATCGCGTCTGCGCGCCTCCCCGATCCTCGCCAATGTCAGCTCGGAAGGCGCTCTTCCGCGTCCCGAGTTGCAGATCCGCCCGCGCAAGGATGAAATCGCCCGTCTCGGCATTACGCCGCAGCAGATTTCGCAAACCGTGCGCGTTGCCACGATTGGCGATATCGATGCGCAACTGACGAAGATTTCGCTCGATGACCGCCAGATCCCGATCCGGGTCCAGACCTCCCTCGATGTTCGTCGCGATCTCGCCGCCATCCGCGCACTGAAGATCAAGACCGCCTCTGGCGCCACCGTGCCGCTTTATAGCGTTGCCGATATCGACTATTCGGAAGGCCCAAGCTCCATCAAGCGCAACGACCGCAGCCGCGTTGTCGCCATCGGCTCCGACGTGCCCTTCGGCACCGCACTTGATACATCAACGGCGGAGTTCAAGCGGATCGTCGAAGAGACGCAGCTACCGCCGACCGTTCGCCTGGCCGAAAGTGGCGACGCCAAGGTGCAGGGCGAAATGCAGCAGGGCTTCGTCAACGCCATGCTGCTCGGCCTGCTGCTGGTGCTAGTCGTTCTGATCCTGCTGTTCAAGGATGTGATCCAGCCCTTCACCATTCTGTTCTCCTTGCCGCTTGCCATTGGCGGTGTGGCCGTGGCGCTGATCGTCACGCAGAACGCGCTCTCCATGCCGGTTCTGATCGGCATCCTGATGCTGATGGGTATCGTTACCAAGAACGCCATCCTGCTCGTCGATTTCGCCATCGAGATGCGCCGTCACGGCATGGAGCGCGTTCACGCCATGGTGGAGGCTGGCCGCAAGCGCGCCCGTCCGATCATCATGACCTCGATTGCCATGTCGGCCGGCATGCTGCCATCCGCACTTGGTGTCGGGGAAGGCGGCTCCTTCCGTGCGCCAATGGCGATCGCCGTCATCGGCGGCATCATCGTCTCCACGGTCCTGTCGCTCATCGTCGTCCCAGCCTTCTTCCTGATCATGGACGACCTCTCGCGTCTGCTCGCCCACCTCTTCGGCCGCTTCGTCGGCAAGAAGGAAGAAGAGCATCCGATCCTCTCCTCGGAAGAACTATCGAACGCTGCGCGCGAAAACAGCCAGGCGATCGCCTCCATGGAAGAGCGTATTGCAGCGGTGGAGAAGACCGTCCCGAAGGACGCTCGTAACGGCAAATCCGACAACGTGCTCCGGCTTCCGCCTCTCGCGGCGGAGTAGATCACCTCGCGCAGTGACCAATCTGGTGAAGTCGCGTTCACCGGACTTGTCACTCGACCTACCGCTTGTCGAATTTCGTCAAAGTTTGATCGAAATCAATTTGGCTTGTGAAGAACAAGCTATCCTCCCCTCATGACAACATTCGTTGCCGAAGCTTCGCCCTCTCCCAGCCAATCCAATGAGAGGTAAGCGAAGACGGTTATTGTTCTTGGGGGACGAGCGTGAGCAAGATCGAGAAACTGACAAACAGGGACAAAGCCCTCCTCATTCGTAGCGACCTTCTGTCTCCCATGAGCGAGACCTCGGCGCGCTCGATTATCGACGCGGCGTCGCTTTTGACGCTGCCCTCGCGCCACATGCTCTGCACCGAAGCCGGCACGGCGGAATTTCTCTATTACGTGCTGAGCGGCCATGTGCGCCTGTTTCGCACCAGTCGCGACGGGCGTGAGGCCGATATTCGCATCTGCGGTCCTGGCGAAACCTTCAATGACTGCATGATTTTCGAGACTGGCAACCACCGCTATAGCGCCCAGACCACCGAATGCTGCCTGCTGGCAAGACTGGAACTGTCGCGGATCAGGGCGATGCTTGAAGCAGATCCAACGGTCGCACGTGCCGTGATCGAAACGCTGTCGAAGAACAATCTGAAGGTCATGGATTGCGTGGCAAACGATCGGCTGCAAACTGCACCGCAGCGCGTGGCGCATTACCTGGTGACGCAAGCTCCTTCGGAGAAAGGCTCCTACTCGCTACGCCTTCCGTTTCAGAAAAGCGTGCTCGCCGGCAAACTCGGGCTCGCGCCAGAAGCGCTCTCGCGCGCCTTCTCCTCGCTGAAAAGCTGCGGCGTCAGCGTGCGCGGACGCGTCATTCACATCAACGACCCGGCAGCCCTGAACAGGCTTTAGTCGCAGATCAGCCCCGCGAGAACGTGTCGAACCGGCTTCAATTTCTCCAAGGCCGAGGAATTTACAAACCGCCCTGCTGCTTCAAAAAACCGACAATGCGGTCGATGCCTTGGCCGCGCTTCATGTCAGTGAAGAAGAACGGCATGTCCTTGCGCATGCGGGTCGCATCGCTGTCCATCACCTCAAGATCGGCACCGACGTAAGGTGCCAAGTCCTTCTTGTTGATGACCAGAAGGTCGGAACGGGTAATGCCGGGGCCACCTTTGCGCGGGATTTCCTCGCCCTGGCAGACGGAGATGACATAAATGGTGATGTCGGCCAGATCGGGAGAGAAGGTTGCGGCGAGATTGTCCCCGCCCGATTCGATGAAGACGACGTCCAGATCGGGAAAGCGCTCGTTCAGACCGGCAATCGCCTGAAGATTGATCGTCGCATCTTCACGGATCGCCGTGTGTGGGCAGCCGCCAGTTTCCACGCCGACGATACGCTCCGAGGGCAGCGCCTGCATGCGCACCAACGCCTCGGCATCTTCCTTGGTGTAGATGTCATTGGTGACGACGGCGACGGAGAATTCCGAACTCATCGCCTTGCACAGCTTTTCCGTCAACGCCGTCTTGCCGGAACCGACAGGCCCGCCGATACCAACTCTGAGCGGCCCATTTCCCGATTTCATGCCTTCTTCCCTTCTGGATATGTTTCACCGACATTAGCGGCCCAAAGCCTGCCCCATCAACAATAAAGTAGAAGGAACAGGTCAGGAGCGGAACAGCCGCGTTCCCTGCACCTCGTGTCGCATCGGCGCCGTATCGGCAATGATCGTGGCCGACCCGAGATCATAGAGCGTGGTGTTAGAAGCCCGCGCCGCGACCTCCCCTACCGCCTCTTCCAACCTTGACAGGATCGAGACACCATCCTTCTGCCCCGCGACACCAAGACGGATACCGGCGGAGATGAGTTGCGCCAGGCCGGAATGCAGATAGGCGGCAAGAACATCTTCCAGCGCAATATCATGCGCGGCAGCCACTGCACCAACAGCAACCGGATAGGTCGGTGAGGCCGGCAACCGATCGAAGACGGGAGACGACCAAGCGCGTGCCGCATCGACGAAGGCATCGCCCAAGAGAACCGTCTCGCGATACCGTTCCGCCGAACCGGCAAGAGCGCGAGACAATTCGGCAACCTCGTTGAGCGCCGCGTCGTCAATAAAGCCGTTCCAGGCCTGGCACACCATGACCGCATCGTTCCACAAGGTGCCACGCTGGAGCGAGAGGGCAATCCAGCCGCTCAGGCCCTCAGCATTGGTAACGCGTCGATCGGCGACAGCGCTTTCCAGTCCGCCGGAATAGGAAAATGCGCCCACCGGAAAGGCAGGCGACATCCAGGCCAGTAGTCTCAGTAAGCTGTCGACACTCCGCTTCGCTGTCATGCTTCAATCGTGATGATGGTGGCCGTGATCACCATGGGAATGGCCTGCGTGAGAATGCCCGCCATGCGCATGATAGGCGCCGCGCGCCGGATGGAAAGGTTCTTCCACATCCCGCACCGTCGCACCCAGCCCCTCCAGCATGGCGCGGATCACGTGATCGCGCAGGATGAGAATGCGGTCCTCTTCGATCTGTGCGGAGAGATGGCGATTGCCCAGATGCCAGGCAAGCTCGATGAGATGAAGCGGGGTCTTCGCAGTGATCTCGAACAGCTTCTCATTGGCTGCCCGCACCTCCACCAGATCGCCATTTTCAACGACCAGCAGATCGCCGTGGGCAAACAGCACGGCTTCTTTCAGATCCAGCATGACCATCTCGTCATTCTGAAGATGCAGTAGCTTGCGCCGCAAATGCCGCTGGTCATGGGCAAGTGTGACGTAGCCGGTCGGCTCGTCGGCGGGTGTGCCTGCGGGGAGATAGGATTGAACACGTAACATGGGGTTGTCCGGCCTGACTGTGATGCTTCAAGCATCGAGTCTTGCCGGATGAGACGGAGGATTGCAAGCCGCGGGCCAGCACGAATGCGCCATGGCGAACGAGGAAACGTTCAGGTCAATTTGCCTCAAGAAGCAACCTGAAGAGCCATGCCAACAGTCTCGTTGCGGTCCATGCGCGGGAACGGACCATCGCCATGGCAAAGGCGATTGCGCCCGGCCGCCTTGGCGATATAGAGCGCCTTGTCGGCCAAGGCGAAGGTATCGTGTTTCGATCGCGATGGGTCGATCTCGGCAATGCCCACCGATACGGTGGTCTGCAGAAGATTGCCCTCGAAATTGACGGAGAGACAGGCAACGCGTATCCGCGCCATTTCGATCAGTGCGACGCGATCCTTGCGCTCTCCGCCACACACGATCACACCAAACTCTTCGCCACCCAATCTCGCCACGCAGTGGAAATCGCCAAAGACATCCTCGATTGCCCGAGCGACACGCTTGATCACCAGATCGCCGGCACTGTGACCGAAATTGTCGTTGATCGACTTGAAGCGATCGAGATCGAAGATCGCCAACGAGGCGTTGTTCTGAATGTCTTCGAACACCTGGTTGAACGCGCGGCGATTGGCCAGCCCCGATAGCGTATCGGTGCGACTGAGGCGCTCAAATTCCGCCTGCGATTCCCGCAGCTGGCGGATCGCCTTGGCGAGAACCATGCAGAGAATTCCGGCAACCAGACCGCCGACGATCCAGCCCATGGCGATACTGTAGGAAACAGCTTCAGACAAAGGCACGGGAAGAAGCTCCAGCGTCGAGCCGAGCAGAATAACCGCCAGACTGATGACGATAGACAGGCAAATGGAGATGAACACCATTTTCAGCGCAAAACTGCGCAGCGTCTGGCCTTTGCCTGGATCGCTTAGACTCATTTCGAGCGAGATAAACTTTGCGAACCCGTCAGCCATCAGCCTCTTACCTCCATAAGGCAACCGATAAGCAGAAAAGGTTGCGACATCGATAATAGAACAAGTAAAAGTTTAAGCTAGTTTGATGCATATGTGAGATTGTAGAAATATCGCACATATTTGCTTAAACAAGGATGAGCGTAAGCAAGCCTATCCTCCCCGGCATGAACGATAAACCGGCCGGAATGATCCGCAAAATTCTTGTGAACAAGCCTCATGACGAATAGGACTGCAGCGGCTGAGCGACGCTCCCACCTCTGTTGTGCAGGACGCGGCGTCTAAGGTGCCTCGTCTGTTATTGAGGTACGAAAGACGTCCAGTTTCCCGAGAACGATTTCGATTTCGGGTCGATACCGCCCGCGAACCGCTTCAAAAGCCCGATATCAGAACAGGAAGTAACGTTGTGCCATGGGCAGAACCGTCGCTGGTTCGCACGTCAGCAACTCGCCGTCTGCGCGCACCTCATAGGTTTCCGGGTCCACCTCGATATGCGGGGTCAGCGTGTTGTGGATCATCGACGCCTTCGAGATACCGCCACGCACATTTTTCACCGCCACCAAGTTCTTGGCCACACCGAGACGTTGCGCCAACCCGCCATCGAGCGAGGCCTGCGAGACGAAGGTGACGGAGGAGTTGGTGCGCAGCTTGCCGTAAGCCGCAAACATCGGGCGGTAATGCATTGGCTGCGGCGTGGGGATCGAGGCATTCGGGTCGCCCATGGGTGCGGCGGCAATCGAACCACCCAGCAGCACCATTTCCGGCTTCACGCCGAAGAATGCAGGAGACCACAGGACGAGGTCGGCACGCTTGCCGACTTCGACGGAGCCGATCTCGTGGCTGACGCCATGGGCGATTGCCGGATTGATCGTGTATTTGGCGATGTAACGGCGAACGCGGAAATTGTCGTTCTCTCCCTTTTCGTCCTTCAGGCGGCCGCGCTGGCGCTTCATCTTGTCAGCCGTCTGCCAGGTGCGGATCGCCACCTCGCCGACGCGGCCCATGGCCTGGCTGTCAGACGAAATGATCGAGAAGGCGCCGATATCGTGGAGAATATCTTCGGCCGCAATGGTCTCCTTACGGATGCGGCTCTCGGCAAAGGCGATGTCTTCCGGAATGGACGGCGACAGGTGATGGCAGACCATCAGCATGTCGAGATGTTCCGCCAGCGTATTGACCGTATAGGGCCGTGTCGGGTTGGTAGAGGACGGAATGACGTTGGGGTTGCCGCAAATCTTGATGATATCCGGCGCGTGACCACCGCCCGCGCCTTCCGTATGGAAGGCATGGATGGTGCGACCCCTGATGGCGGCAACCGTATCTTCGACGAAGCCGCTTTCGTTCAGCGTATCGGTATGGATCATCACCTGCACGTCGAAGGCGTCGGCAACCGTCAGGCAGTTGTCGATGGCAGCCGGCGTCGTGCCCCAGTCCTCATGCAGTTTTAGCGACGAGGCGCCTGCCAGGATCATTTCTTCAAGCGGCTTCGGCAGTGAAGCATTGCCCTTGCCGGCAAGTGCCAAATTCATTGGAAAGCCATCGAAGCTTTCGATCATCCGTTCGATATGCCATGCCCCTGTGCAGGTGGTGGCAAGCGTTCCATGCGCCGGACCGGAACCACCGCCCAGCATGCAGGTAACGCCGCTCATCAGCGCTTCGTCGATCTGCTGCGGGCAAATGTAATGGATATGGGCGTCCATGCCACCGGCGGTCAGTATCTTGCCCTCACCCGCAATGGCTTCGGTCGAAGGGCCGACGATGATCGTCACGCCCGGCTGCGTATCCGGATTGCCCGCCTTGCCGATCGCGTGGATGCGCCCGTCCTTCAAGCCCACATCGGCCTTGTAGATGCCCGAATGATCGACGATCACCGCATTGGTGATGACGGTATCGACCGCACCCTCCGCACGTGTTGCCTGGCTCTGGCCCATTCCGTCACGAATGACCTTGCCACCACCGAACTTCACCTCTTCACCATAGGTGGTGAAATCCTTTTCGATTTCGATGAACAGTTCCGTATCGGCCAGGCGCACCTTGTCGCCGGTGGTCGGGCCGAACATGCCGGCATAGGCGGCGCGGGAAATCTTGTAAGGCATGTGCGGTCTGGCTCCCTCAAAGGCGCAGAAGGCTATTTGATTGGTGACGAAGAGAAGGCGGCGGCCACCTCAACGTCCTGGCGTTCGTCATCGAAACGAAACCGTCGCGATTAGAACTGCTCCGCGAGCGTCTTAAGCTCCTGCGTCCGGTCGCGGCTCATCTGCGCAAGACAGGAAGCGACAAGCTGCGGCTCCATCGATCCCCCTCGCGCCTGAAAACCAGTCAGATCGCAATTGGCGTCACGATAGGCAACCCAAGCACGCTGCGCAGCAACGAGCGCTTCAACGGCACCCTTGCCGCCCTCGTCAGCCGCCTTGTCGCGCTCGGCCAAAAGCTTGCGGAGCTTCTGATACTCGGTGTTCAATTCCTTGTCCGCCTTGTCGTAATCTTCCCCGGCGCATTGGGTCATCTCCATCTGCGTCTGTGGGTTGGCGCAATTAGCCTTGCCTTGCTGAGCAAACGCCGTGGTAGCAAGGCCGGAGCCTGCGAGCATGGCAAGCGACATACCGGCAATGAGGAATAAATGCCTGACCATCAAAGCTTCCCCATGATCTGCTGACGAAAGCCATAGACCTCGCGCTTGCCCGACAGTGTTACCAGCGTCACTTCGCGCTTCTGCCCCGGCTCGAAGCGCACCGCCGTGCCGGCCGGAATATCCAGCCGCATGCCGCGGGCCTTGTCACGCTCAAAGATCAGCCCGGCATTGGTCTCGAAAAAATGATAGTGGCTGCCCACCTGAACCGGACGGTCACCGGAATTGGCGACTTCGATGGTCACGGTCGGCTGCCCGGCATTGAGCTCTATCGTGCCTTCTGCGGCAATGATCTCACCTGGTATCATCGCGGTTCTCCTCTCAGCATGTCCGGCAAAATGCAATTGGTCTTACGTTCGGAATGCTTGAACAAAATGGTTGATCTCAGCGGATCGGCTCATGCACGGTCACGAGCTTGGTGCCATCCGGGAACGTGGCTTCCACCTGCACGTCATGGATCATCTCGGCAATACCCTCCATGACCTGATCGCGCGAAATGACATGGGCACCCGCTTCCATCAGTTCGGCAACGGCGCGGCCGTCACGTGCACCTTCGACCACATAGTCGGTGATGAGCGCGATCGCCTCGGGATAATTGAGTTTCACGCCGCGTTCGAGCCGCCGGCGCGCCACCATGGCGGCCATGGAGATCAGGAGCTTGTCTTTTTCCCGGGGAGTAAGGTTCATCGTCGTCCCATTCCAGTCGAGCGTCCTTCAAAGCCGGAAGGCACGCTCAAAATCATCCCGCAGATGCAGTCACTTAGGCCAGCGGTAGATCGGGCTTAGATCGCTGCATCCGCATCACAGATTCCAGACTTTCGGCACTGAGGCGCCGTTACGCAAGAGCGAAATGATGGGAAAAAGCATTTTTCTTAAGGAGAAACCGTCCGCAGCAGACAGGCGAACAACAAGCTTTCCCTGCCATTCGCTGGCGCCGCCGCTTTCTCCGGCAAACGCCCTGATTTTAGGCAGAAGCGCTTCGGTCAAAGGGCCGATATAAAGGATGGTGGCGAAGGCGACGCGGCCCGCGAGAACGGAAGAGTGCTGCGTCAGATCGGCAATGCGACCGTCGAGAAAAAGCTCTTCCGCGTGAACGAGCTTGCCGCCGTGACGAATGCGCCAGCGGTCGCGAAACAGTCCCTCTTCCATTGCTTCGCCCATGGCCTGACGGCCGAGCAACACCGCTTCCACAGCGAGAAACTCGGACGAGGCATGTAGATCGGCCTCCAGTCTGCGGGTCAGCGAGGCGCGATCAAAGAGGATGGTTTCCTGGGGGAGCCAATGGAGGCGGGTGTTTTCTTCCGCCGTGATACGAACCGAGACATTCGCAGTCCCGGCGGCGGCCTTGTAGACCTTCTCGCAGGCCTGCGTGGTGACGACAAGACTGGTGCCTGCCTTGGCATGCGCCTGCCATTCCACCTCGTCTCCCCCGGTCAAGCCGCCGGAGGAGTTGATGAGAATGGCTTCCATTTCATTGGAAAACGTATCGGGAAGCCTGATCTTGGCGCAGCCTTCCTGAAACAATTCGTCCAGACGGCTGCGCCCATTCAGCGCTTTGGTTACAATGCGTCCTCGGCCACGGGCGCGCTGCGGACGGGGTTGGCTGCTGCTTTCAAGGACTGGCTGCACGTCGTCTCCGAGGGCTTCGCGGATGCGGAAACCGCTTTCACAGAGCAATCCGTCTTCGACGTTGCGTCGACAACCATCTGCCCTTCCGTATTCTGGAAGAAATCCCACATTCTTTCGGCGGCATCAACCTGTCTCGCGCTCTCATCACCCGCTGTCTTGCGGTCGACCGCCGGCTGCGCCTTTGGCGTCACGTCGCTGCCGGGCTTGCGGGTCAAAACGGCAGAGGCGGCAATGACTTCGGATTTCATCGTGGTACGCGGCCAGGCGTGATCCCAAGCATCGATCACATAGGAATGGATGCGCGAACCGCTCTTGCAGACATCATAGGAATTGAAGGTGAAGTTGCCGAGCGACTTGCTCTTCACCGCACCCTTGCAGCCGTCAAGCTCCGCCCAACGCTTCAGCGCCGTCTCGCCGCCATATTGCCAATAAGGCTTGCCGCCGCCCTGATAGGGATTGGCCGGATCTTTCGTCCCGGCAAAGGCGATGATCGACATGGGCTTTGCCGGTGTGCAGCTTGCCATATCCGGACGCCAGCGGCCTTCGGCTTCCACTGGAACGCCGGCGCGCAGCGAGGCGACGAAGCCTGCCGCGGCAAAATCATCGCTGCCGCTGCACAGATATTGGGACAGCATACGCCCGCCGCCGGAATAGCCAGAGCCATAGAAACGCTCTTCATCGACACAGAATTTGGATTTCACCATGGAGACTGCATCGCGGATGAAAGAAACCTCATCCAGCCCGCCGGGACGGGTGGTCACGCCCGGCACGTTCCAGGCATGGGTTCCCGGCAGCTCGCCGTCAAGGCTGCCTTGCAGAGCAACCACCATGACACCTGAGCGTTCGGCGACCCTGTCCCAGCCACTGCGATCGAGCTGGCCGTTCGGATTACTGTTGCTGCCATGAAAGTCGAAAACGACCGGCACTGGCTTCAATCCATCATATGAGGATGGAACGAAATAGACGCCTTTGCGTTCTGACCCCTGTGACATGAGCGAAAACCCATGCCGACCGGGCTTAACAGCCTCACCGCACATCGATGCCGATGCAGCGGCGCTCATGCTTGTGAGAATGGCAAAACCTGCAAACAATGTCTTGGCAGGGAATGTGAACCGGAACGTCCGGCCAGCAACAGTCAAATTCATCGGCACGCCTTTATTGGCACAGTTCTCCGACAAGATGCCGGAAAATTCGCGGAATGTAAGGGATCGACGGTCGCGGCGTGCAGATGACCCCTCGGGTGTGTCTTGCATGCAGCATTCATGTTGCCAATAACACAGGACTTTGGTGAATGAAACGTAAAAACCTGCATGAAAGCCATGCCTGAGCGCATGGCTGTTCACTTTATCACGGGGTTTTTATTACGGCGTGAGCAAATCCGCAGCAACTATACTGTCAAATGCCGGCGGGCTTCGGGCGTGTCGAGCGTTTCCGCCGCACCTTGATGCACCACCTCGCCGCGATCCATGATATAGACATAGTCGGCAAGCTCGCGGCAGAAATCCAGATATTGCTCGACCAGCAGGATCGCCATGCCGGTTGAATCCCGCAGATACTTGATGGCCCGTCCGATATCCTTGATGATCGACGGCTGAATGCCTTCGGTCGGCTCATCCAGAACCAGGATCTTCGGACGCGTCACCAGCGCCCGACCGATCGCCAGCTGCTGCTGCTGCCCGCCGGAAAGATCGCCGCCGCGGCGTGACAACATGCTTTGCAGCACCGGAAACAGGCTGAAGATGTCGTCAGGAATAAACCGCTCCTTGCGCGGCAGCGGCGCATAACCACTCTCCAGATTTTCCTGCACCGTCAGCAACGGAAAGATTTCACGCCCCTGCGGCACATAGCCGACCCCGCGCTTTGCCCGCTGATAGGGTGCAAGTCCATTCAGGCTCTCTCCACCAAAGGTGATCGAGCCGCCGCTGATGGCATGCTGCCCGGTGACCGCACGCAACAGCGAACTCTTGCCGACGCCGTTACGCCCCAGCACGCAGGTGATCTTGCCCATCTCGGCATTGAGCGAGATGCCACGCAAAGCCTGCGCCGCACCATAGTGAAGATTGATGTTTTCGACGCTTAGCATGTTCACCGCCCCAGATAATTCTCAATGACCTTCGGATCGTTCGAGACGAAGTCGATCGATCCTTCGGCCAGCACGGAGCCTTCCGCCAGGCAGGTGACCTTGACGCCGAGCTCGCGGATGAAGCCCATGTCGTGTTCCACAACCACCACTGAGCGGGTCTTGGCGATTTCTTTAAGCAACACTGCCGTCTCAGCCGTTTCGGCATCGGTCATGCCCGCCACCGGCTCGTCTACCAGAAGGAGCTTCGGCTCCTGCGCCAAGAGCATGCCGATCTCCAGCCACTGCTTTTGACCATGCGAGAGGTTTGCCGCCAGATCGTCACGGCGGTGGCCGAGGCGGACGGTTACGAGGATTTCCTCGATGCGCGCCTTGTCCTCTGCCGTCAGGCGATAGAACAAGGTGGCGAAGACGCCGCGCTTGCGGTCTAGCGCGAGTTCCAGATTGTCCCACACCGTATGGCTTTCGAAGACGGTCGGCTTCTGGAATTTGCGGCCGATGCCGAGCTGGGCGATATCAGCCTCGTCCTTCTTCGTCAGGTCGATCTGGTCTTCGAACAGCACCGTGCCGCTGTCGGGCCGCGTCTTGCCGGTGATGATGTCCATCATCGTCGTTTTGCCAGCACCATTCGGGCCGATGATGGCGCGGAGTTCGCCAGGCTCGACGACGAAGGAAAGCGAGTTCAGCGCCCTAAAGCCGTCAAAGGAGACGGAAACGCCGTCGAGATAGAGCAGGCTTTTGGCTCTCGTATCGGAAACTGTGTTCATATCCGCCTCACTCCGCTGCCTGATGCGCCACCGCATCGTCATTGCCGGGCTTTGCCGGGTTGTCTTTCGGCTTCGTCACCTTGCCGCGACGGCCCGCCCAATGATGCTGGATGGTGCCGACAATACCCTTGGGGAAGAACAGCGTCACGGCGATGAAGAGGCCGCCGAGCGCAAACAGCCAGAATTCTGGAAAGGCACCGGTAAAATAGCTCTTGCCGCCATTGACGAGCAGTGCGCCGATGATCGGCCCGATCAGCGTGCCGCGGCCGCCGACCGCCGTCCAGACGACCACCTCAATGGAGTTGGCAGGCGCGAATTCGCCTGGATTGATGATGCCCACCTGCGGCACGAAGAGCGCACCGGCAATGCCCGCCATCATCGCAGAAACCACGAAGGTGAAGAGCTTGATGTTTTCGACACGAAAGCCAAGGAAGCGAACGCGGCTTTCCGCATCGCGCACACCCACCAGCACCTTGCCGAACTTGGAGTTGACGATGCCGGATGCAATCATCAGGGACAGTGCCAGCATCAGCGCCGTCATCGCAAACAGCACCGCACGCGTGCCACTCGACTGCACGGAGAAGCCGAGGATGTCCTTGAAGTCTGTCAGGCCATTATTTCCGCCAAAGCCCATATCGTTGCGGAAGAAGGCGAGCAGCAGCGCATAGGTCATCGCCTGGGTGATGATCGACAGATAGACGCCGTTGACGCGCGAGCGGAAGGCAAACCAGCCGAAGATGAAGGCGAGCAGACCCGGCACAACCAGCACCATCAACATGGCAAACCAGAACATGTCGAAGCCGTGCCAGAACCAGGGCAGTTCCTTCCAGTTGAGGAACACCATGAAATCCGGCAACACCGGATCGCCGTAGACGCCGCGAGAGCCGATCTGGCGCATCAGATACATGCCCATCGCATAGCCTCCGAGCGCAAAGAAGGCGCCGTGGCCGAGGGAGAGAATGCCGCAATAGCCCCAGACGAGATCCAGCGCCAAGGCCAGCAGCGCATAGGCGAGATACTTGCCGAGCATCGACATCATGTAAGTGGGGATGTGCAGCGGGCTGCCCGGCGGCATCAGCAGGTTGAGCGCTGGAACGATGAGCGCGACGGCCAGAATGATGCCAATGGCAATCGAGATGCGGCGGTCGAGAGCGCGAAGGAGAAAGCTGGTAATCATGCTTCGATCGCCCTTCCCTTGAGTGCGAAGAGACCGCGTGGCCGCTTCTGGATGAACAGGATGATGAGGACGAGGACGAGGATCTTGCCGAGAACGGCACCGACGGTGGGCTCGAGGAATTTATTCAGAACACCGAGCGACAGCGCGCCGACCAGCGTTCCCCAGAGATTGCCGACACCACCGAAGACGACGACCATGAAGCTGTCGATAATGTAGCTCTGGCCGAGATTGGGCGACACATTGTCGATCTGGCTGAGCGCGACGCCCGCTAGACCGGCAACGCCCGAACCGAGCGCAAAGGTAAAGGCATCGACCCAGGGCGTCCTGATACCCATGGAGGAGGCCATGCGCCGGTTCTGGGTCACGGCGCGCATCTGCAGACCGAAGGAGGAGCGCTTCAACAGCAGAAGCAGGGCGAAGAACACCGAGAGCGAGAAGCAGACGATCCAGACGCGGTTCCAGGTGAAGTTCAGATAGCCGGCGCTGAAGGAGCCGGACATCCAGCTCGGGCTGCCGACCTCGCGATTGGTCGGCCCGAAGATGGAGCGCACACCCTGTTGCAGGATCAGCGAAATGCCCCAGGTGGCGAGCAGCGTTTCCAGCGGACGGCCATAGAGAAAGCGGATCACGCCGCGCTCGATGACGAGACCGACGAACCCGGTAGCCAGAAAAGCGACCGGAAGCGCAATGGCCAGCGACCAGTCAAACAGGCCTGGGAAGTGGCTGCGAATGACCTCCTGCACGATGAAGGTGGCATAGGCACCGATCATCACCATCTCGCCATGCGCCATGTTGATGATGCCCATCACGCCGAAGGTGATGGCAAGGCCGATGGCAGCAAGCAGCAGCACGGAACCGAGCGACAGGCCGTACCAGATGTTCTGCGCCGTATCCCAAAGCGCGAGCGAAGATTCGATATGCGAGATTGCCGCGTCGATGTCCGGCTTCAGACCCGCATCGACAGACGAGGACGCGGCCATAAGGATGCTGATCGCGTCGCGCCCGCCGATTGTCTTGATCGTGTCGATGGCACGGCGCTTATTTTCGACGGAGCGATCGGAACTCAGAACCGATACCGCCCTCGCCTCTTCCATGCGGGCGCGAACCTGAGCATCGGTTTCTTTCGCGAGAGCGGATTCCAGAAGCCCGAGATTTTCTGCGCTCGGCGCTTTCAGCACGGCATCTGCCGCAGCAAGCCGCACCCCGCGATCCGGACTCAGCAGCGTCAAACCGCCAAGGGCTGCGCGGGTGACACGGCGCAGCGTGTTGTTGACCTTGATCTTCGTCACCGCGGCCTTCGGCGCTTCACCGACTGCCTCGCCTGTCACCGGATCGATCAGTGTCAGATTATCGCCGGCAGGCTTCACGAGAAACACAAGGCTGTCGGCCTTGCGAACATAGAGTTCACCGGCAGCAAGCGCTTCAAGTGCAGGCACCACGCGCGCGTCACCCGTTGCGGCAATCTGCCCAATCAGCGCTTCGGCTTGCTTGAAATCGGCCTTGCCCAGCGCATCGATCAACGGCTTTGCATCGCCCTGTTGGGCAAAGGCCGAAGCCGTCAGGCTGAACAACAAGCCGATCACGGCCAACAGTCGGAAAAACATGGTCCCAAGTCCCCCTTGGATGCCTGCGGTCGAATCGGCGCAGGTGGAAATCAGAAGGGAGGGCGACACCGCCCTCGTAGTCGTTGGCCCTCGTCGGCTTTTGCTCTCGCGGCCTGTTGGCCGCAGAGCCTTCCTTCCCTCGACGTCATCCTCGGGCTTGACCCGAGGATACATCGCATTCAGCGCAAACATCGGCGGCAAAGAGAGTGAGGAGAGGAATGGATCCTCGGGTCAAGCCCGAGGATGACATGAGTGGGTTTTGTGCGCGCTCCGGTCCATCTCAATCAGAGCGTCGATGCCATCAGAGAACCGGCAAGATCGCGACCCGCACTCTGCGGGCCGCGACCAATCACCCAATCACATGCCCTTGCCGCCGCACTTGCCGGACGCAACGTTGAAATTGCCGCAGGACATGGGCTTGCGCCAATCCGAGATCAGGTCCTTGGAGTCCGGCAGGTAGTCGGACCACTCGTCGCCCACGACCTGCGCGGTCTGCTGAACGATCTGGAACTGGCCGTCCGACTGGATTTCACCGATCAGCACCGGCTTGGTGATGTGGTGGTTCGGCATGACGGTGGCGTAGCCGCCAGACAGGTTCGGCACCGAGACGCCGATGATGCTGTCGAGAACCTTGTCGGTATCCGTGGTGCCGGCAGCCTCGACCGCCTTCACCCAGGCATTGAAGCCGATATAGGCAGCTTCCATCGGGTCGTTTGTCACGCGCTTGTCGTTCTTGGTGAAAGCATGCCATTCCTTGATGAACTCGGCATTGACCGGCGTATCGACGGACTGGAAGTAGTTCCAGGCGGCAAGGTGGCCGACGAGCGGCGCGGTATCGAGACCGGCAAGCTCTTCTTCACCGACGGAAAAGGCAACGACCGGAATGTCTTCAGCCTTTACGCCCTGGTTGGCCAGTTCCTTGTAGAAGGGAACGTTGGCGTCACCATTGATGGTGGAAACGACGGCGGTCTTCTTGCCGGCAGAGCCGAACTTCTTGATGTCGGAGACGATCGTCTGCCAGTCGGAATGACCGAATGGCGTGTAGTTGATCATGATGTCCTCTTCCTTGACGCCCTTCGACATCAGGTAGGCCTTCAGGATCTTGTTGGTTGTCTGCGGATAAACATAGTCCGTACCGGCCAGAACCCAGCGCTCCACACCTTCGGTGTTGGCGAGGTAATCGACAGCGGGAATTGCCTGCTGGTTCGGTGCGGCTCCGGTGTAGAAGATATTGCGCGAAGACTCTTCGCCTTCATATTGCACGGGGTAGAAGAGGATGGAGTTCAGCTCTTCGAAGACCGGCAGAACGGATTTGCGCGAAGACGACGTCCAGCAACCGAACACGGCAGCGACCTTGTCCTGGCTGATCAGCTGACGGGCCTTTTCGGCAAAGAGCGGCCAGTCGGAGGCCGGATCGACGACAACGGCTTCGAGCTTCTTGCCGAGAACGCCGCCCTTCTTGTTCTGCTCGTCGATGAGCATCAGCATGGCGTCCTTCAGCGTCGTTTCCGAAATTGCCATAGTGCCGGAGAGCGAGTGCAGCACGCCGATCTTGATCGTGTCGTCAGCGGCAAATGCGCCGTGGAAGGCGGTTGTAGACATGATGGCGCCGAGCAGCGCACCAGTAATCATTTTGCTGAATGTCATCGGAAGAACCCCTCTTCGTGTTGGGCCGTAAAGGCCTCAGCGGCATGGTGAACCGCTGTTGAGGGGGACTATCGGACTCGCTTCGGCGAAACCGTATACGTCGTTTGACGTAGGTGGGGTGGCGAAACCAGCACATCGTTAGGGGGTGACTGACGCAAGGTCAGGGTAACAAGTGAGAGAAGCTTCGAGAAACCTCAATTATGGGGTTTCTCGTCCTCGGCAATCGCTTCCTGGTGGTACCAGCTATCGAAATCCACCCGCGGAGCATCAGACTGAACGGAATGGATCGATGCTTCCTTTCGAACGCCCCGGTGGCCCGCACGGCCTCCGATAGGGAACTGATAGATCTTGGCACTTTCCATATTGGGTTCGGTTCTCATGACGGCCTCTTTTCTTCCAGTCAAAACACCTCAGCACCATGCTTCGTTCCTGAGTATAGCCGATAGAAAGTCTAAATTCACCCCATTCGCTTAAAAAAATATCACAAAGGCTATTTTTTAGGCACGCTCTTTGCGCATGGGTTAATCGAATAGTCTTTATGCAGCTAATCACACAAAATTCGCGCTTTCGGGTGAAAAAACATTCAGAATGACCCTGCCGCCTACAGTTTCGGCAGAAAATCAGCCGATTTCGCTTCATAAAGCATTCATAATTCTCAAAATTCGCGAAATCTCTGTTTGTGTCACGAGCGCGCAATTTGCCGTACTGAGGGGTTCGGCAGCCTCCTCACCAGAAGAAAATGAAGCATCGATTCTACCGCTGGCGCAAACTGGCACGGCGCATGCATATCTATCGGCAGCCCTTGAAAGCGAGAGCGTTTTCCACCGGTGACCGGACGAAAACAATCAAGGCTTCGCATCTTAACCCATGAGAGGTTCGTAATGACTAAGTTTAAACTCGAGTACATCTGGCTGGATGGTTACAAGCCGGTAGCAAACCTGCGTGGCAAGACCCAGATCAAGGAATTCGATGAATTCCCGACACTCGAGCAGCTTCCGCTTTGGGGCTTTGACGGCTCCTCCACCATGCAGGCCGAAGGCCACAGCTCTGACTGCGTTCTGAAGCCAGTCGCAATCTACCCTGATCCTGCACGCACCAACGGCGCGCTCGTCATGTGCGAAGTCATGATGCCCGATGGCGTTACCCCGCATCCGTCCAACAGCCGCGCAACGATCCTCGACGACGAAGGCGCCTGGTTCGGCTTCGAGCAGGAATACTTCTTCTACGAAAACGGCCGTCCGCTCGGCTTCCCTGAGCAGGGCTACCCAGCTCCGCAGGGTCCGTACTACACCGGCGTCGGCTACAAGAATGTTGGTTCGATCGCTCGCGAAATCGTTGAAGAGCACCTCGACCTCTGCCTCGAAGCAGGCATCAATCACGAAGGCATCAACGCCGAAGTGGCCAAGGGCCAGTGGGAATTCCAGGTCTTCGGCAAGGGCTCCAAGAGTGCCGCCGACCAGATCTGGATCGCTCGCTACCTGCTTCTTCGCCTTTGCGAAAAGTACGGCATCGACGTCGAATTCCATTGCAAGCCGCTCGGCGACACCGACTGGAACGGCTCTGGCATGCACTGCAACTTCTCCACCAAGTTCATGCGCGAAGTTGGCGGCAAGGAATACTTCGAAGCCCTCATGGCTGCCTTCGAAAAGAACTGGAAAGAGCACATCGACGTTTACGGTCCGGACAACCACCTGCGCCTGACCGGCAAGCACGAAACCGCTCCTTGGAACAAGTTCTCCTACGGCGTTGCAGACCGTGGCGCGTCGATCCGCGTTCCGCACTCCTTCGTCAACAACGGCTATCGTGGTTACCTCGAAGACCGTCGTCCGAACTCCCAGGGCTGCCCATACCAGATCGCTTCCGTCGTTCTGAAGACGATCGCAGAAGTCCCGACGGCAAAGTCGGCTGCTGCCTAATCGAAAACAAATGGCGTCGCTCGATCCGGGCGACGCCATTTTTCTGTCTGCCGTTGGCGGGCACGGTGGTCTTCAAGATCGCAAGACATTTTACTGGAGGCTATGAAACACTGGCATGGCCGCACGACAACGCATCATCCCCGTCAGGCGCGAATACAATCGCTGGGTCGCGAACCAGACGCTGGAAGATTATGCGCTGCGATTTACCGCCAAGAGCGCCCGGCAATTCTCCTCCAGCCGCATTTCTCACACCGCCATTGGCGCGATTTCATTTTTGGCGCTGGAAGCGATCGGCGCCGCCATCACCCTCTCCTACGGCACCACCAACGCCTTTTTCGCCATTGTTGCTGCCGCCATCGCCATGCTGCTCGTCGGCCTGCCGATCAGCCGCTATGCCATCCGCCACGGCGTCGATATCGATCTTCTGACGCGCGGCGCAAGCTTCGGCTATATCGGCTCGACCATCACCTCGCTGATCTACGCCGCCTTCACCTTCATGCTCTTTGCCATCGAGGCATCGATCATGTCCGGCGCGCTGGAACTGGCGCTCGGCATTCCGCTGTGGATCGGCTACATCATCTCGGCCGTCATGGTCATTCCGCTCGTCACCCATGGCGTACGGCTCATCAGCAAGTTCCAGATCCTGACCCAGCCCTTCTGGATCGTCCTCAATGTCCTGCCCTTCATCTTCATCGCCCTGATGGATTGGCAGAAATTCGATTTGTGGCTGGCCTTCTCCGGCATCCATCACGCATCCGCGCAAACCGGAGACAACGCGCCCTTCAATCTCATCGAATTCGGCGCGGCCTCTGCCGTCATCCTGGCGCTGATGTCACAGATCGGCGAGCAGGTGGATTTCCTGCGCTTCCTGCCCGCAGAGGGCCAGAGCAAATGGCGCCATAAGCTCGGAGTCTTTCTTGCCGGTGCCGGCTGGGTTCTGGTGGGCGTGCCCAAGCTTCTGGCGGGCAGCTTCCTGGTGGTGCTGACGCTGTCCTCCGGCGTGCCGGTGGATCGCGCCGCCGACCCCTCGCAAATGTATCTGACCGCTTTCGGCTACATGATCCCGAACCATAATGCAGCGCTGATCCTGATGGTGGCCTTCGTCGTCGTGTCGCAGTTGAAGATCAACGTGATGAATGCCTATGCGGGGTCTCTCGCCTGGTCGAACTTCTTCTCGCGGCTGACCCATAGCCACCCTGGCCGCGTCGTCTGGCTGGTCTTCAATGTGGCGATTGCACTGCTTCTGATGGAGCTTGGCATCTATCGCCTGCTGGAAGAAACGCTCGGCATCTTCTCCATTGTTGCCATGGCGTGGCTTTGCACCATCTCCGCCGATCTCTTCATCAACAAGCCGCTCGGTCTTGCCCCGCTCGGCATCGAGTTCAAGCGCGCCCATCTCTACGACATCAATCCTGTCGGCGTCGGCGCAATGACGCTTTCAGCAACGATCGCGCTGACCGCTCATTTTGGCCTCTTCGGCACACTGGCCGCGTCGCTGGCGCCTTACATCACCCTGATCGTCGCCTTCATCGCCTCGCCCCTGATCGCCTGGGGCACGAAGGGCAAATTCTATCTCGCCCGCAAACCGCGCCAGAGATGGAAGGAGCTTTCAAGCATCACCTGCTCCATCTGCGAACATCCTTTCGAGCCGGAAGACATGGCCTGGTGCCCCGCCTATGCGGGGCCGATCTGCTCGCTCTGCTGCTCGCTGGACAGCCGCTGCCATGATATGTGCAAGCCGAAAGCAAGGCTGAATTATCAAACGGCCCAGGTGGCGAAGACTTTCCTGCCGGAACAGCTTGTCGCAAAACTTGCGACCCGGCTTGGCCGCTATGCCATCTCCGCAGCACTCGCAGTGGCAGCCATCGGCGCCATCCTGGCGCTGATCGCCCATCAGGTCGGCACCGGCACACCAACGACGGCGGATGTGGTCAACCGCACCATCCTTATTGTCTTCTTCGTCTTTGCCGTGATTGCCGGCATCGTCTGCTGGTTTCTGGTCCTCGCCCATGACAGCCGCGTGGTTGCGGAGGAAGAATCGTCGCGACAGAACACGCTGCTTCTGAAGGAAATCGCCGCCCACCAGAAGACCGATGCCGCGCTTCAATACGCCAAGGAAACGGCGGAAGCCGCCAACCGCGCCAAGAGCCGCTATGTAGTGGGGCTCAGCCACGAACTGCGCACGCCGCTGAATGCCGTGTTGGGATACGCCCAGATCCTCGAGCGGGACGAAACCATCCCGCCACCCCGCCAGTCTGCCATCAAGGTCATCCGCCGCTCCGCCGATCACCTCTCCGGCCTGATCGACGGCCTCTTGGATATCTCCAAGATCGAGGCGGGACGGCTCCAGGTGCAATCCAACGAAATCAACATTCAGGACTTCCTCGACCAGATCGTCGATATGTTCCGCCCGCAGGCGCAGGCCAAGGGTCTGACCTTCCGTCACGAGCGGGCAAGGAGCTTGCCGCAGTATGTGCGCAGCGACGAGAAACGCCTGCGCCAGATCCTCGTCAACCTGCTCTCCAATGCCATCAAGTTCACCGACGAGGGCACTGTCAGCTTCGATGTCATCTATCGTAGCCAGGTCGCCACCTTCACCGTCACTGATACCGGACGCGGCATTGCGGAAAGGGATCTTGGCCGCATCTACGAGCCCTTCCAGCGCGGCGAGGCCGAAAGCATCAAGCCCATGCCAGGGCTTGGCCTTGGGCTGACGATCACGCAGCTTCTCACCAATACGCTTGGCGGCGAGATTTCGGTGGAAAGCGAGAAGGATGTCGGCTCGACCTTCCGCGTGCGGCTGATGCTCTCCTCCGTCGATCGCCCCAGTACTGCACTCGCACCGGAAAAGAAGATCGTCTCCTATGCCGGCCCACGCCGCACCATCGTCGTTGTCGATGACAATGAAGATCACCGCGACCTGATGATGGAGGTGCTCTCGCCGCTCGATTTCATCGTGCTGACGGCGCAGAGCGGGCCGGATTGCCTGGCGCTGATCGAGGCGATGCAACCGGACGCGTTCCTGGTCGACATTTCCATGCCGGGCATGAGCGGCTGGCAACTGGTCGACAGGCTGCGTGACGCAGGGCAGACCGCCCCCATCCTCATGCTATCGGCCAATATCGGCGATACGGCCATCATCGGCGCTGATACGGATGGCCATAATGACACGCTGGCAAAGCCGGTCGATATCCGCAAGCTCTGCGACCGACTTGCGGTGCATCTTGGCTTGCAGTGGGTTTATGATACCGACCTGCCGCCGGTTTCCTTGGCCCAGAATAACTCGAAGACGAGCGCCATTCAGGCACCGGCCCCGGCTCATCTGCAGGATCTGATTGCTCTCGGTGAAATCGGCTATATTCGCGGCATTGAGGCCAAGCTCGATAGTCTTGCGGCCGAACCTGGGAATCTCGCCTTCACCGAAGAAGCCCGCCGCTTCGTGCGCGCTTTTGACCTCGCCGGCTATGCCGATTATCTGCAGGCCTTCGACAGAAAGGACGGACACGGATGAACCGCTCGTTGCAGCCCCGCGATATCGTTCTTCTGGTGGACGACAGCCCCGAAGCCCTCGGCTTCTTAACCGAAGCGCTGGAACAGTCCGGCTTCTCGGTGTTGATCGCCACCTCGGGCCAGGCGGCGCTCAACATTGTCGAGCGCGTCACCCCCGATCTCGTGCTGCTCGACGCCGTCATGCCGGGCTTGGATGGCTTCGAAACCTGCCTGCGGCTCAAAGCTAACGCCGCCGTGGCGCAGGTGCCAGTGATTTTCATGACGGGCTTGACCGAAACCGAGCACGTCGTGCGCGCGCTGGAATGCGGTGGCGTGGATTACTTAAGCAAGCCCATCAATATTGACGAGCTGCGCGCCAGGCTCCGCGTTCACCTCTCCAACGCCCGCTCGGCCCAGAGCGCGCGCGTGGCGTTGGATGCCGCCGGCCGCCACCTTCTGGCCGTACGTGCCGATGGCGCGATCCTCTGGTCGACGCCGCAGGCAACGCGCCTCATTAACGCCGCAACCGGCAGCAATGATGGCCTCGATATCGTCTCGCGCACGATCGGCGAATGGATGGCGCAGAACACGAGCCGGGATACGCCGCTCGTCATTACCCACGCTGAGCGCCCCTCGCTGCAATTTACATTTCTGGGCGCAGTCGGCGCCGACGAATACCTCTTCCGCCTTACCACCGCCAACGAGAAATCCGGCGATGCTCTTCTACGAGACCGCTTCTCGCTGACGATGCGGGAATCGGAAGTGCTGGTCTGGATTGCCAAAGGCAAATCCAACCGTGATATCGGTGAGATTCTCGGCCTCTCAGCCCGCACGGTGAATAAGCATCTGGAACAGATCTACGTCAAACTCGGCGTCGAAAACCGCGCCTCCGCCGCCGTGAAGGCAGCGCACGTGCTGCACGATAGCTGAGACCTGCGAGCCGCCTGTCTCAGCGTAACCCCTTGATTTATACAGCGGATCTGGGAGGCTCCACCTCTCCACAGCATCACGCTCTGTCGCGCGCTGCCGCATGACGCGTGATCAGCACAGGGCCGCACCCATCTTAAGTATTGAGGATCAACACATGGCCAAACTCGTCATCCTGTCCGGCTGCTCCGGCGGCGGCAAATCCACCCTCCTTTCGGAGCTTTCAAAACGTGGTTTCGCCACGGTGGAAGAACCGGGCCGACGCGTCGTCGAAGAACAACTGAAAGTGGAAGGGACGGCCCTACCGTGGCTCGATCTCAAAGCCTTCCTGCAGCGAGTGCTTGCGATGGCGGAACGGGACTATGCAGCCGCTCTTGAAAAACCAGGCATCTCAATCTTCGACCGTAGCCTGATCGACGCCGCCTCCGGACTTCGCCAACTGGGCGACGACCACTGGTACGAGAGACTGCGGACCGAATGTCGCTACGCCAGGATAGTCTTCCTGACGCCACCCTGGCCGGAAATCTACGTGACCGACAACGAACGCCGCCACGGATTTCAGGACGCGGTCGAGGAGTATGAGCGGCTGCGCCGCGATTACGACGATCTGGGATATGACGTCTTCATCCTGCCAAGGACGGACGTTGATCACCGTGTGGAATTCATTCTGAACACGCTTCAAGGCACTTAAGAGTGGCTCAAAAGGCTACGCTTTTGTTGAAGCCAGAAGTCTTACGAGCTTTGCGGATCTCGTCTTTCGTCGAACCTAGAAATGGGCAGCGCGACTCGGCCGATAATCCCAGGAGGGAGGCTGTCCGGTAGGACAGAGGGGGTGCTTCCAAGACATCCGCCCGCCCACGAAAAAAGGCGAAACTCCGTTCGCCGCTATACTGCCACCCAACAAATAACAGTACTGCACCTAGCCTCCCCTCCGACACGCGTCGGAAGGGAGAACAGGCGATGCTATTAGCGGCAGACGCGGGTCTTGCGAACGATGATCTCGCCGTGGCGGCGGATGCGTTCCTTCTTGACGAAACAGTCGCGCGGTGCGTGGCGGTAGTGACGAGGGCGGTACTCTTCGCGCACTGGCTCGCGCATGACGCGCTGCGTCGTCGTTACCGTCACGGTTTCAGCAAAGGATGGTGCCGTCACCGAGAAGAAAGTCGCGGCGGCGAGGACTGCGGAAACAACAAGCTTTTTCATTGATGAACTCCTGAATTGAGGCCGCAGAAAACGTGGCGCAACGCAGGCAGTTCCGCTCATCATCACATTTTTCTAAATTATTGTGATTGAAAGGACTGGAGTCAGACTTTCTGACGCGCAGTCTCCTCCCCGTCGAAAGCCAGGCGCTTGTCCCTCGATGGATCATGGGGATCTGAGCGACGGTGAGATCCATCGCATACCCCTTGAAACAAGAAAGCCCGGCATCGCTGCCGGGCTTCATCAATCTCAGGCTGACAGAGCAGATTACATGCCCTGCTGGAAGTAGCTGTACTTGCCGTCCGGGCCCTTCTTCCATTCGTACATGACGTAGCCAGGAAGCTTCGGGTCACCCTTTTCGTCGAAGGAAATGTCGCCGAGAACGGTCTTGAACGTACCCTTCTTCAGCGCTGCAGCAACGGCTTCAGCGTCGAGAGAACCGGCAGCCTTTGCACCTTCTGCAATCGTCTGAACGGCAGCATAGGAGTAGAGCGTGTAGGCTTCAGGGTTGAAGCCGGCAGCCTTGAACTTCGCGACCAGTTCCTTGTTTTCAGGACGCAGGGTCGGATCAGGACCGAAGGTGTTCAGCGTGCCTTCAACAGCGTCACCAGCAATCGAAGCCAGTTCGTTGGAAACGATACCGTCACCAGATACGAGCGTTGCCTTGAGGCCCTGGTCCTTCGCCTGGCGAATGATCAGACCGGCTTCGGTATGGAGACCACCCCAGTAGATAACGGAAACGCCAGCTTCCTTCATCTTGGCGATGAGGGCGGAGAAGTCCTTGTCGCCGACATTGATGCCTTCATAGATGACTTCCTTTACGCCAGCGGCGTTGGCAGCCTTCTTGGTTTCATCGGCAAGGCCCTGACCGTAAGGCGTCTTGTCGTGAATGATGGCGATCTTGGCGTCCTTGAAGTGGTCGGCAAGATACTTGCCGGCAATGCCACCCTGCTGGTCGTCACGGCCGCAGGTGCGGAAGGTGTTCCACAGGCCGCGCTCGGTGAAGACCGGGTTGGTTGCAGCAGGCGTCACTTCGAGAATGCCGTTTTCGGCATAGACTTCGGACGCTGGAATAGAGACGCCGGAGTTGAAGTGGCCAACGACGAACTTTACGCCATCAGCTGCGAACTTGTTAGCAACCGAGATGCCCTGCTTGGGGTCGGACACGTCGTCGCCGAGAACGATCTTGATCTTCTCGCCATTGATGCCGCCAGCAGCATTGATGTCGGCTGCGGCCTGCTCTGCGCCCTTCTGGAGCTGAGCGCCGAAAGCGGCGTTCGGGCCAGTCAGCGGACCACCAACGCCGATGAGGACATCAGCCCATGCCGAACCGCTGAACGCGACCATGGCGGTCAGCGCAACTGCGGAAAGAAGAGACTTCTTCATTATGTTACTCCCAGTTCCTTTGATTGGGTTGGTTTTCTCGACCTGTCCAGCACCCAAATTATCTGTCCAGGCTGTTCCTCTCAGGAGGGAATTCTGATTTCAGAAAAACCCGTCTGTCAATCTTTCTTCTTATAGGAAAATGCCGATGTCCGGTCGTAGAGCCAGTAGTAATTATCGACCATCTGGCTGGTCCGACGGATGCGGAAACCGGCCGTTGCGAAGGCCAGCAAAACCACGACATCGATCAGGTAGTAGAAGCCGTTCAACAAGGGACCGGCAAAGAGCGCGTAGTGCAAAAAGCGCATGACGCAACCCAGAAGCAGAGAGTAGATCACCACCTGCGGATACTGACCCCAGCCATCGGCAACGGACTTGCCTGTGCGCCAGGCGGTCCAGAAGCCGAGAAGAACGACGAGGCCACGCAAGACATAGCGAACGCCACTATCGGTTTCGAAAAAAAGGCCCTGCATCTTTTCCCCAATCAGCACCGCCGCCACGAAAGGCAAACGATCCTGTTTTCTGTTTCGCTCGACCGTTTTCCGGCAAGCTTTATTGTTTGTTTTTGATCCGCCAAACCAGCTATGCAGTCTGACAGGCTCTCAGCAGATTTGCGCCCAACGCCTTCGAAAGCAAGCATTTTTTCGTGGGCACCGGCACAAAATCATGAAATTTTTTGCGCCTTGTCAAAGGACGGGGATCAGCGATCCCCGCACTGGTTTGATCGTCAGTGACGGCCGCCCTCGAGATAGGCTGCACGCACTTCCGGATTGGCAAGAAGCTCCTTGCCGGAACCGCTCATCGTCACCTTGCCGTTGACCATCACATAAGCGCGGTCTGACAGCTTCAAGGCCGCGAATGCGTTCTGCTCTACGAGGAAGACGGTCAGCCCCTCTTCCTGGTTGAGCTTCTTAATCGCCTCGAAAATGCCCTTGACGATCAGAGGGGCGAGACCGAGAGACGGTTCATCGAGAAGCAGGAGCTTCGGACGCGACATCAATGCACGGCCAATCGACAGCATCTGCTGCTCACCACCCGAAAGCGTACCGCCGCGCTGGCTTTGGCGTTCCTTCAAGCGGGGGAACATGGTGAAGACCTTCTCGACGTCTTCCTTGAAGTACTTCAAGTTATCGAGATTGGCGCCCATCTGCAGATTTTCCAGCACCGACATACGCGGAAAAATCCGGCGGCCTTCGGGAGACTGGGCAATGCGCTTGCGCGCAATCATGTGCGTCGGCAGGCGGGTGATATCCTCACCATCGAAAATGACTTCGCCATTGCGGGCTTGAGGCGCACCGCAGATCGTCATCATCAGGGTGGACTTGCCAGCACCATTGGCACCGATGAGCGAGACGATCTCGCCCTTCTTCACCTCCACATCCACGCCCGCAAGAGCGCGAATATTGCCGTAATAGGTTTCGACGCCCTGGATTTTCAGGAGAGCTTCAGACATCAGACCGCTCCCCCGTGGAGTTCTTCTGCAATCACTTCTTCCACTTCATCGTCCTCGACACCCAGATAGGCGGCGATGACCTTGGGATCGTTCTTCACATGATCAGGCGTGCCGTCGGAAATCTTCTGGCCATATTCGAGCACGATGACGTGGTCGGAGATTTCCATGACGACCGACATGTCATGTTCGATCAGAAGCAGCGAAGTTCCTTCGTCGCGAATGCCGCGCAAAAGAGTGTTGAGCGCCAGCGACTCCTTCGGATTGAGACCGGCAGCCGGTTCGTCGAGGCACAGAAGCTCAGGCTCTGTACACATCGCGCGGGCAATTTCCAGACGGCGCTGCGCACCATAGGAAAGATCGCCCGCGGGATCGTCGGCACGGTCGATGAGATCGGCCTTCTCCAGCCAGTATTTGGCTTTGTCGATTGAGGCTTCCGCCGCATGCGTATAGGCCGGAAGACCGAGCAGACCGAGGATGGTGTAGCCGGATGCCTTCATCAGCTTGTTGTGCTGGGCCACCAGCAGGTTTTCCAGAACCGTCAGGCCGGAAAACAGGCGGATGTTCTGGAAGGTACGGGCAACCTTGGCCTTCTTGGTGACTTCGAAGTCCGGCAGACGCTCGAGCAGATGCTCCTCGCCATTGCTGCGCACCATGGTGATCATGCCCATCGTCGGCTTGTAGAAGCCGGTGATGCAGTTGAACACGGTGGTCTTGCCAGCGCCGTTCGGGCCGATCAGCGCGGTGATATCGCCGCGCTTCACGTCGAAAGAAAGGTCGTTGATCGCCATCAGACCGCCGAAGCGCATCGACAGATGTTCGACCTTCAGGATGGTATTCTTGTTCATCGCAGTGTTTCCGGAAGCCATCAGCCGTGACCTTCCTTGGTGAAGCTGCCGGAGACAGACTTGCGTTTTTTCAGGAAGGCCGTGGGTTCGCGCGAGCCGACGAAGCCGCGAGGCTTGAACAGCATGACGATGACCATGGCAAGACCGAAGAGCAGCATGCGATAGAGTTCCGGTGTGAAATCCGGACCGAAGACGTGCTTGAGGAATTCCATCTCACGCAGCAGTTCGGTACCGCCCACCATGACCACCGCAGCAATTGCGATACCGGTCAGCGAGCCCATGCCGCCGAGAACGACGATGGCAAGGATCACTGCCGATTCCAGGAAGACGAAGCTTTCCGGCGAAACGAAGCCTTGACGTGCAGCAAAGAACGAACCGGCAAAACCACCGAACATCGCACCCGTTGCAAAGGCGGTGAGCTTGGTCTTGACCGTATCGATGCCGAGCGAGCGGCAGGCGATTTCGTCTTCACGCAGCGCTTCCCAGGCACGACCGATCGGCATGCGGCGCAGCTTGATGGTGACGTAGGCCGTCAGCATGCACAGAAGCAGAATCACGTAGAAGAGGAAGATCTTGTAGTAACCCGACGACATCGGCAGGCCGAAAGCCTTGGCGAAGTTGTTGGGTGCACCGACATCGAAAGACCAGATGCCGAAGATCGATGCCTTGGCAACGCCGGTGATACCGAAGGTTCCGCGGGTCACATCCGTCCAGTTCAACAGCACAAGCCGGATGATTTCGCCAAACGCGAGCGTGACGATGGCAAGATAGTCACCGCGCAGGCGCAGTACCGGGAAGCCGAGAATAAGGCCCCAGAAGGCGGCGAGAATGCCGGCAAGCGGCAGAAGCACCCAGAAAGACAGGCCGAAATAGCTGGATAGCAGCGCGTAGGAATAGGCACCGACCGCGTAGAAGGCGACATAGCCAAGATCGAGCAAACCGGCAAGGCCAACGACGATGTTCAGACCCCAGGCCAGCATCACATAGATGAGGATCTGAATGCCGAAGTTGTCGACGAAGATCAGCGAACCCTGCGCACCTTTGAAATAAACGGCGATGACCGGATAAAGCAGCAGCAGAACCAGCGCGAATTTCAGGAAATGCTTGTGGAAAAAGTTCTTTTCCTCGGAGATTTCCAGAATGCCAGCCTTGGACTTGGCGAGCTTGCGGCGATCGAGATGCGGCTCGATGACACCGACCACGACGAAGCGGCCGATGGCGGCGACAGCGACGAAGATCGCCAGAAGCCCCCAGCGCGTGCCCCAGACCAGCTGGTTGTTGATGTCCTGATAGGTAACGATGCCGACATAAAGCAGGAACATGCCGAGGGAAACGAAGCCAGCAATGATGGCCTCCTTCACCGCTCTTGCCATGACGTCCTGCTCAGCGGCGTTGTCGGAAGGAATATTTGCCATGTGCTTAAACCTTCTCGACTTCCGGACGGCCCAGAATGCCAGTCGGTTTGAATATCAGCACGAAAGCCAGGATACCAAAGGCGGCCACGTCCTTGTAGGCGATGGAGAAATAAGCCGACCAGAGTGACTCGATAAGCCCGATCAAAAGACCACCGAGAACAGCGCCAGGAAGTGAGCCGATGCCGCCCAGAACCGCAGCCGTAAAGGCCTTCACGCCAGGGATAAATCCGTCATTGAACGAGGCCACGCCGTAATACATCAGATACATCGTACCGGCGACGGCTGCGAGCGCTGCACCCATGACGAAGGTGACGGAGATCGTGCGGTCAACGTCGACGCCGAGCAGTGCGGCCATCTTGCGGTCCTGCTCTGTGGCGCGCTGCGCGCGGCCGAGAGGGGTCTTATTGACGATGTACCAGAAGGCAAACAGCAGAACCGAGGTGATGACCACGATGAGAAGCTGCTTCAGCGAAATGGTGATCGCGCCGAAATGATATGTCTCGGTGACCATGGGCGGGATCGGCTTGTTGCGCGGACCCTGCGTCACCTGAATGAAGTTCGACAGCACGATCGACATGCCGATCGCCGTGATCAGCGGCGCAAGGCGGAACGAGCCGCGCAGCGGACGATAGGCAACGCGCTCGATCGCCCAGTTCCACAGGCCCGTCACCAGCATGGCAACAACCATCATCACCAACAGAAGAACGGCGACGGGAAGGCCTGCAATGAAGGATGTGAGAATGAGAAAGACGATCAGTGCGGCAAAGCCGCCAAGCATGAAAATATCGCCGTGCGCGAAGTTGATCATGCCGATGATACCGTAGACCATCGTGTAGCCAATAGCGATGAGGCCGTAGATCGATCCAAGAGTCAGCCCGTTGATGAGCTGCTGGATAAAATACTCCATATTTTTCCCCCGGGCGCGTTCTCGATGCGGAACGTACCTCGTTTATGTTGCTTACTGAGGGCTCTCATTGCTGTTTTTGTCCCTCTTGACGCAAACCCTTAGCGCGTTCGGTAAAAATGTGAAGCCAAAAAGGGAGAAATATGCACAAAATTTAATGTTGACCCACGGATTGCTGCAATCGACATCAGAAAGATGAGGAAAGCGGCAGTTAAGCCCGAAATTTTAATCGCAGGGTGGGCCCACTTCATTCCCAAATAGATATATTTGACCGGCGCCCGCTTCAGGCGTAACCAACCTTCATCTGATCGCCTCTCTTGATGACAGGAAGCCTTGCAGCAGAAGGGCTTCGGGTGCTGCGGGGTTCTGAAGGAATGGAAATGCTGGAAAGTCTGATTGCGGCGGCGTTGAGTGCCGGCAAGGAAATCATGGCGGTTCACGCCGCCGGCCCGCACGTTACCTATAAGAACGACTGCTCTCCCGTCACCGAAGCCGATGAACGCGCCGAGGAGGTCATTCTTTCAGCCCTCTCGCGTGACTTCCCTGACATTCCTGTGGTTGCCGAAGAGTCAGCCACAACGGGCCATGTGCCCGACATCGACGGCGATTTCTTCCTCGTCGATCCGCTGGACGGCACCAAGGAATTCATTTCGGACAAGCAGGATTTTACTGTCAACATCGCCCTTATCAGAAATGGCGCGCCGGTGCTCGGCGTTGTCTATGCGCCGGCGCTTGGTGTGGCGTGGACGGGCGAAAAAGAGGCAGCGCGCAAGCTCTTCATTTCCGGTGAATTCGAGCGTGTATCGAACCACCCCATTCGCTGCCGCGCCAAACCGCCCATGCCGGTTGCCGTCATCAGTCGCTCCCACTGCACACCAAAAACCGAAGCCTTCGTTGCGGAAAACGGCCTGATCGACAGCATCTCAATCGGTTCTTCGCTGAAATTTTGCATGCTGGCGGAAGGGGCCGCCGACGTCTACCCACGCTTCAGCCGCACCATGATGTGGGATACGGCAGCAGGCGATGCGGTCCTGCGGGCCGCAGGCGGTATCACGCTCGACATGGCCGGTCTTCCGCTGCGCTACGAAATCGACCGCAGCAATGACGACATGCTGGCAAACCCCGATTTCATCGCCTGGGGCGCGCCCCCGCGATAACCGCCCGCCCGGCCTACCGCCACTTGAGCGAACCCATTGATCTTCCTTGCGACGTCGCGAGTCAGCAGTCCGCCGTCATGGCGATCGCGCACTCAACAGAGTGGCAAAGACCAAGTTTCAACAGCGCGGGCTGCCGCCCCGGCCAGCGGGCCCATCTCAAAGCCTTTGCGACAAAATTTTTTTGGCAATTCAGTGAGCGCCAAAGCACCCAATTTGGGGCTGATGTCCCGCAAAGCACGAACAAACCCAGCGAAATCATTCAAATTATTAATAAATTATCTCTGCACGCTTAGGTATTTTTTAAAGGTACGCCCCTAAAGTGCCCAGCATATGGTCTTGAGTTTGTGTAGAGTGTCCAATGACCGAAATGATACGCCCACGAGTTAAATATGTCATCGGTCCCGATGGCAGCCCTCTGACGATTGCCGATCTGCCACCAGCCGACACCCGTCGCTGGGTCATCCGCCGCAAGGCTGAAGTCGTCGCCGCCGTGCGCGGGGGTCTTCTGAGCCTGGAAGAAGCCTGTGAGCGCTATACGCTGACGGTAGAAGAGTTCCTGTCCTGGCAGGCATCGATTGCAGATCATGGTCTTGCCGGTCTGCGCACCACGCGCATTCAGCAGTATCGCCACTAAGGCAGGCAGAAGAGGCGCTCCATCGAGCGCCCGATATGCCACAGAGTTCGGCGTCACTCCATCTCGCTCATGCGGGACGGCGTGGCGCTTTTCTTATTTTAGGCTTAGGCCCTCCCCTTTCGCGACCGACAATCTCGTCGCTGCCCGCTGTGCGTGCACTCGATCAATCACCACAAAGATTAGGGTGCAAAAAAATCCGCCTGGCATCAGCCAAGCGGATTGTCATTTTTCAGGTCAAAGCACAGCGTCATTGAAAGCAGCCTCCTGATCAGCTGGCCGCCGTCAATGACGTCAAATCAAAGCGCCTTTGTTAACGCGTAGGCGTCAGGCGCGGGCACGGACCGCGGTATCGCGGTTTTCCAGGGCTGCGGCCTTATCGTATTCAGCCTGCACTTCTTCCAGAGAAGCTTCGGCAGCTTCCTGCTGCATCTTCAACTCGCGGATCGAAACCTGCAAATTGTCGGCGCGCTGTCGCGCGGCCTTGGCGAAGGTTGGATAGGCGAAGTGGCTGGGATCGGTAATGCCGGACTTGCTTTCTTCAAGGGAGATCTGATGGACCAATTCCTTGGCCATCCGTTCGAATTCGGACATCATCGACTGCAACTGCTGCAACTGACGACGTTTTTCGTTGACCTGAAATTCCTTCAGGCGAACTAGGCTGTCACGCGACTTCATACTCAATACTCCATGGATAGCGAGACCCCGGTTCAAACAGGAACCAACCCGCCATTCCGGCTGTGCCGGAATGATTCTTAAAAGTTACCCGCCATTAATAAAAAAACTGCGCTGTTAACTTTTCATTTACGGGCATCGTTAATGATAAGGGAGATCATTTAAGGGTCGGTAAATGCCAAGCCCAAAAAACCACTGGGCACGACAATGCAAGAGTCGATTGAATCACTTAGGGGGTTTTCCTCATTTGTTGGTTCATGTTTGGCGATGAAGGATTCACGTTCAAAAACAGCAGAGTGCCCGAATTATTTAATAAGTTCTGCATACCTTGCCAAAGGAGAGAAGAATTTGTTAACCATTTGGTGGCAGCCTGCAAATCAGGCAACGACTGGATCCGCATCGCGCAAAGGCATTCATTTACCAACCGCGGGCGGCAAAGGGGATAATTATGCGGGTTCTACTTATTGAAGACGACAGCGCAACGGCTCAGAGCATTGAGCTGATGTTGAAGTCGGAAAGTTTCAACGTTTACACGACCGACCTCGGTGAGGAAGGCGTGGACCTTGGAAAGCTCTACGATTACGATATTATCCTTCTCGATCTCAACCTGCCGGATATGTCCGGTTACGAGGTCTTGAGAACGCTGCGTCTCTCGAAGGTCAAGACACCGATCCTCATCCTGTCGGGCATGGCTGGCATCGAAGACAAGGTACGCGGTCTCGGCTTCGGCGCCGACGATTACATGACCAAGCCGTTCCACAAGGATGAGCTGGTTGCCCGCATCCACGCCATCGTTCGCCGTTCCAAAGGTCACGCCCAGTCGGTCATCGCCACCGGCGAGCTGATCGTCAACCTGGATGCCAAGACTGTTGAAGTCGGCGGCCAGCGCGTTCACCTGACGGGCAAGGAATACCAGATGCTGGAGCTGCTGTCGCTCCGCAAGGGCACCACGCTCACCAAGGAAATGTTCCTCAACCACCTCTATGGCGGCATGGACGAGCCCGAACTGAAGATTATCGACGTATTCATCTGCAAGCTGCGCAAGAAGCTTGCAAATGCAGCAGGCGGCGCAAACTACATCGAAACTGTCTGGGGCCGCGGCTACGTGCTTCGCGAGCCGGATGGCAACACCGAATATCTCGAGACTGCCTGATTATCTCCTCGACATGCCTCCCAAGCATGATTGTCATGACAAGCCCGCCGCGCAAACGGCGGGTTTTGTTTTTTGCGACACCGCGAGAGCACGGGAAAAGACAAAGCCATGGCGATTCGCAAAGCCTCTAAAGACGACGCCTCAAGCCTTGCCGCACTCTCCATCGAAGTCTGGATCGGCACTTATCTGAGAAACGGCGTGTCGAAATTCTTCGCCGATTACGCACTCTCAGCCTTCACTGTGGGTAAATTCGAGACGCTCATCGAGGATGAGAATGAAATCATCCTGGTTTCCGACAATAGAGACGGCATCGACGGCTTCGTGCGCGTCACGGTCAAGAGCCCCGCCCCTATCGAAAACGGCCCTGAGACAGAAGTCGCAACCCTTTATGTTCAGCCGCAGCACAGGGGAAAAGGCATCGGCAAACGACTTCTTGTCGAGGCCTTTAGGCTCTGCAGTGAAAAAGGATACAAAGGCGTGTGGCTCGCCGTGAATAGCGAGAATAGAGACGCCATCGTCTTCTACCATCGTCTTGGATTCACGCAGGATGGTCAGACCGCGTTCCGGATCGGCGACCAGTCCTATGCCAACGAGGTGATGGTGAAGCGGTTCTGACGAGCCGAAGAAGCGCGTCGCAATGTCGGTAACGGGGCAACAGCCTTGAAGCCACTCACGTTTCTACCCTCATGAGAAATGGGCCACCTCCACAGCAGCCCACGCATCACTCCAATCAGGCCGCTTCAGCAGCCTCAGCCATGGAGGCCGTAAAGACCACGCGGTCTTCGTGCACCTTGTATTCGATCTTCATGCCCGCTTCTTCGGCCAGAAGCAGCGTGTAGTAAGGCTGAACGGAATGGGCGTCGATCGCCTCTTCTTCCGTGCCCTCGGCGAGCGCTGCGAACTTGGCAGGCACGCGCATCATGCGGCCCTTCACGGTAATCTCGAAGCGGGCATCGCCTTCCGGGTTTTCAAGGACGATATCTGCGTTGCCACCGCGCGGGATCGCGCCGTAGGCCACGAGAAAGAGGTTCAACAGCAGCTTCACGCGGTTCTTGGCGACGATGGCGCGCGGACCGGACCAGGTCACTTCCACCTTCTTTTCGGCAGCGGCAAAATCCTTGGCAGCCTTTTCGGCCTCGCCCGTGTCGATCGACGCGCCGGCAGAGCCGGATGCACCGAAGGCAAGGCGGGCGAACTTGAGGCGGACCGAAGCATTCAGCGCCGAGGTGCGGATAAGATCCAGTGCATCGGCATCGGTGCCGCCTTCGTCGAGGAGTTCCAGACCATTATTAATGGCGCCGACTGGCGAAATGACGTCGTGGCACACCCGGCTGCACAAAAGTGCCGCCAGATCCGGGCCGGAGAGCGAGATTTTGAATTTTGCCGTCATAAATTTTTCTCCTGCGCGGATAGAGCGCGGACCCTGTCAAAATTGCTAAAGCATCGGCCCAAAACAAAATCCATGTTCAGAAAGCCCGATGCGTAGACTCAAGAAGCAGTAGAGCGTCCTGAGTATTCCAAAAAGGAACGCCCGGCGCTCTATGAGCTTTTCCTTGTTAAATAAATACGTCCTGTCGAAAACGTGCTTCGTCGGACCGATTCCATTTAGCAAGGAAACGCTCTAAGCCATAATGACACCATATTTGGTAAACCGATTGTTAATATCATGGTCTCAAAATGCCAAATGTCTTAACACGGCAATGGTAACAAACAGACGGACGGAACTGACGATGCGACTTAACGAACTCCGCACCATCGCACGCCTCGGACTGGTAAAGATTTTCGTGATCCTTGCGAGCCTGTCTTTGTCGGCTGCGCAGGCATCGGCACAAAGCAGCGATCAATACACCATCCAGGAAATTGTCGATGCCGGTCACGGCTTCTTCGGCGAGACGACGGGCGGACTTGCGAAGGTTGTGGAGCGTGCGTTCCAGCAATATGGTCTGCCGAACGGTTACATCCTTGGCCAGGAAGGATCCGGTGCTTTCGTCGCGGGCCTTACCTATGGCGAAGGCACGCTATATACGAAGAATGCCGGTCAGCACCCGGTGTTCTGGCAGGGCCCATCGCTCGGTCTCGATTACGGCGGCCAGGGCACACGTGCCATGATGCTGGTCTACAACCTCCCCTCCGTCAATGCGCTTTATCGTCGTTATGGCGGCGTCAGCGGCTCGGCCTTCATCGTTGCCGGCGTTGGCATGACGGTTCTGAAAAACAGTGACGTGACCATCGCCCCGATCCGCACCGGCATCGGCGCGCGCCTCGGCATCAATGTGGGCTATCTCAAGCTCACCCCGCAGCCCACCTGGAATCCTTTCTGATTCGTCAGCCGCTTCCTTTTGTATTAAGCTCCTCTGACGCGATGAGCGTGTAAGGCGATGACCGCCTGGCGCAAGATTGCAATGACAGTCTGCGCCGCGACGATGAAATGAGCTGCCATTCTGGGTGATCGACCCGTGGCGCTTCCTGTGGAGACGACCACGCGTGATTGAGTACGCCCTTATTTTCGGCCTTGGTTTCCTCTGCGCAATTTTGCTGGTCTCGTTGATCTCGCCCGCGATCCACCGGCGTATCGTCTCCTACACCGAGAAGAGACTGCGTGCGACGATGCCGATGAGCCCGCAGGAGGTGCGCGCGCAAAAAGATATGGCGCGTGCTTTGTATGCGGCTGAGAATGCCCGTACCCGTCAGGAACTGGATTCCGAGCGGGAAAAGGCTTTGTCGCTGAAGTTCAAGAACGAAGCGGCACAAGGCGATGCCGGACGGCTTCTCGCTGAAACCCGCGAGTTGAAGCTGCAACTGGAGCAGATGACGCTAGAGGCCGGCGATCTGCGCGCCAAGGCCCGCCGTCACGAGGATGCCGTCGCACGGCTGACGACCAAGCTGAACGACGCCGAAGAAACGGCGATTGTCCGCACCCAGGAAATCTCCAATCTCACCAAGCGCGTTGGTGCAATTTCGCGCGAGCTGGACGATCTCAAGATCGCACTGTCGGCCCGCGATCTGGAAGTGGAGCAGGCAAAGACCAAGTCGACCTCCTGGCGCAAGGAGCGGGAAGACATCACGCGCCAGTTGGACGAAGCGGCAGCCAAGGCGCGCGAGACCGCCCAGCATATGAACCGCGAAAGCCGCAAGATCGCGCGGCTTGAAGATCAGCTGGCCAAGGAAATGGCGCGCAATGCCGACAGTGAAATGCTGCTGGAACGCCGCGCTCAGGAAATCGCCCGTCTGAAGGAGCGCATGGCTGGCACCAACGGCATCAAGGATGAACCGGATGTTACTCCCGTTGCGCTTGCATCGTCTGAAACCGCTGATGAGAATCCGGAACGGCTCTCGCGCGAGATAGACGATATCCGCAATCAGGGCACGGCGCTGACCGAGCGCCTGTTGAACGTCAAGGGCGATACCAACGACGAGGCGATCCGCAAGGAAATCGGCCAGATCGCCGCACGCATGATCGCGCTGACGGCCGCCCAGGAAGGCGACAGCTCTCCCATCCCCGCCCTCATCGCAAATGCCGAGAGCGCCGCAGGCCGCCAAAGCCTGGCAAACCGTGCCAGCGAACTCTTGGCACGCCAGAAGAACGCGTAAAACCAAGCATGAATACGTCTAATCGTGCTGTTCTCGGCCGACATCGCCAAAAAAAAATGCGATGAGCCGCATTAAAAATAAAGACCGATAAAATTGTACCGATCGATTTAAACGCCCCGAAAATTTTGCCCCGTAGTGTCGTCTTCAACAGAGGCCGGACAACAAAAGAAAAAACCGGCCCGGTAACCGAAGCGCAAAAGAAACCGGCGGGCAAGCCGGCCACGAAACGGGGTAAGACATGTTGAAGAAGCTTTTCGCAGCCGCGCTGTGCGGCATCGTTATCGCATCCATCGCAAGCCATGCTGACGCGGCAGGTCCCGGCGGCCTCGCCCGAAGCTTTGCCACCATCGAGCGCAACCTCATTGCATCGGCCCCATCGATCAGACAGGGCGAGCAAGTCGACATTGAGCGCAAGGCCGCGATCGCTTCGCTCGACTTCTACTTCCAGCGCTTCGACCAGTTCGAAAAGCTGCGCTGAACTGCTTTCAAAATATTCATGACCGACTGCCGCCCGTCGTCTGGCATCCAAGGCTTAACCGACAGGCGGCTTTTTTCGTTCGGCGACTGCAATGCCGCCAAGTGCAAGCAGCAGCGCGATGATCTGATAGAGGTGTAGTGTCTCGCCGATGATCATCACCGATAAGAACGTGCCGAATACGGGAATGAGGTTGATGAAGAGCCCGGCGCGGTTCGGTCCGATCTCCTCCACGCCCTTGATGAAGAAGATCTGCGCCACAAGTGACGGGAAGAGCGCGGTGTAAAGAACAATCGCCCACCCCTTCGCTTCGGGCCAGATAGCCTGATCGCTCAAGACTTCCCACCCCATCAGCGGGATGGAGGTGAGAAGAGCGGCCGTTGCCGGAATGGCCATCAACGTCCGCCAATCCACGGCCGGTTTCCAGCGCAGGATGACGGTGTAGATCGCATAGGCCAGCACCGCGAGCAGCATGATCGCATCGCCCGGATTGAACTCCAGCCGGATGAGCGACATCAGATCGCCGCGTGATGCCAGAAGCGCAACACCGAAGATGGTCAGGATGAAGCCGATGATCTGCACTGCCAGCACCTTTGTGCGGAACAGGGCAAAGTTGAAGACGAAGATGACCGCTGGAATGACGGCCTGGATGACCGCAGCATTGATGGCGGTTGTGTATTTCAGCGCGGAATAAAGCGCTGCGTTGAAACAGGTGTAACCGACCGTGCCGAGGATGAAGAAATAGGGCAGCCGCGTTTTGACGACCGGCCAGTCGCGTTTCAGTTGCGGCAAGGAGATCGCCACGATGATGACGACGGCCACCACCCAACGCAGAAAGGTCAGCACCATCGGGCTGATATGGCCGACGGCAAGCTTGCCCGCGACGGCATTTCCACCCCAGCACAATGCGGCAATGGTGAGGACGAGATAGGCTCTGGAGGGCACGGGCACAGAACTTTCATTCGAATACGTGCCCGATTTCTGCACTCGGCCCACCCGCTTCGCAAGAGCGGTTGCACGCTTTTCAGCCATAGGATGGGCACAATTATCCTACAAAAGCAAAATTCCGCTGCATAAACAGGGTCGCTTTCCGCAAAACAACGCAGTATAGATTTGCGGGTTTGAGTTAGGGGCGCTCCTTGGCGCCATGAGCAGGAAAGCAAGAAATGACGAATGTAGTCGTGGTCGGCTCGCAGTGGGGCGACGAAGGCAAGGGTAAGATTGTTGACTGGCTCTCCGAGCGCGCCGACGTGGTCGTGCGCTATCAGGGTGGGCACAATGCCGGTCATACGCTTGTCATTGATGGCGTCAGCTACAAGCTGTCCCTGCTCCCTTCCGGCGTCGTTCGTCCCGGCAAGCTTGCTGTCATCGGCAATGGCGTGGTGGTTGATCCTCACGCGCTGATTGCGGAAATGGGCCGTCTGGAAGCTCAGGGCGTCAAGGTCACGGCCGAGAACCTGCGCATCGCCGACAACGCCACGCTTATCCTCTCCTTGCACCGCGAACTGGACGGCATGCGCGAAGATGCTGCTTCCAACAGCGGCACCAAGATCGGCACGACCCGCCGCGGCATCGGGCCGGCTTACGAAGACAAGGTTGGCCGTCGCGCCATCCGCGTCATGGATCTGGAAGACCGCGAGGCGCTTTCCGCCAAGGTCGATCGCATTCTGACCCACCACAATGCGCTTCGTCGCGGCTTTGGTGCTGCCGAAGTGGCGCATGAAACCATCATGGAAGAGCTGACCTCGATCGCCGATCGCATTCTGCCGTTTAGCGAAACCGTCTGGCTGCTGCTCGACAAGAAGCGCCGCGCTGGCGCGCGCATCCTGTTCGAAGGCGCTCAAGGGTCGCTTCTCGATATCGACCACGGCACTTATCCCTATGTGACCTCGTCCAACACCGTGGCTGGCCAGGCTGCTGCCGGTTCCGGCATGGGCCCGGGCTCGCTAGGTTACATCCTCGGCATCACCAAGGCCTATACGACGCGCGTCGGCGAAGGCCCCTTCCCGACCGAACTGCACGATGAAATTGGCCAGTTCCTTGGCGAAAAGGGCCATGAATTCGGCACCGTTACCGGTCGTAAGCGCCGCTGCGGCTGGTTCGATGCGGCGCTGGTGCGCCAGTCGGTCGCCACCAACGGCATTACCGGCATTGCGCTCACCAAGCTCGACGTTCTGGACGGCCTGGACGAACTAAAGATCTGCGTCGGCTACAAGCTCGATGGTCAGGAGATCGATCACCTTCCGGCAAGCCAGGGCGCACAGGCCCGCGTCGAGCCGATCTACATCACCCTTGAGGGATGGAAGGAATCGACCGTCGGTGCCCGCAAGTGGGCGGACCTGCCGGCCCAGGCGATCAAATATGTGCGTCAGGTCGAAGAACTGATCGGCGCGCCCGTGGCCCTGCTGTCCACCAGCCCGGAGCGTGACGACACCATACTTGTGACTGACCCATTTGAGGACTAATGTCCTCGGCAATCAGTCTTCATAACCCATATCGGGCCGGCATTTTACCGGTTCCGACGAGAAAGTGCTTATGGCGGATTTTGTAGCAGTCATTCGCAAGGCCGTGGATGGCTTGGCGAACAATACTCCCGAAAACCGGGCCAAGGTGTACGACAAGGCACGCAGCGCTGTCGTGCGCCAGCTTGAGAACATGAAGCCGCGTCCGCCGGAAGAAATGCTCCAGCGGCAGATCATGAAGCTCGACACCGCCATTGCAGAGGTCGAGGGTGAGTATTCCGAAGCACTCCCCGCACTGGACGACGAAGACGAAGGTGTGGGCGCCGCCTATGCGGCACCCGTGCCGGAAGACGTGTCGTCACCCTATTATGAAGAGAGCGTTGCGCAGCAGCAGCGCTATGCGGATGACCATCGGGATGAGGCGGAGCCCGCCCATCCTGATCATCAGGACGAGCCTGAGCAGCACGATACCTATGCCGCCCACCAAGATGTGGATCGGCACGAAGAGCGCGAGCCCGCCTATCAGGCTGAGCCTGCCGAAGAGCCGGCCTACCACGCCGAGCATGCTGAAGAGCCTCGCTACCACGCCGAGGAGCCAGCGGAAGAAGCCGAGCTTCACGAGCGCCACTCGTCCTACGAAACGACCGAGACCCATTCGGAGCCGGAAACGTATCAGTATGAGGCTCCCGCCTCCGTCTACGAGCAGGAAGACGAGCAGCACGCTGTCGAGCCTCGTCAGGAACCGGTCGCCGAGGAAGATCACGCCCATCGTAACTGGGTCGGCCAGGACAGCCATGTCGAGCCAGCTCCGTGGGAGCGCGAAGAAGCGAGCGTCGAAGAGCAGTCGCCCGACGATCAGCTTCACGCCGCCTATCGCCATGAGGAGGTTGCCCACGACGATTACCGTCAAGAGCACACCCATCAGGAGGAATACGCGCACGAAGAGCCGCGTGAGCATGAACCCTTCAGCACCGAAACCGTGCTGCATGAGAATGCGCCGCTCCCTTACACGGCGGGTTTCGACGGACAGTCCAATTACTACGGCAACGTCAACGTAGAGCCGGAACACCACCCTGCCGCCGATGAGACGCAGTACGCCGCCTTTGACGAGCATGACGCCCATCGCGCCCAGCCGGAAACGACGCAAACGGCCGCCGCTGGCAAAGCCGCCGCTCCGGTGGACGATTTCTCTTCCTATTTCCAGGACACCGCCCTCGATCTGCCGCCAAAGTCTTCGCCGTCCCTGCCCCGTGCAGATGAGGATCCGTTCGCAGCCAATACGAAAAAGGACGACAAGGAACGTACTCCTTGGGACGATCTCGAAGAGCTGATCGGCTATGATGGCGGCGCGAACGATCGCTCCGACAAGACGACTGGCAACAATTTCGACAGCGGTTTTACCGGCGCCGGCATTCCAGCCGCAGCCTATGCGACGAAGAAAAAGCCCAAGCGCAATTACGCGGGTATGGTTCTCGGGCTTGGCATTCTGGTGCTGCTTGCAGGCGGTGGCTACGCCGCGTGGACTAACCGCGACGCCCTGAACGACATGGTGGGCGGCTTGGTCAACTCGGCCAAGACCGGCACCTCGACTGAGACGCCTGCTGGCGAAACGTCGCAGACGGCATCTGCACCCGCTAATGGCGGGACCACGCCTGCGACCACACAGCCAGTTGCCAACGGCCAGACCCCGACCCAGGGTCAGGCATCGACCGGGACGCCGGCGGCGACCCGTCCTGCCGATGACGGTTCTGTCACCGGCACGAAGTTCACCCAGCGGCTTCTCGCCGATGGCACGGAGAAGGACGAAGGCCCAGGTCCTGGCGCCAACGGCCAGCCTGTGACGGCAGAAGGCCAGTCGGTCTATCAACAGAACGAGGCACCTTCCGCGCAGAACACCGCTGCCGCGGCACCGGCAGCATCTGGCAGCCAGCCCGCCGCACAGCAGGCAGCGACGCCGGCTGCCGCAGCAACTGGCGACCGCATGTTCCTCTACGAGGAAGTGCTCGGCCAAACGGTTCCGACGGCCATCGAGGGCACGGTCTCCTGGTCGTTGCAGAACGAAAAGGACGAGGCTGGAAAGCCCTCGCCTGAGGTTCAGGGCCAGATCACCATTCCTGGTCGTGGCTTGAGCGCGTTGATCACCTTCAAGCGCAATACCGACCCGTCGCTTCCCGCGAGCCATCTGGTCGAGATCGTCTTCTCGGTCTCGCCCGGTTTCGAAGGTGGCGCGATCGATAGCGTCCAGCGCATTGCCATGAAATCCACCGAACAGGACCGTGGCAACGCTCTGATTGCCGTCCCAGCCAAGATCACCGACGATTTCCACATGATCGCGCTGAACGACTTCCCGGACGCACGCAAGACCAATCTCGAACTCTTGCGGACCCGCGACTGGATCGACATCCCCGTCTCCTACCGCAACGGTCGCCGCGCACTGCTAACCCTTCAGAAGGGTACAGATGGCAAGGCTGCCTTCGAGACGGCGCTGCGCGAATGGATGGCGGCATCACCAACCACGGGCCAGTAAGCGGTTCGCCAAATCGACCAACATAAAAAGCCCCGGTGAAGATGTTCACCGGGGCTTTTGCTTGGGAGATTGAGTATGACGCGGTAAGCCGATCAGGCGTCGACGACGCGTAGCGCCTTGGCAGCCTCTTCGGCTTCCTTCTGCACGGCATCCTGCACCTTTTCAAAAGCGCGGACCTCGATCTGGCGAACACGCTCGCGGCTGATGTCGAACTCGGTGGACAGCTCTTCCAGCGTCACCGGATCTTCCGCCAGACGGCGCGCTTCGAAGATGCGACGTTCGCGGTCGTTCAGCACGCCAAGCGCCTTGGAAAGCATGCGGCGGCGGGTTTCCAGCTCGTCCTGCTCGATCAGCACCGCTTCCTGGCTCTCCTGGTCGTCCACCAGCCAATCCTGCCACTGGCCGGATTCGCCCTCGGACGCCTTAATCGGCGCATTCAGCGACGCGTCGCCGGAGAGGCGGCGGTTCATCGAGATGACCTCTTCCTCCGACACCTGCAGCTTCGTCGCGATTTCCTTGACGTGCTCCGGCCTCAGATCGCCGTCGTCGATGGCCTGCAGGCGTCCCTTCAGACGGCGCAGGTTGAAGAACAGCCGCTTCTGGTTGGCCGTCGTTCCCATCTTCACCAGAGACCACGAGCGCAGGATATATTCCTGGATCGACGCCTTGATCCACCACATGGCATAGGTCGCCAGACGGAAGCCGCGATCAGGATCGAACTTCTTCACCGCCTGCATCAGGCCGACATTGCCCTCCGACACGACTTCGCCGATCGGCAGACCGTAACCACGGTAACCCATGGCGATCTTGGCAACGAGGCGAAGGTGGCTGGTTACGAGCTTGTGGGCGGCATCTCTGTCGCCGTGCTCGGCATAACGCTTGCCGAGCATGTATTCTTCTTGCGGCTCCAGCATCGGGAACTTGCGAATTTCATCGAGATATCGGTTTAGACCGGCTTCACCAGCCGTAATCGATGGCAAACTGTTGCGGGCCATAGAGCACCCCCTTTATATTTTGTAGGCACGGTTCCCAAATGTCAGGCGAACCTTTTCGCGGTTCAATTCCGACCCCGCTTCAAGCCATGTCATAAATATGTATGCGCAAGTCACGTTTCAAGGAAACGCGCCACGCTCATACCAACCAATATTTACCTCATCACGGGACATCGGAAAAACCGCTCTCTGCTGAAATCGTTCCGAAAAAATCGTATCGCTCAGGCGCGAAATTGTCGCAGGCGCTTGCGGCCTCAGGCCCGCAGCGCATTCGCCAGCTCGGCCATATCGTCTGGCATGTCCGTCTCGAACTCCATCACCTCGCCGGTGCGGGGATGTTCGAAGACCAGCAGATAGGCATGCAGTGCCTGGCGCGAGAAGCGATTGACCACCGTCTTTGCCGGTTCCGGCAGAAGGTTCGCCTTGGTGCGGAAGGCGGCGCCGTATTCAGGATCGCCAATCAGCGGATGGCCGATATGAGCCATGTGAACGCGGATCTGGTGCGTGCGCCCGGTCTCCAGCTGGCATTCCACCATGGAGGCAAGCGAGGTTGCATCCGGCTTTTCGTGATAGCGCTCCACCACCTCATAATGGGTAATGGCTTCGCGGGCATCGTCGGCATCCTCTCGCTTGACGGCGCGCTTCGTGCGGTCGGTGCTGCGTCCCAAAGCCGCCTCGATCGTACCGCGCAAGCTCTTCGGGCGGCCCCAGACGATCGCCTTATAGGCGCGTTCCAAGGGACCGGTGCGGCCATGGTCGGCAAATTGTGCGGCCAGATGCCGATGAGCGTTGTCGTTCTTGGCAACCACCATGACGCCGCTGGTTTCCTTGTCCAGCCGGTGAACGATGCCCGGACGCTTGACGCCACCAATGCCGGAGAGACTATCGCCGCAATGGTGGATCAGAGCATTGACCAGCGTCCCCGTCCAGTTGCCCGCACCCGGATGCACCACGAGACCTGCTGGCTTGATCAGCACGATCAGGTCATCATCCTCATATTCCACCTCGAGCGGAATATCCTCACCCTTGGGCTCGGGGTCTTCCGGTTCCGGCATGGTGATCTCGATGCGGTCGCCGACGCGGATCTTCTTCTTCGGCTCGGTGACGGCGGAACCGTTGACGAAAACGGCGCCCTGCTCGATCAGCGCCTTGAGACGGCTACGGGAAAGATCGCCGCCGACTTCGGCTGCAAGCCAAGAATCGAGACGCCCTTCAGCATCCTCGCCAGCAATCAGGACTTTCCTTGCGTCTTCGCCTTGTTTAAAGGGGTCGTTCATTCTTATTTTTCCGATCAATCCGAGACTTCCAAGGACCCCGATGACGCAGATCGAGCAAGACGAACAGGACGACAAGCCGCTAGACCCGGCCATGGAAAAAGTTCGCCGCAAGATGATCCGTTTGCAGATCGTGTCGGGCTTGGTGATGTTTATCAGCCTTATGGCCGTCTTCGGTGCGGTTGTCTACAAGGCGATGGGACCATCGAAAACCGCCACTGCGACGGCGAGCCAGTCCATGCAGGTGCCGTCCGATCAGCCGATTGCAGCAACCGCTAGCCTGCCGCAGGGCTTCACCATCGACAACGTCTCGTTTGCCAATGGCGACATGCTGTTCTACGGCCGCCTAGCCAATGGCACGCGCAAGGCGCTGGTCTTCAATGTCCAGACGCGCCGCTTCGTCGCGGACATCACCATCGATGCGCAATGATCTGCCTGCCCTTCCGAATGGCGCGGCCCCGATTGCGATAGAGCAGGCCGACGATCCTCGGATCGCTGCCTTTCGCGATATCAAGGAACGCGACCTGACCGGCAGGCACGGCAAGTTCATCGTCGAAGGCACGGTGGTGCTGCGCATGCTGGCGGCAGCCCACAAGACGGGCGACGATTTCCGCGCCGAATGCATCCTAATCCTGAAAAACCGCCTCGCCGGTGTGCTGGATATACTGGCCGACTTTCCGGCAGACGTGCCGGTCTATGTCGCAGAGGCCGAAGTACTCGACACGATCGTCGGCTTTCACCTGCACCGGGGCATATTGGCTTTGGGCGTGCGGGTAGGAAACCGCGACATCGCGCAGACGATTTCTAGTCTGCCGGAAAAATCTCTGGTCGTTGCAGGCTGCGGCCTTTCCAATCACGACAATATGGGCGCGATGTTTCGTAATGCTGCCGCCTTCATGGCCGATGCGGTCTTTCTGGACTCCACCTCCTGCGACCCGCTGTACCGCAAGGCGCTGCGCGTCTCCGTCGGCTCGGTCCTGTCCGTGCCCTATCATCGCGGCGGTGAAGCGCTGTCTATGCTGGAGGCGCTGGCAAGCGAGGGTTTCGAGATCTGGAGTCTGTCGCCAGCGGGCGAAACAGAAATCCGGCAAATCCCGCCCTCCCCGCGCATGGCGCTCGTCATCGGCACGGAAGGCGATGGCCTGCCGCCCCAGCTTCTGTCGCGCTTCCATTCGGCGCGCATCGCTCAGTCACCGCAACTCGATAGCCTCAATGCCGGTACGGCATCAGGTCTAGCGCTCTACCAGATGGCCTCGGCCCTGGGGCGGATCTGACCGGTTAATCGATCCTTAACAGATCGCCTCCGCGTTAACCGTGTCTCAAAACCCAGCATTAATATTTACGATTTACTAATGCGCGGAACGAAAGGTTTTCGCGATGCGTAGCGTTTTTGTCGCCCTTTTTCTTATGATCGTTCTGGCTGGCTGTGCGACCGCCCCGTCGCAGATCACCAATGCCTGTGCCATTTTTGAACAGCGCAACGGCATGTTCAACAACTGGCGCAAGGATGCCGAAGCCGCGCAGCGCGAGTTCGGCGTGCCCGTGCCGGTGATGATGGCGACGATCTATACGGAATCGAGCTTTCAGCCTTACGCCCGCCCGCCACGCACCAAGCTTCTCGGCTTCATTCCGTGGAAGCGCCAATCCACCGCCTATGGCTATGCCCAGGCGCTGGATGGGACATGGGACCGCTATCGCCGCGAGACCGGCCGCTGGAGCGCCAGCCGCACCGACTTTACCGACGCCATCCATTTCGTCGGCTGGTATCACTCCACCAGCAACCGTCAGAACGGCATCGCGCTGAACGATCCTTATAATCTTTACCTTGCCTATTATTCCGGCCATGGCGGCTACGCCAACGGCGTTTGGCGCAATAACACGGCCATCCAGAAGGCGGCGCGCCGTTCTGCCAATATGGCGATCCGCTACGAGGCGCAGCTTCGCCAGTGTGGATACTGAGAAGAAGTCGCGGCTGAGCCGGGAGCCGCGTCCTCCGTCCTTCACATGTACGGCGTTAAAAACGTCCGCACGGCTTCGATCTCATTCGAGCGGATCTCATGCCCGCCTGGATGCCACTCTTCCGTAACCTCTCCGCCTTGACCCTTCAGATACGCGGCAAAAGCCTTGGTCATAGGCACCGGGCAAATCGGATCTCGCTCTCCGGCCGTGATCAGAACTCGTCGTGTTTGCGGCGCAGGAGCTGCCTTCGGCTCGAAGGGAATGAGCGGATGCATCAGCGCTGCTGCGTCGAAAAGATCGGGAAACTCGATCAGGATATTGGCAAGAATATTCGCACCGTTGGAGAAGCCGAGCCCGATGACCTTGCCTGCCTGATACCCCTCGCGGTGTGCCGCAACGAATTCGGCCATGCGGCGTGTTCCTCGGTCAAGATCGTCAAGATCATAGACGCCTTCGGCCTTGCGGCGGAAGAAGCGCGCCGCACCGTGTTCCGAGACATCGCCGCGTGGCGAAACCACCGTGGCATTCGGCAAGAGCCGAGAGGCGAAATCGAAGAACTGGTTCTCGTCGCCGCCGGTACCGTGAAAGACGAAGAAGGCCGGCTGGCCAGGCGCGCCGGCGCGTAGCTTGTGAATGTAACTGTCAGTGCTCATCTCATGCTCCTGAAATCATCTGCAAGGCTGGCGCACTTATTGTCGCCAGCCCGACTTGCCTGCCGTTTCAAGCCTTTATCGAACCATCGAGCGGCTCGAGATGCTGCTCGAGGAAAGGTCGCAGATGCTTGTGCTGCTCGGGCAGTTGCAGTGTCTCACCCAGATGCGCGGTATCTTCATCGCGATCGAAGCCCGGTTCGTTGGTGGCAATTTCAAACAGCACACCGCCTGGCGTGCGGAAATAGATCGCCCAGAAGTAATCGCGATCGATGACCGGGGTGACCTGATAACCAGTGTCCATCAGCGCTTTACGCACTTCCAGTTGCTTCGCACGGTTTTCGACGGCAAAGGCGATGTGATGAACCGAGCCAGCACCCAGACGCGCGCCGGAGATATTCGGCATGGTCTCGATATCGATCACATCAGCGCCATTGCCGCCTGGAATGCCCAGACGGACAACGCCGTCCTGACGATCCACTTCCTGATAACCCATGAATTTCAAGAGCTCGGCTGTCGCACCTTCATCGCGCAAGCGCAGCGACGCCCCCTGGAAACCATGGATCGCCTGATCCTGACCGACGCCATTGCCAGTGAACTGCGCGCGGGCATCGTCCCTGACTTCAACCAGAGCAAAGCCATCTCCATCGGGGCCAGCAAAATGCAGGCGCTTGTTGCCGAAGGCTTCATCGCTCTTCAGCCCCTCGACATTCGCTTTGACAAGACGATCCTGCCAGTAGCCGAGCGACCCTTCCGGAACCGAAAACAGCGTGGTGCCGACTTCGCCCGTGCCCGGACGCCCACGGGCGATGTGCGGGAACGGAAAGTAGGTCATGACCGAGCCCGGCGACCCGACCTCATCACCGTAATAGAGGTGATAGACGTCCGGCGCATCGAAGTTGACGGTCTGCTTGACGCGGCGCAGGCCCAAAGTATCGGTGAAGAAGCGGTTGTTGCCGGATGCACTCGCAGCCATGGAGGTAACGTGGTGCAGGCCCTTGATCTGGTTCAACATGATAAAACCCTTGTGCTTCGGCGGTTGCTTCATCCTGGAAGCAGGTGCCGTGTTTGATGGGCTGAAGATGGTGCAGATCGGTCTCAGCGCATAGAGTGAACAATCAGAACGGATCGTGCTTTTTCTGCGAACAGTCTGGCTTGGCCAACAATCGTCACCAACCCTAGCCCCTCACGTCAAGCGCCTGCTGGCAGTTGTTCCTATGTATATCTTAAGTCACTGAAATGCATGTGCAATTCTAACCGAAATTTAATTTGACTGTACTGCCGACAATTCTAGATTTCGCGTGTAAATTCCTCGGTTGGGACAACCACCATGCACAAAATCCTCCTTAAAATTTCTGCCGCAATATTGATTTCCACTGCAGTATCAAGCTGCGTCACGACAAATGCCGAAGGAATCAAGCAGGTCGCCTATAGGAAGAACGCCATCAGCGGCGAGCGCACCAAGATGGATTGGGCGTCGGCGGTGAAGAGAGATTGCAGCGCTCTTGTCGTTCCGGAAATGCGCGTTGTTCAGGCCCCTCAACATGGCACGATCGACATCGTCCACGAAAAGGTTGATGGACGATTCCACGGCACCTATGCAAAATGCACCGGAAAAGATGTTCAAGGCACCGCGGCGTACTACACCTCGAAAAAGGGGTTCACCGGCACCGACAAGGTTGTGATCCGCAACTCATACAAGAACGGTCTGGTATTCGACACTGCCGCCCAGATGAATGTCGTCAGGTGATTGACGTTAAAGGCTGAGACCGCTCAGACAGTCATAGTGGAACCCGCACGCGCTCATTCAGCGCTGCGGGTTTTTACATAAGCCCGACGAGCACAGCCCTCAAACTTCGTCCGGCAACTGCCAGTCGATCGGGTCTCGTCCATGCGAGACGAGGAAAGCATTGGCCTTGGAGAAATGGTTGTTGCCGAAAAAGCCGTTATGGGCGGAGAGCGGCGATGGGTGGGCGGATTTCAGCGCCAGATGTTTGCGCTGATCGACGAAAGACGCCTTCTTCTGGGCGTAAGCGCCCCAGAGCAGGAAGACCACATGGTCGCACTGCTCGTTCACCGCGCGGATGACGGCATCGGTGAACTTCTCCCAGCCCTGGCCCTGATGCGAGGCGGCGCGTGCCTGCTCCACGGTCAGCACGCTGTTGAGAAGCAGAACGCCTTGCTTTGCCCAGCTTTCCAGAAAGCCGTGCTTGACGGGATGGACGCCGAGATCGCTCTGCAGCTCCTTGTAGATATTGACGAGCGAGGGCGGGATGCGCACGCCAGGGCGCACCGAGAAGCAAAGACCGTGCGCCTGACCCGGACCATGATACGGGTCCTGCCCCAGGATGACGACCTTGACCTCGTCGAGCGGGGTCAGATCAAGCGCGCGGAAATACTCGGGCCCTTTGGGGAAGATCTGCTTGCCGGCTTCCTTTTCAGCCAGCAAAAAGCCTTTCAGCTTGTGCATATACTGGCTGTCGAACTCACCCGAAAGCGCCTGTTTCCAGCTCTCTTCCAGTTTGACGCCAGCTTCTGCCATGGTAAGCCACCCTTACTTGAACCGATTGCCCCGCTGCAGCACTTCGATCTTGTAGCCATCCGGATCGCAGATGAAGAAATACTTGGCAAACGGCATGCCCTTGTAATCCGCCTCGATGATCTTGCCAACGGACAAGCCGAGTTCGGTCAGGCGCTGATGCTCTGCCTCCACGTCATCGACGCTGACGGCGAGATGGCCGTAACCGTCGCCCAGCGCATAAGGCACCTCGCGGCCCTTGTTGACCGTCAATTCCAGCTCGAAATCGCCCTGGCGGTTGCTCAGATAGATCAGCGTGAAGGTCTCGAACTCGAAGCGCTCTGCAATGTCGAGATCGAAAGCCTGCTTGTAAAAATCCACCGAACGCTTTTCGTCCAGCACCCGGACCATCGAGTGGATCAACTTGGCCATGGTGTTTTCCTTCTTCCTGTTGTGCCGGTTGTACCCCGGCATTTTGGCAGCCAGATAAAGCCGAAAGACCGATTTTTCAACCCCTTGGCGTGGGACGCGGCTCCGACACGCTTTTCCTTTGTCAGTCTGGCACGCGCGTGTTACCGGCAGATATGCGCATCTTTTATCTCTGTCTCGGCTGTCTGATGGTCGCCACCGGCGTGGTCGGTGCGTTTCTGCCCGTATTGCCGACGACACCGTTTCTGCTAGTGGCGCTCTGGTGCTTCTCCAAATCGTCTCCCCGGTTGGAAGCCTGGCTGCTGAACCATCCGCGCTTCGGCAAATCCCTGCGAAACTGGCGCGAACACGGCGCCATTCCGCGGCGCGCCAAGATTGCCGCAGTCTCTTTGATGACACTGAGTTATTTGTTTTACGTCATCATCTTGGCTCCGCCAGCGCTTCATGCACTGATCGTCGCTGTGGTGATGATCGGTGCCGGAACTTTCGTCGTCACGCGGCCCTCGCCGCCCAAGGACTGACGCGAAAGCGCTACCGGTGTCGCGCCTGCGGCAGTACATAGGCGATGTGATCGGCAGGCAGACGCCCCACCGCACCACCTACGCCATAGACGCGGGCAATGGTCTCGTCATTAATGGTCTCAAGCGCCGATCCGCAGGCGGTGACAGCCCCTCGGTGCATGACGATAAGTTGATCGGCAAACTCTGCTGCGAGATTGAGATCGTGGAGGATGGCCAACACCGTGCCGCCCGCCGAAACGAAGTCTCTCGCCGTTTCCAAAACGGAAATCTGGTGGCCAAGATCGAGACTGGAGGTCGGCTCATCCAGCAGCAGCACGCGGCTTTCGCCGTTCTCAACCGGATAAGGAACCTGCGCAAGTGCGCGGGCAAACTGCACCCGCTGCTGCTCACCGCCAGACAACATATTGTAAGCCCGGCTCTCAAAGCCGCTCAAGCCAACTTTCGCGAGCGCCCGGCGGGCCTGGTCATCAGGTGCGCGCGCGCCTTGCGCGACCGCCCCCATCCTCACGATTTCAAGCGCGGTGAAGGGAAAGGCAAGCACCGTACTCTGCGGCAGGACGGCGCGAAGCCGGGCAAGCTCAACCGGTGAGAAAACGGATAGGTCGACGTTGCCGTATGCCACATTTCCCCGGTCAGGCTTCATCTCGCCGCACAACACCTTCATCAAGGTCGATTTGCCGGCACCATTGGGGCCGATGATGACGCTTAAGGTGCCGGGCGTAAGGCTGATCGAGACGTCGTCGATGAGATGCCGCTGCCCGCGCGTGACGGTGACATTGCGTGCCGAAATCATGTCGTGCTCCTCAGCCCAAGCCCGTTCTTGCCAAGCAGCAGGAAGAGGAACACCGGCGCGCCGATCAGCGCCATCACTACTCCGATCGGCAATTCGGCGGGAGCGGCGACGGTGCGGGCAAAACTATCCGCCAACAGCAGAAGCGCCGCTCCGCCAATCGCCGAGGATGGCAGCAGGAAGCGGTGCGACGAGCCGATGACGAGCCGCAGCAGATGCGGCACGACGATGCCGACGAAGCCGATGGAGCCTGCGGCTGCCACACTCGCACCGCAAGCGGCGGCCACGACGATGATGACGATGCGCTTCAGCCGCTGCACCGGAATGCCCATGTGAAAAGCGGCCGCATCGCCAAGGATGAGTGCATCAAGCCCCTTGGAAACGAAGGGAATGCTGGCAAGGATCGCCAGCACAAAGGGCAGTGTCGCCAGCACCTTGGTGGAGGTGGCACCGCCAAGCGAGCCAAGGCTCCAGAAGGTGATGTCACGCAGAGCCCTGTCGTCTGCCACGAAGATCATCAGGCCTGTCAGAGCACCACTGAGTGCCGCAACTGCGATCCCGGCAAGGATCAGGACAGTGGTGGAGGTCGCGCCATTGCGCGTAGCGATGATGTAGAGAAGGAAGGTGTTGATGAGCCCGCCAGCAAACGCCATGACCGGGAGGAAGTGGGCACCCAGAAAGATTGAAAGCGGCGCAAGCAGCCCGCCGCCCAGCGCCAGTGCCGCAACGGCAAACAGTGCGGCACCCGAGGTCACGCCGACAAGGCCAGGATCGGCCAGCGGATTGCGAAACAGCCCCTGCATCATCGCACCCGAGACGGCAAGGGCAGCACCGATCATCAGCCCCAGCCCGGTACGCGGTAGGCGCACGGCCTCCAGAATGATGCGGTCGCGCGCATCCATACCCTCAGCACCGCCGGTGAAATAGAGCCAGAGTTCATGCAAGCCAACGCCCGTTGGGCCGCTTGCCAACGACACGAGACAGGCGAGAAACAGGACGAGGCAGAGCGCGCCAATCGTCATAACGCCTTTGCGGGATCGATCGCCCGGCATCCGTCCCGCTGCCGCATTCATCGCCACGGCGCTCACGGCTTGACGATCTCCGGATAGAGCTTCGATGCAAGCTCGCGTCCGGCAGCGGGCGTTCGCGGTCCAAATCCGATCAGATAAAGTCCGTCCATGCTGATCAGGGCTTTTGCCGCCGCAGCGGGTGTAGACTGAAAGGCGGGCAACGCAAAGACGTCTTCTGGCTTTGCCGCATGGCTGCCGCGCTGCATGGTGAGAATGACATCGGGCGCTGCGGCAATCACGGCCTCATCCGTCAACGGCTTGTAGCCGGTAATCTCAGGCGCTGCATTGACCCCGCCAGCAAGCTCGATGATCGCTGCCGCTTCGGTATCCTTACCGGCCGCCATGACGCGGCCGCCCGCCATGGACAACACAAAGAGCACGCGCTTCTTCTTGTCGCCAACGGCGGACACATCCTTGGAAAGGGAGACCAGATCCGCATCAACCTTGTCCGCCAGCACCTTGGCCTGATCGTCAAGACCAACAGCGGCCCCCACATCCTCGATCTTCTTTGCGATTGCCGCGGCATCCGGCGGCGTGTCGATCGTCACCATCGGCACTTCGCTGGCTTTGAGGATGCCGATCACGTCCGGTGGCCCGGCACCGTCTTCGGAAAGGATCAAGTCGGGCTTCTGTGCCAGAACGCCTTCGGAAAACAGCGCCCGCATATAGCCGACATCCGGCTTTGCGGTCACCTCAGCGGGATAGGTGCTGGTGGAATCGCGCGCAATGACGCGGTTCCCGGCACCCAATGCATAGAGGATTTCCGTGATGGTACCGCCGACGGCGACGATCCGTTTTGCCTCAGCATTGCCCTTGTCCGAAGCGGCAGCCTGCAGCGGCGCGAGCGCCACAAGCGCTGGCAAAACAACACCAAGAAGAGCGGAACGCGTGAAAACCGGCATGTGATAACCCTGCGATCGATAGGCGCGGCAGAGCTGCCGCTTATAAGTTGAGTTATTTACACATCTTTAAAATACACACAATCCGCTAAAGTTGAGTATTTGACCTATCTTTTAGATTTTGCCCTTTTCATTTCCGAACGCGCTCAATATCCTGACTGCTATACACCACTTAATGGAGACCAAAATGTTTATCGCAATGAACCGCTTCCGCGTCGTCCCAGGCTTTGAGGAGGCCTTCGAGACCATCTGGCGCGAGCGCAAACGCCACTTGAGCGAAATGCCGGGCTACCTCGAATTCCACATGCTGAAAGGCCCGACCGCTGAAGATCACACGCTCTACGCCTCGCACACCGTCTGGGCGACCAAGGAGGACTTCACTGCGTGGACACGCTCCGAGCAGTTCCGCGCAGCCCATGCCAATGCCGGCAACAATCGCGGCAAGGTCGAGTATCTCTCCGGCCCGCATTTCGAAGGTTTCGATGTCATCATCCATGAAGACAAGAACGGCGAAACCCTTTCGGTCGCAGCATGATGAGTGCGCCTGTGACAGACGAAGCCGGTGAGCGGCACCGTCGCGCCGAAGCGGCGCTGGCGGAAAAGCCCGACGGTGTTGTGGAAGCCATCGCCGGCAAGGCTGGCGTCACGCCTGCCGAAATTCTGGCGATCCTGCCCCCCGGCGCTGCAATCCAGGCGCCTGCCGAAAGCTTCAACACCATCTGGGATGAGCTGCGCAGATGGGGCGAAATTCTGATGATCGTCCAGACGCCTGATATCGTCTTCGAAGTGGCGGGCACCCTGCCGGAAGGCAGCGAAGGTCATGGCTGGTTCAACATTCATGGCGATAGCCCAATTGGCGGCCACATCAAGAAAGAGGCTTGCGTCTCCATCGCCTTCGTCGACCGCACCTTCCACGGTCGCCGGTCGCTCTCGGTCTGGTTCATGAATGCGGCGGGGAGCGCCATGTTCAAGATCTTCGTGCGCCGCGATGCGCAAAAGGAACTGTTACCCCAGCAGGTCGCTCGCTTCGAAGCCCTGCGTGATGGCTTCCGCACCTGATTGCTCCGTCTCCAGCCTGCCGCGCGCAAACAGCGCGGCGGCTTCCCGCCCTGATATGCGCTCTCCGAGAGGGTGCAAACACCCTCTTGCTTTGAACATCCGATGTCGCTCCCGGCATGTTCCGCGCTCTTTGCGTGCCTTATGAATTCAACACATCGATCTGAAGCGCAAAAGCGGTGCGGCGGAGGACTTGCGCCGGGGCACGCTTGCGCTATTAGGCACCATAACGATCGCGAGGGGTAAGACCAGATGACGACCTATGTATTGACCGTAGCTTGCAAATCCACCCGCGGCATCGTCGCGGCCATTTCGGGTTATCTCGCGGACAAGGGTTGCAACATCGTCGACAGCTCGCAGTTCGATGACCTGGAAACCGGCAAGTTCTTCATGCGCGTCTCCTTCATTTCGGAAGAAGGCGTGTCGCTTTCAGACATCAGAGAAGGCTTCAAGCCAGTTGCCGAGCGCTTCAAGATGGAAGCAGAAATCTTCAGCGACGGCGAGCGCACCAAGACGCTGCTGATGGTGTCGCGTTTCGGCCATTGTCTCAACGATCTGCTCTATCGCTGGAAGATCGGCGCGCTGCCGATCGATATCGTCGGCGTCGTCTCCAACCATTTCGATTACCAGAAGGTCGTCGTCAACCACGACATCCCCTTCCACCACATCAAGGTAACGAAGGAAAACAAGCCGAAGGCCGAAGCACAGCTGAACGACCTGATCGAAAGCACCGGCACCGAACTCGTGGTTCTGGCGCGCTACATGCAGGTTCTGTCCGACGACATGTGCCGCAAGATGTCGGGCAAGATCATCAACATCCACCACTCCTTCCTGCCGAGCTTCAAGGGAGCCAACCCCTACAAGCAGGCCTATGAGCGAGGCGTGAAGCTGATTGGCGCCACCGCCCATTACGTCACCGCCGACCTCGACGAAGGTCCGATAATAGAGCAGGACACTGTGCGCATCACCCACGCCCAGTCACCGGACGACTACGTCTCGCTAGGCCGCGATGTGGAAAGCCAGGTTCTGGCGCGCGCCATCCACGCCCATATCCACCACCGCACCTTCATCAACGGCAACCGCACCGTGGTCTTCCCGCCGAGCCCCGGCTCCTACGCGTCGGAGCGGATGGGCTGAATTTGCGTAGCGTTCCCATTTAACAAGGAGACGCTCCATGCATCGGGGAAGCCAAAATTAATTTTGGACCATAAGCAACTGACGGCGCTCCGCGCCGTTTCTGTAGCGCAGTCCAACCAAGAGGCTTCCTCATGAACAAGCTGATTATCGCCGGCGCCGCACTTTTCCTTGCGGCCGGAACCGCCTTTGCCCAGCAGCCACCCCCACCGCCACCGCCGCCAGCAGCTCCTGCCGATGGAATGGCGAAGCCTGATGCACCGCCACCACCGCCACCGCCCGGCCCTCGCGGCCCTGCAGAGCGCGGCCCAGGTCCTGATGGCCCAGGCCCCGACGGGAAGGGCCCGGACGGTCCACGTGGCCACATGCCTCCTCCGCCGCCACCGGCCAAGGGTGCGCATTTCCGCATCGAGAGCGGCGAGACCAAGATCGACGTCAAATGTGCTGACGACGAGCCTATGAAGGCTTGCGCCGACATTATGATGCAGCTCATCGACAAGATGAACGACTAAAGCTTCGCATATGGCAGGGCAGCGTTTCGCTGCCCCGCCTCTTCACCCTCGCCGATCAGAACGGGATCGACGCCTTAAGCCCGCGCCCACCTGCGCCATCTTCAAGCACAAGCTCTGCCTTGAAAAGCGTCGCGATTTCCTCGACGATTGCCAGCCCCAGACCAGCCCCCGGCGCCACACTCCCCTCGCCGCGCGCAAACCGCTGGCGCACCACAGCGCGTTTTTCCGGAGGGATGCCGACGCCATTATCCTCGACTTCCAGACACGCTCTACCATCGAGCTTGCACACGCGCACGGTGATTTCCGAGCCGCGTCCGGCATAGGCAATCGCGTTGCTGATGAGGTTGCCGAGAAGTTCTCGCAGCAGCAGCGGCTCGGCCTTGACGGTTACGGCCTCCAACTCCTCGAAACCGAGATCGATATCGGCGTCTGCAGCGCTCGGCACGAAATCCGCCGTCACCGATTGGGCGAGCGGGACAAGATCGACGGCAACGAGGCTCTGCTTTTCGCCGGAGCCCGCGGCGTCGATATTGGCCATGCGCAGAAGCTGCGCCAGAATATGCTCGGCGTGCGCAACGGAAGCATCGCCCTTCTTCGCTGCCGCCTTTGCCTCTTCCAGCGTCTGGGCGCGGGCGGCGAGCGCGAGCTGCGTGCGGATGATGGCAAGCGGCGTGCGCAACTGGTGGCTGGCATTGCCGGTGAAATGCCGGAGCGCATCGAGTGCCGATTGCAGCCGCACCATGAAGGAATTGACCGTCTCCACCAGGTTCTCAACCTCGACCGGCACGGATTGACGGATCGGGTGCAGATCGTCCGGGCTGCGCTCGCCGATCGCTTCGCTCAAGCGGTAGAGCGGACGAAGCGAAATCGTCACCGCCACCCAGACGATGGCCGCGGCACCGAGGATCATCAGCAGCAGGCGCAGCGCCGAGCGCAGGATGATGGCCCGGGCAAGCCGGCTGCGGGCAATCGTGGTCTCAGCGACTGTGACGGTGAAGGGCACCGAGTTGATGCCGGTCGAGGCAAAGCGACGCAGCCCGGCAATCCTGATCGGCTCGCCACGGAACACGCCGTCCATGTAGCGTGGACTGTCCCCTTGCAGGCCATCGACCGAGGGCAGATTCTGATAGCCGGTCAGGAATTGTCCGTTTGGCCCATCCACCCGGTAAAACACGCGATCCTGCGCGGCAGAGGTCAGCATTTCCAACGCGACGTAGGGGATGTCGACTTCCAGCGTGCCGTTCTCCGCCACCACCACCCGTTCTGCAATGGCGAGTGCCGAGCCGGAAAGCACGCGGTCCGAGACGATGTTGGCGGTGTTGACCGCCTCACGATAGGTATCGGCAAGCGCCACGCAGCCAATGATCGCGGTGGACACCAGCAGCCAGCCAAGAAGCCTGCGCCGAAGCGAGTAGGCAACCTTCCTCATTCGGCTGCCTCGGCCAGCCTTTCGAGATAATAGCCGATGCCGCGCGCCGTCTTCACCGTCAGCCCGTGAGGCGCAAGCCGCTTGCGCAGACGGCTGACATATTGCTCGATGGCATTGCCGGAAAGCTCGTCGTCAAAGCCCGTAAGCGATTGAACGATCGCTTCCTTCGCCACCACCTTGCCCGCCCGCATGAAGAGAACCTCCAGCAGCGCCACTTCGCGTGCCGGCAGATCGAGCGGATGGCCGGCTGCGGAAAAAGTGCGTGAGGTAAGATCGAAGGACACATTGCCGAAGCTGACGAGCGACGAGCGCAGGCCGGCATTGCGTCGCAGAAGCACGCGCACGCGCGCCTCGAACTCGGCAATGTCGAAGGGCTTGATCATGTAGTCGTCGGCGCCGAGATCGAGCCCCTTGACCTTCTCTTCCGGTGTGCCGCGGGCCGTCAGGATCAGCACGGCGGCCTTGTCCTGGCGGGCGCGCATGGAGCGCAGCACATCGATGCCATCCTTTTCTGGCAGGTTCAGGTCGAGAATGACGAGATCGAAATTCTCCGCCGCAATCGCCGCATCCGCCGAATTGCCATCGGATACGACATCCACGGCATAGCCACTGCCGCGCAACAGCGCCGACAGTCCCTCAGACAGAACCTGATTGTCCTCCACCAGCAGAATGCGCAAACGTGAAATCTCCCCTTGCGTCAGGACGTTACAGCATCGGCCCGAAAATCGGAATCGATTTTCGGAAAGCACGATGCGTAGCTCAAAGAAGATAGAGCGTCCTTTGTGCGTCAATAGGACGCACGGCGCTCTAGCGAAGTCGTTCGCACTTGTGAATGCCGTTCTAAAAGGATCGCTGATGAAGCCCGCTTGTGAAGGACAACGGCCTGCGGCATGATCGCGCTCATGCGTATCGCCCTTGCCTTCTGTCTCGTCTTTCTCGGCACTGCCGCCTCGCAGGCGCAGCCGATGCTCTTTCCCGCACTTTCGGGCAAGAAGGATGCGCAGACGCTTGTGGTCTATTCCTCGCTCGATGAGCCGCTCGCCACGCCGATGATCGAGGGTTTTCAGCGCGCCAACCCGGATGTCGCCGTTTCCTATGAGGATATGCTGACCGGCGAAATATACGACCGCATCGTGAAAGAGACCGATGGCGGCAAGAGAACCGCCGACTTCGCCTTCTCATCCGCCATGGATTTGCAGGTAAAACTCAGCAATGACGGCTATGCCCAGCGCTCCGACCTTCCCGGCAGCGCTCTTTGGCCTGCATGGGCCAACTGGCGCAATACGGCTTACGCGCTGACATTCGAACCGGCCGTCTTCGTCTATCACAAGCCAAGCTTCGTCAATGAGAAGCCACCCGCAAGCCGCGCCGAATTCGTCGATTATCTGGAGCGCCACGCCAAGGATATCCACGGCCGCATCGCCACTTATGATATCGAGCGTTCGGGCGTCGGCTTTCTCTTCATGTCACGCGACCAGGAGCAGTTCGGCGATATCTGGAACGTGATCAAGGCCATGGGGGCTGCGGGCGTTAAAGTCTATTCCACCAGCTCCGCCATTCTGGAACGCATCTCCGATGGCCGCTTCGTGCTTGGCTACAACATCCTCGGCTCCTACGCCGCTGATTGGGCCGCCCGCCACCCGGATGTCGGCATCATGCTGCCCAGCGACTATACCGTCGTCATGTCGCGCATCGGCCTCGTGCCGCAAGCCGCCGCCAATCCGGAACTCGGCCGCCGCTACCTTCAGTTCTTCATGTCGAAGGAAGGCCAGACCATCATGGCGCGGCAGTTGCAGATCCCGGCCGTCAGCCCGGAAGTGGCGGGCGAAAACACCGCCAACACCATGCAGGCCATTCATGGCGCACAATTGCGCCCTGTCCCGGTCAGCCCCGGCCTGATGGTCTATCTCGATCAGGTCAAGCGTGCCCGGATTATCGAGCGCTGGAACGAGGCCCTGCGGTCGCAGTAGGCAGCTTCCTCATTCCTGTGCTTGTCACAGGAATCCAGCCAGTCCAAGTCTTTGGACTGAAGAGGTTCTTCTTGATGCGCAGACGCGCAGCAACTGGATTCCTGTCACAAGGACAGGAATGAGGGATGCCCAGGGTGGTGCGGCCAAAACAAACACCCTCCCGTAAAAATTAACAGCCGGTAAACGCCTCACCCACACCCCGCGTCAGTTAAATGACAGCTTTGTGTGGTGCTGTGCAATTCTTCTTCATGCCGTGGAGGCGGCCGGGGAAGCGGGAGGCAAGTCTCATCGCAGGATACCGTTCAACAGGCAGCGTCTTCGCGCCATGTCGGCAATCTTTGCGTACTCCTTCCGTTGTCAATGATCGCAACAATGCCGAAACGGCATTCAAGGAGGATTCACTTTGAAGCATTTTTTCCTCGCCTCGCTTCTGGCTGGCGCCATCGCTCTTCCCGCAGCAGCCGCTGATTACACCATCATCGCGCCTGCAAATCCGGGCGGCGGCTGGGATCAGACGGCCCGCTCGTTGCAGACGGTTCTGCAGGAGGAAGGCATCTCCAAGAGCGTGCAGGTTCAAAACGTTCCAGGCGCTGGCGGCACCATCGGTCTGGCGCAGTTCGCAAGCCAGCAGAAGGGCAACCCGAACGCACTGATCGTCGGCGGTTACGTCATGGTAGGCGCCATTCTCACCAACAAGGCACCTGTGACGCTGAAGGACGTGACCCCGATCGCGCGCCTGACCGGTGAATACGAGGCGGTCGTCGTTCCGGCCTCTTCGCCGATCCAGAACATCAACGATCTGATCGCGCAGCTGAAGAAAGATCCGGGCAGCGTATCCTGGGGCGGCGGTTCGGCTGGCGGCACCGACCACATTACGGCTGGCCTGATCGCCAAGGCGGCAGGCGTCGATCCGACCAAGATCAACTACATCGCTTACTCTGGTGGCGGCGAAGCGCTGGCTTCCATCCTCGGCGCCCAGGTCACGGCTGGCATCTCCAGCTACGGTGAATTCGAAAGCCAGGTGAAGGCCGGAACACTGCGCCTCCTCGCCGTCTCCAGCGAACAGAAGCTGGAAGGCGTCGAAGCACCGACGCTCAAGGACAGCGGCCTCGACGTGGTCGTGCAGAACTGGCGCATGGTTGCCGCTCCTCCCGGTCTGACGCCGGAGCAGGAAAAGGCCGTCAATGCCGATATCGAGAAGCTGGCAAAATCCGCCAAGTGGCAGGAAACGCTGAAGACCAAGGGCTGGATGGATACCTACCTCGCCGGTGATGCCTTCAAGGCGCAGCTCGACAAGGACACCGCGTCCACCGAAACCATTCTCAAAGACATCGGACTTGTAAAATGAGCCAGGGTATCAACCCCTCACAGACACCAAAACGCCGCCCTGATTGGGCGGCGCTCTTCATCGCGGTGGCGCTCGTCGCCATCGCCGCCGTCATCTTCTGGGATTCCGGCCGTTTGGCCAGCGTCACCGGATATTCGCCCGTCGGCCCTTCCACGGTGCCTTACGCCATCGGCGTCTGTCTCGTGGGTCTCGCGATCTGGACCGCGATCGAAGCCTGGCGCGGTGAGTTTCCTGAGCGCGACAAACAGGAAATTGCCCCGGTTGTCTGGGTCATTGCCGGCCTTGCTGAACAGATGTTGCTGTTGAAAGTCGCAGGCTTTTCGATCGCCACCGGCCTGCTGTTTGCCTTCACCGCCCGGGCCTTCGGCAAGAAGAAGCTGCATTACTCGATCCCGCTCGGCATCGCGATCAGCTTTGTCGTGTGGTTCATCTTCGCGCGCCTGCTCCAGCTTTCGCTGCCCGCTGGCCCGTTCGAACAGCTCTTCATCTGACCGCAGTTTCATAGAACAACAAAGATCAGAGGCATGACCGCGAAGGGACGCTGAGTTCCGCGGCAGCCTCGCCCGACAGGGGGACATCTGTCCATGAGCACATTCGAATTCCTTTTGCACGGTCTTGAGGTTGCAGCCCAACCCATGAACCTGCTCTACGCGCTGATCGGCGTGACGCTGGGTACCGCCGTGGGCGTTCTGCCAGGCATCGGCCCGGCGCTTACCGTGGCGCTGCTGCTGCCCGTCACCTACAGGCTTGACCCTGCCGGCTCGTTGATCATGTTTGCCGGCATTTATTATGGCGGCATGTATGGCGGGTCGACGACCTCGATCCTCTTGAATACGCCAGGCGAAAGCGCCTCTATCGTCACCGCGCTGGAAGGCAACAAGATGGCCCGCAAGGGTCGTGGCGGCCCGGCTCTCGCCACCGCCGCGATCGGCTCCTTCGTCGCGGGACTTATCGCAACAATCGCCCTTGCCTTCGTCGCGCCCTACATCGTCAAGCTGGCGCTGGTTTTCGGCCCGCGTGAATATTTCGCGCTGATGGTTCTGGCCTTCGTGACCGTTTCGTCCGCTTTTGGCGATTCCGCCCTGCGTGGCCTCACCTCGCTCTTCATCGGCTTTGCCCTTGCCATTGTCGGCATCGACCAGCTGACCGGTCAGACGCGCATGAGCTTCGGCGTGCCAGATCTTCTCGATGGCGTCGAAGTCACCACGCTTGCCGTTGCCATGTTCGCCATCGGCGAAACGCTCTTCATCGTTGCCCAGGGCCAGATCGGCCAGGACAAGATCGAAGCCGTCAAGGGCTCGGTCTGGATGAGCTCACAGGATTGGGCGCGCTCCTGGAAGCCATGGTTGCGTGGCACCTTGATCGGCTTCCCGATTGGCGCGATGCCTGCGGGCGGCGCAGAGATCGGCACCTTCCTCTCCTACGCAACGGAGAAGAAGCTGACCAAATATCCGGAAGAATTTGGCGAAGGCGCTATCGAAGGCGTCGCCGGTCCGGAAGCGGCCAACAACGCCTCGGCTGCCGGCACGCTCGTTCCGCTCCTGACGCTTGGCCTTCCGACAACGGCGACCGCCGCCATCATGCTCGCGGGCTTCCAGCAATATGGCCTACAGCCTGGCCCGCTGCTGTTTGCCACCAACCCGCAGCTCGTCTGGGGCCTGATTGCCAGCCTGTTCATCGCCAACCTCATGCTGCTGGTGCTCAACCTGCCGCTGATCGGTCTCTGGGTAAAGCTGCTTACCATTCCAAAGCCATGGCTCTATGCGGGCATCCTGTTGTTCGCGACACTTGGCACCATCGGTGCCAACCCGTCGGTCTTCGAACTCGGAATGCTTTTGGCCTTCGGTATCCTCGGCTACATCATGCGCATCTTCGGCTACCCGATTGCGCCAGCCGTCGTCGGCCTCATTCTCGGGCCGCTCGCAGAACAGCAGCTGCGCCGCGCACTTGCCATCGGCCAGGGTGATCCGAGCGTGCTCTTCACCTCGCCGATCGCTGTCGGCCTCTTCCTCGTCGCCGCTGCCGCTTTCATCATTCCGCTGATCATGCGTATCCGCGGACGCGGCCAGGTGTTGACGCAGCTTGCGGCCAACGAAGACTGACGAAAGCCACCACACCTCCCAAGACGACAAGCCCCGCATTCTGAACGACGCGGGGCTTCTTCGTTTGGAACAGAGGTTGCCAAGCCTGAGTTAGACGCTCAGCATTGATCAAGACATATGGGAATCACCATGCGAAAACTCGGCCTTCTCCTCCTTCTGGCGCTCGCCTCCTGCACAACAGCCGGCTCGACCGTAGAACCCATCCCAGGCAGCATCACCTATGGCGGACAACCGCACGCGAGACTGGTGAAAGCGCCAGCCGGCTCGACCATGAGCCATAGTTTCCGCACCGGCGACGGACGTCTGGCGCTGGAAACCTATCGCATCGAGCCGGACCGCTCGCTGACGCTTCTGCGCCGCGAGATCATCAGCGACTATCCGGAGCAATGAACGCCCACATAAGTCTGCCGGAAATTTTGTGGTGCCCTGCGGCAACGCGCAGGAACATCATGATCCGCTGCCCGTTCTTCTCCTGAACAGCATAAGCGGCAGACAGTCGCGACCGTCCAGGAGAAGAAGATGAAGACGCACAAGACCAGAAACGACCTGCCCTCCAACACCAAGTCCACGGTGATCGGGCTTTTGAACGAGGCGCTCGCTTCGATGATCGATCTGGCACTCTTGACCAAGCAGGCACACTGGAACCTCAAGGGTCCGCAGTTCATCGCCGTGCACGAGCTTCTCGACAGCTTCCGCAAGCTGATCGACAACCACACCGACATTATCGCGGAGCGCGCCGTTCAGCTTGGCGGCACCGCGCTTGGTAGCCTTCAGGCGGTCTCGTCCACCACCAAGCTCAACGCTTATCCGACAGACATCTACAAGATCCATGACCATCTGGATGCGCTGATCGAACGCTATGGTGATGTCGCCAATCTGGTGCGCAAGTCGATCGACGAGGCGGATGAGGCAGGTGACGCCAGCACGGCAGACATTTTCACCGCCGCGTCGCGCGATCTCGACAAGTCGCTCTGGTTCCTTGAAGCGCACGTGCAGGAAAAAGCCTGAAAAAACAAAGCGCCCGGGTAAAACCGGGCGCATGATTTCGTTTAAAGCATAAACACTAGTGCCGCCGCAAAACCGCGCGACCGATATCCCGAAGCATATCGTGATCGAGAATACCGCGTTGCGCGCTCCTGATCAGCACGGCGGCGCACTCATTTGCCACCTGGCTGCTGCGATCTTGCAGGCACTCGAAGCAAACACCATCAAAGATAGTCTGCAGGTCCGTGACCTGCTGGGGCGACAATTGTGCGCCAACTCGTTGAAATGCCGCGTACGACAAGGCTCATCCTCCCGTAACATGCTGACAAACGATGTTAATTTCCGTGAACACCTAATTTCTACACCCGATCGAATCGGATGTCGAATCAGATTTTAACGAATTATCAATCACTCATTTATTGGAACCACAGCGTCATGCATCCGTTATCTCCGCAGATTACAATAGAGGAGACACACCATGGACTGGAACCGCGTTGAAGGTAACTGGAAGCAGGTCAAGGGCAAGATCAAAGAACAGTGGGGCAAGCTCACTGACGACGATCTGGACCAGATCGCAGGCAAGCGCGACCAGCTCGAAGGCAAGATCCAGGAACGCTATGGCGTCGAAAAGGATCGTGTAAAGAGCGACGTCGACAGCTGGTATGGTCGCCAGACCTGGTAATCGAACAATACGGACCAAACGAAACGGGCTGCGTATCACGCGGCCCGTTTTACTATGCGGGCAATCTTACTGACGAGTAACGCCCTCGCCCAAGACCTTCTCGGGACTGACATCAACCATCCAGCCCACCCCTCTGAATGGAACACCGTCGCGATCATACATCAACCGGCCGCCGACGCGCACGAGGCGGAACTTGCCGGGCTCGTATTCAATCGGATATTCTTCCTGATAGAAATTGCCGTAAAGCAGACTGTCATGGATAGCCTTCGCCACCCGCTCTCTACTGGCATGGTCGATCTTCATCAGGAACGCCTCAATGGGTAGCCCGTCTGAGGCTTCCACCTCCGGCACGCCGCACATGGCGGCGCACACGCGATCTAGCGACAACCTGTTCTCGATGATGTCCCACACATGATAACCGACTTCACTTGCGTCCCTGCCCAAAAGGCAATCCATGTCCCACTCCAAATCCTGATCAAGCCCCGTTCGATCATCCAAGAGACGCCGACGGATTGCGCACATCCTTGACGACAATGCCAATACGGGGAACTTAAGGAGAGCCTAACATTTATACCGGCACTGGGTGAAGTGTCGATTTCATTAAATCGACACTATCAACGAAATTTGTGAACGGAAGAAGACATAAAAGCGCTGAACGATTACCAATTTATATGCATTTGCAAGTAAAATGTGGGTTTGATCTTGGAATATACCACAAGCGAGCTCAGGCAGATCGACAGCAATTCCTGTGGTTTGAAACCGGCATCGCAAACCGTGAGAAGCGTATTTGGCCCGAAAATCGAGTTTGGATGTCGGAAGACGCGATGCGCAGATTTAAAGAAAATGGCGCACACTTTGCGTGTCTAAAAAGATCCGTGGCGCTCTACCGTTCGGCGACCATGCAATCTTTAGGAGAGGATACGTCCATCGGTTGGTCAGTGTTGCCGAGAATCTACAGCTTTTTCAATCAAAATGCGTTTTAGTAATATCTCATATAAGGGAGTAAAGACCATGAAAAAGACGATCACCACCCTCGCATTCGTTCTCGCCGCCTCCACCGCAATGGCGGCCGACGCCGTTTACGAAACACCCGCAGCACCTGTCGCTGACGTTGCCCCTGCCTTCAGCTGGACCGGCTTCAACGTCGGTATTCAGGGCGGCTACAACTGGGCCAACCAGGACGTTTCGCTCCTCGGCGCAACTGGCTCGGCTGACGTCGATGGCGGCCTCCTCGGCGGCTTCGTTGGCTACAACCACGAACTCGGCAACAACTGGGTTGTTGGTCTGGAAGCAGACTTCGAGAAGAACTGGGCAGACGATACCGCCGATATCGGTGTGACCACGGTTGATTACGGCCTCGACTGGCAGGGCTCCGTCCGCGGTCGCGTCGGCTACGCCTTCGACCGCGCTCTGGTCTACGGTACCGCCGGCTGGGCCTATGCCCGTGGCTTCGCAGAAGTCCCAGGCGTCAGCGAAAAGGAAACCTTCAACGGCTACACCGTTGGCGTCGGCGTCGATTACGCCTTCACCGACATGATGTTCGGCCGCGTCGAATACCGCTACACCGACTTCGGCGACAAGGACTTCGACCTTGGCGGCGGCGCAACGCTCAACTCCGACGTCGACCAACACGCCATCCGCGTCGGTCTTGGCGTAAAGTTCTAAGAGTAGAAATACGCATTGATCTGAGACAGCCCGGCCATCGCGCCGGGCTTTTTCTTGAGGTGCCGTGTTAATCCAACTACGCGCGGTCGAGGTTGGCCCCTACCCGTCAACTTATCCTCTCGCGATTCGAGAGGACCAGAGAATGAAGCGCGACCGTTTCACGAACGAAGAGATCGTCGGCGCTCTGTAGTGCATCAGATGAGCGCGCAGCGTTAGATGCCAGTATTCTAAATGGGAAGCTCAAGTTACAACGGTCCCGCGCTCTGTCATGCCAAGGTAGCTCGCGCTGGAAACCGGTATGAAGACGTTGAGGGAACGACGGCCAAAACGTTGCCACAAAACGACCACTATCCATTCAGCCACTGTTCACGCGATCGAGAGCTAAATCACTTCATCAAACGAGGAGTGATAGAAATGCGCAACATCGTTATAGGCGCGGCACTATTGATAAGTGGTCTCATGGGGGCAAGCGCTAACGCGATGCCCATGGCGCCAGCTCTGGGGCAGGATCAGACCGACGTCCAAAATGTCGACTACGCATGCGGTCGCGGGTACCATCTCTCGCCCCGCGGCTTTTGCCGTCCAAACGGGCCCCCGCGCTACGAGCGCCGATGGGATCGCCGAGACCCTTGGGAGGCTCGTCGTGAGTGGAGGGAACATCAAGCTAGACGTGAATGGTACGGGCGCTGGGGTTGGGAACAGCAACAAGAGTGGGGCAGACGCCACGAATACGGTTGATGATGTAAAGAGGCCCGCTCGTAATGCGGGCCTTTTCCAACAGCGCAAAGTGTAGTTTACCCCGTCGGGCATTCACTCAGGTTCCCGTCCCTGCATTCACGGATTGGTCAGACCTTGGGCACGAATATTGTAGGTACGCAGGGTACCAAGCTGATTTTCAGCATAAGCGCGAAGCGAGCCCGAAGCTCCGGTTTTGATGAAGGCCTCGAACGTCGTCTTCGCAGCTTCATGGGCCGAGACCTGCGTGGAGAGATAAGCCTGATCGAAATCGCCTGACGGAACAGCTTTCAATGCATTCAGCTTCTCGGCATAGCTCGTGATCATGCTTGCTGGGGCACTCGTCTTGTCCTTCTGAGCGGCATCAGCAAGATCGACAAGCGCCTTCTTGTGGTCTCGTAAGATATCATTGGCAAATAGCTTTGTCGCTTTGTCTTGCGCCCTTTCAAGCGCCAGCGTGCTTGCCTCCACTTCAAACTGACTGAACGAAACCGCCTCGGTGGTGAATTCTGCGGGCGATTGCGCGTTCGCGAAAGCGGGCATCAACATCGAAAGATACGCAACTGCGCTGTAAGCGTTGAATGGCTTCATGCTAACCTCTCCTCATCGGCTCCCGCGCGTCAGGGCGCAGTGTTCTGGCTGCCTGGCAGCGCACTCCTATCAGCGGGCCCAGCAGGTGCTTGCTCTTCCGTTTGCCCACGGTCAGGAGGATTCGATGGCGCAGTGTCTGGCGTGGACCTGACCAGGTAAACGACGACGACCATCGCAAGCCCCACCACGACGGCGCCCGCCAAGGGCCAGAGTGCTTGAAACCGCCTCATACCAGACCCCTTCCTCTACTTTCCGTCGTAAAGCTTGCTAACTGTGTGGTTTTGTTCGCGCTGCTCCCTGCTCGAGAGCTTGCGCTGACGCAGCAATCCAAAGGCTATCACCCCGCCAAGCAACAACGGGCCTCCGGCGACAACAATCAACCACATCAAATCTGCCATAAGTCACCCTCTCCGGTTCCATCAGGACGCTTGCTGAACGACGAACCGCAGAAAGAAGTGAATGTTCCTGAATGGGGGCGAACAGGTAAATTGAAGTGCTTTACGGTGAGACCAGTCAAACCTGAGAAGTACGAAATATTGGAAAATGGTAGCGGGAGAGGGACTTGAACCCCCGACACGCGGATTATGATTCCGCTGCTCTAACCACCTGAGCTACCCCGCCACGAGGGAAACAAAGCTGCGATCGCGGCCCGTTTCATCAGGATGAGCGGCTTATAAGGTGCCGCTCCCTAAAGTGTCAAGCGCAAGATGTGCAAAAAGTCAGTCTTTCGACAGACTTGGGCGGGGAGCCGATTTCAGGCCGCGACGGGGTTGGCGAGCAGCGCTTTCAGCGATGCTTCTGCTTCCGCCGAGCGTTCCGAGCGCTCGATAAAACCGCCGCCATAGACGCGTGCATCTGCACCAGGTGCAGAGTAAAGGACGCAGGCCTGGCCGGGTGCGATGCCGGCCTCGCCGATGGCGAGATCGACATAGATACCCTTCTCGTCGGTATGGAGAACGGCTTCCGCCGGCGGACGGGTGGAGCGCACCTTGGCGAAGCAGGCGAAGCCACCGGCGGCGTCTTCTTCAAGCGCTCCATCGCCCAGCCAGTTCATGTCACGCAGATAGACGCGGTGCGTTTCCAGCGCTTCACGCGGGCCAACGATGACGCGGCGGCCCCGGGCGTCGAGATGCACCACATAGAGTGGCTCGCCGGTTGCGACACCAATGCCGCGGCGCTGTCCGATCGTATAATGCACGATGCCGTCATGGCGACCGAGCACGCGGCCATCCAAATGTACGATATCGCCCACAAGCGCCGCATTCGGCTTCAGCTTGTTGATGATGTCTGTATACTTGCCTTGCGGCACGAAACAGATGTCCTGGCTGTCGGCCTTCTTGGCAACGACAAGGCCCATCTCTTCCGCCAATGCGCGTGTCTCAGCCTTGGAGAGACCACCAAGCGGAAAGCGCAGATAATCGATCTGCTCCTGCGTGGTGGCAAACAGGAACCAGCTCTGGTCGCGGTCACTATCGATCGGGCGATAGAGCGCACGGCGGTTGGGGTTGCCGGGCACAGGGTTGCGTCTTGAGCGGATATAGTGGCCGGTCGCCAGTGCATCCGCACCCAGCTCCTGCGCGGTTGCGAGCAGATCGGCGAACTTGACCGTCTGGTTACAGGCAACGCAAGGAACGGGGGTCTCCCCCATGGCGTAGGCTTCAGCAAACGGGTTGATTACCGTTTCACGGAAGCGCGCTTCGTAATCCAGCACATAATGAGGAATGCCGAGCGTTTCGCATACGCGACGCGCATCGTCGATATCCTGGCCAGCGCAACAGGAGCCGGCGCGATGAACGGCTGCACCGTGATCGTAAAGCTGGAGGGTAATGCCGAGGACGTCATATCCCTCGCGCTTGAGAATGCCAGCCACCACCGAGGAATCGACGCCACCGGACATGGCAACGACAATCCGGGTGTCTTCCGGCTTCTTGTCAAAGTCGAGCGTGTTCAAGGTTTTTCCAATCGTCAGTCATAACGGGGGTAAAGGCCCCGCCGCCTGTCGTCAAATCCACGGCACTCAGCCTCAAAGGAGGCGAACAAGCTTGGATTTTCAAGCGCTGCATATAGAAAGAAAAGCCTTAAAACGCAAGTACGGGGCAGCTGATGCCACCCCGTACCCGTTCGTCTGTCTACCGACGGATCAGGCGCCCGCCGTCTTCTCGCCGCTGCCGATCCACTTGTCGCGTTCGCGCCACAGCGCAGGCAATGCCAGCAGGGCGATACCGACTGCGGCAATCGCCGTCTTCTGGATCTGCGTCAGCTCTGCCGTGCGGCCATCCAGATAGTAGATGCCGTAGACGATTGCGACGTGCCAGACATAGACCTGCAGCGAGTGGCGACCAAGAAGCTGCAGGAACTTCAGAGACAACACCCAGATCACACCGGCGGCGATCTTCTGCACGATCGGGTTATGATGCTTCGGACCGGCAATGATCAACCAGGTGAGGCCGACGCCGACCGCCAGGAAGTTGATCAGGTAGACGGGGCCGAAATCGGCACGGATTTCCATGGTCGAGAACTTGCCGAGCATGAATTCCGGCATCAGATTCCAGGCCGTCGCAATACGCAGCGGAACGAAGAACACACATACGATCAGCGCGGCCTTGGCAATCCAGCTGCGCTCCGGCGAGAAGATCTTAGTCCAAGGAATACGGTTCTGCGCCGTCATCGCACCCAGCACGAGGGCGGTATAGAACACCAGCTGCCAGCCAAACAGGTTGAAGCTGACGCGGATGCCCTGCTCGTCCACACCCTTGACCACTTCATTCATCGGCGTGGTGAAGAGCTGCTGGAGACCCAGCTGACCCGCCATCCAGACCAGAAGCGAACCGGCCATGACATAGGCCCACTTGCCGTCAAGGCAGAGCTTTACCAGGAAGGGCGCAAAGATCATGTAGACGATGTATTGCGGCAGAATGTCCATGAAGGTCGGCTGGAACAGGAAAGTGGCAATCGCTGCCAACCGCAACGGATCGTCAAACGACGTCATACCAAGCCAGTTGTACCAGATGTATGGCGCATGCGGGATGACCATGCGCGCGAAGAGAACGGCAATCACCAGCCCCATCGCGTATTTGTATAGTTCGAGGGCGCGATTCCAGATCATGTCGCGCCCGGCCTCGTAGCCGTATTTCACCATCTTGCGGGCATACACCATGCCGATCAGCAGGCCGGACAGGAAGACGAAGCCCTGCGCGTCCTCGACGAAGGCGAACTGACGGTGGTTGATTTCCACTAGCCAGAAACCGCCTGCGAAGACCAGATGGTTGATCAGCATAAAGACGAGGAAATAGCCGCGCATCCCGTCGATCAGGTCGAAGCGTTTCATCGTTAAAGCTCTCCATTTCGCGGACCGCGCTTGGGCCGGTCGCCGTGTTCCTCTACTCGGGTTTGTCCGAAGGTCGGCCCGAAGTTCGGATTGTCAACGCGAATAAAAGGCGGCGGTTCCGCCTATGCGCGCATTTGCTAAAACGCGAGCGGTTCACATTGACGTGTGCCTCTCTGGGTTAGAAGGCCGCAACTGAATGCGGGATGAACAAAAAAAGGCAATAAATGGACGGGCGCATGCTCTCGCCTTTTCACGATTTCTCCCGCACCGCTCAAACCGCCTGCTCACGCGTGAAAAGCGGAGAAAACGAAAAGGCGCCGGGGCTGAACCCCGACGCCTTAAATCATTTTAGAAAAAGTCTGCGCGTTACGCGGCGGCCTGGATCGCGGCCACCTGCCATTCGGAACCGCCCTTGCGAACGAAGGTCCACATCTCGGTCGATTCTTCCGGCTCGTGCTCATTGCCTTCGATTACCTTGCCGGTGGTGCGATCGCGCATGATGTCGATGGCCGAATAGCGCATCGCAACCGTGGCGTAATCCTGGCCATCCTCGTGCCAGGCTTCCGCAACATCACCCTGCAGCAAGGTCACATCGCGCACGTCGTTCTTCACGCCACTTGTCGCGTGGTCGCTCAGTTCTTCGGCGAGATAAGACATGGCCTCCGGCGTCGTCAGCTTGCGCAGCGTGCCGTAATCTTCCGCAGCATAAGCAGACTGAACCTGCTGCAGCATGTGCTGGAAGGTCTCCAGATCGCCATGCGTCACACCAATCTCGTCACCTTCAGACATGGCGTTTTCGTGCGGCGCCGCTCTCGCAGCGACGGGAGCTGCAGCCGCAGTTGCGGCCGCTGCGCCACCAAACGCGCCGGCACGCGAACCCATTTGCGGGATCTTGAAGCCACCCTGACCTTGAGGCTCGTTGCCGGAATAATCGTTGCGCGCGTTGTTCTGGCTGGACGCACCGCCATAGGCTGGCTGGCCCTGACGACGCGAGGCAAAGAAGCGCATGGCGAGCATGACGAGACCGCCGATCAGCAGCACCTGAAGCAGCATGCCGAAGAAACCTGCCATGCCACCGAAACCGCCGCCCATCAGCATGCCGAACAGGCCTCCCATCAACAGGCCACCCATGAGACCGCCCATCATGCCACCGAACATGCCTCGGTTCTGCTGAGGCGCCTGCGCCGTTGGGCGTGCCGGTTGGGCCGCATTCGGCTGAGACGTCGGGTTGGTATTCGGCGTCATGCTGCGGTTTATCGGCGAGGACTGGCCAGGGGCGGTGTTGGTTGCGGGTGGCGCCGAAAAGGTGCGTGTGCCGCGGCTGCCGAACCCGCCGCTGGCGCGGCGCGCTTCTGCCATGTCGACAGCCACGAACGAAACCGCAATCCCCAAGGCGGCAACTGCGAACAAACCTTTAAAGCGCCGAATGGCAGCAAACATCGTCATCTCCTGTTGGGTCGCCCTCCCATTGAGCGACAAAGAACACAGCGCATATAGCAACTATCGGTCTTCATTTTGAGGGAGAGATCCATAAATATTTCGTGATACGCAACCATTAGTAGATTACGATGCACAAAAGCATGAAGCCCGGCGCGGATTAACATCCACACCGGGCTTCAGGTTGCAGGAACGAGAGTTCGTCAATCAGTCGATGTTGAACGTCAACGGCTTCACCTGGCGGATCGCCGGGTTGGCACGCAGCTTGTTCAGCACGTCTTCCGAAACCGGTCCGTCGACATAGAGAAGCGCGATCGCATCGCCGCCGTTTGCCTCGCGGCCCAACTGGAAGTTGGCGATGTTGACGCCTGCTTCACCGAGCGTGGTGCCCATGAAGCCGATCATGCCGGGAACGTCCGTATTGGTGATGTAGATCATGTGCTGACCGACATCTGCGTCCATGTTGATGTTCTTGATTTGGATGAAGCGGGCCTTGCCATCCGAGAACACGGTACCGGCAACCGAGCGGACCTGGTTTTCGGTTTTGACGGTCAGCTTGATGAAGCCGTCATAGACGCCCGTCTTGTCGCGCTTGACCTCGGAAAGGATGATCCCCTTTTCCTTGATCATGATCGGCGCGGAGACCATGTTGACGTCCGCCACCTGCGGACGGATGAGACCGGCCAGCAGCGCGCTCGTCAGCGCCTTGGTATTCATGTTGGCGGTTGCGCCATCATAAAGAATTTCGATTTCCTTCGTCGCGCTTTCCTGCACCTGACCGACAAACGAGCCGAGAACATCGGCAAGCTTGATGAAGGGCTTCAGGCGCGGCGCTTCGTCAGCGGTGATCGACGGCATGTTGATGGCGTTGGAAACCGCACCCTTGACGAGGTAATCCGACATCTGTTCGGCCACCTGCAGAGCGACATTTTCCTGTGCTTCCGTTGTCGATGCGCCAAGATGCGGCGTGCAAACGACGTTCGGCAGGCCAAAGAGCGGGCTTTCGGTCGCGGGCTCTACTTCGAAGACGTCGAAACCGGCACCGGCGACGTGGCCGGACTTGATGGCATCGGCGAGCGCTGCCTCATCCACCAGACCGCCACGGGCGCAGTTGACGATGCGAACGCCAGGCTTGGTCTTGGCAAGGTTTTCCGCGCCCAGAATGCCGCGGGTCTTATCGGTCATCGGCACGTGCAGCGTGATGAAATCGGCCTGGGCCAGCAGCTCGTCGAGTTCGACCTTGGTCACACCCATTTCCTGGGCGCGTTCCGGCGACAGGAAGGGGTCATAGGCGAGCACATTCATCTTGAGGCCAAGCGCGCGCGAGCAGACGATGGAGCCGATATTGCCGGCACCGATCACGCCCAGCGTCTTGCCGGTGATTTCGACACCCATGAATTTCGACTTTTCCCACTTGCCGGCCTGCGTGGAGGCATCTGCTGCCGGAAGCTGGCGGGCGACGGCAAACATCAGCGCAATGGCATGTTCTGCCGTGGTGATCGAGTTGCCGAAAGGCGTGTTCATGACGATGATGCCGCGGCGCGAGGCGGCCGGAATATCGACATTGTCGACGCCGATACCGGCGCGGCCGATGACCTTGAGGTTGGTCGCGGCTTCTATCAGTTTTTCCGTCGCCTTGGTGGCGGAACGGATGGCAAGACCATCATAATTGCCGATGATTTCGGCCAGCTTGTCCTTGTCCTTGCCAAGCTTGGGCTGGAAATCAACCTCGACGCCACGGTCGCGGAAGATTTGAACGGCGGTTTCCGACAGTTCGTCAGATACGAGTACGCGAGGTGCCATGGTGTGGGCTCCTTGAAAAGCGGTTTAAGTCTCTAAAGCGAAAAAGGAATGCGCGGCCCTGCACGTCGCAGGGCCGGAAGAAATCAGGCCGCAGCCTTGGCAAGCGTTGCCTTCTGCGTTTCGAACGCCCATTTCAGCCATGGCATCACGGCCTGCATGTCAGCGGTCTCGATGGTCGCACCGGCCCAGATACGAAGACCGGAAGGCGCGTCGCGATAGGCACCGATATCGAGCGCGACATTTTCCTTTTCGAGAAGGGCAACCATGCCCTTGGCGAAATCTGCCTGTGCGGCCGCATCAAGCGCTGCAACATCCCTGCAGACGATCTTCAGGCAGACGGAGGTGTTGGAGCGCGTCTCATCCGCGACCGCCAGATTGGCGATCCAGTTGTGTTCGGCCACGAAGTCGAAAATGACCTTGGCATTGGCGTCCGCACGAGCGATCAGCGCCTTGAGGCCACCGAGGTTCTTTGCCCAGAGAAGCGCATCGATGTAGTCTTCGACACAAAGCATCGAAGGCGTATTGATCGTCTCACCGGTGAAGATGCCTTCGATCAGCTTGCCGCCAGACGTCATGCGGAAGATTTTCGGCAGCGGCCAGGCGGGAACGTAGGTCGTCAGGCGCTCGACGGCGCGTGGCGAAAGAATGATGACGCCATGACCGCCCTCGCCGCCCAGAACCTTCTGCCAGGAGAACGTCGTGACATCGAGCTTGGCAAAATCGAGATCCTGCGCGAATGCAGCGGAGGTCGCGTCGCAGATGGTCAAGCCCTTGCGGTCGGCTGGAATAAAATCGGCATTGGGAACGCGAACACCGGATGTGGTACCGTTCCAGGTGAAGACGACGTCCCGGTCGAAATCGACCTCTGCGAGGTTCGGCAGAAGACCGTAATCGGCCTCAAACTTGCGAACATCCTTGAGCTTCAGCTGCTTGACGACATCGGTCACCCAACCGGCGCCGAAGCTTTCCCAGGCAAGCATATCCACGCCGCGTTCGCCAAGCAGCGACCACAAGGCCATTTCAACGGCGCCGGTGTCGGATGCGGGTACGATGCCGATACGATAATCGGCAGGAACATTCAGAATTTCACGGGTGAGATCAATGGCCTGCTTAAGCTTGGCTTTGCCAACCTTGGCGCGATGCGAACGACCGAGCGGTGCATCGGAGAGAGCATCTAGCGACCAACCGGGACGCTTCGAGCAGGGACCAGAAGAGAAATGGGTATTGCCCGGACGCACGTCCGGCTTCACTATATCTGTCATTTGACTATCCTTCCAGATAGGCGCTCCACGTTAGGGTGGAGTGTCCTGACACCGTTGCTATTCCTCTCATCCTTTTCCGTCAAGCGGAATATGTCGCAAGCCTCCAGATTTTTGGTCTATCTGCGCCAGACGCGGGCAACGACCCAAACGAAAACCGCCCGTATCGATGCGATACGAGCGGTCGAAGTCTACGATCGGTATGTGACGTTTACTTGTAAACGGCAGGCTGCACCGGAATATCGGCAGGCGGCATGTACTGGGCGGTGTCGCAGCCATTGAAGACATAGCGGCCACCGAGGCGGATTTCGTGGGAGGTCAGGCCCTTGTCGCGGCCAGGACCGGCAGCGCCATTGATGCCGAACATTTCGCCCTGACCTATCTGGCGGAAGCGGTAGCCGATATCGGCCTTGAAATCACAGCTGACATCAACCGTTGCGCCCGCCATCAGAGCGTAGGCGAAGCGCCAGCTGCCCTTGCCATCGAATTCGCAGCAGCCGGAATCGGTCTTGAATGTGTCCCACTTTACGTGAGCGCCACCGATACCCGCGCCGAGATAAGGGGTCACGCGACCGTAGGTGCCGAGATCGACATAGGCGTTCGCCATCAGGCCGTATGCCGTAAGCGAAGTATGCGAAGACAGGTTCGGCGCCGTTCCACGGAAATTCGACTTCGACAGATAGTCGAAGGTCAAGTCGGTGCGCAGATAGTTGTTGATCTGGTAACCGACGCCCGCGCCGAAGAGGACGCTGTCCTTCTGGGACGTGCTGGTGAACTGCACGTCTTCGATGTTACCGCCGTTCGCCCGGTTGAAGCTGCCGCCACGGAACTTGTTGAAGGAGTAGCCGACATCGCCGCGCAGGTACCAGCCGCTTGCTTCCTTCACCTGAATTTCCGGTGCGGTTTCGATATAGGCTGGTGGGGCTGACTGATAGACATCCGCAGCGAGTGCGTGTTGACCTGCCATCAGAGCGGCAACGACACCGATCAGGCTCTTCTTCATGTGGGCGGCTCCATAAGCGGTATACGCGAACGGCGCATACACCAGTGAATTCTTCACTTATGAAACCTGAATGAAAATGGTTAAGTGACGATTAATATTGCCGCTGACAAAGACTGCTTTGCTAATAAATACAGTCAACGTCTCATTAATGACAGCAACGTTTGCAGCTTAAAGTTCCCAAATGCGCTCATGTGGCCGATGGAGCACATCCCAAAGCTGTAGCGCAGCAGACCTGCGCAACTGCGTTAAGTTTCAAGATTCGCTCATTTTATTCCTTCTAATAGACAACAGTATTAACCGGCACGCAGTATAAAACGGGACGCGCATGGACGAGCCGGAAACTTTGATCCCTTCGGAATGTTCAGGCGTAGAACGTTTCGAGCACTCGTTTGAGGTCGCGCTTGACCAAGACGACGTTCCTCGCCGCGTTCGGCAGCAGAAGACATCGCGACACATCCGTTGAAGAAGACGGTGCAAAACCGTTCCAGAGTGGCTCTCGTTGAAAACAAATCTGAAAAGCATTTTCGACTTCTCGCCCACGCCCCAGGACAATCCGGTGCTGTTGCGGGCGCAGTATATCGCCTTCAGTCGGCAGATGCCGATGATGTACTTCATCCTGCTGTCGAGTACGTGGGCGCTTGCGCTGACTTATGTCGCATCAGCACCGCCATGGCTGACGCTCGGTATTCCCTCCTTGTTCACCGTGATGTGTGCCGCGCGTATCTACTTTTGGATGCGCTCACGCGATGAAAGTCCTTCGATTGCGCATGTTTCCGCCACGTTGAGGCGGATCAACATCCTTGGCGGCGCCATTGCAGCCGCCTTTACCACATGGTCCTGTCTGCTCTACCCCTATGGCGATGCGTTTCAGAAATCGCATGTCGCCTTCTACATGGCGATCACCGTCATCTCCTGCATTTTCTGCATGATGCATGTGCGCTCCGCCGCATTGATGGTCACGGCAATCGTCAACGGCACCTTCGTGATCTTTTTCGCGTCGACCGGGCACATGACGCTGGTTGCCACTGCGATCAATATTCTGCTCGTCTGTTTTGGTATGTTGGTCATTCTCAAGATCAACTACGATAATTTTGAGCAGATGGTGCTGGCACAGCAAAAAACCGAAGCGCTGAGCAACGAGAACCTGAAACTTGCCAATATCGACAGTCTTACAGAGCTGCCGAACCGACGCGCATTCTTCCATCATCTCGACACATGCTTTGGTGTGGCCCAAGCCGAAAATCATCGCCTCGCCGTCGGTGTGATCGATCTCGACGGCTTCAAACCCGTCAATGATCTTTACGGCCACTCCGCTGGCGACCGGCTTTTGAAGGAAGTAGGCGAAAGACTACAGGAAGTCTGCAATGCACAGGCCATGTTCCTGTCGCGTTTGGGCGGTGATGAGTTCGCCTTCATTCTCGCCGGAGACGTCAACGAAAATGCGGTTCTCGCTGCAGGAAGCCAGATGGGCGTGAAACTGCGCATCCCCTTCGAAACGCCAGAAGCGAAGATCATGATCTCCGCGTCGATCGGCATCGCCATCTACCCGGATGTGGCATCGACCCCTGAAGAACTCTTCGACCGCGCCGACTATGCGCTATACCAAAGCAAGCGGGAACATCGCGGCAACAGCACCCTCTTTACCAACAAGCACATCGTCGAAATCCACCGCGACGCGCGCGTTGAGCAGACGCTGCGACAGGCCGATCTCGCAACCGAACTGTCGGTAGTCTATCAACCGATCCTCGACGTGACGTCCGGAAAACCGGTCGGCTTCGAAGCGCTCGCCCGCTGGGACAGCAGGATCCTCGGCACCGTCGCGCCCGCACAATTCATTCCGATCGCGGAACGTGCCGGCATCATCAACATGCTGACCAAACCGTTGTTGAAGAAGGCACTTGCCGCCGCCAGGACATGGCCGAGAGATGTGCGTCTGTCCTTCAATCTCTCCGCCCAAGACATCAACAGCGCCGAAGCCACGCTCGGCATCATCGCCATCATTGCCAATAGCGGCGTCGACCCGCAAAAGCTCGACCTCGAAATCACCGAAACGGCCATCATTCACGACACGCGGCAGGCCCGCAAATCCGTCGAGATGTTGCGAAAGATAGGCTGCGGTATTTCGCTCGACGATTTCGGCACCGGCTATTCCAGCCTCACCTCGCTCCATTCCCTGCCGCTGACCAAGCTCAAGATCGATCGCAGCTTCGTCAGAAACATCGACGAGAATTCAGCGAGCTACAACATCGTGCGCTCGCTGCTGACGCTGAGCCGCGAGATGGGCCTGGATACCATCGTGGAAGGTGTCGAAACCCAAGCCGAACTCGCCGTCATAACGGCACTCGGCGGCACGCTGGTGCAAGGCTATGTCTTCTCCCGACCGATCCAGGCCGAAAACGTCCATGGTTTCCTGACTGATGGCGTGGAGGAGAGCCTCCAGCACTGGGCGTGAAGGAGGCCCGCGCCGACGTCGGTAGCGCGTAACTATGCAGGCGAGGTCAAGGCTAGCGAGACCTTTCAACCTCACCGTGATCACCCTCGGGCAAGCTCATCTTCTCTTCGTGGTCGATCGTGGAAAGAAAGGCTATGCCGCGACGGTCATAGAGCCACGGGAGCATCCACAACAACGCTATTTTGTTCTCGGATTTGATTCGAGGACAGGAAATAGGGTGGATGAAATGCGTCACCCTCCCCCGTTCTGCCGGCTAAGCAGCTCTCAAGCCGCCGACTTCACGCTGCCGATCACACCAACCAGATCATTCACGATCCGCTCGACCTGCGCGCTGTCATCGCCTTCCGCCATGACGCGGATCAGCGGCTCCGTACCGGATGGGCGGATGACGAGGCGACCCTTGTCGGCGAGCGCGCTTTCGGCATCGGCGATCGCCTGCTTCACCACCGGGTTTTCCAGCGGCTTGCCGCCGGCAATGCGCACGTTCTTCAACAGTTGCGGCACAGGCTCGAACTTGCGGCACACTTCGCTGACCGTGCGCCCCGAACGCTTCACCCGCGCCAGAACCTGTAGCGCCGCAACGAGGCCATCGCCCGTGGTGCCGTAGTCCGACAGCACGATGTGGCCGGACTGCTCGCCACCGACGTTGAAATCATGGTTGCGCATATGCTCCACCACGTAACGGTCGCCTACCTTGGTGCGCGCCAGCGTCAAGCCCTTGTCGCCAAGGAAGCGTTCGAGGCCGAGATTGGACATGACGGTGGCGACGATGCCACCGCCACGCAAGATGTTGTCTTCGGCCCAGCTATGGGCAATGGTCGCCATCAACTGATCGCCATCAACGATCTGACCGCGCTCATCAACGATGATCACACGATCGGCGTCGCCATCGAGTGCGATGCCGATATCGGCGCGCACTTCATGCACCTTTTTCTGCAAGGTTTCCGGATGCGTCGAGCCGCATTCGAAATTGATGTTCGTGCCGTTTGGCTCGTTGCCGATGGTGACGAGCTCAGCACCAAGCTCCCAAAGCGCCGTCGGTGCAACCTTGTAGGCCGCGCCATTGGCGCAATCGATCGCGATCCTCAGGCCACTCAGCGTCACGTCGCGCGGGAGCGTCCGCTTGACGAACTCGATATAGCGATAAATATCGCCGTCGACGCGCTTGGCACGACCGATCTCATGCGGCTTGGCCAGCTGCGCATAGATATCCTTGTCGAGCAGGTCTTCGATCTCGAGCTCAAGCTCGTCGGAAAGCTTGTAGCCATCCGGGCCGAAAAGCTTGATGCCGTTGTCGGCAAAGGGGTTGTGAGAGGCGGAGATCATTACGCCAATATCGGCACGCAGCGAGCGGGTCAGCATGGCGACCGCAGGGGTCGGGATCGGGCCGAGCAGGAAGACATCGAGACCGGCCGCAGTAAACCCGGCAACCAGCGCATTTTCCAGCATATAACCGGACAGACGCGTATCCTTGCCGATCACGACGCGATGACGGTGGTGGCCACGACGGAAGATCGTACCGACGGCAATTCCCACCCGCATCGCCAGATCCGGCGTCATGGGGAAAACGTTGGACTGCCCGCGAATGCCATCGGTTCCGAAATAGCGACGTGTCATATGAACTCCAAATATCTGGCGACGCCCCGCATATTAGGGGGCGCCCTTTTCTGCTAGATGCCACAAAGCGAGTCTGGCAGCACGTAAATTACCGCAAAAATAGAATATATGTCGTGAGTGGCCGGGTTTCTCCCCAGGAAAGCGGAGCAATACCGGCGGCCGGTACTGCGCGATTTGGAAGTAGACGACGCAACGATCTACCAAGTATTTGGTACCGTTGGAAAAAGAGACAGCTTCCTCACCTAACAGGCTTTCATGAGGTCAAACCTCTCTCCCCGTCATCCTCGTGCTCGACTAGAAGACCTTTTTATTCAGGTGCTTACACGTGAAGCCTGGGGCCAAACCGAAGCCTGAGGACGAGTGTGGCGGGAGCGGCGCCAGCTCAAACGAAAAAGGCCGCCCTCATGGAACGGCCCTCTCGTCGTAATGTGTTGCGCAGCGCTTAGTGCGGCTGCGGCTCCATGCCGCCTTCGGCCTCACCATCGCCCTTGGCCTCGTTCGAGCCGTCCTTTTTGGCGCCCGCCTTCGGCACGGCAGAGCCACGGCTGCTTGGCGAGTCGTCGCCCATGTCGCGGGCAGGCTTTTCGCCCTTCAGCAGCGCCTTGATCTCCTCGCCGGACAGCGTCTCATATTCGAGCAGGCCTTCGGCAAGAGCCACGAACTCGTCGTGCTTGTCGGTCAGGATACGGCGGGCTTCCGTGTAAGCCTCGTCGATCAGGCGGCGAACTTCGCTGTCGATCGTGCGTGCCGTCGCTTCAGAGACATTCTTCGACTGCGACACGGAGTGGCCGAGGAAGACTTCCTGCTGGTTTTCGCCATAGGCAACCTGGCCGAGTTCATCGGAGAAGCCCCACTGCGTCACCATGGCACGCGCAAGCTTGGTGGCCTGCTCGATATCGGAAGACGCACCCGACGTGATGTTTTCCTTGCCGAAAGTCAGTTCTTCAGCAACGCGGCCGCCCATCATGATGACAAGGCGCGACACCATCCATTTGTAGCTCATCGAGTAGCGGTCACCTTCCGGCAACTGCATGACCATGCCGAGCGCGCGACCGCGCGGAATGATCGTCGCCTTGTGCAGCGGATCGGCCACCGGCACGTTGAGCGCGGTGATGGCATGGCCCGCCTCGTGGTAAGCGGTCAGTTTCTTTTCGGCCTCGGTCATGGCGGTCGTGCGGCGTTCCGCACCCATCATGATCTTGTCCTTGGCGTCTTCGAATTCCTGCATGGTAACGACACGCTTGTTGCGACGTGCGGCCATCAGTGCAGCTTCGTTGACGAGGTTCATCAAGTCCGCACCGGAGAAACCGGGCGTGCCGCGAGCCAGAACCTTGAGGTCGACATTCGGTGCCAGCGGCACGTTGCGTGCATGAACCTTGAGGATGCGTTCGCGACCAACGATATCCGGGTTCGGGACAACGACCTGACGGTCGAAACGGCCCGGACGCAGGAGTGCCGGGTCGAGAACGTCTGGACGGTTGGTCGCGGCGATCAGGATGATGCCTTCATTGGCCTCAAAGCCATCCATCTCGACCAGAAGCTGGTTCAGCGTCTGTTCGCGCTCATCGTTACCGCCGCCGAGACCCGCGCCACGATGGCGACCGACGGCATCGATTTCGTCGATGAAGATGATGCAGGGCGCGTTCTTTTTCGCCTGTTCGAACATGTCGCGGACGCGGGACGCACCCACACCGACGAACATTTCGACGAAGTCCGAACCGGAAATGGTGAAGAACGGCACGTTGGCTTCACCGGCAACCGAGCGCGCCAGAAGCGTTTTACCCGTACCGGGAGGGCCGACAAGCAGCACGCCGCGCGGAATCTTGCCGCCAAGGCGCTGAAACTTCTGCGGGTCGCGCAGGAATTCGACGATTTCTTCCAGGTCCTGCTTGGCTTCGTCGACACCGGCAACATCGTCAAAGGTGACGCGGCCATGCGCTTCCGTCAGAAGCTTGGCCTTGGACTTGCCAAAGCCCATCGCGCCGCGCGATCCACCCTGCATCTGTCGCATGAAGAACAGCCAGACGCCCAGGATCAGGAACATCGGCAACAGCGTCCCGAGATAGCTCAGGAAACCGGAGGACCCATCGCTTTCAGGACGCGCAACGATTGTGACATTCTTCTGCTGAAGACGGTCCATCAGCGAGTCGTCGATCACTGGCGAGTAGGTCTGGAAGGTCGTTCCATTTTCGGTATAGGTGCCAAGAACGCGGTTGCCCGTTACCGTCACTTCACGGACACGGCCTGCATCGACATCACGAATAAATTGCGAATATGGAATTTCGCGCGAGCCGGATTGAGACGGCGATGTCTGGAACATGCTGAAAAGCGCAATCAGCAGAAGAGCAATCACCGCCCACAGGGCGAAATTTCTAAAATTTGGGTTCATTGAACTCCCCGAACTCCAACGGACAGAGGACCGCCCGCCATTATGTTGCCCCTAACATAAGGAGGACAGTTGCGGTTGCCAAGGCGAAGCGGAGAAGGAGATGTGTTTTGCGGTAAAAACTCTGCGAATTTCGCTGGAGATTATATCGGAAGCCGCAGATAGATCCGGCGTCCAAGCCTCATCGCAATCGCATTCGCCAATTCAAGATCGAAGCGTGGAAGAAACAGATCATAGGGCGCAAGCCGCGGGCTGATCGTGACCGACTGAAGATCAGCATCGTCGTACCGTGCGCCTTCCAGTCGCACATGTGGCTGCGCAAGCACCGCACGTTTGAGTACGCCTGCTGGGACTGCGGTCGTAGTCGCGTCCTCTTCGTCTGCGCTCGCACTGCCGGAAACGGTAACCGGCATCTTCGAACGATTGGCGATCTCGAACCGCTGATCCCACACGGCAGTCGCACCGGCAGCAACGGTGATCGTGGGCACATCCCGGTTCTCACGCATCAGGTAGAGCCCTTCTTTGCGCCGATCGAAGATGACACGTCCCGCTGTCAACCGGCCGGGCTTGCCACTCCCAACAAATGCCATAACCCTGTCCATGCTGTCTGCTGCAAGCGGATACGCCCTGCCCCCTGCAACGCAAGCCAGAGCTGCGATGGCATAGCGGAAGATTGCGGGATCCTCGTCGAGGCAATCGCCGCTGAGCTTAATCAATCCAGCCGGATAGGTCTGCACCGCACGCGTGACGAAAGCCGCAGCGTGGGATGAAAGCTTTACCCTTTCGATGGGCGGCTCGCTAAACGGAAGTTCTACATCCGGGGAAAGCTTGCGCACTCGCACCCGCTCATATTTGTCATCATCATTGCTAGGGTCGTCGAACCAGCCCTGCCCGATGGCCGCAAGATAGTTGCGAATATCGTCCCGCCTCACGCTCAGGAACGGGCGCAGCACCCAGTGACGCGCATTGTAGAGAACGGCGTCTGCCATGCCGGAGAGGCCGGGCATGCCAGCCTGCGCGCTCCGGTGGCTGCGCATCGCAATCGTCTCAAGCTGGTCGTCAAGCGTGTGTCCCACCACGATCGCCGTTGCACCAATCTTGCCGGCAACCTCGCCGATCAGCCGATACCGCGCCAGTCGGGCAGCGGCGGAGATGCCGGTCTTCGGCTTCTCGCCATCCCAGCGAAGGATGTGATGAGGAATATTCAGTCCGTGGCACAGAGTTTTAACTGCGCGCGCTTCGGCCGCAGCTTCGGGACGCAAGGCATGGTCGATGGTCACGGAGTGAAGCTGGACATCGTCTCGACCGGACGAGGACAAAACCTCGTGAAGCGCCAGAAGCAGTCCTGTGGAATCGCTTCCACCTGATACCGCCACCAGAAGAAGGGCGGGTTTTTGAATGTTTGCTAAGAAGTTCCGCGCTGCCTCAATCGGCGCAAGCGGAGAAGAAGGGATTGCCATGGCGGGGGCTGCGAGCAGGCTCAGCAGCCGATGCGCTTCTGTTCACTGGTAACTTTGCCGAGAACGGTCTTGGAGGCGCTGGGGTAGCGCTTCGGCACTTCGCGCAGCGTGGCGCAGGCGGTGTCTTTGTTATCGAGTGCGGCAAGCGACATGCCGAGCTTCAGCAGCATTTCAGGCGCCTTGGGCGACTTGCCGTAATTCTTGTGGCCGTCGAGAAAGGTCTTCGCCGCAGCGGTGAACTTGCCCTGCGAATATTGCGCTTCGCCAAGCCAGAAGCTGGCATCCGCCGCCTTCGAACCGTTGGGATAGCCTTGGATATACTGTTCGAAGCCCTGCTCCGCCTGCTTGTAGTCGCCAGCAAGCACATGGCTGTAAGCCGCCTGGTAGATATCGTTTTCGCTGGTCAGCGCTGCTGTATTGACCGGATCGGTGCTGGTGGACTTGCCACCCGTGCTCACGCCTGGAAGCGCGCCTGCAGAATTGTTGGCACTGGAATTCAGCGTGCCGCCAACCGGCAGCCCACGCGAATCGAGCTCGATCGAGCCAAGCGTCGTCTCGCCCGGTGCCGCGTTGGACCGCGGACCGGTGGGTGCTGCGCTGCCTGGCACCGAAGCGCCGTCGGTGGACGGCTCTCCGATAATCGTTGCGACATCGTCAGACGGACCGGCGGAAGAGCCTGCAGGCGGAAGATCCGCCTCTGCCTTCTTCTTAGGTGCCGCAGCCGGTGCAGACGACTTGCCACCTTCCAATTCCTGGAAGCGGTACTCATTGTCTTCCTGCGCCTTGCGAATGGTTTCCTGCATCTGGAGGAGCTGGAAGCTCATCTCTTCAATACGACCATTCAACTGACGGATCTGCTCTTCAAGCTGCTGTACGCGATAGGTCTCGTTGGCCTGGACATTGACCACCGGAGCCCGCGAATTGGTCGTGCTAGGGTTCCCACCCCAGCCAAACAGCGGCTGCGACACGGCGGTGCCGCTCAAGCCGGTGCAGGCTGCAAGCCCCAGCATTCCCGCCACGACAAGTTTCTTCATAGTGCTTCCTGTCTCATTGATTTGCGCCCCAGCGGCGCAACTCCAGATTTTTTCCATCTGCGATGAAAAAGCAACTTAACTTCGGCCAAACTATGAAAAAAACGAAAGGCGACCCGAGGGCCGCCTTTGCAAATTTCATCACGATTACGCGAGGCAATTACATGCCAGCGCCGCCGAGAACGGTAACCGCACGGCGGTTCTGCGACCAGCAGGAGATGTCGTCGCAAACGGCAACCGGACGTTCCTTGCCGTAGGAGATCGTCTTCATGCGGTTGGCCGGAACGCCCTGAGAAGCCAGGAATTCCTTGGTGGCGGCTGCACGGCGTGCACCGAGCGCCAGGTTGTATTCGCGCGTGCCGCGTTCGTCGGCATGGCCTTCAACCGTGATGGCGTAGTTCGGGTAGCGAGCAAGCCACTGGGCCTGGCGCTGAAGCGTCTGCTGAGCGTCAGCGCGGATCGAGGTGGAGTCGGTATCGAAGAAGATGCGGTCGCCGACATTGACGGTGAAGTCCTGCTGCGAACCAGGCGTCGCAGAACCAGCACCACCGCCGAGGCCAAGCTCGCCAGCGCTGTTCGGCATGTTCTTCTTGTTCGCACAACCGGCAAGTGCCAGAGCAAGCGTCAGAGCGATGACAGCCGGATTGCGAGCGATTTTCTGCATTGGGCTAAGCGCCGAAGTTTGTGTACGGCTCATCGCCGGTCTCTCCTTAGGATTTCGATAACGTTGCCAGACGCTAACCGATTGAGGTTAACGGCCCCCGAACGCGTATGGTTAACAAAACGGAAATGTCCCACTTTTTTGCTCCCTCACAGCAATTTGCGGCAAGAAAGAGGCGCATTCCCGGTATTCTCCACAAAACCGCCACAGCGCCCTCGGTAGAGGACGCTGCGTCGGGCATTCATCAATCGAGTAGAGGCGACCAGGCCGGGTCGGAAGCATAGGTCGGGGTCTTGACCATCTGCTCGTTATAACCTGTCAGATCGATGGAATAGAGCTGCGGCCCACCGGCACCGGCGTTCTGGCGGAAGAACATCAGCACGCGGCCATTCGGCGCCCAGGTCGGGCCCTCATTGTGGAAGCCGGAGGTCAGAATGCGCTCGCCCGAACCATCTGGCTTCATCACGCCGATGGAGAATTTGCCGCCGGATTGCTTGGTAAAGGCAATCAGATCGCCTCGCGGAGACCAGACCGGGGTCGAATAAGCCCCGTCACCGAAGGAAATACGTGTCTGGCCGGAGCCATCCGCATTCATAACATAGATCTGCTGGCGTCCGCCGCGATCGCTTTCAAACGCAATGCGCTGGCCATCCGGCGAATAGGATGGTGCGGTGTCGATCGCACCGGTATTGGTCAGGCGCGTCGTGGTGCGCGAACGCAGATCCATCGTGTAGATATTGGCGTTGCCCTCCTGCTGAAGGCTCATGATCACCTTCTGGCCATCCGGCGAGAAACGCGGCGAGAAGGTCATGCCGGGGAAGTTACCGACCACTTCACGCTGTCCGGTTTCCAACTGCAGCAGATAGACGCGCGGCTGGTTGCCCTCGAACGACATGTAAGTGACTTCCTGACGGTTCGGCGAGAAGCGCGGCGTCAAAACGAGGTCGTTGGCGTTGGTCAGGTTGCGGACGTTGAAGCCGTCCTGATCCATGATGGACAGCTGACGCTTGCGCTGCTGCTTCGGTCCGCTTTCGGACACGAAAACTACGCGGGTATCGAAGTAGCCCTTTTCGCCGGTGATGCGCTCATAAATCGCGTCAGCGATGATGTGCGCGACGCGGCGCCAGTTTTCCGGCTGAGTGAAGAACTGCTGGCCCATCATCTGCTGGCCGGCAAAAGTGTCCCACAGGCGAAACTCGGCGCGAAGGCGGCCATCGGCCTCCTTCGTCACACGGCCCGTCACCAGCGCCTGGGCATTGATGACCTTCCAGTCTTCGAAGCGCGGCTGCTGATCGGGATTGCTGATCTTTTCGATGAAGGCGCTCTTGTTGATCGGCGCAAAGAGGCCGGAACGCTGGAGATCGGCGGCGATGACTGCGGAGACCTGCGCGCCGATACCGTCGCCGGACATGAAATCGGTCACGGCGATGGGAAGCGGCTGCACATTGCCCTTGGTGATGTTGAGCCGAACTTCCGCGTTGGCCGGAGTGATCGCAACGAACGACAGGATGAGGCCGGAGGCCACCATCATCGCGCGCAGGAAAGAGAACTTGATCATCGAGACAAGCCTTTCAGCTTTTTTTCTAAATTACACATCGATTGGAATACGGATGTCAGGAGCGCCGAAAGCGGCTGCTCAGACACCGAAGTCTTCCGGCGTGAACGTCAACAACAAGGTGTTCCATCCTTTTTCACCGTCGTACTTATCCGGTGGGAGATTGGTAAAGGGTGCGGATCTGGTGACGGCGCGCCTTGCGCTGCCTTCTACCGCGCGCCGCGTGCCGTCTGGTCCGCCGGTCGCCGAAACCTCGAGCTGACCGACGATCTCGCCCGATCGGTCAAGATGCACGCGCACTTCAACGACCACCTGCGCGACATCGGTGAGGCCCGCGACCATCGACCAGTTCTTGGAAATCTGGCCACGCAGAGCATCCATCTCGCTGGCGCTCAAGCCCGTACCGATCGTCTTCTTGCCGCCAAGGGCCGCCGTCTGGGTGGAGCGCTTCGCACCGCCACCCGATGGCGCCTGCTTGTTGAGCAGCGCTGAAATCTCGTCAGCATTGAACTCGCTCTGCTGGGTTGCGGCGGCCTTTGCCGTTTCCTGCTTGCGGTCAGAGACCTTCTTATCGGAAGGCTTTTCGTTGGCCTTGGCCTGATCGGTCTTCTTTTCAGTTGGCTTTTCCGCAGGCTTCTGCTCCGCCGGTTTTTGCGGCTCTGGCTTTGGCGGCTCGGGCTTCTGTTCCGGCGGCTGCGGACGCGCATTGGGGCGCGGCACATTCTGCGGCACGGCAATTTCCGCCGGTTCCTGGTTCTGCGGCGGCGGCTCTTCGGCCTTCTGCTCGGCTGGCGGTGGCTCGGAAGGCTTCGGCGGCGTCGCGATTTCAGGCTTCGGCTGTGGAAGGGCTGCCATTTCCTGCGGCTTCGGTGCGGTCTCTTCCTTCACGATATCCTTGACATCGTTCGGATTGGTATCGACGACCGGTGCCGGCTGCTCCTGCTTGGGCGGAGCGGCAGCGCTGACATTGTTGTTGGGCTTTTCGGTTGGTGTCGGCGGTGCATCGAGATCGGCGCTGTTGTTGCCGATGTTCTGCGCATTGGGCACCGTATCAGGGCGCGTCGTCGGAACCGGCGCGGATTTCTCCGCCTTCGGCGCCTTCTTGTCACCCTGCTGGATCTGCGTCATTTCCTCGACGGACACGAGTTCGACAGGCATCGACTCGGCCTGAGACACCTCGAGCGGTGCCGGCGAGCCCAGGGACACAAGGGCAAAGGCCAGCAGCGAAGCGTGTACGATCGCAGATGTGGTAATGCTGCCCTTCATCGCCGAGGTCAATTGTCCTGTTTCTGTTGTGTTACGAGGCCAATATTCTTGAAGCCTGCACCCTGGATACGTGCCATCACATCCGCGACAACGCCGTAGGCGGCGACAGAGTCGGCACGCACAAAGACGCGTTCATTGTATCCGGTGGTGGCAATCGCCTTCAGCTTGTCGGCCACTTCCGCCGCTTCGATCGGCGTTTCCTGCAGGTGGATCTGGCCATTGGCATTGACCGAAATGGTGATCGGCTGCGTTTCGGAATTCAGAGCGGAGGCAGAGGTCTGCGGCAGATCGACTGGCACGCCGACCGTCATCATCGGCGCTGCGACCATGAAGATGATCAGCAGCACGAGCATGACGTCCACGAGTGGTGTCACGTTGATTTCGCTGATCGCACCGCCGCCGCGACGACTGCGTCCACGGCCACGACGACCGCCCGAACCACCACCGCTACCGCCTGCTGACATACCCATCGCGTTTTACTCCACTGGCTTTCGGCGTTGCGCGTTACTGCGCGGCCTGACGCGTCTGCAGCTTCTCGTCGATCTGGCGAGACAGGATCGCGGAAAACTCGTCGGCGAAACCTTCCATGCGCGCGGAAAGCTTGTGCGCATCAGCCATGAACTTGTTGTAGGCCATGACGGCCGGGATAGCGGCCACAAGGCCAATCGCCGTTGCCAGAAGCGCTTCGGCGATACCGGGCGCCACGACCGCAAGATTGGTGGACTTAGAACCGGCAATCGCCTGGAACGAGGTCATGATACCGACAACCGTACCGAAGAGACCGATGAACGGACCGGCAGAACCGATAGTCGCCAGCGAACCGAGGCGGGCTTCGAACTGCTCAGCTTCGCGTGACATCGTCACATCCATGGCGCGGTCGATACGCATCTGCAGGCCGATCGGCGAGCGCGCACCGCGCTCGAAAGACTTCTTCCATTCGCGCATGGCCGCCACGAAAATCGCGGCAAGACCGCCATTCTGGCGCTCGGCCAGCGTGCGGTAAAGCTCTTCAAGCGACTGGCCGGACCAGAACACCTGTTCGAACTGGTCGAACTGACGCCGCGCCTTGGTGAAGCTCATATATTTGTCGATGACGATGGCCCACGTCCAAACCGAGGCGGCCAGGAGGCCGATCATCACCAGCTTGACGATGAGTCCTGCCTGCATGAACAGTGCCCAAAGACTCACATCATGCGTTGCCGCTGCCAAACCTGCCTGTTCCATAAATATTCCAATCCCCGAATCCAAACGCCCGGCGCATGACCGGGCGATTCAAACACGCATTGATGCGTTGAGCGTCGCGGTTGAAGTTCCGCAAGCCTGTCGCCTTTGCCCCGATAAGTGCCAGTACGCCTTACTCGCCGCTAAATTTGGTAAAAGGAAGGCGCATAGCCCACAAATACCGGGCGTTTTAGTAAGACTACATTATGGTTAAGGGAGTGTTACGAAACATGGGGTCGCGGGCGGGTTTTCTGTCCCGCCGTCCGGTTTACTTCAAAAACTTCTCCGCGATGGTTTCCGGAAGACGTCTTGGTCTTCCCTTGCCATTGATCACGGCAATGATCACTTTGGCCGCAACCAGCAGCGTCTCGCCCCGTCGGATCTCCTGGTTCAGCACCATCTTTGCCCCACCCGCCTTCTCGGTGATGGTGGTGATCGTCAACACATCATCCATCCGCGCCGGCGTCTTGAAGTCGATCTCCATGCGATGAACGACAAAGACCAGCCCTTCGTCATCTGCCGTCAGAAGCGCGCTCTGCTCGCAGCCAAGGCAGCGCAGATAATCTGTGCGGCCACGCTCGAGGAAGTGCAGATAGCGCGCATGATAGACAAGGCCGGAAAAATCCGTGTCCTCATAATAGACCCGCTGCATGAGCCTGTGGCCGTGCTCGATCAATTCACCCGAAAGGGAAACAGTAATGTCACTCATTGTCTGTCCTAATTATTCTGGCCTTCGCGCACGATGACATGCTGATGGCGCTCCGGCAGCGGCTCGATGCTCTCAGCGATGAAGGCGGGACGAAGATCGTTCTTCATCAACGACTTGGTCGTCGCGGGTAGCCAGCAGAATTCAACCTCGGTGTTGCCATCGGCCACACGGTGAATGATCGCGCTCTCATGAAACGGAAAGGCGTCTTCGAGCCTGATCAGATAATAGAAGCCCATCTCATGGGCCTGATAGTCGCCATAGGCGAAAAACTTCTCTGCCGACCAGACGAGACGCTCGATCCGCGCCTTTACATGCAGCTCTTCTTCGATCTCGCGCAGGATCGTCTCTTCGGTGCTTTCGCCGATTTCAGCCCGCCCACCCGGTAGCGCCCAATAACGGTCGGTCACGCTGCGGTTCACAAGAAGATGGCCATTCTGGAAGATCAGGGCGGCCACGCGAAAGTTGAAAAGCTGCGGCTTGTGGTCCAGCCGGATCATGTGACGCGGTTGAGAATGGCTCATTTGTCGTCCAAATTGCCGTCGTCCCAGACCACATGGCGTGTGGAGGGCGGCAGGTTTTCGATCTCTGCGGCAATGAAATAGGGCGGGATGTCGAGTGCGGTCAATGCCTCAGTCGTTGCCTTGGCCCAGCGGAACTCAAGCGCATTCTTGCCGTCCTGAACCCGATGAACGATCTTTTCCTCATCGAATGGAAAGTTTTCGGGCAGGTCCATCAGGTAGTAGAAGCCAAGCTCATGCCAGTCCTTGCCCTCGTAATGGAAGAAGTTCTCAACCGCCCAGAGCAGCCGCCCGACCGAAACCTCGGCACCCAGTTCCTCTACCATCTCACGTGCCAGCGTCTCTTGCGATCGCTCACCCATTTCCGCCCGTCCACCCGGAAAGGTCCAGAATTTTTCATGGGTCGCGCGGTGGACCAGCACATGGCCGTTGCGAAAGGCAAGACCGGCGACGCGCATCTGGAAAAGGCGCTTCGGTTTGAATTTTATACGAATACGGGTGTCTTCGACCATCGGGCATCCAATGAATTAAACAGGAAACATCAAATCAGTTTCCGTCCATCCTAATGCCTGTAGTTCCGATTTGCGAACAGGGGCATCATCTGCGACGATAAATTCATCAAGCTGTGGCGGCTTGAAGCGCGTGCCGGACAGCATCGCATGAACCTGGCCGCGATGATGCGTCTGGTGCTGGAAGAGATGCGAGAGAATATCGTCGCAGCGATCTTCCTGCACGCGCGCACCGCGATGAACACGAACCGTGGCCGCAAACCCGCTCTCGTCAAGTCTATCAACGAAAGCAATCAGATCATTGTCGAGCGCAGCTTGCGCCTCTGCCAGAGAGGACATGTCGATATAGGGCTCGCTCTTACTGAATATGCTATGTCCGAGCGATCCGCCCTTCATCGCATCGAGATAGAACATGTCCACCAGATAGATATGGTTCAGCGTTTTGCGGATCGTTGGAAAAAAGCTGGTGCGCGGTGCGACCAACTCCTCAGCCGTTAACTGAAGACATGTGTGGTGCAGGCGAACATTCGCCAGTTTGTTGTTGCGCGCCAGCTTTTTGAAGACTCGCGTCGGATCATAAGACATGCCACCAACTCCCTCGCTTGTGAGACATCACCCGGCGCGGCAGCCGCGACAAGCGCCGCCGGGCCCATGTAACGAGCGGCAGCCGAATGTCCGCTCAGCTCGCCTTACCGAGCTCCGAATGACTCTTCAAAACTTTGCCGCCATCTTCCTGTTCGATCAGATAGGCAGGCTCGTCCTTGCTGGCCTTGCGCTTGATCGTCGAGCCGTCGATCTTGCGTTCGACATCATCGGTAAAACTTTCGGCGACCTTGCCCTCGCCCTTGCCATTGCCCCACTTCCAGCTGACCTTGGTGCCTTTGCGATACGTCGTCATGCGGCTTCTCCCGTTGAAAGAACGGGAAAGCGTAGCAGCTGCGATCTGGTTCCGTCAGCCGACGAGATCGATCACGACGATTTCCGGGGGCGACAGGAAGCGGATCGGTGCGCCCGAACAGCCAAGACCGCCCGATACCACGAGATGACGATTGTTCTCCACCTTGTGACCATAGGCATAGCGCTCGCCAAAGATCGACGGAACGACGGGCCGCCAGCCGAAAAAGTTGACCTGGCCGCCATGCGTATGACCGGACAGGGTGAGCGACACGCGATCCGGGATCGTCGGAAAAATATCGGGCTCATGCGCCATCATGATGACTGGCGCATTGTCGGTGACCTGCGCCAACGTTCCGGGAAGATCGTCGAGCCCGACCGTCTCACCATTCTCCCCGCCTTCGCGAAACGCCCATTGGTCCTCAAGACCGGCGATCCAGAAGGGATGCTGCTCGCTTCCCGTTCTGATCGCGGTGTTGGAGTGCACTGTAATACCAACGGCGCGCAGCGCCCTGTGAGACGCCGTTTCCTTCAGCCGCAACCTCTGCGCCTCAGGGTCCTGCGCCCAGTCATGATTACCGCAAACGGCATGCACACCATAGGAGGCCCGCAGGCCAGACAGCGCCTTCGCCCAGGCCGCTGGCGGGACGATATCGGTGATGAAGCGCTGCATGCCGGTGACATAGTCACCGAGGAGCAGGATGATATCGCCGCCCAGCGTATTGGCGTGGTCACAGATACGAGAAATCCGCTCCGGGGACATCCACGGTTCGCAAGCATGAACATCGGCGAGCACGACGATACGCAGGCTCTGCCCCGTCGGCCAGTTCGGTGGCGTGATGCGATAGCGGGTGGTCGCAAGCCGCAGCATGGGCTCGACACCACCAGCATAGGCGCCAAGCGAAAAGAAGCAGGCGCTGGCAGTCGCGGCCATTTTAAGAAGCGCACGGCGCGTGATCAAAATTACTCGTCCTCGAGAGATAGGCGAAACTGCGCCGCTTCCAGATCCTTAGGCGGCTGCATACCAAGATGCTTCCACGCCGTCGCGGTCAAAATACGGCCACGCGGCGTCCTCTGGATAAATCCCTGCTGGATCATATAGGGCTCGATAATGTCTTCGATCGCATCGCGAGGCTCCGAGAGCCCTGCCGCGATCGTCTCGATACCCACAGGCCCACCACCGAAATTCATGGCAATCATCGTCAGATAGCGCATATCCAGCTGATCGAGACCCATATTGTCCACCAGAAGTCGGGTCAGCGCTTCGTCGGCAATCTCCCGCGTGACGGCCTCGGCGCGCGCAACTTCAGCAAAATCGCGCACGCGCCGTAGCAGCCGTCCGGCAATACGCGGCGTGCCGCGCGCGCGTCTGGCAATCTCACGCGCACCCTCATCGGTCATCGGCAGGCCCATCAACCGCGCGCCGCGCCGCACGATGAGTTCCAGCTCATCCACCGTGTAGAAGGAGAGACGGACCGGAATGCCGAAACGGTCGCGCAGAGGCGTGGTCAGAAGACCAAGGCGCGTGGTCGCGGCAACGAGGGTAAACTTCGACAGATCGATCTTCACCGAGCGCGCCGCTGGCCCCTCGCCTATGATCAGATCAAGCTGAAAGTCTTCCATGGCCGGATATAGAATTTCCTCAACCGCCGGATTGAGCCGATGGATTTCATCGATGAACAGCACGTCGCGCTCTTCAAGATTGGTCAGCAGCGCCGCCAGATCGCCCGCTTTGGCGATGACCGGACCGGAGGTGGACTTGAAGTTGACCCCCAGCTCCTTTGCCATGATCTGCGCCAGCGTCGTCTTGCCGAGACCGGGCGGCCCGACGAAGAGCACATGGTCGAGCGCCTCCCCACGGTTCTTCGCCGCTTCGATGAAGATCTTCAGATTGGCGCGCGCTTCCGCCTGACCGGTAAAATCATCCAGCGTCTGCGGGCGCAGCGTTGTGTCGATATCCTCGCCGCGCTTCTCAGCAGAAATCAGCCGTGCAGCCTCACTCATGTCAAAAGTTCCATTCCAGGTATTTTCCGCGCTGCCTTGATGTCGAAGGTGTAAATCGTTTCGCAGCCTTCGCCGAGCGACTGACACGCGATAAGCGCGTCCGTGAAGTCGGCATTATGGCGTTCAACCAGACGAATGGCTTTCACGACCTTATCGTGCCCTTCAACGACCAGACCCCGTGTGTGTAGCAACTTGCGGACTGCCAAGCTGATCTGTCGGCGATCGAAACCGTATTGTGATTTCAAAGCCCAACTGAGCTCGATCAGCGTGAGAAGCGTCACGAAGACCGTGTAGTCGCGGCCAATCCCTGCTCCAAAACGAAGAGCTGCTTCCCGTTGGCCCGGTTCATCATCAACGAAAAGACGAAGAACGACGTTCGTATCTACGCCATAGACCATCATGCAGCGGCATCCGCCTGATCATCGCCGGTATCGACGACGTTATGGCCAGCAGCCTTGCTGACGGTCTCGTCTATCTCTTCAAGGGTGGCACGGCCCCTGGGAGGCTTACCCAAGAGGCCAGCGAGATCATTGAAATCAACATTCTTGGGCGTCAGGACCACCTCGCCATCGATGATAGAGTAGACGACCTGATCTCCGGGCCTGAGGTCAAGCGCTTCACGCATGTCTTTCGGCAACGTCACCTGCCCCTTCGACGAAACGACAACTTCCCATCCCATTGCAGACACCCGTAAGAAAAAACTTGGTTTGACGGAAATATTATCATTTATCCGCAGAAGATACAAATATCCGATTTACCGAGCAAGTTCCTTCAATCCTAGCCGGATCAGCTTGGCGCTATCTCCGCCCTCTCCGCCATTCTTCAAGGCAGCCGCGACCGCATTGGCAGCCTGATCGCGCGAATAACCGAGATTGGTGAGAGCCGAGACCGCATCGGCCACGGGCGCCGGTGCCGCGCCTTCGCCGATCTCCTGCTTGAGACCAATGGCACCCGCCGCCTCTCCGGCAAAAGCAGGCGCCTTGTTGCGCAACTCGGTGACGATGCGGATTGCGACCTTTGGGCCGACGCCAGGCGCACGCGACACAACGGCCTTGTCCTGCAGTGCGATGGCATTGGCAAGTTCGGATGGGGAAAGGGTCGAGAGCACCGCAAGCGCCACCTTCGAGCCCACACCCTGGACGCTCTGCAGCAGGTTGAACCACTCACGCTCCAAGGCGCTCATGAAGCCGAACAGCTTCAACTGGTCCTCGCGCACATAGGTCTCGATGAACAGCACCACAGCCTCACCCGCGGAACCAAGCCTGGACAGCGTGCGTGCCGAGCAATGCGCCACGTAACAGACGCCATGAACGTCAACGAGAACATGGTCGTCGCCGATTTCCTCTATGGTGCCTTTGAGTTTGCCGATCATCGTCGCGTCCGTAGTATGTGTGAGTGAATCGAAAAGCAGAAATTTGTTCGCTTAACCGGCCGCGAGAACCCGGCGCATCCGGTCACCGCCGCGGTTATGCGCGTGACAGATGGCAATCGCCAAAGCATCGGCGGCATCATTGCCCTTGAACTCGGCCTTCGGCATCAGGATTTTCAACATCATGTGGATCTGCTGTTTCTCGCCGTGACCGACACCGATCACCGCCTTCTTGACAGCGTTTGGCGCATATTCGGAAACATGAAGGCCCGCGCGAGCGGGAACGAGCATGGCGATGCCACGCGCCTGGCCAAGTTTCAGCGTCGCCACCGCATCCTTGTTGACAAACGTCTGTTCGACCGCTGCTTCATCCGGCTGGTAGGAGTGGACGACCTCTGCCAACCCGTCATGTAACTGGCATAGACGGGAGGCCAGATCCATCTCGGCGTCGGAGGTAACCGTGCCGGAAGCAACGAAACGCAGGCTGTTGCCCATCGTCTCGATGATGCCCCAGCCGGTACGCCTTAAGCCCGGATCAATGCCGATAATTCGAATCGCGTTCTGCATGCCTTAAACCCTATCCTGTGGGCTTGAAACCTGCCAGCCATAAGTGAACAAAACAAAAACATTCATTGAAAAAAAGCCAGACGTTCACGCGGCTCCATGCTTCATCGGCACGTCAGTTTTTTTGAACCATCCATCAATTCGCTGCGACGACTATGGCAAATGCGACACTGAGCATTACATTTCCTTACAAAGAAATGCCGTAAGGAGCATGCCATGATTCCCTTTTCCATTCTCGATCTGTCGCCGATTGGCGATGGGGAGAACGCAAGCCAGGCGCTCGACAATTCGCGCCGCATGGCGATCAAGGCGGAAGAACACGGCTATGAGCGTTTCTGGCTCGCCGAACATCACGGTATGCCAGGCATCGCCAGCGCCGCCACATCCATCGTGATTGCCCATGTGGGCGCCGCAACGTCCCGCATCCGCGTCGGTTCGGGCGGCGTTATGTTGCCAAACCACTCGCCACTCGTCATCGCCGAACAGTTCGGCACGCTGGCCGCTCTTCTGCCTGGTCGTGTCGACCTCGGCCTCGGCCGCGCGCCAGGCACGGATATGCGCACAGCGCGTGCACTGCGCCGCAATCTCGATGCCGGTGCGGAAAACTTCCCACACGATATTGTCGAGCTTCAACGCTATCTCGGTGCACCCGAACCCGATCAGGCGATCCTTGCCGTGCCGGGGGTAAACACCAATGTGCCGATCTGGCTGCTGGGTTCCAGCATCTATAGCGCACATCTGGCCGCCGCGCTCGGCCTGCCCTATTCCTTCGCCTCGCATTTTGCTCCAGACATGCTGATGGATGCGATCGCCATCTATCGCGAGCGTTTCCAGCCGTCCGCGACGCTGGCGCAACCCTACGTTATGGTTGGCATCATGGGCGTCGGCGCGGATACGGATGAAGAAGCACGCCATCTCTTCACGTCTGCCCAGCAGCAATTCGTCAATCTGCGCAAGAACGTCCGCACGCCGTTCCCGCGACCTGTGGAGAGCATGGACGGCTACTGGAACGACATGGAACGCATCACCGTCGAGCACACGCTGCGCTATGCCGCCGTCGGTTCGCATGCGACCATCGATCGCAAACTCCAGCAGTTCCTGGGCGAGACCGGCGCGGACGAATTGATAGTCTCCATGCCGATCCACGACATCAACAAGCGTCTGCGCTCGGTGGAAGTGTTTGCGGAAGTCCGGGAAGGTGTGAAGAAGGCGGCCTGAGAGACGGTGTTCTAGCCCCCCCCCACCATCATCGCTTAAATTGAAAAAGGCCGGAGCAAGTCCGGCCTTTTGTGCTTCGCATCTGTCGCTTCCGATTGCTGTCCTCACATCGGACGAAACCCGAGAGTGTCAAGCAGACAGCTTCGCCATGACTTCTTCGGACACTTCGAAGTTCGAATAGACGTTCTGCACGTCGTCATCGTCTTCGAGGTTGTCGATCAGCTTCATCAGCGACTGGGCCTTTTCCTCATCCACCGGAACGGCGTTTTGCGGACGCCAGACGGCCTTGACGCTATCGGCTTCGCCAAGCGTGGCTTCAAGCGCCTTGGAGACTTCGTTGATGTCTTCGAATCCGCAGATGATCGTGTGGCCGTCTTCGCCGCTTTCGACGTCTTCGGCACCAGCTTCGATCGCCGCTTCCATCACCTTGTCGGCATCGCCAACGGAAGCCTTGTAGGTGATCTCACCGACGCGGTCGAAGGAGAAGGAAACCGAACCGGTTTCGCCCAGCGCGCCACCAGCCTTGGTGAAGATCGAGCGGATGTTGGAGGCAGTGCGGTTGCGGTTGTCCGTCAACGCTTCGACGATGACCGCCGTGCCGCCTGGACCGTAGCCTTCATAGCGAACGGAATCGTAGTTTTCCGCATCCGCGCCCGACGCCTTCTTGATGGCGCGGTCGATATTGTCCTTCGGCATGGACTGCGCCTTGGCGTTCTGCACGGCCAGGCGAAGAGCAGCATTCATGGACGGGTCCGGAAGGCCGGACTTGGCGGCTACGGTGATTTCACGGGCAAGCTTGGAGAACATCTTCGAACGGATCGAATCCTGTTTCCCCTTGCGATGCATGATGTTCTTGAACTGTGAATGGCCAGCCATGGCACCCCTGATCGGATCGTTTGTTTGGATTGGGGGCCTTATAAGGGCGATAAGGCGGCTGTTCAAGCCCGTAGGCTTTTCTTCTCGCATCCCGATGAGAGCGCTCAAAGGAACAGAAATCCTTTCTCGCCGTTCTGATGACAGGTGGCGCGATCATGATCAGATCGCTGCCGGAAGGAACAGGAACCGCAAGGAGAGCACTGAATGGTAAGTCTGACTGAAGCACGCGAACAACCCGCCCGTCAGCTTTGGGACGAGATCAACTCCGTCCACGCAGGCATGCTGGGTCTGGAAGGTCTCCACAGCCACATGCAGCCCATGGCGCCGCATGCCGATCCGAAGACCAACACCATCTGGTTCTTCTCCAAGAAGGATACCGACCTTGTTCAGTCGCTGAAGTCCGGCTCGCGTGCCCACTTCTGCGTCATCGGCAAGGACCATGACTACCACGCCTGCCTGTCCGGCAAGCTTGAAGTTCGCGACGACAAGAACAAGCTTGACGAGTATTGGAATTCCGTCACCGCTGCCTGGTACGAGCACGGCAAGAGCGACCCGCAGCTCGTCATGTTGGCACTGCATGTCGACGACGCCGATATCTGGGCCTCAACCGACAGCACGCTAAAGTTTGGCTGGGAAATCGCCAAGGCGAACATGTCCGAAGAAAAGATGCCGGATGTCGGCGTTCGTCAGCACCTGACCTTCGCCTGATCCTGATCTTTGATTGATCACTGAGCGCTGCGTATCCCTGAGATGCGTGGCGCTTTGCATTGTGTGGAGCGTTTCCGCAAGACCGTGGCTAGCTCTAAAGCATGTCGCGCAAAAGTGTGCAGCGGTTTTGCGATAACGACATGCGACAAAACAAGAACTTAAAGCGTCGGGAGCGAATCTGAAAGATCGCGACACGCTTTAGCCCCACTACATGCCCTGAGGTACCAGTATCTGCGGCTGCTTGGGAAGATTGCGCATCGAAACGCGGATCACCGGATCGCTGGCATAAGCGATCTTGAACTGCGGTCCGAACGCGACCAGAAACCGCTCCAGAGCGCTCGGCTGATGCATCGGCAGAATAAGCGCCGAGCGCAGGCGCTTGACGATGCGGCTCATGCTGTCGGCGCCCATCGTCAGTCCACCATCCACCGGCACCATCAGCACATCCAGCCTGCCTATTTCCGCATATTGCGTTTCCGTCAGCTCGTAGTGCAGGTGACCCAGGTGACCGATGCAGAGCCCCGCCACCTCGAAGATGAAGATCGAATTGCCGTCCTTGGTCAGCAGCCCCCCGCCGCCCCAGCGGTTGCGGATATCCGAGGTGACGTTGCGGATATAAACGTCCCCGACTTCCAGCTTGTGTTCGGCCTTTTCGCCTGGCACATCGCTCCAGCCATGCAGCACATGCTTGATCTCCGGCTCTGGCGACAGCGTGTAGTGGGTGGTGTGCGCATTGTTCATCGTCGCCACGGTGGGCATGACCGGCGGGCGATAGACGCCATTATAGTCGGTGGCGATTACCACCCCTTCCGGCGACTCGATGGTGTAGGTCGAATGCCCGATGTACTGGATCTTCACCTCCTCGCGGTCGCTCAACTGCGCCTTCTTGACATCGGTCGACTTGAAGCTCGCGAAAGTGACGCGGGGAAGAGCCTGTGCAATCGCCTGGCACTGGCTGACGGGCGGTCGATCGGGAGGCTCCTGCGCCGCGACAGAAGCGGCGCTGCACAGCATGGCGATCAATGCAGGCATGAACATGCGACGCATGGCACCACTCCCCGAAAAGGCGAATGGACGAAAAGATGCGGCAAGGATGGGGGTTCGTCTAGGTGTAAGCGGTGGGGCGCGCTCACATTGTTGTCATTGGGCGTTGGTGGGTGGAGCTTCACCCCCGAACCGGCCGCAAACCTATCAAGCCCAAAACGCCGGTATAGTCTCTGCCAACCGCGGCCCGATCCGCAAAGGCGCGATCTTCTCAGCCAACCCGGTGCTATCGGAAATCTCGACCCCAACGCCACACAGCGTCGCCGGGCCACTGGCCGCCTCGAAGCGACCCTTCGGCATTTTCGAGATGAACCGGTTGATCGGCTCTTCCTTCTCCATGCCGAGCGAGGAATCGTAATCGCCGCACATGCCTGCATCCGACATATAGGCGGTTCCGCCGTTCAGGATCTGGGCGTCAGCGGTTGGCACATGGGTGTGCGTACCCACGACGAAGCTGGCGCGGCCATCGACGAAATGGCCGAAGCATTGCTTCTCGCTGGTCGCTTCCGCGTGAAAATCGAAGATGATCGCGTCTGCCTGTTCCTTCAGCGGGCAGGCTGCCAGAATGCTTTCCGCCGAGCTGAAGGGATCGTCCAGCTCAGGATGCATGAAGACCCGGCCCATGATGTTGGCGACCAGCACGCGCGCGCCGTTGCGGGCATAAAACAGGCCCGACCCCTTGCCGGGCGTGCCCTTCGGGTAATTGGCGGGGCGCAGGAACTGGTCGTGGCGTTCACAGAAGGACACCGCCTCTTTCTGGTCCCAGACATGGTTGCCGGTGGTAACCACATCTGCCCCGGCATTGATGGTTTCCAGATAAATCTCTTCGGTAATCCCGAAACCACCAGCGGCATTCTCGCCATTGACGATGACGAAATCCAGTTTCAGGTCGGAGATCAGCCCTGGCAACTTTTCCCAGACCGCCGTGCGTCCGGTCTTGCCCACCATGTCTCCGAGAAAAAGTAGTCTCATGCCCCTGCCCTGCCAGAAAAATGCCGCAAGCCGCTTTCGGTCAAAATCGCGTCCAGCGCAACGTCATGCGCTTCCGCCGGCACTGATGGCACTTCCTGGCAGTCGAATGCAATGCCTATCAGCAAGGGTTCCAGCCCTTTTGCATGCAGGCGGGCAATAGCGCGGTCGTAATGTCCCGCCCCATAGCCGATACGCTGGCCGCGACCATCGAAGGCGGAAAGCGGCACGAGGAGGATAGCCGGGTCAAGGACGGCCGAACTCTCGTCCGGCCCCTGGGTGCCGAAGCCGGTCTTTACCAGTTCCGCGCCGCGCATGAATTCGCGAAAGACGATGGTCTCACGGTCGAGCATCACCGGCAGGCAAAGTGTCGCGCCCTCGTCGCGCAAAGCTTCCATCAAAGGTCTGGTGTCGGCCTCGGAGCGGATCGGCATGAAGCCGGAAACGACGGTGCCAGGTGCAAACGACAAAGCCGCCACAGCCTTTTCGGCCATGGCGGCGCTTTTTTCACTCCGCTCTTTAACGGAAAGAGCGTCCCGCAGGGCGAGACGCTCGAGACGCAATTGCGCTTTGGTGAGAGACTGAGCCTCGCTCATCATGCAGCCCGGCTGACGAGAACCTTGTCGATGCGGTGGCCGTCGAGATCGATGACCTCAAAGCGCCAGCCGTTGCGGGTTACATGCTCGCCCAGTTCCGGCAGACGGCGGAATTCGTCCAGCACCAGACCGGCGACGGTTTCGAACTCGGCATCCTCGTCGATCTGGAAGCCCATGCGGTCGGCAAATTCATCTGCCGCCATCCAGCCGGCAACCAGGAAGCTGCCGTCTTCGCGCTGTACCATGGCTGGCTCTTCGCCATCATCCTCCTGGAAGGCACCGGTAATGGCCTCCAGAATGTCGCCGGAGCTGATGATACCCTCGAAGTGGCCGTATTCGTCGTAAACCAGAACCATATGCACCGTGGAACGGCGCAGCGACTGGATCACGTCGACGGCGCTGGTGAGGTCGGACACGACCGGCACTTCGCGCAGCAATTCGCGAATGTTCAGCTCTTTGCCCGACGCCAGTGCATCGAACGCATCCTTGGCGAAAAGCACGCCGAGAATTTCGTCGGACGCACCGTTTCGCACCGGCAGGCGCGAACGCTGGGTGCCGCGAAGCTGTTCGCGGATTTCCTCCGCCGTGTCCTCGATATCGACGACTTCAACATCGCGGCGTGGCGTCATCAGGCCACGTGCATTGCGGTCGGCAAGACGCATGACGCCGGTGATCATCGCCGATTCTTCGGTCTCGATCACGCCGGCACTATGGGCTTCTGCCAGAACCGTGCGGATTTCGTCGTCGGTAACGGAAGCGTTGGATTCACCGCTATGACCAAGAATGGCCAGCACGATCTTGCCTGACTTATCAAGAAGCCAGACGACCGGTGCACCGATCTTCGACAGGAAGACCATGGCCGGCGCCACGCGGGCCGCGACCTTTTCAGCGTCGCGCAGCGCGATCTGCTTTGGTACCAGCTCGCCGACGATCAGCGACAGGTATGTGATGGCAACGACCACGACGCCGACGCCAAGCGCATCCGCGGCACGATCCGGCACGCCCTGCTCGATCAGCCATGCTGTGAAGCGGGTACCGAGTGTAGCGCCCGAGAAGGCGCCGGAAAGAATGCCGACCAGTGTAATACCGATCTGCACGGTGGACAGAAAACGTCCGGGATTTTCAGAAAGATTGAGCGCCATTGTGGCACCCTTGCTGCCTTGAGCGGCCAGCACTTTAAGTCTCGCCGGTCTGGAAGAGACGACAGCAAGCTCGGACATGGCGAGCACCCCGTTCAATACGGTGAGCAGGACCACGATCATAATTTCAGTAAACAAGTTTAGCTCTTTGGGCTGTTGAACGGCACGTCGCGGTTGCAACCGCATTCGCCTTTAGGACAGGCTGAACGGACATACCAATCCGAATAATAAAGAATTGTTCCATCAATGCAATGACAACATCGTGCCACTGCAAAGCTTTCATTGTGAAACCGATAAAATAATCGTGGGCATCGCGCTTCAAGCAAAAGGACGCGATTTAAAACCGATGGTTTGTTGCAACGCCATCAAAGAGCGCAGCCACTCGGGGTTCGAAATGATAAAGTGCGTCCGCGACGACCGATGGATGTTTACGATCCTGGGTGCCTACAAACGTAGGTGGGCACCGTGTGTCCAGCCCCACGAGGCCGGACAGGGACAGCTCCCTTTGGATCGAGTATGGCCCCAGGGATTGTGGTTCCTGTCGAGAAGCGCAGAACGCACGCTCTATATATGATGGTTCGTCGCGTTTCGAAAGAGGCTACCGAAGACAAACTTGATGGCAACCTTACGATCGCAAGCTCAATTGACGGACGGCTTCGGCCTCTCCACCAGTTTCTCGGTAATGCCATTCAGCCGCGTAGCAAGATCGGAGATGGCAAGCACGATCTGCTCGTCCGCCTTTGCCTTGCTTTGCGCCATGCCGTCACTGTTCTGCTGCAGGGAGGCCACCTGGTTTTCCAGCGCCTCGATCTTGCGCGACAGTTCCGACATCTCGTCGGTGATCATGATGCCGGCCATGACGGTTAGTCTCAGATCGCCGATTTCACCGAACTGGCTTTTGAGATGGCCGACATAGCGATCGAAACGGGAGGCGAGATCGGTCAGGTGGTCTTCCTGTCCGGCTTCGCAGGCCATGCGATAGGCTTTGCCGTCGATCATCACGGTGACTTGAGCCATGGGCCTTTTCCTCTTATCTGTCCAGCACGGCGCGGATGGTTTCCATGGCCGTGACCAGACGGCGCGAGACCTCGCGGTTCACCTCTTCGAGACGGTTGGCGCGAAACTGCGACTGGTCGAGCTCCTGGGCAAGACGGGCACGATCCACATGGACGCGCTTGACTTCACTCTCCACCTCGGCACTTTCCCGCTGGCGCTCAAGGCGCATGTCGAGGGCGTTTTCCAGGCTGGTGATTGCGGAGCTCAGCTCCGACAGCGCAACATGTATGGTCTTTTCCGCCGTCATCGTTTCTTCCAAACCGCGTAAGCGGCAAACCCGAATCGTTGCCGCCCGATGTCACTCAAGGCCAGAACACGATATGACCCGTTTTGCGCCCGCGTCAATCAAACCAATACATTCAAGCACTTTGCGCTGTGGATGAATGCACCCTGATAAGGATTTCGACAAACGAAGCCGTGACTCTTCTTGCCCGATTCTGGCCACACCTTGGCACCAGAACTATGTGTGAGCACACAAGGCGGATGCGAAACGATTTTTGTTGCCGAACGAACCGCAACGAAGGCCGCATTTGTTGACAGAGCCGCCCCACCTGCTATGGATCAACCCGCTTTTTGGATAGTTAGAACGACTATCTCCTTTCACCCGGAACAGACGGAAAAGCCATGATTTCTCGCGACAAACACGACCGGATGGCCAATGCAATCCGATTTCTTGCCATGGATGCTGTGGAGAAGGCCAATTCTGGCCATCCCGGCCTGCCGATGGGTGCAGCGGATGTCGCCACGGTCCTCTTTACCCGCTATCTGAAGTTCGACCCCAAGGCGCCGCTCTGGCCCGATCGTGACCGTTTCGTGCTGTCTGCCGGCCACGGCTCCATGCTGCTCTACTCGTGCCTGTATTTAACCGGCTACGAGGACATGACGATCGATGAGATCAAGCGCTTCCGCCAACTCGGCTCCAAGACCGCCGGCCACCCGGAATATGGTCATGCCACCGGAATCGAGACCACCACCGGCCCTCTCGGCCAGGGCATTGCCAATGCTGTCGGCATGGCGATTGCCGAGCGCAAGCTCGAAGAGGAATTCGGCTCAGACCTGCAGAGCCATTATACCTACGTCCTGTGCGGCGACGGCTGCCTGATGGAAGGCATCAGCCACGAGGCGATTGCGCTTGCCGGCCATCTGCGCCTGAACAAGCTCGTCCTCTTCTGGGACAACAACAACATCACCATCGACGGCGAAGTGGGCCTGTCCGATTCCACCAACCAGATCGAACGCTTCAAGGCGGTTCACTGGCACACGATCGAAATCGACGGTCACGATCCGGAAGCGATTGCCGCTGCCATCGAAGAAGCCCACAAGTCCGACCGTCCGACCTTCATCGCCGCCAAGACCACCATCGGCTTTGGCGCGCCGAACAAGGCCGGCACCCACAAGGTTCATGGCTCTCCACTGGGCGCAGAAGAAATTGCCGCAACCCGCAAGCACCTGAACTGGGAAGCGGAAGCCTTCGTCATTCCCGAAGACGTGCTCGACGCATGGCGTCTGGCGGGCCTGCGCTCCACCAAGACGCGCCAGGAATGGGAAGCCCGCCTGGAAGCGGTCGAAGGTGAGAAGAAGGCCGAGTTCAAGCGCCGTTTTGCCGGCGATCTGCCCGGCAACTTCGATAGCTCCATCGACGCCTTCAAGAAGAAGGTTGCCGCCAACAACCCGACGGTCGCCACCCGTAAGGCGTCCGAAGACACGCTCGAAGTCATCAATGGCGTTGTGCCGGAAACGCTGGGCGGTTCTGCCGACCTGACGCCGTCCAACAACACCAAGACCAGCCAGATGGTATCGATCACGCCGAGCGACTTCTCCGGTCGCTACATGCACTACGGCATTCGCGAACACGGCATGGCCGCTGCCATGAACGGTATCGCGCTGCACGGCGGTCTGATCCCCTACTCCGGCGGCTTCATGATCTTCTCAGACTATTGCCGTCCGTCGATCCGTCTTGCCGCTCTGATGGGCATCCGCGTCGTCCACGTTCTGACGCATGACTCGATCGGCGTTGGCGAAGACGGCCCAACCCACCAGCCGGTGGAGCAGGTTGCAGCGCTGCGCGCCATCCCGAACCTTCTGGTCTTCCGCCCGGCAGACGAGACGGAAACCGCGGAAGCCTGGCAGCTTGCCCTGCATGAGAAGCATCGCCCGTCCGCACTGGCGCTGACCCGTCAGAACCTGACGCCGGCCCGCAAGGATTACGAGGAAAAGAACCTTGTGGCCTACGGCGCTTACGAACTGGTTTCGGCAAGCGATGCCAAGGTCGCGATCTTCGCCTCCGGCTCGGAAGTCGAACTGGCGCTGAAGGCCGCTGCCACGCTGAAGGACAAGGGCATTTCCACCCGCGTCGTTTCGGTGCCCTGCTTCGAGCTGTTCAAGGAGCAGCCGGAAACCTACCGCCAGGCGATCATCGGCAACGCGCCGGTCAAGATCGCCGTCGAAGCAGCGGTTCGCCAGGGCTGGGATTACTTCATCGGCAATGACGGCGCTTTCGTCGGCATGCAGTCCTTTGGTGCGTCTGCGCCTGCCAAGGACCTGTTCAAGCATTTCGGCATCACCGCGGAAGCAGTCGTTGCCGCAGCCGAAGAAAAGCTTGGCTGATCCCATTGGCCGAAGGTCGGGTTGCTTTCAGCGCCATGAGCTTCGGCTGTCGACTGTCGCTAGGCGGTGAAGAGCCCCAAGCCTTTGCCGCTTCGCGTCCACGCCATTTCATCCAGACGTAAATTATTGATCGGGAGACTGTAAATGACTGTAAAAGTAGCCATTAACGGCTTCGGCCGCATCGGCCGCAACGTCCTTCGCGCCATCGTCGAATCCGGCCGCACCGACATTGAAGTCGTTGCCATCAACGACCTCGGCCCGGTCGAGACCAATGCGCATCTCTTGCGTTACGACTCCATCCACGGCAAGTTCCCCGCAGACGTAAAGGTCGAAGGCGACTCGATCATCGTTGGCGGCGGCAAGCCGATCAAGGTCACTGCCGTTCGCGATCCCGCAACGCTGCCGCATGGCGAACTCGGCGTCGACATCGCGCTGGAATGCACCGGCATCTTCACGGCCCGCGACAAGGCTGCCGCACACCTGACGGCTGGCGCAAAGCGCGTCATCGTTTCGGCTCCAGCTGACAATGCCGACCTGACGGTTGTCTTCGGCGTCAACCACGACCAGCTGACGAAGGATCACCTCGTCATCTCCAACGCCTCCTGCACCACCAACTGCCTGGTGCCGGTCGTCAAGGTTCTCGATGATCTGGTTGGCATCGACCACGGCTTCATGACCACGATCCACTCCTACACGGGCGACCAGCCAACGCTGGACACCATGCACAAGGATCTGTACCGCGCCCGCGCCGCAGCCCTCTCCATGATCCCGACCTCGACCGGTGCCGCCAAGGCCGTTGGTCTCGTCATGCCGCACCTCAAGGGCAAGCTGGACGGCACCTCGATCCGCGTTCCCACGCCAAACGTCTCGGTCGTCGACTTCAAGTTCGTCGCCAAGAAGGCAACCTCGGTCGCTGAAATCAACGAAGCCATCAAGTCTGCGTCGAACGGCGCGCTGAAGGGCGTTCTCGGCTACACCGACGAGCCGCTGGTCAGCCGTGACTTCAACCATGACAGCCACTCCTCGATTTTCGCCACCGACCAGACCAAGGTCATGGAAGGCAACTTCGTGCGCGTTCTGTCCTGGTACGACAACGAGTGGGGCTTCTCCAATCGTATGTCCGACACGGCCGTGGCTTTCGCCAAGACGATCTGATCCGGCTTTCAAAGCCAATCGACAGAACCGGTGGGAGCAATCCCGCCGGTTTTTGTTTTTGCGCCTGACGAAAAGGCCAGCATTGAATTCAAAGACCAGACTTATGGCCCCGCTACAACAGCAACCACAGGTAATCGAACCTCGGAAATCGCGGCTACTTGACCTTCCTTATGGTGCGAATAGATCCTTCTAAGTTGAGCAATCTATTTTCTAGTAATTTTATGGAATAGCGTTTCTTCATTCCCGTCGCCCCCTGGATCATCTTCAGCCATCGCCGCAATCGACAGGCCAAAGGAGAGATCATGTCGGGTTTGAAGGGGTACACCGCAATTGCTACAGCAACGCTTCTGTCGCTTTCCGTAGCGACGGGCGCGAGCGCATCCGATGCGCTGGTCAGCGCACAATGGGTGCAGGACAATTTGAAAAATCCCAAGGTGAAAATCTTCGAGGTCAGCGTCGATCCGGGCGTCTTCGAGCGCGGCCATATTCCAGGCGCGCAAAACCTCAACTGGCACACCGATCTCGTCGACCCCACAAGGCGCGATATCGCCAGCCGCGAAGCTTTCGAAAAGCTTCTGCGCCAGGCGGGCGTCGATAAGGACAGCACCATTATTCTCTACGGCGACAACAACAATTGGTTCGCGGCCTGGGGCGCCTGGGTGTTCGAAACCTATGGGCTTGGCGACCGGGTGAAGCTTCTGGATGGCGGACGAAAACTGTGGGAGGCGGAAGGCCTCCCGCTCGATACCGCGGCCATTGAAACCAAGGAAAGCAATATCGAGTTGCCGGATCGCGATCCAGCGATCCGTGCCCGCTTCTCGGACGTCGTGGCCGTGGCCGAAGGCAAGCACGATATCAAGCTCATCGATATCCGCTCCGCTGACGAATATAATGGCAAGATCTTCGCGCCCGACGGCGTGAAGGAACTGTCGGTCCGGGCCGGTCATATTCCAGGTGCCGTCAACGTGCCATGGGGCACCATCGTCAACAAGGATGGCACCTTCAAATCGGCCGACGAGATCAAGGCGATCTATGCCGAAAAGGGTATCGACGGGTCGAAGCCGGTCATCACCTACTGCCGCATTGGCGAACGCTCCAGCCACACATGGTTCGCGCTGAAGAAAATCCTCGGCTACGACGTCAAGAACTATGACGGCTCCTGGACCGAGTATGGCAATGCGGTCGGCGTGCCGGTGAAGAACCCGGCCGGCACCGTCTGGAACGGCAAGTAACACTCCAAACAGTTCCTCCCGGTCCGGTGGGTGCCTCGGCACCTGCCGGATGTCTTATCTGTGGTGGCCGCATGACCTTCCGGATCGCTCCGTTCATCTCTGTCGCCCTGCTCGTTCTGATCGGCATATGGGGCTGGTTCCTGTCGCTCGAAACCGGTGGACGCGCGCTGGCTTTCTCGCTGTTGGCGGGTGCCGCCTTCGGCATCGTTCTGCAACGCGGTCGCTTCTGCTTTCTGTGCAATTTTCGAGACCTCGTGGAAAAGCGCGAGGCTGGTGGCGTGATCGCCATTCTGCTGGCGCTCGCAGCCGGTACGGTCTTCTATCAGATCGTCATGGCGTCCTGGGCTCCGGTACCACAGCCCGGACGTTTGCCACCCGGCGCGCATATAGGCCCGGTCGGCTGGGTCCTGGCACTCGCCGCCACCGTCTTCGGCCTTGGTACTGCTCTCTCGGGCTCCTGCCTTTCGGCGCATTTCTACCGGCTCGGCGAAGGCGCCTTCGGCTCGCTGGTGGCGCTTAGCGGGGCCGCCATAGGCTTTCTGATTGGCTTCGCCAGCTGGAACAGCCTTTACACCGTTGCCGTCTATGACGACCCGCCGCTGTGGTTGCCGCACAGCCTTGGCTACACGGGGGCGCTGATCTTCAGCCTTACGCTGCTGGCCGGTCTCACGATAGCGTCACTCTGGTGGAGCAACGGGCGACTCCATCCGTCCGAGCGCGTCCGCCAGTCGCCATCGAGCGTCACCGCAATCTTCCAGCCCATCTTCAAGGATCGCTGGCCACCCGTCGTCACCGGCATCCTCATCGCCGCCATCAGCGCCTTCGCCTATTTTCGCGTGGCCCCACTCGGCGTGACGCAGGAATTGGGAAGCCTGGTGCGCACGGGCGGATTCTCTCTCGGCCTGGTACCGGAAACGCTCGCCGGTCTCGATACCGCCCGCGGCTGCATCAGCGCCATCAAGACCACCCTCCTCTCCCCCAACGGCCTCTTCGTCAGCGGCCTCATCCTGGCAAGCTTCGCCTGCGCACTTATCGCCGGTCAGTTCAAGCCCACTTGGCCGAACGGACGTGGCCTGACGCTGCGCTTCATCGGCGGCCTGCTGATGGGCTGGGGTGGCACGACAGCACTTGGCTGCACAGTGGGCGTGCTGCTCTCCGGCATCCACGCAGGTGCTGTGTCAGGCTGGGTGTTTCTGCTGTTTTGCGCGCTCGGCACGCTGGCGGGGCTGCGGCTCGTCCGAGCAATCACGCGCTGAGTATCAAGGAGGCCCTTCTCCCCTCCCTTCATCATTCCCGAAGGAGCCGGATGATGCCGGTGAGACGACATCTTTGCGCGCACCCGCCTTGCTCTGGTCCATTTTGCGACAGAACAATTGCAGACAAGATTCGGCACCAGCAGATGTGGCACTGCGCGTCGAATTCAAAAGTGCGGATGCAAAGGTTAGGGCATTGGAATCATTTTATCTCTTGCTGCTGGTTGCCACCGTCCTTGTTCTAGCAGCCGCCTTTTCAAGTCTGATTGCCTACCGCTTCGGCGCACCACTGCTGCTGCTCTTCCTGATGATCGGACTTGCCGCCGGCAAGGATGGGCTGGGCATCGAGTTCAGCAATAGCGCACTTGCCTACATGCTGGGCTCGCTTGTGCTGGCGGTCATCCTCTTCGATTCCGGCTTCAGCACGCCGTTGCAGACCTTCCGGCTGTCCTCCCGGCCTGCCATCACGCTTGCGACCCTGGGCGTGGTGCTGACCGCCGTGTTCTTCGCTGGGGCTGCTGCGCTGCTGCTTGGTTTCTCCTGGTTGGAAGGCCTGCTGCTTGGCTCCATCGTCGCTTCCACAGATGCGGCAGCCGTCTTCTTCCTCCTGCGCATCGGCGGCATTCACATCCGCGATCAAACGCGCTCGACGCTGGAAGTCGAATCCGGCACCAACGATCCGATGGCAATCTTTCTGACCATCGCGCTGGTGGAAGTTGTCAGTCGCGGCAAAGGGCTCGCGGGCTTTGACAGCGGCTTCCTGCTGATGTTCCTAGAAGAAATGGGACTGGGCCTCATCTTCGGCCTGCTGGGCGGTTTGATGATCGTCAACATCGTCAACCGCTTCACCATGGACCGCGGGCTTGCGCCCATCCTCGTTCTGGCCTTGGCCCTTCTCGTCTTTTCCTTTACCGGCGCGCTGAACGGCAGCGGCTTCCTCGCGGTCTATGTCGCCGGTATCGTCGCCGGCAACCGCAAGATTTTCGCCAAGGGTGCAATCCGTCGCTTCCATGAGGGCATGACATGGCTGGCGCAGATCATCATGTTCCTGATGCTCGGGCTGCTCGCCACCCCGTCACAGTTTCCGGCTATCATCATCCCCGCGATCCTGCTGGCGCTCTTCCTCATCTTCGTTGCAAGACCGCTTGCCGTGTGGCTAAGCCTCATGCCGTTCAACTACACCCAGCAGGAAACGAGCTTCGTTGCCTGGGTTGGTCTGCGCGGCGCAGTGTCCATTCTGCTGGCCATTCTTCCAGCGCTGGGCGGGCTCAACAATGCCGAGATCTATTTCAACGCAGCCTTCATCATCGTCCTGGTCTCGCTTCTGCTGCAAGGCTGGACCATCAAGCCCGTCGCCACCCGCCTCGGTCTCGTGGTGCCGCCACGCATGGGTGAGGTGGACAAGCTGGAAGTGGACCTGCCTGGCACGGCAACCCACGAACTGATCTCCTATCGCGTCGCCAAGGGCAGCGCGATCCTCCAGGGCGAGCGCATTCCGCGCTGGGCCATGCCGTCTCTCGTGGTGCGCGACGGCAAGTCGATCCGCTATCAATATGCCGGAAGGCTCAGGGAAAACGATCTCGTCTATCTCTTCGTCATCCCCAGTAATGCCAGGCTGCTCGACCGGCTCTTCGCCAGCGCCAAGCCCGTCACCACCGATGACGAGGACATCTTCGGCACCTTTGCCATCTCGCCGCAACGCCCGGCCAAGGAGCTCGACGCATCTTACGGCCCGGGGCTCATCACGGTGCAGGAGCAATCGCTCACCGTTGGCGAATTGATCGAATTTCGCCTCGGCGGAAAGGCGGAATATGCCGACCGGATCCGTCTCGGTTCGCTGATCCTGATCGTCCGAGATCTCGATGAAAACCATGCGATCTCCAGCATCGGTATTTCGCTGGAGCCGGTGGAGCCTGCCACCACGCTACCGATCTTCATCAGCCTGAAAGACATCATCCACCGCGCCCGCGAGCACCGCAGAGAGAAGCGGAAAGCAGCGCTGAACGCGAAGTGAAATTGCGTCAGCGTATCGTGACGAAAACGCCTTGCACCGCCGGTCAGGCATAGTATGGTCGCGCCCGAAGACATTGTTTCAAACACGTTTTACAGGATCGATCTATGCCCGCCTTCAAGACCCTTGACGACCTCACCGACATTTCCGGAAAGCGCGTTCTCGTTCGTGTCGATCTCAATGTCCCGGTTGCTGATGGCAAGGTGACGGACAAGACCCGCCTGGAGCGCGTGGCACCCACCATTCTGGAACTTTCTGACAAGGGCGCCAAGGTCATCCTGCTCGCCCATTTCGGCCGCCCCAAGGGTGAGCCAGTCGCCGACATGTCGCTTTCGCTCATCGCGCCTGCACTCGAAGAGGTTCTCGACCACGCAGTCCTGTTTGCCAGCGATTCCATCGGCCAGGCTGCGAGCGATGCGATCGCAAACATGAATGATGGCGATATCCTGCTTCTGGAAAACACCCGCTTCCACAAGGGTGAGGAAAAGAACGATCCGGCTTTCGTCACCGAGCTTGCCAAGAACGGCGATATCTTCGTCAACGATGCTTTCTCCGCTGCCCACCGCGCCCATGCGTCGACCGAAGGCCTTGCCCGTCATCTGCCGGCTTACGCAGGCCGCACCATGCAGGCGGAACTGGAAGCGCTGGAAAAGGGCCTCGGCGCCCCTGCCCGTCCGGTCGTTGCGATTGTCGGCGGCGCAAAGGTCTCCACCAAGATCGATCTTCTGATGAACCTCGTCAAAAAGGTCGATGCGCTCGTCATCGGCGGCGGCATGGCCAACACCTTCCTCGCCGCCCGCGGCACACAGGTCGGCAAGTCGCTCTGCGAGCATGATCTCGCCGAAACCGCAAAACAGATCATGATCGAGGCTGCCACTGCCGGCTGCGCCATCGTGCTTCCCGATGACGGCGTGGTTGCCCGCGAGTTCAAGGCCAATGCTGCCAATGAAGTCGTCGATATCAACGCCATTCCCGAAGACGCCATGGTGCTCGATGTCGGCCCGAAATCGGTCGAAGCCATCAAGGGCTGGATTTCGCGCGCTGAAACGCTGGTCTGGAACGGCCCGCTCGGCGCCTTCGAAATCGAACCCTTCGACACGGCAACCGTCGCGGCCGCGCGTCACGCCGCCGAATGCACCAAATCCGGCAAGCTCGTCTCCGTCGCAGGCGGCGGTGATACTGTCGCGGCACTGAACCACGCAGGTGTGGCAGAAGACTTCACCTACATCTCGACCGCCGGCGGCGCCTTCCTCGAATGGATGGAGGGCAAGGTTCTTCCGGGCGTTGCCATTCTGCAAGAGCAGAAGTAATTCACCTCTGCCAAGACACATCCGAATAAAACCGAACGACCGACGCCACCACCGGCGTCGGTCGTTTTATTTCGTGAGCACTCACTTCTATCGCCGGAACCAAACAGCGCATCAAGCGTCTTCTTCTTCGGCAATTTAGCACGCCGCACATGCTCGGAAACACATTCTCTGATCAAAACTATTTCAATCGTTTCAATATCTTAGCCTGCCATCTTTCTGCCTCTGTCTGGTACCTGAGTATGATCACGCATTTGGGAGAACTGGAAATGACTGAACGTCTTGAAGACATCGCCGCTAGAATGGTCTCGCATGGCAAAGGGCTGCTAGCCGCCGATGAATCGACCGGCACGATCAAGAAGCGCTTCGACACGATCGGTCTGGAATCGACCGAGACCAGCCGCCGCGATTATCGCGAAATGCTGTTCCGCACCGAGGAGGCAATGACCAAATGCATCTCCGGCGTCATTCTCTATGAGGAAACTCTCTTCCAGAAGGCAGCCGATGGCACACCCTTTGTCGACATCATCAAGGCGGCTGGCGCCATTCCCGGCATCAAGGTGGACAAGGGCGCAAAGCCGCAGGCATTCTTCCCTGGGGAGACCGTGACGGAAGGTCTCGATGGCCTGGCGGATCGCTTGAAGACGTATTACGAAGCGGGTGCGCGCTTTGCAAAATGGCGCGGCGTGATCGCGATCGGCGACGGACTTCCGACATGGGGTTCGATCAAGGCGAATGCACAGGCGCTCGCCCGCTACGCCGCTCTTTGCCAACAGGCCGGCATTGTTCCGATCGTCGAGCCGGAAGTGCTGATGGACGGCAAGCCCGGCACGCACAGCATCGACCGCTGCGCCGAGGTGACCGAGTGGGTGCTGCGCACCGTTTTCACCGACCTCTACGATGCCCGCGTCAATCTGGAAGGCATGATCCTGAAACCCAACATGGTCATCGACGGCAAGAATGCCCGCAAGGCCGGCGTTGAAGAAGTGGCCGAAAAGACGATAAAGGTGCTCAAAGCCACAGTACCAACCGCGGTTCCCGGCATCGCCTTCCTCTCCGGCGGTCAATCCTCGGAAGAAGCCACCGCCCACCTTTCGGCCATCAATGCAAGTCATGATCTGCCCTGGTCGGTGACCTTCTCTTACGGCCGTGCGCTGCAGGAAACGGCACTCCACGCCTGGGGCGGCAAAGCGGAAAACGTCGCCGCCGGGCAGCGCGCCTTCCGCCACCGCGCCGAAATGAATTCACTTGCAGCGCTGGGCAACTGGAAGCAGGAGCTCGAAAAGGCAGCCTGACGCCAGACCCGTGTGTTGAGACTTTACCGGAAAGCCGCTCCCCTTGGGCGGCTTTTTCTTTTTCAGGCGGCTCGCCGCACTCTTCAAATTCCCCACCGCCCGGCGCACAATGGCGCCACGACAGGCCCGTCACGGTCCCGACAGCAACCCGACTGTCGGGCAGATGACGTGGTGATCGATGGCGGTTTGCGGAAATGTCGACCACGTCGAACCTTGGAGAGAATGATGCTGGTACAGAAACTCAGGCTGCAGCGTGGCTGGTCGCAGGAGCAATTGGCAACCGTCAGCGGGCTCAGCGTGCGCACCATCCAGCGCATCGAACGCGGCCAATCTGCGAGCCTCGAAACGCTCGCAACGCTGGCATCCATCTTCGAGATCGACGTGTCGCAACTGACCGTGGAAAAGGAACCGGACATGCAAAGCCTTGCCGTCAACTCAAGAGAAGCCGAAGAAGCAATCGCTTTCGAGCGGGTGCGAAAGATCAAGAAATTTTACCTGCATGTCGCGCAATATGTCCTGGTCATCGCCATGCTGGTCGTCATCAACCTCGTCACCAGCCCCCATTACTTCTGGGCCATATGGCCCGCTCTCGGCTGGGGTGTTGCGCTTGCGCTCAACGGCATGACCACCTTCGACCTCGTGCCCTTCCTCAATGCGGCATGGGAGCGCAAGAAGGTCGAGGACTATCTCGGCCGCAAACTCTGATCATCTGAGCGCCCCTGCCGTTTCGTCGGGGCGACAGATTTCACGGGCGCAACAGCAGCACAAGCGTCCAGAGAACGAAGGCCACAACTGCGATCTTCCAGAAATCGGCGCGTCGCCTGAAACCCGCAAATCCGAGCGGGCGGATCAGCTGTATCCCCATGGCCAGAAGTAGCAAAAGGCCGATCGCCTTCGTCATCGCGCAACCTTTTGGCTCAATCGGGCAAGCATCGCGCCGCCATCTTTGCCATTGTCTTTGGGAACCGTCTGCAGCTTCTGCCGGTTCAACTGCAAATCTCTATTTAGGGGCTTGCCGCATTCGGGAGCCAAATGTCAAACTCATTCTACATCGTCACAGGGCCGACATTTTTATGCGCACCATGGCGGTACCTTATTCGCACCAGCTTGCACGTGATACCGTCAATAGCATCAGCATAAGAGTGATTTTATGAGCAGAAATATTCTACCCGTATTCGCTCTTCTCACCAGCACCCTCTTTCTCTTCCTTGGCAACGGCCTGCAGGGCCTGCTTCTGCCGGTGCGCGGCTCGGAGGAAGGCTACTCCAACGAAGTGCTCGGTTTCCTGGGCACCTCCTGGGCGGCGGGCTTCGTTATCGGTTGCTTCGTTGCACCGGCCATCGTGCGCCGTGCCGGTCACATCCGCGCCTTTGGCAGCTTCGTTGCGGTCATCTGCCTTACCGTTCTTCTGACGGGCCTGTTCATCGACGATGTCGCCTGGGTGGGCTTGCGCGTCTTGACCGGCTTCTGCACCGCCGGCACATCGATGATCATCGAAAGCTGGCTGAACGAGCGCGCCACCAATGAGAGCCGTGGCGCAATCTTCTCGCTCTATATCGCCATCACCCTGTTCGGCGTGGTCGCCGGACAGCTCGTCATCCCGTTTGGCCATGTGGGCAACACATCGCTCTTCATGATCTGCGCCATCATTTATTGCGTGGCGATCCTTCCCGCCATGCTCTCCAAGGCCGAGAGCCCGCAACCGCTGAAGAAGGTCAAGCTCGATCTGCCGGCGCTCTATCGCAATTCGCCGGTGTCTTTCGTCGGCATCCTGTTGGTGGGTATTGCCAATGGCGCCTATGGCACGCTCGCCGCCGTCTTCGGCGCGCGTGCCGGGCTTGATCCGACAACCATCGCCATCATGGTCAGCTCGACCATTTTTGTCGGCGCGCTTGCCCAGTTCCCGGCCGGCAAGCTCTCAGACCGGATCGACCGTCGCTACGTGCTGGCAGGCCTTTCGGCGCTCGCTGCCGTCGCAGGCCTTTCGGTTGCGACCATCCAGCCGGCGCATGTCTATGTGCTGATCGGCATGATTGCCGTCTATGGCGCGGCGGCAAACGCGCTTTACCCAATCGCGGTAGCGCATGCCAACGACTTTGCCTCGTCCGAAGACTTCGTCAAGGTCTCGGGCGGCCTGCTCCTGCTTTACGGCATCGGTACCATTATCGGCCCGACCCTTGGCGGCCCGATCATGACGTCCTACGGTCCTTACGCGCTGTTTCTGGTAACGGCGGTTTCGCATCTTCTGATTACGGCGTATTCTATCTTCCGCTCAAGGCAACGCGCCGCGCTCACCACCGAGCAGAAGGACAACTTCTCCACCATGTCGACAGCGCCTGCACCGCTGTTGACGCCGGAAAGCGCCTCGCTTGACCCCAGAGCACCGCAATATCCTGAAGACGAAGCAGATTTGCAGAAGGGAGCAGGAATATGAGTATCTTTGACGAGGATCTTCCGCAGAAGCAGAACACCACCCACATCGTCGGCGCCGATCTGACGCTGATCTCCGTGGATGAGCTGACCGCGCGCATCAATATCCTGACAGCTGAGATCGAACGGCTGGAAGCAGAGCGGGAGAAGAAGTCGGCCGGACGCAAGGCTGCGGAAAATCTGTTTCGCGCGAGATGAGATCGGTAACACCGAACAAACGTTACCCCTCGAGACAGTTTTTCATTTACCATTAACCAAATATTAAGCTTTCTGAGAGATTACTATACATGTTCAGTTCTGCTGAACCTCAGGCAGTTTCTCCTATCGGCGAATTGGTCTGATTTTTCTCCCTGTTTTACCTTGAGAGCCGCTTTTGCGGCTCTTTTTTTATCTTGTTGGAAAACCTGCAAAACTGTGGGTATTAACCTTTCTTTAATAATCAGCTTGCGCATTTGCGGTATTGGTATCATCCTGAAAATACAAAGGCCGGAACAATTTACCCGCTGACTCCGTTGCCTCACCGTATCATGCGTAAGCAGGGATTAAAGAAATGTCGGAACAGGTTTTGAATACCATCAGCTTCGCCGGCCGCGCTGCAGCCTCGAACCAGTTCAAGACTCTCTATGCCGAAGGCATGGGCCTGGTAGAAGAAACGGCAAGCTACCTCGATGGCTCCGGCCGCGCCGCTTCCAAGGTGCTGCCGCGGATGGCCTCGGTACTTTACGCCGCTGAATCCATGCGCCTCACCACCCGCCTGATGCAGATGGCATCTTGGCTGCTCCTGCAGCGCGCCGTCAACAATGGCGAGATGACCCGCGACCAGGTTCTCAACGAAAAGAATAAGGTTCGCCTCGACAACTTCAACGTGGATCGCAACGCGCCGGGCTGGAACGATCTGCCGGAATCCTTCCGCGACCTGGTCGAGCGTTCTCTGCGCCTGCAAAACCGTGTTGCACTTCTCGACCGCGAAATCTACCGCCCGTCGGAAGCAAAGGTTCCGGACAACGAGAACAGCGTTCAGGCACAGCTGAACCTGCTGCGCACTGCGTTCAACAGCAACTGATCGCGCTAACCCCGACGCATGATTTTGAAAAAGCAGGCTCAGGCCTGCTTTTTTGTTTTGGAGTCCCGCCACAGTGCACGGCGCATTTGATTTCCGAGCCTCGTGACGCAGATTAAGCGTATTGGAACGACGGCCAGATACTTTGTGATCAAAGGCGAAACCTCTCGGCTGTCATCCTCGGCCTTGAGCAGAGGATTCATTATTTTCAAGCGCTTGACGATAAGATAATGGATCCTCGCCTCAAGGGCGAAGATGACCAGGGGCGAGGTTAAGCCTCATTGCAACCTCGTGCGGAGGTGGACCTTCCCACCTCGTATGAAAAAGTTCGTGGCAGACAAATCGGTCGTGTCTTGTTCTGTGAGCCCGGCGCAGCGAAATCCCCGAAAGCGCTCCCCCCACAACAAAAAACCCCGGATCGCTCCGAGGTTCTTATGCAGTCCATGATCAAACGAATTAGAGGCCGAGGCCGCCGAAACGCTTGTTGAACTTGGAAACGCGACCGCCGCGGTCCATCAGCTGCTGGTTGCCACCGGTCCAGGCCGGGTGCGAGCTGGGATCGATTTCGAGGTTCATAACTGCGCCCTCGGAACCCCAGGTGGAGCGGGTTTCGTATTCGGTACCATCGGTCATGACAACTTTGATCATGTGATAGTCGGGATGGATTTCAGCCTTCATGACAATCTTCCTGCGTAAGTGGGTGCGGACCATTTGCCGCAATTGCGTCAACTGAGCCGATTCAATAAATGAAACCATGAGCCCTTCAGGCCATGGCTTCCCAATTTGATGCGGAGCCTATACATGAAGGGCGCCGAGATAACAAGTGCCTGCCGCTCACGGTAAGACACATATGAAGACGCGCAAAATGCGTTGCCGCACAGGGCTTTTATCCGCTGCGGTATGAAGGAGTGATGCACGTGGCAGACATTGAGGGACAGAAGCCCGCGGGACGCAGGACGTTGAAACCTCTGGCGAGCCTCTTTCCCTACCTCAAGCGCTATCGCGGCCTTGTCGCCGCCGCTCTGTGCGCGCTGGTCCTGTCCTCGGCCACCACGCTTGCCCTGCCGCTTGCCGTACGCCGCATCATCGACCACGGTTTTGAAGCCACCGACGGCGCGATGATCAACAACTATTTCGCCATGCTCTTGGCTATTGCCATCGTTCTCGCGCTCGCCAGCGCCATGCGCTATTATTATGTGATGATCATCGGCGAGCGCGTCGTGACCGATCTGCGCCGCGATGTCTTCGCGCATCTGACCTCGCTGTCGCAAGCCTTCTTCGATACCAACCATTCCGGCGAACTGACCTCGCGCCTGACCGCCGATACGGTGCAGATTCGCTCCGCCTTTGGCTCGTCCGCGTCCGTGGCGTTGCGCAACACGCTGCTCTGTCTCGGCGCGGTGGTAATGATGGTCTACACTAGCCCGAAGCTTGCGGGCCTCGCATTGCTTGCCATCCCCTTCATCGTCTTTCCGCTGATCGCGTTCGGCCGGTCGGTGCGCTCGCGCTCCAGAACCACGCAGGATACGTTGGCCGCCTCCTCCGCTTTCGCCTCGGAGACCATTTCCGCCAGCCGCACCATCCAGTCCTTCAATGCCGAGGCACTGGCAAACAGCCGCTACGATGGCGCAGTCGAGAAGGCCTATCAAGGCGCCCGCGCTGCCATAAGCGCTCGTGCCATTCTGACGGCCGTTGCCATCAGCCTGGTCTTCGGCAGCGTCGTCGCTATTCTCTGGTATGGCGCACACAGCGTTCTCAGCGGCACTATCTCGGGTGGCACGCTCAGCCAGTTCGTTCTCTACTCCGTCATTGCCGCAAGCTCGCTCGGTCAGCTCTCTGAAGTCTGGGGGGAACTGTCGCAGGCAGGAGGTGCAGCCGAACGCCTCTCCGAATTGCTGGCGGAAAAGTCACCGGTTGAAGAACCTGCAGCTCCCGTGTCGCTTCCCGTCCCGCCGCGGGGCGAAGCAAGTTTCGAGCATGTGGCCTTCCATTATCCGAAGGGTGCTGGCAAACCCATCCTCTCCGACCTGTCCTTTCACGTTGCAGCCGGCGAAACGGTGGCGATCGTCGGCCCGTCGGGTGCGGGCAAAAGCACCGTCTTCTCGCTCTTGATGCGCTTTTACGATCCGCAATCCGGCCGCATCACCATCGACGGCACCGATATCCGCTCCGTCACCTTGAAGGAGCTGCGCTCGAGGCTCGCCATCGTTCCGCAGGATGTCGCGATCTTTGCCTCTTCCATCCACGACAACATCGCCTTTGGCAGACCGGAGGCGACGCGCGATCAGGTCCGGGCTGCAGCGGTCGCCGCACAGGCCGATGGCTTCATCGCTAGACTGCCGGAAGGTTACGACACGGTCGCTGGCGAACGCGGCGTGACACTCTCCGGCGGCCAGCGCCAGCGCATTGCCATTGCCCGCGCCATCCTGCGCGATGCGCCGATCCTGCTGCTCGACGAAGCAACCTCGGCACTGGATGCCGAAAGCGAAACGCTGGTGCAGAGGGCGCTGGACGAGTTGATCGCCAAGCGCACCACCATCGTCATTGCCCATCGCCTTGCCACTGTGCTGAAGGCCGACCGCATTCTGGTAATGGATGAAGGTCGGATCATCGAGGAAGGCACCCATCAAAGTCTGATCCGCCAGGGTGGGCTCTACGCCAAGCTCGCGCGCCTGCAATTCAACACGGACGCCGACGACGCGGCTTGAACGCCGCAATCGCCCCCTGGGCGCAAAGACACCTGAATCGCGAAAAGATCAGCGCTCCGTCAGCTTCAACTCGATGCGGCGGTTTTGGGAACGCGCTTCCGGTGTCTCGCCTTCCGCCAGCGGCTGATACTCGCCAAAGCCGGCTGCGACCAAGCGATTGGCCGGCACGCCCTTGGAGATCAGGAACTTGACGACCGAAGTTGCGCGCGCAGACGACAGTTCCCAATTGTCCCGAAAGCGGCCAGAGCCCGACAGAGGCACATTGTCGGTGTGACCGTCTACGCGCAGAACCCAGTTGATCTCTGGTGGGATTTCCTTGGCAAGATCGATCAGGGCAGTGGCAAGCTTTGCCATCTCCACCTGGCCTTCCGGATTGAGATCCGTGCCGCCGGAGGGAAACAGGACTTCCGACTGGAAGACGAAGCGGTCGCCGACGATGCGGATGTTTTCGCGGTCGGAGAGAATTTCACGCAGACGTCCAAAGAAGTCGGAGCGATAGCGGTTCAATTCCTGCACACGTGCCGCTAGTGCCACATTAAGGCGGCGTCCGAGATCGGCAATCTTGACTTGCGAGGACGCGTCCTTGGCTTCCGAGGCCTGTAATGCTGCCTCGACCGAAGCGATCTGTGCTCTGAGTGCTGCGATCTGCTGGTTCAGCAGTTCGATCTGCGTCGAGGCTCTGGCACCGGCTTCGCGCGCATTCTCTAGCTCGCCAGTCAACTGACCGACACGCGCATTGGCAGCGGAGCTAGTCCCCGCACCTGCATCGAGAAGCGCCTGCAGGCGCGTCCGCTCATTCTCGGATTGCGCCAGCGTCGACTGCAGATTGGCAAGTGTGTCTTCGATATCCTGCTTGCTGCCCTTTTCCAGTGCCAGCAATTCGGTGAGTTCGGCGATCTGGTTGTTGAGGCGGGTCAAAACCTCATCCTTGCCGGAGATTTCCCGCGACAGCACGAACTGCGCCAGCACGAAGACCGTGAGCAGAAACATGATCGCCATAAGCAGCGTCGATAGCGCATCGACGAAGCCCGGCCAGTAATCGACGCCTTTGTCGCGGCGACGGTTGCGCGCAAGCGCCATGGCTACTCGCTCCCGTTATCGTGGGGAAGAGAACGCTTGGCGGAAGCCTTCTGATCAGCATCCATGCGTGCCGTCAGCCGATCGAGCGTGCGACGCAGCGCTTTGGATTCTTCCTGCTGCGCTTCGATCCAGTCGCGCAGCATCTGCTGCTCGCTGCGCATGTTCTTCACCAGCCCCTGAATGCCTTCGGCAAGGTTGTGCATGGCGGCAACCGAACGCTCGGTGCCAACCATGCCGTTTGCTGCGGCGGGCTTGCCATCGACGACAAGATCGACCCCGGTATCGGTGACAGAAGAAAGCCAGTTTTCCAACTGCGTATAGAAGCGGTTCTGCGCACGACCTGCCTGCAGATCGAGGAAGCCGAGGATGAGCGAGCCGGAAAGACCAAGCAGCGAAGACGAGAACGCCGTGCCCATGCCAGACAGCGGCGCGGTCAGGCCGGACTTGAGCGAGGAAAGAATATCGCTGCTGTCGCCAGAGCTTGGATCAAGCCCCTGAATGACACCGCTGATCGCGCCGATCGTGCCGATCAGGCCCCAGAATGTGCCAAGCAGACCGAGGAAGACCAGAAGGCCGATGAGATAGCGCGAAGTATCGCGTTGCTCGTCGAGACGCGTGGCAATGGAATCGAGAATGGAACGCTGGGTTACGGCAGACACGCGCACTTCACCGCGCTTGCCGATCAGCGCGCGCATGGGTGCCAAAAGCTTGGGCGAACGGCCCGCCTTGTCCACGCTGCCCGCAGCCTGGAAATTGTTAAACCACCGCACTTCCGGGCGCAGGCTGAAGATTTGCGTGAAAACGAGGATGATGCCGATGGCCAGAACGCCGAGAATGAAGCCGTTCAGCCCCGGATTGCTCATGAAGGCCGTTTGCGCCTGCCGAAACAGGATGGCGGCAATGAAGGCCACGATGATGAGGAAGATCATCATCGTCCATAGAAACGGCGTCGGGCTGGACAGCTTGTGGTGATAGTCTTTCGTCAGCGGTTTCTCGACGCCGACATCGAGCATTTCCGTATCCGCCATAGGGCCCGTTCCTCTGATGCTGCCATGACCCTGCCCTCAAGACTGGGACATCAGCATGGTTCGGAGCGGAAGCTAGAGTAAAATTACGACGAATTGAAGTGAAAAGCCTTTTGAGAACAAAGCTTTTTCAAAGCGCGAAAAGGAGGCTTAGGCGTTGTTCGATCGTCAAGGTACGAGATCGAACGCATGGGCGCCATAGTGGAAGTGGCGAGTGGCTAGAGCAAGGTTTACTCAACCACCGTCATTCCTGTGCTTGTCACGGGAATCTAGCCGTCGCGCGTCGCCGCGACGAGAAAACATTACTTCAGACCAAAGACTTGGCCTGACTGGATTCCTGTGACGAGCACAGGAATGAGGGCTTAACGGGAAGTTTAAGCTCTATCAGCGACCGGGAACCGGGCGGTTGACCACTTCCAGAAGAGCCTTCTGAATATATTCGTTACCGGCTACCACGCTGCGGCTTTCGAGCATGCTGTTGGCGCCGCCCATATCGGAGACAAAGCCGCCGGCCTCACGAATGAGGACGATGCCTGCTGCGATGTCCCAAGGCGACAGTTCCGCTTCCCAGAAGCCGTCGAAGCGGCCCGCTGCGACGTAAGCGAGGTCAAGAGCGGCTGCACCCATGCGGCGCACGCCTGCTGTTTCGCCCATCACGTGGCGAAGCTCGACAAGGAACTTGCCGTGGTTGCCGCGGCCCAGATGCGGAACGCCACAGCAGACGACGCAATCGGAAAGCTGCTTGCGAGCCGCAACGCGAATGCGGCGGTCATTGAGGAACGCACCGCCGCCACGCTCTGCGGTGTAGAGTTCATCCGTTGCCGGATTGAAGATGACGCCCGCGACGATTTCGCCACTGCGCTCCAGACCGATGGAAACCGCAAACTGCGGAATGCCGTGCAGGAAGTTGGTGGTGCCATCCAGCGGATCGACGATCCAGCGATGCGCGCCATCGGTGCCGATTTCCTCGCCGCCTTCTTCGCCCAGGAAGCCATAGGTCGGGCGTGCCTTCATCAGCTCGTCGCGAACGATCTTTTCAGCCTTCAGATCGGCTTGCGAGACGAAATCGCTTGGTCCCTTAACCGAAACCTGCAGGTTCTGCACTTCACCGAAGTCACGCGCCAAAGATTTTCCCGCCTTCAAGGCGGCCTGAACCATGACATTGAGAAGGGCTGAACGGGCCATGAAAACATTCCTGGAAGGTGGCTGAACCGGCCCCGCAAGATCGGGCAGGCAGGCATATTGGTTTCTGTTTTAGGTTTGCGGGTTCAAGACCACAAAACGGGTCGAAATTCAAGGAGAAAGCATGGTCAGGACAAAAGCGCGCAACGACACACCTTACTGCGGAACTGATTTCCTCTGCCTCTGACGCTGGAGAAGCGGCTTGGAACAGCGCGTGTGGCAGGCCCGCCATCAAATACGAAATCTCTCGGTCGTCAGAAAAAATTCGACCTCATCGCATCGTCTTGCGGAAGTTGATCTCACAACCGCACATGACAAAGCTGATAGCCGCAAGCATTTGTCTCGTGCGCTGTGACGGCGCTCTCTGCCGTCAGTGGGGCCGGAACTTGTTTGCCGCGTCGATCGCCTGTTTCTGCTGATCGTCCTCGATACCGAGATAGAAGTCCTCAAGGCCTGGATCTTTCAGGCCTGCGCGCCGCGAAAGCACGTACCACTTCGCAGCCTCTACCGGGTTTGGCCGCGTTCCAAGCGCCTGCACGTAGAGATGCGCAACCTTGTTCTGCGCCACCACATTGCCGCGCTGGGCAGCGCCATTCAGCCAGCGAAAACCTTCTTCCAGGTCGCGATCGCCGCCGGTGCCGTTGACCAGCCATATCCCGAGATCGACCTGCGCCGTATCGAAGCCGGCTTTTGCCGCACGCATCAGCCATTCCCGTGCCTTCGCCTTCTTTTCCTTGGGCACTTCCGGAACGTTGAAATAGATCTGCGCGACGGCATATTGGGCGTCTGCGATCCCCTTTTCCGCCGACCGCTCATAGAAGGGCAGTGCCGCCAGCAGACCCTTCGGCCCCGGCGTCTGGGAAACGAGGATTTGTGCCCAGTTGAATTCGGCTTCCGGATTTCCCGCTTCCGCCGCGCGGTGCATATAGTCATCGGCGAGCGTCTTGTCGCGCTTGACGAGACGGCCTTCCATCAGGATCAGGGCGTATTTGAACATGGCGACGGCATCGCCATTCTTGGCAGCCTGCTCGTACCAGAAGGCGGCGGTCTTTTCATCGCGCGCAATGCCGAGGCCACGGCTCATCATTTCGGCCACCAGCGTCTGCGCCGCCGCATCGCCGTCCTGCGCCCGGGTCAGCGCCTTATCCAGCGCCTGCACATATTCGCCGCGCTGGTAATGGCCATAGGCCTCGTCGACCTTGCCCTTGAATTCCCTCTCCTTCGGCAGCGCAGGAAGCTCGGCTCCCATGCGCTGATAGACGGTCACGCCCTCCGAAGGCTGCAGATCCTTCTGATCCCCACCGGTCACGCGGCCTTTGCGAAGCGGATCGGCATCCTGATCCGTTGGTCGCGCAAGAATTTCCGGTGCCTGTTTGACCGCCGGTCCGAAATCGGTGTCTTCCTCATCTGCGCCCTCAGCCCCTTGAGCCTGCTGGCCAAGGCCCGGCAGAAGCTCAGGGTTTCCCTGCGGCTGGGCCTGCTGGGGCGCCGCCTGTTGGCCGGCGGCTGGGGCCTGGCCTTGCGCAAAGACAGGTGTCGCGATCAGAGCACAGGCCAGCGCGATAAGCGAAGTCGATTGGGGCGGGCGAAACAAGCGAAGGATCATCGCCCGTATCAACCGCCAAACCGTGGCGCTTTTTCGTCAAGCAATGCATTGGCCTCAGTAACGGCCTGCGCTGCTCCGCTCGCATGGCCAAAAACAGCCTGGCGCAGTGCGACGAATTCCACGCCGCTTTCAGCCACAGCGACGACGGACGCGACATCCGAACCGCCCATGACGATCGCCGGAATTTCGATCATCGACGCCCACCATTCGCCAAGCGCTACGTTCTTCGGGTGCGGCTCCGGCTTGATATCGCCTTCCAGCTTGCCGAAGAAGATATAGTCCGGGCTTGCCTCGCCCTGTTCCAGCGCCTTGTGACGGTCATCGGCGTTACCGCCACCGACGATCAGCTTGGGCGTGAACTTCTCCACCGCCTCCGCCAAGGGTTCCAGGCCGCCGACGACGTGCAGACCATCGGCCTTCACCCGGCCGGCAACACGGCTGTCGCCGGCAACGAGTGCCGCAGCGCCAGCCGCCTGCACGATGGGCACCAGCACTTCCGCGCGTTTCTGGAAGCTGTCGTCATCGAGCGCATATTGCGGAATGATGACGGAGGCGACATCGCCGCCCCGCAACGCATCCTCCAACGTCTTGGCTTGCAGGCTAGCATCTTCAGCTTGCGGCACGATCAGAACCAGACGGCAGCGATCTTCAGGAGAACCCATGATTTTTCCATTTTCCGCAGAAAGAACGCTTCATCGCCAATCTGCACTCGTTTTCATATACTGTTTCCGATAAACCGGACTGCACGAAGGATCAACAGTTCATACCCCGACTCTTTGTTGTCCTTTCCCTTCGCGGCCTGTTCTAACGGCCTCCCACACGTTCGATTCAAGTCCTGCCCATGTCGCTCGATCTGCATTTCTTCCTCGTTGCCATTCCCGCTGTCGTTCTGGTCGGCCTGTCGAAAGGCGGGCTTGGCGGCGCCTTGGCCTTGATGGGTGTGCCACTGATGGCGCTCGCCGTACCGCCGGTGCAGGCGGCTGCGATCTTTCTACCCATCCTGATCGTCATGGATCTGGTGGCCCTCTGGGCATGGCGTCACCACAACCACCGCGAAACGCTGCTGTTGATGCTGCCGGGCGCGATTGCCGGCATTGCGCTCGGCTGGGCCACCTCGACATTGATTTCGCCCAATGCCATGCGCCTTGTCGTGGCAACGGTTACCATCATCTTCGTGCTGCGCTATTTCTATGAGGCGTACCGCGCTCGCCGTGGACAGGAGATTGCCCCCAAACCGCAAAGACCGGCCGCAGCCACGCTCTGGTCGTCGCTCTCCGGCTATGCCAGTTTCGTCGCCCATGCGGGCGGCCCGCCCTTTCAGATCTACGTGCTGCCGCTGAAACTCGATCCGAAGACCTATACCGGCATGAGCGTGCGCTTCTTCGCCATCATGAACGCGATCAAGCTCATCCCCTATTTCGCCCTCGGCGCGCTGGATTCCACCAATCTCACCACGTCCGCAACCCTGCTGCCGGTGGCGATGATTGCCACATTTGCCGGCGCCAAGGTGGTGAAGTACATGAAGCCCGCCGTCTTCTATCCGCTGATGTACGGCATGGCATTTATAGCAGCGCTGAAGCTGCTCTGGGATGGGTTGCCGATCTGAGGAGGAACGGTCGCCGCTGATCCACGCCGAAGCCTTGAACAATCAAACGAAAAGGCCCTGATCACGCTTTGCAACCAGGGCCTCGAACCTTTACCGCTTCTCAAGCGAAATTTCGCCGCGCGGTTTCAATAGTCGTTGAAAATCAATGTTTCGTGGTCGCTTTCAGCCTCTGCAACTCGTCCTTAAGGCGCAGCTTCTTGCGCTTGATATCGGCAATCTCCCGATCGTCGGAAGATGGGGAAGCAAGAATACTCTCGAGCTCCTCCTCCAGAGCACCGTGTTTCTTTTCGAGCGATGCAATATGAGCCTGAATGGTCATGCGGCACGTCCTTCCTAGTTGAACCTACCTCCAGCTCTCCATCGCTGGAGTTTCAGGTTTACGACAACACTGTGACATGGAAAGCGAGGTTTGTCGAAGGTGAAATCGAGGCAATAGTGCGGCAAAAATGCTCTTAAGGAAAACTTCCCGTTATCGCCATTTGATGGTACAGGCACGAAGACCGATAACAAACATGCCGGATGGCGGTCCGGTTCATTACAATGGGGACGACGAGATGCCCGACCAGGAACAGGCGGACGTCCGGCTTACGCTGGCAAGGCTGAGGCAGGAGCATGAGGATTATGACGCGGCCATCAACGCGATGATCCAGACAAGTTGCGAAGCGCTCAGAATTCAACGGATGAAGAAGAAGAAGCTGGCCATCAAGGACAAGATGACCCAGATCGAAGATCAGATCATCCCGGATATCATCGCCTGACAAACCCTGACCCTGACAGTCTCTGGACAAGGAGAGGCCGCTTGACCACCGAAACTCCGCCCGTCGCCATCATCATGGGAAGCCAGTCTGACTGGGAAACCATGAAGAACGCCGCCGATACGCTGGATGCGCTCGACATCGAATATGAGGCGCGCATCGTGTCCGCCCACCGCACCCCGGAACGCATGTTCGATTTCGCTACCAATGCGAAGGACGAAGGTTTCAAGGTCATCATTGCCGGTGCCGGCGGTGCGGCCCACCTGCCCGGCATGACGGCAGCGCTGACCCCCCTTCCGGTCTTCGGTGTTCCGGTCCAGTCAAAAACCATGTCCGGCCAGGACAGCCTCTACTCCATCGTGCAGATGCCAGCAGGCATCCCAGTCGGCACGCTTGCCATCGGGAAGGCAGGCGCCATCAACGCCGCCCTTCTGGCCGCCGCTGTGCTGGCACTGTCGGATGAGGATCTCGCCGACCGGCTGGACAATTACCGCGCCCGCCAGACGGCCATCGTTGCCGAATATCCCATGGACGCGCCGCAATGAAATCCTCCACCATCGGTATCATCGGCGGCGGCCAGCTTGGCCGCATGCTGGCCATGGCAGCCGCACGCCTCAACTTTCGCACCGTGGTGCTGGAACCGCAAGAAGATTGTCCGGCAGCCCAGGTCTGCAACCGCCAGATTGTCGCAACTTACGATGACGAAAAGGCGCTCGCAGAACTCGCAAGCCTCTGCGATGTCGTGACCTACGAATTCGAAAACGTGCCGGTCGTTGCGGCAGAAACTCTTGCCGCGTCCGTGCCGGTCTACCCGCCGGCTGAAGCGCTCAGCGCCTCGCAGGATCGCCTGACGGAAAAGCGCTTCCTCAATGGCTGCGGCATTCCGACCGCCGATTTCCACGCTGTGGACGATCAGGCGGGGCTTGAAGCAGCACTCGCCTCATTCGGCGGCAAGGGTGTGCTCAAGACGCGGCGCATGGGCTATGACGGCAAGGGCCAGCGCGTCTTCAAGGGCGGCGAAGATCTGACCGGTGCCTTCGATGCACTGGGCAAGGTTCCGCTCATTCTGGAAAGCTTCGTGCCCTTCGAGCGCGAAATTTCCATCATCGCGGCACGTTTTCAGGATGGCACCGTCACCTGCTACGATCCGGCTGAAAACGTTCACCTGAACGGCATTCTCCACACCTCGACCATTCCCGCCGATCTTTCCGACGCGGCAAGAACTGTCGCCGTAGAATCAGCGCAAAAGCTGCTCGCAGCACTGAACTATGTTGGCGTCGTCGGCATCGAGTTCTTCGTGCTGGCGGATGGCTCGCTGGTGGCCAATGAAATGGCACCGCGCGTCCACAATACCGGCCACTGGACGGAAGCGGCCTGCGTGGTCTCGCAGTTCGAACAGCATATCCGTGCAGTCGCAGGACTGGTTCCTGGCAGCACGCAACGACATTCCGACTGCGTGATGACCAATCTCATCGGCGACGACATCGATTCTGTGCCGGAATGGCTCAGCAAAAAAGACTGCCTCGTGCATCTTTACGGCAAGACGGAAGCGCGTCCGGGTCGCAAGATGGGCCATGTGACGCAACTCTTCAACGCTGGAAAGCCGGGGGTTTTACCAGCAAAAGCGTGAGTCACGTGTTGACAGGGGGGTGCCGAAAGGGTATCTGCCTGCCAACCGAAAAAGGCGCGCCCCGTTGCGCGCTTTTGATTGTTTAGATTATGCGTGCGAAAGCCCGCCAAACTGCGGACCAGAAAAATGAAGATCAAGAACTCGCTCAAAGCGCTTAAGGCTCGTCACCGCGACAACCGTCTGGTTCGCCGCAAGGGCCGCGTCTACATCATCAACAAGCAGAACCCACGCTTCAAGGCTCGTCAGGGCTGATTGCGTTTCTCAAGTGCTCCGTTCGAAAAGCGGATCACTTTGTTGATAGCAGACAGAATTCGATTTCCTAATTGGCGCATACGGATTATGGTGATCCGCATGCGCCAATTTCGTTTTTGTGCCCTTCTCCTCGCCTCGATCAGCCCGCTTGCTTTGGCCACGGCTATCACCGCCCACGCTGCAGAGCCCGCGGTGGCAACGCCTCCGCCCGAGCAGCCTGCTTCAAAGGACACGGTTGGCGACCTCTTCAACAATCTGAAGAAGGAGCGCGACGCCAAGAAGGCCCGCGTCATCGCCACCGAGATCGTCGGAGAGTGGAGCGATTCCGGCAGCCCGACCATCAACCTGTTGATGAAGTGGGCCGAAGAAGCCAGTGAGGAAAAGCGAAGCGCCGCAGCCTATGACTTCCTCGACCAAGCCATCTTCCTCGATCCCGACTACGCCGGCGCCTGGTACCGCCGCGCCATGGTGCATCTGGCGGACGGCGACACCCGCAAGGCCATGGCCGATCTGAACAGCACGCTGGAAAAGGAACCCCGTTTCTTCCCCGCCCTCTCCGGCCTCGCCAACATCCTCGAAAGCGCCGAGCGCAACGAGACGGCGATGAAGGTCTGGGAGCGTTACCTGACGCTCTACCCCGCCGACAAGGAAGCGCAGAAGGAAATGAGCGAACTTTCAGAGAAGCTTGCCGGCACGCGCAGCTGATGCACGTGGTGCGTTTGTCAGCTTGACGGGTGTCGTTGATGCCCGTTCAATGTGGCCAGCGTTGTGAGTGACGGCATTGCTGGCGAAGTCACGACCCTAGACTTCCAAGATAATCCAGAGGTGGCGCGGTGGGAATGCTTGTGGGCCCCTGCTCGCAGCGGTGACTCCACCCTCTGCCGTCGTCCTGCCGTTTGAGCCACTGGTGTCCTGCGGTTCGAACCGTGTGTTTAATGGAAGGCCTCCTCCCTGCGTCACCCCGCACTTGATGCGGAGTCCAGCCGCTGCGCGTCCGCGCAGCGGGACGAGTCCATTCGTCACACCCCATATGCCTGCCTCACAAAGCAAAATCGCCGCAGAAGCGGCGATTTAACACATCAACCCTGGATGAGCCCCAAGCTCACTCCATTCCAAGGGCTGCCATATAGGTCTGCAGGATCGTTTCTTCCTCGATGCGCTCATTGGCATCCTTCTTGCGAAGGCGGATGATAGTGCGGATCGCCTTTGTGTCGTAACCGCGGCCCTTGGCTTCGCCCATGACATCCTTGATATCACCCTGGATCGCCGCCTTCTCTTCTTCGAGGCGTTCGATGCGCTCGATAATCTGGCGAAGTTCGGCGGCGGCGACGGTTTCGGTTGTGGCTGTTTCGTCCATTCCATGATCCTTCAATAGTTCGGCTCGCTTCGAGCCCGTTTTCTGTGCAGCGAAATCTTCGCCTGCTGCTCATCAAAGGCAGCCCAAATTCCCGGCTGGTGAACTGCCCGTGGAAAGGCCTCACGTCAAGCTGATTCGGGTGGAAGGCAACTATTCCTTCGGACGGTTTTCTTCGAAGGCGGCTTTCTGGCCATCGCTCGCTTCCCGCTGGTGAAGACGCTTCCAGTCTTCATAGGGCATGCCGTAGATGATCTCGCGCGCTTCGTCCTTGCTGAGATCGGCGCCTGCATCCTTGGCAGCATCCGCATACCAGTTGGACAGGCAGTTGCGGCAGAAGCCTGCCAAGTTCATGAGGTCGATATTCTGCACCTCTGGGCGATTGCGCAGATGGTTGACCAGCCTGCGAAACGCCGCTGCCTCGAACTCTGTTCTCTGCTTCTCGTCAAGCTCGCTCATGTCGATGTCGCCTTTCAATAAGGACCAGTTCGCGAGGCGAACTGCATGTACTCGTGCAGGGTGGGATCGTCATTCATTGCGGCGAAAATGGGAGCGAGACGCTCCGCCCAGGCGGCAATACCGGCCTCGTCGCCGATCAGATCCTGGCGCACTTCGAGAAGCGCGTGCGCAATGCCCTTCATCATGCAATGGCGATACATGGTGTCGCCCTTCAGCGCGCCGTCATAAGGCTCATTATCGCCCACCAGAATATCGCCGCTTTCCCGCAGCTGCGCGATCAAGGGGACAACTGCCCGATGGTCGGTATCCCACAGAACCGCCGTATGCCAAGGGCGCGGAACCGACTTCCAGAACGGCGTATAGGAGTGCAGCGAAAACACCAGCGGTGCCTTGCCCGAAGTCTCTGCCGCTCTTGTCAGAACCGCATCTACGGCATTGTGATAAGGACGATGATAGGTCTCAAGTCGCCTCTCCCACTCCTCATCGCTGATCGGATGGTTGCCGGGCACGATGGCGCCATCGGAAATCTTCATGATCAGCGTCGGATCGTCTTCACCCCGATTAGGATCGATCAGCAAACGCGAGAAGCGGCCGAGAACCGCAGGCACGCCCAGCCTCGCCGCGAGCTTTTTCGTTAAGCCTTCCACACCAATGTCATAAGCGATATGGCGCTCGAAAGCGGTTTGCGGTAGACCGAGATTGCCGTAAGCTTGTGGAAGAAGGTTCATGGCGTGGTCTGCAAGCAAAACCATGCCTTTGTCATAATCGCCTTCTATGATTTCGTATGGCTGAAAGTCTGACATAATTGATTTCTGGGGCAGCTAAGGGAGAGACGCTTGATGGCATGGCTTGACGCCACGCGCAAGTTTGCACGGATAGATGGCCATCGACAGCACCGCAGCAGAGACCCGACCTGACAATATAATCGATTAAACTCGCGTTGACATTCTTGGGCCTCCGCGCCTAGAAGTGTTTTCACTATAACCATGGAATCCGGATGGACGCCGTGACATACACATTCCCCGCTCTCCTCGAGAAACATCGGCGCGCGATCCGCACTCTTACCGCAGCCGCCGTTCTCTCCTCTCCTCTTTTCGTAGCGCAGCCGGCCTGGGCGGATTTCCGCGTTTGCAACAGCACGCAGAACCTTGTGGGCGTTGCCATCGGTTACCGCGCAAAGGAAGGCTGGGTCAGCGAAGGCTGGTGGCAGGTGCCCGCCTCCACATGCGCCACGCTGATCGAGGGTGAGCTGCAATCGCGCTATTATTACCTCTACGCCGAAGATGCCGCCCGTGGCGGCCGCTGGACCGGCGACGTCAACATGTGCGTGGCGGAAAACGAGTTCAAGATCAACGGCGTCGATGATTGCTATGCCCGCAGCTTCCAGCGCATGGGCTTCAAGGAATACGATACTGGCCGACAGGGAAGCTGGATGGTCCAGCTTTCGGACACGCCAGGAACACAGGAAAGTCAGAACTGATGAAGCGTAATCGCAAAGTCAAAATCCTTGCAACTCTTGGCCCCGCTTCGGCAGAAGAGGCGATGATCGAGAAGCTTCATCAAGCCGGCGCCGATCTCTTCCGCATCAATATGAGCCATGCGAGCCATGACGTGATGCGCACGCTGATCCAGCGCATTCGCTCCGTCGAAAGCCGCAACGGCCGTCCGATTGGCATTTTGGCGGACTTGCAGGGACCGAAGCTGCGCGTCGGCAAGTTTGCCGATACCAAGGTCGATCTCACACCGGGCCAGACCTTCACGCTCGACAATAACGAGGCACCTGGCGACAAGAACCGCGTATTCCTGCCGCACCCGGAAATTCTCGAATCCGTCAAGCCAGGCGATCGCCTGTTGATCGATGACGGCAAGCTGCATCTGCGCGCTGAAAAATGCGATGGCAAGAGCATCGTCACCACCGTCGTCTCCGGCACGAAGATTTCCGACCGCAAGGGCATCAGCCTGCCTGACACGCTGCTTGGCGTTGGCGTTCTGACCGATAAGGACCGCGCCGACCTCGCCGCCGTTCTCGCGACGGAAGAAGTCGACTGGGTCGCACTTTCCTTCGTTCAGCGGCCGGAAGATCTGGCGGAAGTCCGAAAAATTGCCGGCAACCGCGTCGGCCTGATGTCGAAGATCGAAAAACCGCAGGCGATCGAACGCATCGAAGAGATCATCGAGCTTTCCGACGCGCTGATGGTGGCCCGTGGCGACCTTGGCGTGGAAATGCCGCTCGAAGCCGTGCCCGGGATCCAGAAGCAGCTGACGCGCGCCTGCCGCCGCGCCGGCAAGCCGGTTGTCGTTGCCACACAGATGCTGGAATCGATGATTTCCGCCCCTGTTCCCACACGCGCCGAAGTCTCCGACGTCGCGACCGCCGTCTTCGAAGGCGCAGATGCGATCATGCTCTCGGCCGAATCCGCCTCCGGCGATTACCCGGTCGAAGCCGTCTCCACCATGGCCTCCATCGCCAGCACCGTGGAGCAGGACCCGCACTACTCCAACATCATCTACGCGCAGCGCGCCCAGCCGGAAGCAACCGGTGCGGATGCGATTTCGCTCGCTGCCCGCCAGATCGCCGAGACGCTGCGTCTCTCCGCCATCGTCACCTACACCTCGTCCGGCACCACCGGCCTTCGCGCCGCCCGTGAGCGTCCGCAGGTTCCGATCATCGCGCTCTCGCCGATCATTCAGACGGCCCGCCGTCTTTCGGTGGTCTGGGGTCTGCACTGCGTCGTCACCGGTGATGCAAGCGACCTGGACGACATGGTCAACCGCGCATGTCGCATCGTCGTCGCCGAAGGTTTCGGCAAGCCCGGCGACCGCATCATCATCTCGGCTGGCGTCCCTCTTGGCACACCAGGCGCCACCAACATGGTCCGTATTGCCTATATCGGTCAGGACGGCCAGAGCGGCGTTTGATGGCATTCACAGAGGGCGCGAGCAAAGCTCCGCCCTCTGTGCTTCGCCGTTAGCGCGAGACGCGCAGCGGAGCCCAATCCACCTAGAGCGGGTTTGAGACGTCTCTCTTAGACGGCCGTGCGTCTTTTAGATGCGAAGAAGACACTCCATCTTCTTCGAAACTGCGCATCGTGCTTCCCCGAAATCGGATCGGATTCTTTGGGCCTGTGCCGTCAGGCTTCATCCTTCCCTCCTGAGACAGGCAAGCCGTGCACGAAACTTGGTCCGGATTCCGCCGATGATCGGTGCGGCTTCGCGGCACCTAACCACCCGGCGCATCTCTCAATCACACACTCTGATAGGCCGCGATCACGATGTTGACCTGCGCCGTGCTCATCCCATCGATCTGATTGGATGAGAAGGCGGAACGATGGCTGGCATCGAGACCGCTGAGGGCGCTTGTGCTGAGCCCTGTGATCGCACTTTTCTTGATGGCGGCGATTTCGCCGGGGGTGAAGCTGTTGAGTTCAGTACCCGACAGAGTTGCCAGTTGTTTGCTGCTGAGGGCCGCGACCTGAGCTTCGGTGAGCGCCGCAATACTGTCCGAACTCAGCGCGTCGAACTGCGAGGTCGTCAAAGACGCGATCTGCCGTGTGCTCATGCCCGCAAGTGTCGCGGTGCTGAGATTGGCAATGGTCGCAGTCGAAAGCGTGGCGATCTGCGTAGTAGAGAGCGCCGCAAACTGGCTTGGTGTCAAAGCAGAGATCTGCGTTGAGGTCAGCGCATTAACCTGTGCGCTGGAGAGGCCAGCGATTTGCGCAGGCGTCATCGCAGACAACAGGTTGGTGGAGAGTCCTGAAATCGTCGCCGTCGGCAGGCCGCTTAGCACGTTCTTCTTCAGGGCTGCAATTTCCGCCGTTGTAAAGCTGTTGAGCTCATCGGCGGACAGCGTCGATAGCTGTGCCGAGGTCAAGCCCGCTACCTGCGTTGCGCTCAAAAGCGCGATATCGGCGCTGTCGAGCGACTGGAACTGCGCCGTCGTCAGTGAGCCGATCTGGCGGGTGGTGAGCGCCGAGAGCGTTGCATCGTTCAAGCTTGCAATCACCGCCGTCGACAGATTGGCAATCTGCTGCGGCTTGAGAGCGGAGATCTGCGTCGCAGTCAGCGCCGAAAGCTGCGACGAGGTCAACGCCTGAAACTGCGAGGAACTCAGGGCCGAAATCTGGGCCGTCGTCAACGCCGCGATCAACGTCGTCGAAAGCCCGGATATTGTCGCTGGCGACAGGCCCGTCAGTGCACCCTTCTTCAGCGCGGCCATCTCTGCGGTGGTGAAGCGGTTGATTTCGGCAGAAGACAGTGTGGCAAGCTGCGCCGACGTCAGTCCGGCAACCTGGTTCTCGTTCAACAGTGCAATGTCGTCGGAGCTCAGCGCGTCAAATTGCGCAGCGGTGAGCGCGGAGATCTGCCGCGTGGTCAGCGCCGACACTGTCGCATCGTTCATGGCGGCGATCGCGTCTGTCGTCAGGCTGGCAATCTGGTCCGGCTTCAGGGCAGCGATCTGCCCGCTCGAAAGCGTTGCAAGCTGTGCGGCCGTCAGGGCCCTCAACTGAGCGGAGCTGAGACCGGCGATCTGCGCCGTGGTGATGGCCGAGACCAGGCTGGTTGCAAGGCCGGCGATGGCAGCCGTGCTGATGCCCGAGACCGCATTCTTCTTGATCGACGCGATCTCATCGGCCGAGAAGCTATTGAGCTCTGCTGCAGTCAGCGTCGCCGCCTGTGCTGCCGTCAACCCGGCCACCTGCTGCGTGCCGAGTGCCGTTAATCCCGCACTGCTCAGCGCATCGAACTGCGCCGGCGTCAGTGCCGACATCTGTCGCGTGGTGAGGCCGGAGACCTGAGCGGAACTGAGGCTATGCAGGACATCTGTCGACAGCCCTGAAACTTGCTTCGGCGTCAATGCACCCATCTGCGCTGGCGTCAGCGCCGCAAACTGCGTGCTCGTCAAGGCGCTCATCTGCGATGGGCTGAAAGCCGCAAGCTGGGCGGGCGTCATGGCAGCAAGCTTGGTCGTCGACAGCCCGGCGATAGCGGCGCTCGACAACCCAGCCAAGTTGGCCTTCTTGATGGCAGCCAACTCGTCAGCCGTGAAACTGTTGATCTCGCTCGATGACAGCGTCGCGAGCTGCGCACTGGTCAAGGCGCCGACTTGCGCAGTGTTGAATGCTTCGATCAACACACTCGACAGCCCATCGATCTGGCTGCTGTAGAGTGCGGCAACCTGCGTTGGTGTCAGCCCGGATAGCTGCGTCGTGCCAATCGCCTGCAATTGCGACAGGGTGAGACCGATGACAGACTTCGGTGCGATTGCGCCGACATCGCTGGCGGAGAGCGACGAGATTACCGAGGTGTTCAGCGCACCGATCTGGCTGCTGGTCAGCGCCTTGATCTGCGCCGGGCTCAAGGAATCGACATCGGCGCTCGTCAACCCCGCAATTGTGGAGATGGAGAGCATGGCGATCTGGCGTGTGCCGAGCAGGGAAATCGATGTCATGGCGCGTGATACCGTCAAGTGGCCATGCTCATGTGACGGCGGATCAGCCTCTTCGCGATCAATCCCTGCAGGTGAAGGATAGGCGCTGAGACGAACTTCGACACGGCCTCACGGCGCGTCTTTCATCGACACAGGAACACGGAATTTACCAGGGACATGGTTCGTCAGAACCTGCGCATTGAAAGAGCTTCATGCGTGCAGCGTCTTGAGGACAGCTGCCTTTGCGCGACCAAAACTAAAAACGTGCGGCGATACACGCATAACATTCGCCGCGACAAACAAAGCAATGAAGAAAGCGTTAACAGCGCCGCCGAGGCCCGTCAAGGTGGCCGCGTGGCCGACGAAAGCTCCGCGCATCCTTCGCAAAGAATGGACACGCTCTCAATCGCAAGCACGCTTAACGGTAAGCGCGTCCCGACCAAGACAGAGCGAGATCTTCTGGAAAGCATCCTTTCAAAAACGCTAAGCGGTAGAACGTTGCAAAAAACAAATGACCCGGAAATCGATATCGATTTCCGGGTCATTGATGTGTCTAGTGCTCTAAAAGTCAGCTCAGGGCATTCTGACCGGAGAGCTGAAGCGGCTGGAGTCGATTGCCTTGGCACCCTGGCGGAAGCTGGCATTGGCAGCGGAGGCCGACATATCGTGGCTCAGCATCCGGTTGCTGACGCGGGGTGCCTTCACGGCGCGAACAGTCGCACCCTTGTTCTGGCTGAGCGCCCAGTCCGAAATCGCTTCCTGCGTCAGGCGTCCACCGCTGACCATAGCCTGCTGCGAGACAACGGCATCCTGCTTGCTCGGACGACCGCCCTTGGTCGGCAGGCCGGCATTGAGGCCGCTATTGTTGGCGGCTGCCGGCTTCGGATCGAACTCGTCACCAAAGGTCTTCGCCTTCGGCGTCACCATCGGATCAAGCTTGGCGACCTGGCGCGGCGCCTCAACTGGCGTCGGTGCAGCATAAGCAGCAGCCGATGACGGGAACGGTGCAGCCGACGGCATGGCGGCGGCCGTCACGGCAGAGCGTGCATCCTGTCCGCTCTGTTCCAAGGCAGCAATGACCGTCGGAGAGAGCGACGCTTGGGCGTCGGCTTCGTCATCCTGGCCTTCCGCATCCGCATTGGCCGAGGCAAGCAGGGCTTCGGCAACGGCGGGACGATTGGCCGGAACCGGCACATGCGCGACCAGTGCATCGGCCGGTGCGTTTTCAGGATCCAGTGACGCCGTCATGACCGAGCCTTGAGCATCGCCGCGCATGCCGCGTGGTCCAAGAAGGGTCGGAACCGGGACGGAGACTTCGGCAAGATCGGCGAACTTCTGTTCAGCCGGAGCGGCAGTCGGCGTCGGCGTGGTCGCAGCCTGGAGAGCATCCTGCGCAGCGTTGCGACCTGGAGAGTAAAGCGCCGTTGCGAGGCCAGTCGAGCCTTCTTCGCCACGGAAAGCCGGACGTGCGGTTGGCAGCGGTGCATTGACCGCACTTGGTACCGGCTGCGCCGAGGCAACGGCAACCGGAGCTTCTTCCGCCTCTTCCGCTACAGCAGCAGGCGAGCGGCCAGCCGGGGCGGGTGTTGCAACTTCATCGGAATCTTCGTCCTCGTCACCACCGCCAAACAGCGCTGCAAGAAGGGTCTTGCGCTTGCCGCCGGAAGACGATGTCGCGGGTCCAGAACCGGCGGTGCTGGCAACCTGAATGGAGGAGGAACTGACGCGCTTCTTGTAATCGGCCAGAGCCTGGTCGTAACCCGGCAGCGGCTTGCCGTCTGCGGGAAGGTGAATGGTGTTGCCGTTCGGGAAGATGCGAACGAGTTCCTGGCGGCTCATGCGCGGCCATGCACGAACATTGCCCACATCCATATGGACGAAGGGCGAGCCGGATGTCGGGTAGAAGCCCACGCCGCCGATCTGCATCTGCATGCCGATCTCACGCAAGCGGGCAAGCTTTACGCCGGGAATGAAAAAGTCCATCGCCTTGCCGAGCGTGTGCTGGCTGTGCTTGGCAACACCCTTGGTGCGCGAACGCAGCATGCCGTTGGTCTCAGGCGAGCGGAATGCGGAAACGACGTTGATGTAGTCAGTGGCGCCGGAGCGGCGATACACTTCCCAAACGAGATCGAAAAGGCGCGGATCCATCTTGGTGGGCTGGTTGCGGCGCCAGTCGCGCAGGAAGCGGTTCAGCTCCTGCAGGCCCTTTTGGTCGTACTTGCCGTTTCTCTTGAATGTGATGACGGCTTTTTCTTTGGTGTGGATATAATAAAGCTTCAAACTGCGTGTCTCGGCGGCGGCTTCCGTCGCTGAAACGCTGAGGATGGGCATTGCGGCTAGCATCAGGCACGCAAAGGTGACAACGCGTGCCGACAGCTTCGTGCATATATCTTTGATCAAGCCGCGCGCAGACTTGCCCGCATGCGCGTTATTCCGATTCAGATATGGCAATTCGATCCCCGCCTGGCAGACAATTTGTCACATTGTCCCACTTGAACCTCAATTACGGTGACACGATGGCAAATTTGCCACACACATACAACCTTCCTCTATATAGTGAACAGACAACTAACAAGAGGTTTATGAAGCGTAAGCGAATATCCTTGCTCAGGGGTTAACAAAAATCCGAACGCCTAATTTAGGCATCTGCCCACATCGCTCACGCGGCGTCATGCATCGGATCATCAGGATCAATGCCATAATCCTTCAACTTTCGGTAGAGAGTGGAGCGTCCGATACCCAGTTTTCGAGCCACTTGGCTCATCTGCCCGCGATAGAAGCGCAACGCGAAGCGGATCAGTTCTTCTTCGATTTCGGCAATGGTGCGCACATTGCCGGTCTCGTCTGTGCTGGCGATCAGACTGCCGCCGGGGAAAATGCCATCATCTGCCACGTTTGCCTCCTCGCTTGCAGTTTCCCGCGTTACCGGCACTTGGGATGTCTTGCCTTCCACCAAAGAGGGGACGGTACCTGCCACGGGTCGATCCGCGGCGTGCGGATCTCTCTCGCGCGTCTCTCCCTCGAAGCCTGGGACCTGTGCGGCGATCTGCACGAAATCGCCTGGCGTCAACTCGCGCCCCTGCGCCAGAACGGCCGCGCGGAAGACGGCGTTTTCCAGTTGGCGGATATTGCCCGGCCAGTCATAGGCGGTCAGTAGCGCAAGAGCGGCAGCACTGACGCCGACGGTCTGCGGCAGTTTCTGCTCGATGGAAAAGCGATCGGCGAAGGCGCGCGCGAGGAAGGGAATGTCCTCCTTGCGGCGACGCAGTGCCGGAATGGTGATGGGGAAGACGTTGAGACGATAATAGAGGTCTTCGCGAAAGCGCCCCTCCTTCACCTCGTCGATCAGGTTTTTTGCTGTGGCGGAAATCAACCGCACATTGACCTTGCGCCTTTTGGCCGATCCGGCTGCCTCAACCTCACCGCTTTGCACGGCGCGCAGAAGCTTCACCTGCACCTCAAGCGGCAAATCGCCAAGCTCATCGATGAAGAGTGTGCCGCCATCGGCCTCCACGAATTTTCCCGTTTGGCGCGCCAGCTCGTCTTCGCCATCCGCCGCCACGCCGCCGAACAATGCTCTCTCGATCAATTCAGGCGCAATCGCGCTGCAATTCAAAATGACGAATGGCTTCGTCGCCCGGTCGCTGCCCGCATGGATGGCGCGCGCGATCATCTCCTTGCCGACGCCCGCCTCACCTTCCAGCACCACGGGAATGGTCGAGTGGCTGGCGCGCTTCGCCAAATCCACCACGCGTGTCATGGCGGGACTTGCAGAAACGATCTCGGCAAGTCCAACCGGCTGATGGCGCACGCGCCGCAGAGCGCGGCCCTTCGGCTCGTCGGATTTCAGCGCACCGGCAATCGCCGTCCCAAGACGCTCCGCCGTCACCGGCTTGACGATGAAATCGAAAGCGCCCGCCCGCATGGCTTCGACCACCACATCGATGCCGCCCTGCCCGGTCTGAACGATGACGGGAATATCCATGCCGAGATCGTGAGCCGACTGGATGAAGGAGAGACCATCCAGCCCGCGCATCGTCATATCGATGATCACGACGCCGATTTCGGTCCCACGGGTCTTCAACAGCCCAAGCCCTGCCTTGCCGCTCTCGGCCAACAGGCACACATGTCCATTCTGCTCGACGGCCTGTTTCAACACGCGGCGCTGGACGGGATCATCTTCGACAATGAGAACGTGGGCGGTCATCTCGAGCTCCGATTTCCGGTTTATGAACCTGCCTCATGCAGGCTCTTTGGCCCGACTTTGCCACGCAAGACTTCAACATCGGGTTGTAAGAAATGCTTGCATTTTAAGCATTGCCACCGGAAACAAAGGCACCCATATGCTTCGATGCGAAGACAAAAAGGACGCGTTTCATGACCTTGAAGACATCGACCCCCATGCCTGCCTTCTCTCCCGCCGAAAGCGCAAGCACTGCTCTCGGCGACCTGCCGGTCTGGAAACTCTCCGATCTTTACCCCTCAGCCGACTCCGCCGAATACAAGGGCGACCTGAAGAAGGCGGAAAGCGACGCCAAGGCATTCGAGGCGAAATGGAAGGGCAAGCTCGAAGCTGCCGCTGGCCGTTCCGGCGATGACGGCATCGGTGCAGCCTTGAGAGAATATGAAGCGCTGGACGACATTCTTGGTCGCATCGGCTCCTTTGCTGGCCTCACTTATTTTTCCGACACGTCGAACCCGGCCAATGGCAAGCTTTATGGCGATGCGCAGGCGAAGCTCACCGATATCGCCTCGCACCTGCTGTTCTTCCCGCTGGAACTGAACCGCATCGACGATGCGCTGATCGATGCCGCATTCGAGAAGGATGCTCTTGCTGCGCACTACAAGCCGTGGCTGGTGGACCTGCGCAAGGACAAGCCGCATCAGCTGGATGACAGCCTGGAGCAGCTCTTCCTCGAAAAGTCCATGACCAGTGCCGCCGCCTTCAACCGCCTGTTCGACGAGACGATGACCGATCTGCGCTTCGAGATCGACGGCGAAAGCCTGGCCCTGGAGCCGACGCTCAACATGCTGCAGGAGCCGGACCCCGAAACGCGTCGCAAGGCAGCAGCCGCACTCAGCGCCACCTTCAAAAACAATCTGCGCGTCTTCACGCTGATCACCAATACGCTCGCCAAGGACAAGGAAATTTCCGACCGCTGGCGCAACTTCGAAGACATTGCCGACAGCCGACATCTGGCAAACCGCGTCGAGCGCGAAGTGGTCGATGCGCTGGCAGATGCCGTGCGCGAAGCCTATCCGCGTCTGTCGCATCGCTATTACAAGATGAAGGCCAACTGGCTTGGCATGGAGCAGATGAACTACTGGGATCGCAACGCGCCGCTTCCGGACACGTCCAATGCCATCATTCCCTGGGGCGAAGCAAAAAACATGGTGCTTTCCGCCTATGGCGCCTTCGCCCCGGAAATGGCCGATATTGCCCGCCGCTTCTTCGACGAGGAATGGATCGATGCACCCGCCCGTCCCGGCAAGGCACCCGGCGCCTTTGCCCATCCGACTGTGCCCTCAGCGCATCCTTATGTTCTGGTAAATTATCTCGGCAAGCCGCGCGATGTGATGACGCTCGCCCATGAGCTTGGCCACGGCGTGCATCAGGTTCTTGCCGGCGAGCAGGGTGCGCTGATGTGCGCGACACCGCTGACCCTGGCTGAAACGGCCTCGGTCTTCGGCGAAATGCTGACCTTCCGCAAGCTTCTGGAAGCCACCACCGATCCGCGCGAGCGCAAGGCCATGTTGGCGCGCAAGGTGGAGGACATGATCAACACGGTGGTGCGCCAGATCGCCTTCTACGAATTCGAGCGCAAGGTGCACACCGCCCGCAAGGAGGGTGAACTGACCGCCGAACAGATCGGCGAATTGTGGCTATCGGTACAGGAAGAAAGCCTCGGGCCGGCGATCCGCATTTCGGAAGGCTATGAAACATGGTGGACCTATATCCCCCACTTCATCCACTCGCCCTTCTATGTGTACGCCTACGCCTTTGGCGACTGCCTGGTGAACTCGCTCTATGCCGTCTATCAGAATGCCGACGAAGGCTTCCAGGCGAAGTATTTCGAGCTTCTGAAGGCCGGCGGCACCAAGCACCATTCGGAGCTTCTGAAACCCTTCGGGCTGGACGCCACCGACCCGTCCTTCTGGAGCAAGGGCCTGTCGATGATCGAAGGCCTGATCGACGAGCTGGAAGCCCTCGACGCCGTCAAAATGAGGCCGTGACAACAAAAATCGGCGACGCTCCCATTTCGGACAAGCTTCGCCGGTTTTTATATCCCGTCGCACAGATGCAGAAGACGGACCATGAGCATGAAGCGCAAACCCGCTGACCTTACCTTGAGGGAAACATTGCGATGGGAGCCGCAAAGCGGCTTCCAGCGGCTGGAGCAGCATTTGCGCCGTCTGCTGCGCTCTGCCGACGCGTTGGGTTTTCGTGCGCCAAACGATCCGGCTTCTGCCTTGAAGACCACCGTGAACGGCGATGGCCCTATGAAGGTTGCCCTGGTGATGAACTACAAGGGCGAACTGGAGATTGCCGCCGAGCCCTTCAAGCCGCTTGCGCCGGATGCCGTCTGGCGGCTAAAGATTGCGGAACAGACCAGGCTCGATTCCAGCGACACATTCTACCGGCACAAATCCTCTCGCCGCGAACCCTATGATGCCGCGCGTGCCGAGTTTTCATCCAAAGAGGCGGACGAAGTGCTGCTTCTCAACGAGCGTGGCGAGATCTGCGAAGGCTCCACCACCAGCCTCTTCGTCGAAAGCCCGGATGGCCAGTTGCTGACGCCGCCGCTCGATAGCGGCATCCTACCCGGCGTGCTGCGCGCCGATCTCATCCGCGAGCGCAAGGCGCGTGGACAAGCGCTGAGACCCGAAGACTTGAAAGGCCGAAAGATTTTCGTCGGAAACTCGTTGCACGGACTGGTGCCGGCCGAGCTGGTCTAATTTGCGCAGTGATGATCGACGGGTCTGGATAAGACCCGTCTGAGGCTCGCTGAGACATCAGTTTCATTTGGCGAGAAAGGGGTTCTTCGACTTCGACGGAACCTTACCACCGAACATACGGAACAATGTCCACTCCTCAACGATCTTGTCTTTCGTGAGATAGCAAAGGCCTATTTCATCGCCGGAAGACAACTTGGCGTTCACGGAGCGGCCACCCATCTTCAAGCAGAAATCTGAAGCGGGATTGCTCATAGCCATTGCGCTCGAACCAAGGCCAAAACTCGTTACACTGATGGAAATTAAGACCAATATCGTTTTCATTGCATATTCCTCTTGAATGACCGCTGATGCGGCACTCGGGAATATCACCGAAATCTGGGCCAATCTTTGGCTAAATATATGATTTAGAACAGGCTTTGGTAGAAAGACCTAATTGACAATCCATTCCAGCCGAGCGCGGCCATTCTGCTTGGCGAGATAGAGCGCGCGGTCGGCGCGGTGGTAGAGTTCGTTGCTGCCCTCGCCCGCCTTGTAGAGCGCAATGCCGGCAGAACAGCTGTAGGAAAAGCCGGGATGATCGGCGAAAGGACGTGACTCGGCTGCCTTTTCCAGAATGCGACCGACGATCGAGGCGCATTCGTCCAGCCCGGTGCGTGGCATGACGAGCATGAATTCCTCGCCGCCGACACGCCCGAAACAATCCGGGCGGCGGATGGTGGAATGGGCAAGCTTGACGAAATCACGCAGCACCGCATCGCCACCCTGGTGGCCGAAGCGGTCGTTGATCGCCTTGAACAGATCGATATCGATGATGCAGACACCGAACGGCGTTTCGATGTCCTTGTCGACGTTGTCCGCATGGCCTGCGAGACGGGAAAACACGTAGCGGCGGTTGGAGGTGCCGGTCAATTCATCGGTCTGCGCGGCGCGCATCGCAATGTCGCGATCCTGCCTCAGGCTTCGCTGGTTCTGGCGAAGTGCGGTGATGTCGGTTCCGACGCACAGCATCCAGCCGTCGGTCTCCACCGTCTCCGTCATCCAGATCCAGCGCCCGTCATGCATGTCGAGTTCAAGCCCGCGAAAAGGCTGCTTGCCGCGCCGGGATTGGGCGGAAAGCAGCCAGGCCTCGAAATCCGCCGTGTTGATGATCAGCCCCTCACGGCTCTCGTGGTTCATCCGGATGATTTCGGCCCAAGTGGGAAAGCTGTCTTCGGAAAGATGGAAGGCCTCGCGAAAGGCGCGGTTCGCATAGCGGACGCGATCTTCCGTATCGTAAAGCGCAATGAGAACGGGCGTTATGTCTTGTAACGCGCCGACGCGCTCCAGAAGACTGCCCATGTAAGACTGTTCATCATGACGGAACATTCGCCACCTGAAATCCGGCCAGCGTCCCTCATGGCCGCTCGTTTAGCGGATGATTATATCGGCTCGTGTCAAAATTGCGATTGTGAGAAAGGATGCATTATTCTCCGTAGTAAAGAGAGAATGAAGATGTGCTTCATATTCGCGTCATGTGGTTGTACTTTATTGATACGAATGGATAATCTGGCTTGAACGTGGTTCACGAAGGAAATTGAAATGACGGAAGCAGCATACCCGATCTACGGGGAGATCAACGGCCCCATCATCATGATCGGTTTCGGCTCGATTGGCCGTGGCACGCTTCCGCTGATTGAACGGCATTTCAAATTCGACATGTCGAAGCTGGTGGTGATCGACCCGCGCGAGGATATCGCTCCTTATCTGGACGAGCGCAACATCCGCCATATCCGCACGCATCTGACCAAGGACAATTACAAGGACGTGATGACGCCGCTGGTCAGGGGCGGAAAAGGCGGCTTCTGCGTCAACCTGTCGGTGGACGCATCTTCCGTCGATCTGATGAAGCTCTGCCGCAAGCACGGCGTGCTCTATATCGATACCGTCGTCGAACCGTGGCCGGGCTTTTACTTCGATGAGAAGGCCGACAATTCCGCCCGCACCAATTATTGGCTGCGCCAGACCATGCTGAAGGCCAAGGATAAGCATCCGGGCGGCACGACCGCGGTGTCCACCTGTGGGGCCAATCCCGGCATGGTCTCCTGGTTCGTCAAGCAGGCGCTCGTCAACCTGGCGAAAGATATGGGTGTCATGATCGAGGAGCCGCAAACCGGCGACCGCGAAGGCTGGGCAAAGCTGATGCAGACCCTGGGCGTCAAAGGCGTGCATGTGGCAGAGCGCGACACGCAGCGCGCCCGCGAGCCGAAACCCTTCGGCACCTTCTGGAACACCTGGTCGGTCGAAGGCTTCATCGCCGAAGGCTTGCAGCCCGCCGAACTCGGTTGGGGCAGCCATGAAAAGTGGAAGCCGAAAAACGCCAAGAAGCACCAGAAGGGCTCCAAGGCCGCCATCTATCTGGAGCAGCCGGGTGCCGATACCCGCGTGCGCACCTGGTGCCCGACGCATGGCGCGCAATATGGCCTGCTCGTCACCCATAATGAGGCGATCTCGATCGCCGACTACTTCACCGTGCGCGATGAGGACGGCAAAGTCGCTTTCCGCCCCACCTGCCACTATGCCTACCACCCCTGCAACGACGCGGTTCTGTCGCTTTATGAAATGTTCGGCAATGGCGGACAGGCGCAAAGCGTGCAACACGTGCTGACGGAAGAAGAGCTGGTTGATGGCGCAGACGAACTCGGCGTGCTGCTCTACGGCCATGACAAGAACGCCTATTGGTACGGCTCGCGCCTGACGCTTGAACAGGCGCGCAAGCTTGCCCCCAACCAGAATGCCACCGGCCTTCAGGTCAGTTCCGCGGTTCTGGCCGGCATGGTCTGGGCGCTGGAGAACCCAACTGTCGGCATCGTTGAAGCCGATGAGATGGACTATCGCCGGTGCCTCGAAATCCAGAAGCCCTATCTCGGCCCCGTCGAAGGCCATTACACCGACTGGACGCCGCTTGACGGTCGCCCAGGTTTCTTCCCGGACGATATCGACAAGGACGATCCCTGGCAGTTCCGCAACATTCTGGTGCGCTGAGCCTGATGGAGAGGTAGGCGCTTGGGCTAAAGCTCAGGCCTTCAATATCCGCATTGATGCAGTTTTGCCACGCCTGCGGTTTTGTCACGGGTTATAGGAACTGGTGTGTATCGCCTGTCGTTCGCTTGCAATAGACCAGAACTCGCGCCATGGTCATTAACCATCGGCTGAAGAATCGCAGGAGAAAAGATAATGTACTTCAAGACAAGTATTGCCTTGCTGTTGGCGGCAGTCGCCGTTTCTTCTTGTGCTCCAGCATCCAGCCCCGTGCGGCCCATGCCGTCGATTTCGCAGCGCCCCGCAGTGGATGGCCGCTGGATCGACCGCAACGGCATCGTCTCCACCTTCCAGAACGGTTCCTTCTCTACCCGTTCTTCCGATACCAACACGCTGTTGGCATCCGGAACCTATGTGGCGATCTCTCCGACCCTTTACGAGATCAACATGACCTCGCTGGTGCGCAACACCCAGTCGCGCGTCAACTGCGCGCTGATCTCGCCTGGTCAATTGAACTGCACCACGGACAGCAACAGCCAGTTCACGCTGAACCGTCAGGGCTGAGCCGAAAGGCCTGTTCCAAACGCAGAACCCCTCTGTTGTTTCAACGCGCGCGTGCAGCGCGCGTTTTTTATTGCGCAATCACCATGACAATTCTACTTGCGGCAGATGCCTCAAGATGGAAACATGCCTTCGAATGGCTGTCACAGTCTTGAACTAGCTAGGGGTGTGAACGGTCTGATACGGAACGCAAGACATCAACAGGAGAGAGACTGATGAACAGGATTTTGAGATTTGGCCTGATGACCGCATCCGCGGTCGCTCTGTCGGCAGGCGCAGCACTCGCCGATTATCAACTCAACATCCTGCATATCAACGATCTCCATTCCCGCATCGAGCCGATCAACAAGTATGACTCCACCTGCTCGGCTGCCGAGACGGAGAAGAAGGAATGCTTTGGCGGCATTGCCCGCGTGAAGGGCGCCATCGATGCGCGCCGCTCTGAGCTTGGACCGAACGCCAATATCCTCGTTCTCGATGCCGGCGATGAGTTTCAGGGCTCGCTCTTCTACACGCAGTACAAAAGCGGCCCGGTTGCCGAGTTCATGAACGGCATCGGCTTCGATGCCATGGCAATCGGCAACCATGAGTTCGATGATGGCCCGGCCGAACTTTTGAAGCTGATCAACGCTGCCAAGTTCCCGATCATTTCCGGCAATACCAAGATTGCCGACGGCTCTGAGCTGAAGGACAAGTTCAAGGGCTACGTCGTCAAGGAAATGGGCGGTCAGAAGGTTGGCGTGGTGTCCGTTCTTGCCACCGATACTGGCGAAACCTCCTCGCCGGGTGACAAGGTCTCCTTTGAAGACGAAGTCACTTACCTGAAAGGCGCGGTGAAGGAGCTTCAGGACCAGGGCGTCAACAAGATCGTGCTGCTCTCGCATGTCGGTTATGTGCGCGACCAGGAAATCGCCAGGGAAGTGGATGGCATCGACGTGATCGTCGGCGGCCACAGCCACACACTGCTCTCCAGCACCGATCCGAAGGCTGCTGGCCCCTATCCGACGCTGGTCAAGAACCCGTCCGGCGTCGATGTTCCGGTCGTCACCGCATACGCCTATTCCAAGTATCTCGGCGATCTGACCGTCACCTTCGACGACAATGGTGTGGTGAAATCCGCAACAGGCGCGCCGAAGCTCTTGGATGCCGCCGTTGCCCAGGATGAAGGTTTCAACAAGCGCGTGGCAGAACTGGCCGCACCGCTGGAGGAAATGAAGAAGAAGGAGATCGGCGTCAGCGAAGCCCCGATCGACGGTTCGCGCGAGGTTTGCCGCGTCAAGGAATGCTCCATGGGCAACCTCGTCGCTGACGCGCTGCTCGACCGCGTCAAGGATCAGGGCATCACCATTGCTATCCAGAATGGCGGCGGTCTTCGCGCCTCCATCGATGCCGGTCCGGTAACGATGGGCGAAGTTCTGACGGTTCTGCCGTTCCAGAACTCCATCGCCACCTTCCAGATCAAGGGCGCCGACCTGCAGGCCGCACTCGAAAACGGCGCAAGCCAGATTGAAGAAGGGGCTGGTCGCTTCGTCCAGGCGTCGGGCCTGAAATATACCTTCGACCGCTCGAAGCCAGCGGGAAGCCGCATCGTTTCCGTCGAGGTCAAGGAAGGCGACAACTTCGTCAAGCTCGACCCTGAGAAGACCTATGGCGTTGTAACCAACAACTACAACCGCACCGGCGGCGACGGCTTCAAGACCTTCGCCACCAAGGCAATCAACCCTTATGACTTCGGACCAAGCCTGGAAGATGCCGTTGCCGCCTATATTGGCGCTCACAGCCCCTACAAGCCCTACACCGATGGCCGCATTGTAGACGCAACGCCTGCCGATTACGTCGCCCCGCCGAAGCAGCCGGCCGCAGCGGCCCCGGCTGCACCTGCGCCGGCCACAACCGCCCAGGCCCCTGCAGCCCCCGGTCCTGCCGCTCCGGCGCCTGCCACCCCTGCACCAGCAACTCCGGCTCCAAGCGCGCCAGCGCCTGCAGCCGAAGCGCCTGCTGCGGCGGCACCATCGGCACCTTCCACCACGTCGCCATCCGCACCGGCAGCCGCTACCGCGGCAGCAAAATACGTCGTCACTAAGGGCGACTCGCTGTGGAAGATCGCCGAGGAGAAGTACGGCAACGGTATCGAATGGAAGAAGATCGCCGAAGCCAACGAGCTGCGTCGTCCCAACCATATCGAGATCGGCGAAGAGCTGACCATTCCGGCGAACTGATCTTTGGTTGATTGATGACAAGAAAGCCGGTTCGCATTGCGGGCCGGCTTTTGGTTTTCGGCTCGTCCCCGGGCCGCGGATGAACATAATCATCCGCAAGCCATTGAAAAGATGGATCCTCGGCTCAAGGCCGAGGATGACGCGGAGGAGGGATTGGAGCCCGCGAACAAGGTTGGCGAAACAGGCGCTCCGACTGGAGGTCACTACACCACTGAACGGCTTCTTTTGGATCTCCAATGCCAAAAGAACTCTCTGCCGTCATCCTCGGGCTTGACCCGAGGATCCATCTTTCCACCGGCTTACGAGTGCGCGGAAGGGACAACACCAATGTCGCGACCCTTGCAACGGGGCGTCAACCGCTCAATCATCCCGCATCGCGCTGATATGCCACGCGCGCTTTGTCAAAAATCAATTCAGATCAGGCCAGCGATGCATTACATATTGATCCACGATGCGCGCGCGGACGTAATCTTCCGCGAATCATGAGAGTTCAGGACAAGTTAATGGCCGCAGACATCACCACCTTCCCCGCAAGCCACCTGCCCAAGGACCATCCGAAGGTCTCATTCGGCAAGGTCGGCGTTCTTCTCGTCAATCTCGGCACGCCGGATGGCACGGATTACAAATCCATGCGCCGCTATCTTGCGGAGTTCCTGAGCGACAAGCGCGTCATCGAGTGGTCGCGCGTCTTCTGGTACCCGATCCTCTACGGCATCGTGCTGAACAAGCGCCCGCAGAAGGTCGGCAAGGCCTATGAGGAAATCTGGAACCACGAGAAGAACGAAAGCTATCTGCGCACCTATACCCGCAACCAGTCGGACCTGATGGCGCAGGCACTCACCGATCTTCCGAATGTGGTCGTCGATTGGGGCATGCGCTACGGCCAGCCGTCCATCGCCTCCAAGATCGATGCGCTGAAAGAACAGGGCTGCGAAAAAATCCTGCTCTTCCCGCTCTATCCGCAATATGCGGCCGCCACCACGGCAACCGTCAACGACAAGGCCTTCGAACATCTGATGAAGATGCGCTGGCAGCCCGCCTTACGCACCGTGCCACCCTATCATGATGACGAGACCTATATCGATGCGCTGGCGAGTTCGGTGAAAGCTCATCTGGCAACGCTGGACTGGGAGCCGGAAAAGCTGATCGCTTCCTTCCACGGCATTCCGCAATCCTACTTCAAGAAGGGCGATCCCTATCACTGCCAGTGCATGAAGACCGGCCGCCTGTTGCGCGAGAAGCTGGGGCTTGAGAAGGATCGCTTCATCATCACCTTCCAGTCGCGCTTCGGACCGGAAGAATGGCTCCAGCCCTATACCGACAAGACAGTCGAGAAGCTGGCGACCGAAGGGGTGAAGCGCATCGCGGTGATGAACCCCGGCTTCGTCTCCGATTGTCTTGAGACGCTGGAAGAAATTGCTGGTGAAGCGGGCGAGAGCTTCCTGCACCATGGCGGCGAGAAGTTCACCCATATTCCTTGCCTCAATGATAGTGCGGATGGTATGCGGGTTCTCGAAAAAGTTGTGCGCAAGGAGTTGCAGGGCTGGGTCTGATCCAGTCCCGTCGACCCTTCGTTGATGAAATAGGAGAGCAGGAATGGATTTGAGCGGTTTCGATATTTTTGTCATAGCGGCGGTCATTCTTGTCATCCTGACGCTGGTGGCCGGTATCAAGACTGTGCCGCAGGGCTACCGCTACACTGTGGAGCGGTTCGGCCGCTACACCCGCACGCTGGAGCCCGGCCTCAACATCATCACGCCCTTCATCGAGCGCATTGGCGCGCGCATGAATGTGATGGAGCAGGTGCTGGACATCCCCACCCAGGAAGTCATCACCAAGGACAATGCCAGCGTGTCGGCCGATGCGGTGGCCTTCTACCAGGTGCTGAATGCGGCCCAGGCCGCCTACCAGATCGCCAATCTGGAATTCGCCATCCAGAACCTGACGATGACCAACATCCGCTCCGTCATGGGCTCGATGGATCTGGACGAGCTTCTCTCCAACCGCGATGCGATCAATGATCGCCTGCTGCGCGTCGTCGATGAAGCCGTCGGCCCTTGGGGCATCAAGGTTACCCGCATCGAAATCAAGGACATCGCGCCGCCAAAGGATCTCGTCACCTCCATGGCCCGCCAGATGAAGGCCGAGCGTGAGAAGCGCGCCCAGGTTCTGGAGGCTGAAGGCTCGCGCAACGCCCAGATCCTGCGTGCCGAAGGCGCCAAGCAATCGGCCATTCTGGAAGCCGAGGGCCAGCGCGAAGCCGCCTTCCGCGATGCCGAGGCACGCGAGCGTCTGGCAGAGGCCGAGGCCAATGCGACCCGAATGGTCTCCGAAGCGATTGCCGCGGGCGATATCCACGCCATCAACTACTTCATCGCCCAGAAATATACGGAAGCGCTCGCCGATATCGGCAAGGCGACCAACTCCAAGATCGTGCTGATGCCGATGGAAGCGTCGTCGCTGATCGGCTCACTCGGCGGCATTGGCGCCATTGCCCGCGAAGTGTTCGGCAAGGACAGTGACGGCGTAACACCTCCGCCGGCACCACGGGCAACGACGGCCCGCTCTTCCGTTCCGCCGTCCAACCGTCCCGCCAGCCAGACGATCAATGTGACTGTACCGAACCCTTTCGCCGGCCCGACGGACAAGTAAGATGATCCAGAAACTCGTCGCCGATCTCGGTCCGTGGAGCTGGTGGCTGCTGGCGGCCATCCTGCTGGTGGCGGAATTGGCGGCACCGGGCGTCTTCCTCATCTGGATTGGCGCGGCAGCACTGGTGGTGGGTGCGCTGTCGCTGGCGCTTTGGGATATGGGCTTCTGGGGCTGGCAGATCCAACTCCTGCTTTTCGCAGCACTCTCCGTCGTCTTCGCCGTTGCCGGTCGCCGTTACTATGACCGCAAGCACGCGGCAACAGACGAGCCCTTCCTCAATCAACGCGAAGCAAGCCTCGTCGGCCGCACGGCAACCCTTCAGGAGCCGATCACCGAAGGCCGCGGTCGCATTCGTCTGGATGATACATGGTGGCCGGTGCAGGGCGCCGACCAACCTGCCGGCACGCGCGTGCGCATCGCCTCGGCCCATGGCCGCACATTGACAGTGGAGAGGGCTGAAGGCTGAGGGTCATGACAAAGGTCTGAAAGCCCCTACAGCGTCATGGTCGGGCCTGACCCAAACTTATCCGGTTCAACTTTGCGAGCTGCGGCCTATGTGGCTGATAAAGCTTCATCTTATTGCCCCGCTTGCCGTTTGAGACACGCCTGCACCACGACAGCTATAAGGACACGAGAGGATGAGAAGGCGCTACCAAACACGCTACCTCTCGTCAAACCGGACAACAGTGGGTCGAGCCCGAGGGTGACCCAAAAGTCAATGTTGAGGTTGGCGTCACCCTAAAGCGCTGAGGCAACCCCTCAGGCAACGCCAATCCGAAGCAGATCGTGAAAATGAACGAGGCCAATCGGTTTCTTGTCTCCGTCGATGACGATCAACGCACCGATATGATGCTTCTCGAGCGTCGCAAGCGCCGCCGTCGCCAGAACGTCTCTCGTCACGGTCTTCGGCGTGCGCGTCATGATATCGTCAACCGTCAGTTCGGCGAGATTGCGCGTGAGATTGCGCGCCATATCGCCTTCGGTGACGATGCCGCATAGGCGCCCGTCTTCATCCAATACGGCAACGCAGCCAAAGTGCTTTTGCGCCAGCACCCGTATGGCATCCGCGACCGGCGTACCCTGTGCCACAAGCGGCACGCGCTCGCCCGTATGCATGATATCGCCGACGACCGTGAGGCTCGCACCAAGCTTGCCGCCCGGATGGAACACGCGGAAATCACCGGCAGTGAACTTGCGCGCCTCAAGCAGCGCAATCGCCAGCGCATCGCCAAGCGCAAGCTGCATCAAGGTGGACGTGGTGGGCGCCAGCCGATGCGGGCAGGCCTCTTCCTCATCCGGGATCAGAAGGACGATATCGGACGCCTTGGCGAGCGATCCGCCCTTGGCGCAGGTCAGCGCAAGCAGCGGGATGGCAAAGCGGCGAGTGTAATTGATGATGCTGCGAAGCTCGGCACTCTCGCCACCCTTGGAAATTGCCAGCACCACATCATTGCCGCCAATCATGCCAAGATCGCCGTGATTGGCTTCCGCAGCATGCACGAAGAAGGCGGGCGTGCCGGTAGAGGCGAAGGTGGCTGCGAGCTTGGCACCGATATGCCCACTTTTTCCAACACCAGTGATGATCAGCCGCCCGGTGATGTTGCCGATCACATCGACAGCTTTGGCGAAGGCATCGCCGAGCTCACCAGTCAGCGCAGTCTCCAGCGCCGCCAGCCCGTTCCGCTCGATCGAAACGGTTCTGAGCGCGGACTCGATGGCGTTGTTTTCGGTCAGGGCAGCAGATCTTGTGGTCATGGCCGGACTGTTACTCTTTTCACCTTTGCCTGTCCATTGGCGAAATCCGCTCTGCCTGCCCGTCGAAAGCTGCAAGAGCGTACGTAATCAACCAGATATTAACCATGCGATTTTACCTTTGGGTAACCAAGATACCGAACCCGGGTGAAACGCATGACCTCTCACAGCACCGCGCTGCGTCTGAAGACGTTGCGCAGAGCAGCCGCCGCTCTGCCGGCCTGCCTGTCGCTGTGTCTGTCGCTGTCTTCGCCCGCGTACGCCCAGACAACCGGGCAGAACAGAGGCCAGAATACCGGCCAGAACACGGGTCGTAATGCCCCGGTTCAGCCAGCTGGCCTGCAAAGCGCCGACCCTTACGCCAACGATCCAGCGTCTGGCCAGGACCCGACGCCTGCGGCGACCGTCGTTCCCACGCCGCGACCGACCACCGGCACAACGACCACGAACGGCACGCGCGCAAGCGTCGATCCAGGCAGCGCTGTTCAGGAGCCCGTCGATGAAGCGATCGAACCGGTTGACCGGCGCGAGAACACCTATGAGACGACGCTCGATGGCGGAGAGAAAGCGGCCATCGATGATGGTGCAGCGCCCGGCATCCGCATCGGCACGCTGACGCTTCGCCCCTCCATCAGCCAGACGATCAACCATGAGAACAAGACATTCGCCACAGGATCGACCAACCGCAATTATCTGGCGACCGGTATCCGCGGCACCTTGACGAGCGACTGGTCGCGCCATGCGCTGACCGTCACCGGCGAAGGGATCTATGAGCGCAACCTCGGCGGCAGCAGTGCGGGCGAAAATCCGAGCGCGAATGCGCAGGCCGAACTGCGGCTCGATCTGGCCGACCAGACGACAGCCAGGCTGAAGGCGGGTTACACCTTCAGCCGTGAGGACACCACTGACCCCAACGCCATCACGGGTGCTGCGGTGCAGGGCGGCGAGCATCTCTTCACCACAGGCGCCTCGGTCGAGCACAATATCGGCCTCGTCAAGACGCTTGCCGCACTCGATCTGACGCGCACCATCTATACCGATGCCAAGGGGTTGAACGGCCAGTCGATCAGCCTCTCCGATCGCGACCGCGCAGGTGCGGCCATCCGCGGACGCGTCGGCTATGAAGTATCGCCCGCCCTCATCCCCTTCATGGAAGCAACGGGCGCGCTCAGTTCCTACGACCAGAAGACGGACAGAACGGGTTACCAGCGCTCCTCCACCACCTATGGGGCAAAGGTCGGAACGCAGATCGATCTCGGTGAGAAGTGGCGCGGCGAAGTCGCCGTCGGCCTTCTTCGTCGCGACTATGACGATAGCCGCCTGGCATCCGTCAACGCGCTGACCACCGATAGCACCCTCACCTGGTCTCCGATGCGCGGAACGGACGTCAATTTCGGCCTGAAGACAGACATCGAGGACTTTGCTGGCGGGCCTGAGGGCGGCTGGGTTACCCGCCAGTTGACCGTCGGCCTGATCCAGCAGTTGCGCTATGACCTCGTAGCACGGCTTACGACCGGCCTGGAGCGGCGCAACTTCCAGACCTCCAGCATCAAAGACGAGACCAAATATACGCTTGGCGCCGGTGTCACCTGGAACATCAACCGCTATCTCGATTTCACCACCGACGTCAGCTACGAAACCACGCCTGTGACCAACAACAACAATTGGCGCATCGGTGCAGGGTTGACGCTGAAGCGATAGGACGTTGATCCTGTCGCACCCGCTCAATCTTGCGCTTGACCCACTTCTGTCCGGTTAATGAGCGATAGCTCTCTTTTGGTGACGCTTTCTCCTCCTCCCTCATTCCTGTGCTTGTCACAGGAATCCGGCCGACGCGCGTCTGCGCGGCGAGAAAGGTCTTTTCAGACCAAAGACTTGGTCTGACTGGATTCCTGTGACAAGCACAGGAATGAGGAGCTTTATCAGCGACATTGGTCGCACTCGCAACGAACCCGGCCAGCAGTGGGTCAAGCTTTCGTAGCCTTGTGGAGGTCCAGTCGAGCCCCGACCATAGCACCGGACAAGTGTGGGCCTATGCCACGAAAACAAATCCCGGCACGAGGCCGGGATTGACGTTTATCAGAGCCGATGCCTCTCGCAGCCACTCGAGATCAAGTCCAACATGGCAGGGCAAGAGTGATCCGGTCATCAGCCCATTTTGGCGATGAGGTCCTTCAGCGGGCCTTCGATCAGCGGACGGATGTCTTCGCGCTGCAGGGCGAAGGCCAGGTTGGCGAGAATGAAGCCATCCTTGGCGCCAGTGTCGTAGGTTTCGCCGCGGAACGGATATGCGGTAAAGTCCTGCTGTTTGAGAAGCTTCAGCATGCTGTCTGTCAGCTGGATCTCGTTGCCGGCACCGCGCTCCTGCGTTTCCAGAAGCGTGAAGATTTCCGGCTGAAGGATGTAGCGACCGTTGATGAAGTAGTTCGACGGCTGTGTGCCCTTCGCAGGCTTTTCCACCATGTCGGTGATGCGGAAACCGTTGCCGATCTCCTCACCCGGCGCGACGATGCCGTAACGATGGGCGAGTTCCGGTGCGCATTCTTCGACTGCCAGAACGTTGCCGCCGCTCTGATCGTAGAGTTCGACCATGCCCTTGAGGCAGGACTTGTTGTCGCCGGTCATGATCATGTCAGGCAGAAGAACCGCGAAGGGCTCATCACCGACGATGTCACGGGCGCACCAGACCGCGTGGCCGAGACCGAGCGGAACCTGCTGGCGGGTGAAGCTGGCCGTGCCGGCCTTGGGCAGAATGTTCGACAGCAGCGTCAGTTCGGCGTTCTTGTTGCGCTCACGCAGCATCTGCTCCAGTTCGAACTGGATGTCGAAGTAGTCTTCGATGACGCCCTTGCCGCGTCCGGTGACGAACACGAAATGCTCGATACCGGCCTCAGCCGCCTCGTCCACCACATACTGGATCACCGGCTTGTCGACGACAGTCAGCATTTCCTTCGGAACAGCTTTGGTTGCCGGCAGGAAGCGTGTGCCAAGGCCAGCCACGGGAAAAACTGCTTTCCGAATTTTCTTTTTTTCTACCACACATCCCTCCTCAGAGATTGAATCGGTTTTTGAAGTCCGCGCACGACTTTGTTATCTCAAAAGTGGCAAGTTTTTGTAAAGAGTGACCTTACCTTTGGTTAATGGTAAAGAATTTGTTGACTTTAATTTGGTACCCCATCGTGAAGCCCGATGCGTATCTCGCAATCGAACTGACATTCGAGAGAAACGAAAGACTGACGATGAAAAAGATGATCCTTTCCGGCGTCCGTAAATTTGGCTGCGTGGCACTCGCAGGCCTGACAATTGCTTTGACGCCCGTCACTGCAAGTGCAGATGCGGGTTTCAAACAATGGATCAACCAGTTCTATGCCACAGCCGCCAAGGAAGGCATTTCGCGCGCGACCTATCAGAAAGCCTTTGCAGGCGTGACTGAACCTGATCCGGATGCGCTGCGCAAGGCAACCTTCCAGCCCGAATTCACCACTCAGATATGGGATTATCTCGACAGCCGCGTGAACCCCTACACAGTGCGCATCGGCCGCGAGATGAAGATGAAGCACGCCACGACGCTCAACTGGATCGAGCGCAATTTCGGCGTCGACAAGCACGTCATCCTCGCCATCTGGTCGATGGAATCCAATTACGGCGCGGTGCTGGAGAAGCCAGAACGCCTGCACAATATTCCCCAGGCACTGGCAACGCTTGCCTATTCCGATCCCAAGCGCGCCAAGTTTGCCCGCACGCAGCTGATTGCAGCCTTGAAGATCCTCCAGTCCGGTGACGTGACGCCCAAGCAATTGACCGGCTCCTGGGCCGGCGCCATGGGCCACACACAGTTCATTCCGACGAGCTACCTGCTCTATGCGGTCGACGCCGATGGAAACGGCAAGCGCGACATCTGGCATTCCGTGCCGGATGCGCTGGCGACCGCTGCCAACCTGCTGGCCAAGAACGGCTGGGAGCCTGGCCGGACCTGGGGGTACGAGACCGCGGTGCCTGCGGGCGGCGCGCGTTATGCGGACCAGACGAAGACGTTGGCCGAGTGGCAGAGGCTCGGCTTCTCCCGCCCTAACGGCAAGGGTTTCCAACGCGGCTCTGACCGCGCGACGCTGAAGCTCGAGGGTGGTTCGAATGGTCCAGGCTTCCTGATGACCAAGAACTTCTTCACCATCAAGCGCTACAACGCGTCCGACAGCTACGCGCTGGCCGTCGGCCTTCTGGCAGACGAGATCGCAGGCTATGGCGGCATGCAGCAGAAGTGGCCGCGCCCGAATGGCACGCTCGACATCAAGGAAAAGTTCGAGCTTCAGACGCGCATGAAGGAACTCGGCTATTATGATGGCGAGATCGACGGCAACTTCGGCTCCGGCTCGAAGGCGGCAATCAGTGCAATTCAGAAGCGCATGGGCCTGCAGAATGATGGCGAGCCATCGCAGACCCTGCTAAGAGCGCTTCGTAACTGATAAAAGTTCTGACGGGCCTCGAATATTAGCATACAGTCAATGGGACCGTCTCGGGAACATCACGCCATGACCACCAGAGAAGCAGGCCCACTCGCAAAGACTTTGAAGCGCGGCAACGTCGCGCTTCTTGTCGTGACACTCTGCCTGCCCGCTTGGACAGCGCCCGCCGTTGCGCAGGAGTATCGCGAGCGTCGCACGCTTCTGGAAATGCTTTTTGGTGGCCCGAACCAGCAAAACGACCGCCTCTATTCGCCTGAACGCCGTGAGCAGCGCCGGCAGGCCGCGCCGCAACGGCAAAATTCCAGCCGATCCGTCACGCGGCCTTCGGCGCCGCGCAGCACGCCCTCGGTGGTACAGATGCGTACCGCCAAGCCAGCGCCGGTGGAAAAGCAGGAAAACGCGCGGCGCGTCCTCGTCGTCGGCGATTTTCTTGCCGGTGCCATGGGCGAAGCGCTGGTCTCCACCTTCGAAGGCTCTGCGGGGATCGTGATCGATGTACGCGCCAATGGCTCGTCCGGCCTGGTGCGCTCGGATTACTACGACTGGTTTGCCAATCTCCCGCAGTTCATCAAGGACACCAAGCCGGCCACCATCGTGATCATGATGGGCTCCAACGACCGTCAGGCGATGGACATTGGCGGCACCAAAGAGAAATACGGCACCGAACTGTGGTTCAAGGAATACGAGAAGCGCATCGACGCGCTGATCACGCTCGCCAAGCGCCAGCAGGTGCCGGTGCTCTGGGTCGGCCTGCCCGCCTTCCAGTCGCCATCGCTGACGGCCGATTTCGTCGGCTTCAACCGGCTTTACCGCAGCCATATCGAAAAGCTCGGCGGCGAGTTCGTCGATGTCTGGGATGGGTTTGTGGATGAGGGCGGCAAGTACGTGACCACCGGCTATGACGTGAACGGCCAGCAGGCCCGTCTGCGCGAAGCCGATGGCATCGGCATGACGCAGGCCGGCAAGCAGAAGCTGGCTTTCTATGTAGAAAAATTCGTCCGTCGCCATCTGGATGGTGCAGAGCCCGGCCTTGGCACGCTTGACGGCAGCAACCTTCCCTCGCTCACATCTCTGCCCGCTCTTGGCATTGATGCCCAGCAGGTGCGCACCCAACCGATCAGCCTGACCGATCCAGACCTCGACGGTGGCGACGCTTTGCTGGGGGGTAAGCAGGCACCCGCCAAGTTCTCCGTCGTCGAAACGCCACGTGAAAGATTGACGAAGCGCGGGCTGATGGACGATGCGCCGCTGGGACGCGTCGATGACTATCGCATGCCTCCAACGGGTGAAACCGCTGCAAAATGAACGTCTTGCGGGAAAACCGGTAGTCGGCTACCCGAGCGCCCATCTTTTTCATCACGAAATATTAAAAGCGGAACGATCTTCCCGGGCGTCGTGTTAACGCCCGGCAAGGCATGAGGCCTTTGCTTAAAAAGATGGATATGAGGAGTATACCGTCATGGCCAATCAAGGTGGCACGCACGAACAGCACGTCAAGGCTGGCAAGCAGTCGCACAAGAACAGCGACGACAAGTCAACCCGCAGCGCTTCGTCCAAGTCTTCTTCGGACAGCAAGACCAGCGGCAAGCAGGGCGGCTCGTCCGAGCAGCACATGAAGGCCGGCCAGCAGAGCCACAAGAACAAGCACTGATTTCCACGCATGTGGGAAAACGGCCTTCGCGCATCATGCACGGAGGCCGTTTTTTTATGGTGAACGTTGGCGCGGGAACGCTCGAAGCATGTCGCGCAGAAGGTTGCAGCGGCATTGCGGACAACGACATGCGCTAACAGGTGCATGAGCGTTTCTGAAAGATCGCGACACGCTTCAACGGGCGATCTGGGCGACGAGCCGTTCTCGCTCTTGACGTGAGCGGGCAATGCGAGTCTTGGCCTTCTCAAGGATGTCGGACGACGCCTCCTGCGGCGTGCCGGAGCTGAAAGGTGGCGCTGGCGCATATTCCAGCGACAACTGCACGATCTTCGCCTCTTCCTCGCCCATCAGTTCCGCCAGAAGCGAAAGGCCGAAATCGATGCCGGAGGTGACGCCACCGGCGGTGATGAGATTTCCGTCCTTCACCACGCGCTCATAAACCGGCGTTGCGCCGAAATGCGGCAGAAAATCCATCGCGTTCCAGTGTGTCGCCGCGCGCTTTCCCTTCAGCAGTCCGGCTGCACCCAGTACAAGCGAGCCGGTGCAGACAGAGGTGATGAAGCGCGCCTTTTCCGCCTGACCCCGGATGAAACTTAGCACGTCCTCATCCTCGAGCAGCGCGTTGACGCCCGCGCCACCTGGAATGCACAGCACGTCGAATTGCGGGCTGTCGTCGAAATCGACATCCGGCGTGAAGCTTATCCCGGTCACGGAGCGAACCGGGATCTTGTCCTTCCACACCAGATGCACCGTGCTATCGCGCGCCGATGCGACGACCTCATAAGGACCCGTCAGATCAAGCTGCTGGATATTTGGAAAGACGAGAAAGCCGAAGCGGTATGTCATGTACACTCTCCTGTTGACGCTCTCATCATAGGCGCGCATGGTTGGCACAATCGCCATTCATCCCACGATTCAGGCCAAAATGACCCGCCGTATAGAGATACTTGCTTTCCCCGATATCCAGCTGCTCGATGTGGCAGGTCCCTTGCAGGTCTTTGCCTCAACAAACGACTTTTTTGCGCATGCGGGAAAGCTGGCACCTTACCAGCCGGTTGTGGTCGGCGCGCAGAACCCGATCGTCACATCGTCAGCCCTTCCGATCTGCACAACTCCCCTGCGCCCAGGCGACACGCCGATAGACACGCTGATCGTTCCAGGTGGCTGGGGCGTCTATCGTGCCTGCGAGGATCAGGCGCTTCTTCGTTGGATTTGGGAACGCTCCAAGGTGGCACGGCGAACGGCGTCGGTATGCAGTGGCGCTTTTCTTTTGGCCAGCACCGGCTTGCTGGATGGCAAGCGGGCCGTCACCCACTGGCAGCGCTGCGCCGAGTTCAAGAAGCGCTTCCCCAAGGTGCGGCTCGATCCAGACCCCATCTTTATTCAGGATGGCACGATCTGGACCTCTGCCGGTGTGACGGCCGGCATCGATCTGGCACTGGCCTTGGTCGAGAACGACCTCGGACGCGATGTGGCGCTGGCAGTCGCCCGCCAGCTCGTCGTCTTTCTCAAGCGACCGGGTGGCCAGTCGCAGTTCAGCGCGGCTCTCACGCTGCAGGCTGAGGGTGGACGTTTCGATGGTCTGCATGCCTGGATGATGGAAAACATCACGCAGGATCTTTCGCTTGCCAATCTTGCCGACAAGGCCGGCATGAGCCTGCGCAGCTTTTCCCGCCACTACCGCGAACAGACCGGCGTGACGCCCGCCAAAGCACTGGAGGAGATGCGTCTGGAAACCGCAAGGCGTTTGCTGGAACAGGCGCAGCCAGTGTCGCGCGCTGCGCGCCGCGCCGGTTTTGGCAGCGAGGAGACGTTGCGCCGCCTGTTCCAACGCCGCTTCGGGGTGAGCCCACAAGCCTATCGCGACCGCTTCATGGCAGCGGCTTAAAGCAAAAACGCCCGGAACGAAGTCCCGGGCGTAGCTTCATGGGATTATCCGGCAGCCGCTCAGCGCGGCAGAACCGAACTTCCCATCAATGCCTCGTCAATGGCGCGGGCCGCCTGACGGCCTTCGCGGATCGCCCAGACGACTAGCGACTGGCCACGGCGCACGTCGCCGGCAGCCCACAGCTTGTCGATCGAGGTCTTGTAGTCGCGGTCATTGGCCACGACGTTGGTGGAGCCACGACGGTCGGTGTTGAGCGTCAGCTTGCCGTCCAGTTCCTTCAGAACGCTATCGGTGAAGGGACCGGAGAAGCCGATGGCGATGAAGGCGAGATCGGCCTTGATGATGAACTCCGTGCCGGCGATCGGCTTGCGGCGCTCATCCACCTGGCAGCACTTCACGCCCGTCAGAACGCCATCTTCGTCACCGACGAATTCAAGCGTTGCCACCTGGAACTCACGCGCGGCACCTTCGGCCTGCGAGGACGAGGTGCGCATCTTGGTTGCCCAATAGGGCCAGACGGCAAGCTTGTCTTCCTTCTCCGGTGGCATAGGGCGGATGTCGAGCTGGGTCACCTTGACGGCACCCTGGCGGAAGGCGGTTCCGACGCAGTCAGACGCGGTATCGCCACCGCCGACGACGACGACGTGCTTGCCACCAGCAAGGATCGGATCGGCAGGCCAGCCGACGCTGTCGATGTTTTCGCGGCCGACGCGACGGTTCTGCTGCACCAGATAAGGCATGGCATCGTGAACGCCATGGAATTCCGTGCCGCCTATACCGGCCGGACGCGGGGTTTCCGAGCCGCCGCAATAAAGCACGGCATCATGCTCGGCCATCAGCTGTTCTGCGCTCATGTCGACGCCGACATTGACGCCGTAGTGGAAGGTGACGCCTTCGCCCTTGATCTGCTCGACGCGACGATCGATGAAGTTCTTCTCCATCTTGAAGTCCGGAATGCCATAGCGCAGAAGGCCACCGGCCTTGGTTTCGCGCTCATAGACATGCACCTCGTGACCGGCACGGCCAAGCTGCTGGGCAGCCGCAAGACCGGACGGGCCGGAACCGATGATTGCGACCTTCTTGCCGGTGTGAACGGAAGCAGGCTTCGGCACGATGAAGCCCAGCTCGTAAGCCTTGTCGGCAATCGCCTGTTCAACCGTCTTGATCGCAACCGGCGTATCTTCCAGGTTCAGCGTGCAGGCTTCCTCGCAAGGAGCCGGACAGACACGGCCGGTAAATTCCGGGAAGTTGTTGGTGGAATGGAGGTTGCGGATCGCCTCTTCCCAATTGTTGTTGTAGATCAGATCGTTCCAGTCAGGGATCTGGTTGTGCACCGGGCAGCCGGTCGGGCCGTGGCAATAGGGAATGCCACAGTCCATGCAGCGCGCCGCCTGCTTCTGCACCTCGGCATCCGACATGGGAATGGTGAATTCCCGGAAATGGCGAATACGATCCGACGCCGGCTGATACTTGCCAACCTGACGATCGATCTCCAGAAAACCTGTAACCTTGCCCATGTCTCAGTCCCTTCCGCGGCCTAACGCAGCCAATTTTCAACTTTCAATCCCGGCACGCGGGAAAATTCTCTCTCATTGTCCGTCACCACCACCGCATCCAGCGCAAGCGCATGAGCGGCGATCAGCATGTCCATTTGCCCGATCGGCTGACCTTGCTTCTGCAAGATGCTGCGTATCTCGGCGTAATGCAGATCCGCAGGCGACGCCCACGGAGCTATCTCAAAATCTGCCAGAACCTGCTCGATCAGGACTTCCAACCGCTTCGATCCCCGATTGCGATATCCAAACCGAAGCTCTGCCGCGACCACGATGCTTGTCCCAAGATCTCCAACCGCCAGCATTTCGGTGCGCTGACCAACCTTGCCGTCGGGTGAGCGAATAAGGTTGGAGATGATGTTCGTGTCGTAGAGATACTTCATTCCGGAAAATCGATATTGACGGGTTCCGGTGGGTAGTCCTCGATTTCCGGCATCTGATCCTCTTCCGCAAGCGGCTCAAGTGTCCGCAAAAAAGCCACCAAACCTGCCGGAGATCGAGGTGCTTTCACCGGATGAACCACCAGATCGCCGTTTTCATTCATGCGGATCTCCACCTGGTCAGCCTCGAATTCGAATTCCTTCGGAATACGAATGGCGCGGCTACGTCCATTGTTGAAGACCTGCGCGATTTTAACGACGCTGGAATGTTCATTCATGACTGCCTCCATCCTGTGATATGACAAAGCATATCACAAGATTTGTCGAAACCCAACTATTCCGCTGCGACCCCCATTTTCAGCCGTTCCATTTCCTCAAGCGCACGGCGGTACTCGACCGGCATGACCTTGCGGAACTTCGGACGGAACTCGCTCCAGCGGTCAAGGATGTCCTTGGCGCGGGTGGAGTTGGTGTAGTGGAAGTGGTTGGAGATCATCTGGTAGAGGCGCTCCTCGTCGTGGCGTGTCATGTCCTCGGAAACGTCGACGCGTCCCTTGTGCATGAGGTCGCCGCCGTGATGGTGCAGCTTTTCCAGCATGTCGTCTTCTTCCGGCACCGGCTCCAGCTCGACCATGGCCATGTTGCAGCGCTTGGCGAAATCGCCCGTCTCGTCCAGAACATAGGCCACGCCGCCGGACATGCCGGCTGCGAAGTTGCGGCCGGTTTCACCCAGAACCACGACGATGCCGCCCGTCATGTATTCGCAGCCATGGTCGCCGACGCCTTCGACAACGGCGATCGCACCGGAGTTGCGCACGGCAAACCGCTCGCCAGCCACGCCACGGAAGTAGCACTCGCCGGTGATCGCGCCGTAAAGCACGGTGTTGCCGACGATGATCGAGTTTTCCGCAACGATGCGGGCATTTTCCGGAGGACGCACGATGATGCGACCACCAGACAGGCCTTTGCCGACATAGTCGTTGCCGTCACCCACCAGATCGAAGGTAATGCCGCGTGCCAGGAACGCGCCGAAGGACTGGCCAGCCGTGCCGCGCAGCGTCACATGGATCGTATCGTCCTTCAGACCCTTGTGGCCCCAGCGCTTGGCAAGCGCACCGGACAGCATCGCCCCGGCGGAGCGATCGACGTTCTTGATCGGCACTTCGAAGACCACCGGCTCGCGGTTTTCCAGCGACGGCATGGACTTCTCGATCAGCTTGCGGTCGAGAATGTCGTCGATCGGGTGCTTCTGGCGCTCGGTCCAGTAGGTCGCTTCCTTGGGCGCTTCCACCTTGTGGAAGATGCGGCTGAAATCGAGCCCGCGTGCCTTCCAATGCGCCAGCATCTCATCCTTCTCGAGCAGCTCCGAAGCACCGATGATCTCGTCCAGCCTGGAAACACCAAGCGAAGCGAGAATTTCGCGCACTTCTTCGGCAACGAAGAAGAAGTAGTTGATGACGTGTTCGGGCGTACCCTTGAAGCGCTTGCGCAGAACCGGATCCTGCGTGGCAACGCCCACAGGGCAGGTGTTGAGATGGCACTTGCGCATCATGATGCAGCCCGCCGCAATCAGCGGCGCGGTGGCGAAGCCGAACTCGTCGGCGCCCAGAAGCGCACCGATGATGACGTCGCGACCGGTCTTCAGACCGCCATCCACCTGCAGCGCGATGCGCGAACGAAGACCATTCAGCACCAGCGTCTGCTGGGTTTCGGCAAGGCCGATTTCCCATGGTGAACCCGCATGCTTCAGCGAGGTGAGCGGAGACGCGCCTGTGCCGCCATCGAAGCCCGACACGGTGATATGGTCGGCGCGCGCCTTGGCAACACCGGCAGCAACCGTGCCGACACCAACTTCGGAGACGAGCTTGACCGAGACATCGGCTTCCGGGTTGACGTTCTTCAGGTCGTAGATCAGCTGCGCCAGATCTTCGATCGAATAGATGTCATGGTGCGGCGGCGGCGAAATCAGGCCGACACCTGGCGTCGAGTGGCGGGTCTTGGCAACCGTTGCATCCACCTTGTGGCCGGGCAACTGACCGCCCTCGCCGGGCTTGGCACCCTGCGCGACCTTGATTTGCAGCATGTCGGCATTGACGAGATATTCCGTCGTCACACCGAAGCGGCCAGAGGCGATCTGCTTGATGGCGGAGCGTTCCGGGTTCGGCTGGCCGTTGAGAAGCGGCATGTAGCGATCGGACTCTTCGCCGCCTTCGCCCGTGTTGGACTTGCCGCCGATGCGGTTCATCGCAATCGCAAGCGTGGTGTGCGCCTCACGGCTGATCGAGCCGAAGGACATGGCACCGGTGGAGAAGCGCTTGACGATATCGACGGCTGGCTCCACCTCATCGACGGAGATCGGCTTGCGACCGAGCTGCTCGGCGCTCTTGATCTTGAACAGGCCACGAATGGTGTTCATGCGCAGGTTGCTGTCATTCACCATTTCGGCGAATTCGCGGTAACGCTCCTGGCTGTTGCCGCGCACGGCATGCTGCAGGGTGGCAACCGAATCCGGGCTCCAGGCATGGCTTTCGCCGCGCATGCGATAGGCATATTCGCCGCCGATATCGAGCGTGTTGGCAAGGATCGGGTCCTTGCCGAAGGCTGCCGTGTGGCGTGCCACGGTTTCTTCGGCAATTTCCTTCAGGCCCACGCCTTCGATGGTGGTGGCGGTGCCGAAGAAATATTGCTCGACGAATTCCGATGACAGGCCGATGGCGTCGAAAATCTGCGCGCCGCAATAGGACTGGTAGGTGGAAATGCCCATCTTGGACATGACCTTGAGAATACCCTTACCCACCGCCTTGATGTAGCGATAGACCACTTCGTCGTCCGACACTTCCTTCGGAAACGCGCCATGCTTGTGCATGTCGAGCAGCGTGTCAAAGGCGAGATAGGGATTGATCGCTTCCGCTCCGTAACCGGCCAGCAGGCAGAAATGGTGGATTTCGCGCGGTTCGCCGGTTTCGACGACGAGACCGACCGAGGTGCGCAGACCCTTGCGGATGAGGTGATGGTGAACGGCAGCGGTTGCCAGCAGCGCCGGGATCGCGATGCGATCCGGACCAACCTGACGGTCGGAAAGGACGATAATGTTGTAACCGCCGCGCACGGCAGATTCCGCCCGCTCGCACAGACGGTCGAGCATGTCCGGCATGCCTTCAGCGCCACGCTCCACATCATAGGTGAAGTCGAGCGTCTTGGTGTCGAATCGGTCTTCCGTGTGGCCGATGGAGCGGATCTTTTCCAGATCGCCATTGGTCAGGATCGGCTGGCGCACTTCCAGACGCTTGGCACGGGCTGCGCCTTCATGGTCCAGAATGTTCGGACGCGGGCCGATGAAGGAGACGAGGCTCATCACCAGCTCTTCGCGGATCGGATCGATCGGCGGGTTGGTGACCTGCGCGAAGTTCTGCTTGAAGTAGGTGTAGAGCAGCTTGGACTTTTCCGACATGGCCGAGATCGGCGTATCGGTGCCCATGGAGCCGACGGCCTCCTGGCCGGTGGTCGCCATCGGAGACATCAAAAGCTTGGTGTCTTCGCTGGTGTAACCGAATGCCTGCTGACGATCGAGCAGCGAGACGTCGCGACGCAGCGCGCGCGGCTCAACGGGCTTCAGGTCTTCCAGGATCAGCTGGGTGCGGTCGAGCCAGGTGCGGTAAGGATGCTTGGCGGCAAGCTCGTGCTTGACGTCTTCATCGGAAATGATTTCGCCCTTTTCCATGTCGATCAGCAGCATCTTGCCAGGCTGCAGACGCCACTTCTTGACGATGCGCTCTTCCGGCACCGGCAGCGTACCGGCCTCGGATGCCATGATGATGCGGTCGTCATCGGTGACGAGATAGCGGGCTGGGCGCAGACCGTTACGGTCGAGCGTCGCCCCGATCTGCTTGCCATCGGTGAAGGCAACGGCAGCCGGGCCATCCCATGGCTCCATCAGGGCTGCGTGATATTCGTAGAATGCCTTGCGTTCGGCCGTCATCGACTGGTTGCCAGCCCATGCTTCCGGGATCAGCATCATGACGGCATGCGCCATGGAGTAGCCGCCGCGCACCAGGAATTCCAGCGCGTTGTCGAAGCAGGCGGTGTCCGACTGACCTTCGTAGGAAATCGGCCAGAGCTTGGAGATATCGTCGCCGAAGAGCGCGGATGAAACGGATGCCTGACGCGCCGCCATCCAGTTGACGTTGCCGCGCAGCGTATTGATTTCACCGTTATGGGCGACCATGCGGTACGGGTGGGCGAGCTTCCAAGACGGGAAGGTGTTGGTGGAGAAGCGCTGGTGAACGAGCGCCACCGCACTTTCAAAACGCGGGTCGGACAAGTCCTTATAGTAAGCGCCGACCTGATAGGCCAGGAACATGCCCTTGTAGACGATGGTAGAGGAGGAGAGCGACACGGGATAGAAATCCTGCGCCTCCTTGCCGCCACCGGCATCATAGATGCGGTTGGACAGAACCTTGCGGATCAGGAACAGACGGCGTTCGAATTCGGCATTGGTGGCAGCTTCACGACCCGCGCCGATGAAGACCTGCACATGATGCGGTTCGGTGGCAGCAATGTCCGCGGCCTTGGAAAGTGAGGCATTGTCGACCGGCACATCGCGGAAGCCGAGAAACTGCTGGCCCTCTTCGCCGATCACATCGACTATGACCTTCTTATAGTGCTCGATGCGCTCTGGATCGCGTGGAAAGAAGATGTGGCCAACGGCATATTCGCCAGCCTTCGGCAGGGTCACACCCTGCTTGGCCATTTCTTCGCGGAAGAAGCGGTCCGGGATCTGCACGAGAATGCCAGCACCATCGCCCATCAGCGGGTCGGCACCGACGGCGCCACGATGCGTCAGGTTTTCGAGGATGAAGAGACCATCCTTGACGATCTGGTGCGACTTCTGACCCTTCATGTGGGCAACGAAGCCGACGCCGCAGGCATCGTGCTCGTTGCGTGGATCATAAAGACCCTGCTTGGCGGGAAGACCGCCAATCGTCGCGCGAGGCGAAGTCGCCTCCGGTGCGTTGCTCGGACAGTCATTCGTCAGATGTGCCTGGGCATTTTCGCCTTCCAGCCGTATGGTCATTGTCATCCCTCCTGCAAACTCGTTGCATGGTGTCACGCAGAGAGGCGGAGGCCGATCCGGCCCTGATCTTGGAAGCCAAATCCGTCTCCGCATTTCAATTTAGGACAGTATTGCTGTCTTAATTCTGTCTGAACAATGACAGAAACACCCACCTTCCGCAAGGGGATGCGGTTAATTTATAGACAAGGTTTATGACGTGAAATTTCAACGGAATGAAGGAAAGAGTAATTTTCTTCCTCACGGACGCTGAAATGATTGCTTTCATTACCGCATTTGCTTTGCCTGAAATATGCTCGTAAAACCTCACGCCTATCTTCGCTGATCATATCAACCGCGCGACGTTCCTGCCCGCAACATGCTTGAAAGTGCTGACGATGATTTTTGCCTCCGATAATTGGGCTGGCGCCCACCCGGCCATCAACGAGCGGCTGATGAAGGAGTCCACTCGCTTTGCCGCAGCTTACGGAACGAGCGAGCTGGACCGCGCAATCGAGAAGAAGTTCAATGAAATCTTCGAGCGTGAGGTCGCCGTCTTCTTCGTCGGGACGGGTACGGCTGCCAACTCGCTGGCACTCGCCAGCGTCGCCCGCCCCGGCGGCATCGCATTTTGCCATTCCGAAGCTCATGTGATCGAAGATGAGTGCGGCGCGCCGATCTACTTCTCCAACGCCTCGCGCCTGATGCCAGTGGCAGGGCCAAACGGCAAGATGGTGCCGAAGAACCTGAAGGCTGCCATCGACCGCTTCCCGCCTGGCTCCATCCATCAGGGTCAGCCGATGCTGGTGACGATGACCCAAGCGACCGAACAGGGCACGATTTACGATCTCGACGAGATTTCTGCGATCTCCGAGATCGCTAAGAGCGCCGGCGTTCCGCTGCATATGGATGGCGCGCGGTTTGCCAATGCGCTCACCGCGCTCGACACCACGCCTGCTGAAATGACCTGGAAGCGCGGTGTCGATATTCTTTCCTTTGGCGCTACGAAGAACGGCTGCTGGTGCGCGGAAGCTATCGTCTACATGGATCCGAAAATGGCAGAGGACCTGCCCTTCATCCGCAAGCGTTCCGCCCAGCTCTTTTCCAAGACCCGCTTCATGGCGGCGCAGTTCGACGCCTATTTCCACAACGACCTGTGGCTCGATCTCGCCGCCCACGCCAACGCCATGGCCAACCGCCTGCGTGACGGCCTCTCCGCCTCCAACAGCGCTCGGCTTGCCTGGCCCACCCAATCCAACGAACTCTTTGTCGTCTTGGACAGGCAGGCCGCAAAGGCTGCCCGCGATGCCGGTGCCAGCTTCTACGATTGGCCGGTCCCGCACGACATGCAGCAGCCGGTGGGCGAAAACGAACAGCTCATCCGCCTTGTCACCAGCTTTGCGACGGAAGAGAGCGACGTGGATTCGTTTCTGCGTATTTGCGGTCGGGCGTAAGACGCTGCACGCTCACGCATAACTCCCCGGCACCATGCCCTTCGCCGTGACCAGCGATGACAGCGCCCGCACCAGTTCTGCATCCGCGCCCTTGCGCGGCTGCAGCACGAACTCCACGTCTTCCAGCGATGGCAGACTTCCGTGAGGTAGTTCGCGCAGGCCAGAGGGCGCCATACTGCGGGGTTGGACGAGAACACCCATGCCTGCCCGGGCAGCCGCGGTCAGCCCGCTGAGGCTTCCGCAGGTGCAAACGATCCGCCAGGCAACGCCTGCCCGATTGAGCGCCTCCTGGGCGGCTTTGCGCGTGATGCTGGGCGGCGGGAAGGCGATGAGCGGCAGCGCATCTTTCCGCGCAAGGATCGCATCCGGGTCCTTGGCGAGCCACACCAGCGGCTCGCGATAAAGGAAATGGCCGAGTTGATCGCCAAGCCGGCGCTTGGCCAGAACCACATCCAGTTCGCCATTGTCCTGCATCTGGTAGAGCACGCCGGAGAGTGAAACCGTCAGCTCCAGATCGACCAGCGGATAAAGCCTGGTAAAGTCTTCCAGAATGACGGTGAGACGGCTCGCGACAAAATCCTCCGAGACGCCAAGGCGCAGGCGACCGCGCAGACTGCTTTCACCAAAGAGGGTGGCGACCTTGTTGTTGAGGTCCAGCATCTTGCGCGCATAGCCTAGCAGCGCCTCGCCCTCCGGCGTCAGCCGCACGCGGTGTGTATCGCGGGCGATCAGTTGCTGACCGAGTGAAGCTTCCAGGCGTTGAATATGCTGGCTAACTGTCGACTGACCGATCCCCAACCGCTCCGCGGCTTGGGTGAAACTCATCGTTTGCTCCAGCGTCACGAAGCTGGCGAGATGTTGCAAGTTCAGCATGGCTATCTCGAAACGTGATAACTGTTAGTTTTTGCATCTGATTTCATGATGAGCGATAGTGCAGCCGATTACAATCCCCAAACCAGCTTGAAGCGCTGCGGATCTATCACAGTCCTCACGCTTTAGGTCGGCGACAACGGATTTTGCGATTGCAATGCGCTGCGCTGTCCTGCGCCCCACGTTCTAGAAAGGCCGCGTCATGAGCCGCTTCCTGCCAGACCGCTTCACGTTGATGCTGGTCGCCACTGTCATCCTCGCCTCGCTGCTGCCGATCAGCGGAGAGCCTGCGCATTATTTCTCCATCGCGACGAAATGCGCCATTGCGCTGCTCTTCTTCCTGCATGGCGCACGTCTGTCACGTGATGTGGTGCTGGCGGGCATGCTGCATTGGCGCCTGCATCTCGTCATCCTTCTCGTCACCTTCGGCATCTTCCCGCTTCTGGGTATTGCGCTCGGTTACATTCCAGACAGCATCCTGCCGCAGCCCCTCTATATGGGCGTGCTGTTCCTGTGCGTTTTGCCCTCCACCGTGCAGTCCTCCATTGCCTTCACCTCCATGGCGGGCGGCAATGTGCCAGCGGCGATCTGCGCGGCCTCGGCTTCCAATATTTTCGGTATGTTCCTGACGCCTTTGCTCGTCGGCCTCCTCTTTACCGTCGGCGGCCATGGCGGCGGCTTTTCGCTCGATGCGTTCGGCCAGATCTTCCTGCAGCTGCTGCTGCCCTTCATTGCCGGCCAGGCTCTTCAGCCCTGGATCGGCAACTGGATACGCGCCCGCAAGACGCTTCTTGCCCCCGTGGATCGCGGCTCGATCCTCATGGTCGTCTATCTGGCTTTCAGTGATGCCGTGGTGGAAGGCATCTGGCACCAGTTCACGCTGCGCGATATCGCCGTGGTCGTCGGCATCAATATCGTGCTCCTGACGCTTGTTCTGTGCTTCACCATGTTCGGCAGCCGTTTGCTCGGCTTCAAGAAGGAAGACGAGATCACCATTACCTTCTGCGGATCGAAGAAGAGCCTCGCAAGCGGCGTGCCGATGGCCGGCGCTATCTTTGCCGGCCAGAGCATTGGCGCCATTGTGCTGCCCATCATGCTCTTCCACCAGATCCAGCTGATGGCCTGCGCCGTGATTGCGCAGCGTTATGCCAAGAAGGCAAGGCAAGCAGAAGCCGCAAAGATTGCTGCACCGGAGGCAGATGCCCCCGAGGCTGCTGCCATTGCCGCCAAGACGACATCGTGAGGCGACTGGCGCCAGGCACGAGGCTCAGATCAGAGTGGGCTTTATCCATCCACAAACGCAAAAAAGACGGCCCCCTTGCGGGAGCCGTCCTCTCATTCAAGCGCTAAGCCGGAAGCTTAGTTTACCTGGGTTGGGGTTACCTGTGCCTCGATCTGCTTGGGTGCCTCCGAGACGTCGGTCGCAATCGCGATGCGGCGGGGCTTCATGGCTTCGGGAATGTTGCGAAGAAGATCGATATGCAAGAGACCGTTCTTCAGCGAGGCATTCTGCACTTCCACATGGTCGGCAAGCTGGAAGCGGCGCTCGAAGGCGCGCGTGGCAATGCCGCGATAGAGGAAGTCGCCCTCCGATGCCTTGGTGTCTTCAGCCTTCTCGGCCTTGACGGTCAAGACATTGGCGCGGGATTCGATGCTGAGTTCATTCTCGTCGAAGCCGGCAACCGCCATCGTGATGCGATAGGCATTCTCGCCGGTGCGCTCGATATTGTAGGGCGGGTAAGCCTGAGCCTGCTCGGGCTGGCCGATGCTGTCGAGCATCGAGAACAGACGGTCGAAACCGACGGTGGAGCGGTACAGAGGGGAAAAATCAACGTGACGCATGGTGTCCTCCTTAGAAGCGACTGTTTGCGATAGTGGCTCTCCATCCCGTTCTGGCGATGAGAGAGACCTGGATACGGCCCCGTTCTGGCGACCGTGAGCAATAGGTGGGAATGGTGTTTTGGCAGTTCAAGAGGAAAAAATGCATTGGCTGCAGCTGAACGATGTCTGAATGGCAGGTTCCAGATGCGTTCATTTAGCGAACGCTAGAAACGCGTTGTCGGAGGCAACTCCGAGGGCAAGGAAGCATCGTCCCTTCTTCCTTGCCCGACTGGCCGGAACCGCGACTGCTAAAACCCGACGGTTCCGGCAATTTTTCCCGGTCCCGTCAATCTTGTGCACATTTTCCTTTGACGCATGGAAGCGCTCAACCTATCCCCTTGAGGTGTCTCTACAGCATCGGCCTGCAAGTTCGATCCGATTTTCAGAAAACACGATGCTGTAGATTTAAAGGACGCTCCAGTACGACCACGATTTGCCCCGAGGCAGGATATCGATGACCGAAGCCACCCTCCATGAGACCAAAGGCAACCCCGTTCCCGACAACCACTTTGTCGGCACCTTTGAAGGCCATGGCAAGAAGAGCCTGCGCTACGCGATCTTTCGCTCTGAACGGCCGGTCGCGCGTGGCACCATCGTGCTGCTCCACGGCCGCAATGAGACGATCGAGAAATACTTCGAGACGATCCGCGATTTGACGGCCAAAGGCTTCTGGGTCGCCACATTCGACACGCGCGGCCAAGGCGGCTCGGCACGGCTTTTGAAGAAGGCGGATGCCGGTTACGTGCGCCGCTTTTCCGACTACCAGAAGGATGTGTCACTGTTTCTGGAACAGGTCGTGCTACCGGATACGCGCCTGCCCTTCTTCATGGTGGCGCATTCAACCGGTGGACTGATCGCGCTTTCCATGGCGCCGGATCTCTCCAACCGCATCGAGCGTATGGCGCTCTGCTCGCCCTTCGTCGGGCTCAGCGGTCAATCCGTCTCGCCACGCTGGGTCAAGACCGTTGCCACCGCGCTCACATGGACAGGTTTTGGCGGAAAGCAACTGGGCAGAGACAACCGCGAACGCGATTTCGACGGCAATCCGCTCACCTCAGATGCCGAGCGCTTCGCCCGCAACATCGCCATGGTCGGCAGCCATCCGGAGCTTTTCATCGGCAGGCCAACCGCCCGTTGGCTCTACGAAGTCATGAAGATCATGCCCAAGGTGACGCGCCAGGATCACCTGACCCGCATCACCATTCCCACCCTGCTGCTGGCGCCGGTCCTCGACACCATCACGCCCTATGCGGTGCAGGAAGAGTTGTCGCGCAATTTCCGGGCGGCACAGTTGATCCCGGTCATCGGTGCCCGCCACGAACTGTTCCAGGAACGCGACATCTACCGCGCCCAGGCGCTTGCTGCGATCGACGCCTTCTTCGCGCCAGAGGAATAGCCTTAACGGATGAAGATCAGAGACCCGAGAGGAGCGCCAGCGCCTCCTCATGCACAGCCTTGCTACCAGCCGCGATGATCCTGCCCGCGCCTTCCGGTCGTCCGCCATCCCAGGTGGTAATGATGCCACCCGCCTGCTCGATGATCGGGATCAGCGCGCCGACATCATAGGGCTTCAGGCCGGATTCGACGACGAGATCCACATGACCTGCGGCCAGCAGTGCATAGGCGTAGCAATCCACGCCATAGCGGAAGAGCCGCACCTTGTCCTGGATCTGGCCATAACGCGCGGCTTCTTCAGCCGTAAAAATATGCGGCGAGGTGGTGAAGAGTACAGCGTCCGGTAGCGACTGGCACGCCCGCGTCTTGATCTGCTTCTCACCCTCCGGTCCCTTGTACCAGGCCTTCTCCCCGTCGGCGAAATAGCGCTCGCCAGTAAAAGGCTGGTCCATCAGGCCCATCTTGGCACGCCCGCCCGATTGGAAGCCGATCAGCGTTCCCCATACCGGCACGCCGGAGATGAAGGCGCGCGTCCCATCAATCGGGTCGATGACCCAGATATGCTCGCGATCAAGCCCGATGCTGCCATGCTCTTCGCCAAGAATGCCGTGATCGGGAAAATGCTGCGTGATCAAAGCCCGGATCGCTGCTTCCGCCGCCTGATCGCCTTCCGTCACCGGATCGTAGCCGCCCGCCTGCTTGTTATCGACAGCGATGCCGGTGCGAAACCGGGGCAGCGTCTCGGCCTTAGCGGCGTCGGCAAGACGGAAAAAGAAATTGCGATCTGGCAGCATTGAAGTCCCCGAATATTCATTATTGGCTGATGAAAGACATAGCGCGGTTCTTCGCGACTCGTCCACTCCCGCCGCTTGAAGCATGAAGTGCCCTGCGAATGAGCATGTTCGGCCAGCCGGCGTTCATCATATGGGCATGCGCGTGCGTATTGCCTATAATTTAAACATTTTAATATTATGCTTGACAATTGAGCATTTTAACTTAATGTGGAACTCACAGTCTTTGACTGTAAATACCCTCCTTGGGTGTTTCCTCCCTAGACTTAACCGCGCGAAGGCGCGGTTTTTTTTGCCCGTACGACAAGTGTAGGCGAGGAAGAGCTGAAGAATGAGAGGGTGTTGCGTTCGTTACTCGGCGGCAAGCGCCATGTCGATCGCGTATTCCGACACGAAAGCTGCCAACTGGCGCATGAAGATTTCCAGCGCCGATTGCATGGCCGGGAAATCCGCAGCTTTCAAGAACGTCTTCTCGTCCACATAGAGCGCGCGATTGATCTCGATTTGCAACGCATGCAAGGAGCGGATCGGTCGCCCGTAATGCTCGGTGATGAAACCGCCAGCATAGGGCTTGTTGCACACCGCGGTGAATCCGAGCTCTTCGAGGAAATGCAGCGCGGCGCGGGAAATCTCTGCAGAGGCGCTGGTGCCGTAACGATCGCCGATAATGATATCAGGGCGGATGTTCGAGCCTGCGAGACGGATATTGCCCGGCATCGAATGGCAATCGATCAGCACCGCCATGCCATGATTGGCGTGGGTGCGCGACACCAGGCGGCGCAGACACGCATGATAGGGCTTGTAGATCTCCTCGATCCGCGACAGCCCCTCCTCCACCGATAGCCGGTGGGCGTAAATATCCATGTTCTCCGCCACAATGCGCGGCACGGTGCCAAGACCGCCCGCAACCCGCATCGAGCCGATATTGGCATAGGACGGCAGCGCGCCATCAAACATGCGCGGATCAAGCTCATAGGGCTCGCGGTTGACATCGAGATAGGCGCGGGGAAAATTCGCCTTCAGCAGCGGCGCGCCGACGTCCGGAGCGCCGGCGAAAAGTTCGTCGACGAAGCAATCCTCCGAGCGGCGAATCTCATTGGAACTCAGCCGAGAGGCTTCGAGAAAGGAGACAGGGTAGCAGCGGCCGCTGTGGGGCGAATTATAGACGAAGGGAATGCTGTGCACGGCGGGCTCGCGCACCTCGAACAATTCATATTCGCCCGTCACCCAGTCCATGCCGTCCCGTTTACCATGTCATAATTCTGCCAGACGCATCATGTTGCCAGTTGCGTAAGGGCAAGTCCATACTGGAAGACAGTCACCCTCTCGTGATTCTACCATTCACATGATATTTACTCCGACAATGGTACAATCGCGATAGGGTATCCCAATAATTCTGTAGTTACGGTCACTTATATGGTTCAGAAAATTCTTCTCGCCGAAGACGACAACGATATGCGCCGCTTCCTCGTGAAGGCGCTCGAAAAGGCCGGATACAAGGTCTCGTCCTTCGATAATGGTGCAAGCGCTTACGACCGGCTTCGCGAAGAGCCTTTCTCGCTGCTTTTGACCGACATCGTCATGCCGGAAATGGACGGCATCGAGCTGGCGCGTCGCGCGACGGAACTCGATCCCGACCTCAAGGTCATGTTCATCACGGGTTTTGCAGCGGTTGCCTTGAACGCTGATTCGAAGGCGCCGAAGGATGCCAAGGTCCTTTCCAAGCCCTTCCACCTTCGCGATCTGGTCGACGAAGTGAACAAACTCCTTGTCGCATAAGGGTTTCAAAAAAACCTGTCACAAAATCGAAAAATGCGGTTGACGCTTCAGTCGGTTATGTGATTTATGCGCCTCAACGGAGGGCGTGTAGCTCAGCGGGAGAGCACTACGTTGACATCGTAGGGGTCACAGGTTCAATCCCTGTCACGCCCACCATCCGAATTCAAAGAAATCAAGGCCTTGCGAGAAATCGCGAGGCCTTTTTCTTTGGGTCTTGTTTAGGCTCAGGACGGACAACACGGCGTCGTCTCACACCCATTGGATCCGTTATCGTCCGGTCAGCCGAACGTAAAAGTCTCGTTTCCGACAAAGGCAAATGGCCCCGCGAACATCCTTTTCAAATATCAGAAAGCGCGATACAAATCGAAAATCCTGAATTTAAAAAGCGCCATGACGAAAAAATTTCTGATCATCGATCCCGAAACCGACCATGCCGTGTTGAAGGGCATTGCGTCGCCGACGCGGGCGACCATGCTCAAGATGCTGCATGAGCGCGGACCGATGAACGTCAATGACATGGCCGCGGCTCTGGAGCTGCCGCAATCGACGGTGTCGACCCATATCCAGATCCTTGAAGATGCTGGCCTGCTGCAAAGCGAGACGCAAAAAGCCCGCAAGGGCAACCAGAAGATCTGCCGCGCCACGGTGGAAGAGGTCGTTATCGTCTTTAAGAGCGAAGTGCGCGAGCCGCGCAAAGACATGATCGAAGTGGCGATGCCCGTCGGCCTTTATACCGGATTTGAAGTCACCGCCCCTTGCGGCCTTTGCTCCACGGACGGCATTATCGGGCTTCTGGATGTGCCGAATGCTCTGCTCGATCCGGACCGCATGAAAGCGGGGCTCATCTGGTTCACGCGCGGCTATGTGGAGTATCAGTTTCCCAACAACGCCAAACTCTCCAACACGGCCATTCGCGAGCTGGAGGTGGCTGTGGAGCTTAGTTCCGAAGTGCCCGGCACAAGTGCTGATTGGCCCTCCGACATAACGCTCACCATCAACGGCAAGAAGGTCGGCGTGTGGACCTCGCCCGGCGATTTCGGCGACAAGCGCGGCGTCTATACCCCGGACTGGTGGAAGCTGAAGGGCTCGCAATATGGGAAGCTGAAGAACTGGCGCGTTGGGCCGGACGGCACATTCGTGGATGGCCTGCAAATCTCGAATGTCACGCTAGCCGATCTCGATCTCGCCAGCCATCACTCGATCCGTGTGCGTATCGGCATCGAGGACGATGCGTCGCATCCCGGCGGCATCAATATATTCGGCAAGGGCTTCGGCAATTACGATCAGGACATCGTGCTACGGCTGAAGATCGAATAGCATCAATAATTCCGGTATTTAAAATAACCGCGTGACATCAAGCTGTTAGAAATCAAGGGTAGCTTCTTTATACAACGTTACAGCTCTTCCTGTTGACCCTTACCTGATTTTCCGATTTAGTACCCGTAATAGCGATATATATCGCTTTTTATGATACTTACGGGAGGAATGCATGAAGGTATCGGTTGTGGCGCATCCGCAATTTGTCGTGGCGGATATTGATCCGAGGCTCTACGGGTCCTTCATCGAACATCTGGGCCGTGCGGTCTATACCGGCATCTATGAGCCCGATCACGCAACGGCCGATCAGATCGGCATGCGCCAAGATGTCATCGATCTCGTCAAGGAACTGGATGTTCCGATCGTGCGCTACCCCGGCGGCAATTTCGTTTCCGCCTATAACTGGGAAGATGGCGTCGGCCCGAAGAACGAGCGTCCCGTTCGCCTCGATCTCGCCTGGCACACCTCCGAGAGCAATGAAGTCGGCCTGCATGAATTTGGCGATTGGTGCGTGTCTGCCAACACCGAGATGATGCTGGCCGTCAATCTCGGCTCGCGTGGGCTGGATGAAGCGCGCAATCTGCTGGAATATGCCAACCATCCGGGTGGCAGCGAGTGGAGCGACAAGCGCATCGCCAATGGCCGCAAGGAGCCCTTCGACGTCAAGCTCTGGTGCCTTGGCAACGAGATGGATGGCCCATGGCAGATCGGCCACAAGACAGCCGATGAATATGGTCGCCTTGCGCACGAAACTGCAAAGGCGATGCGCGCCTTCGACAGCTCGCTCGAACTCGTCGTCTGCGGCTCGTCCAACGCCAAGATGCCGACCTATCCGGAGTGGGAAGCCACCGTTTTGGACCACACCTATAACGAAGTCGATCACATCTCGCTGCATATGTACTTCGACAATCACGCCAATGATGTCGGCAATTATCTGGCGATGAACAAGAAGCTCGACGACTACATCATGTCGGTGGCAGGCGTCATTGAGTACATCAAGGCAAAGAAGCGCTCATCGCGTCAGGTCTATATCTCCTTTGACGAGTGGAACGTCTGGTATCACTCGAAGGAACAGGACAAGAAGACGCTCGCCGGCGCAGATGGCTGGCCCTTTGCCCCGCCGCTTCTGGAAGACATCTACAATTTCGAGGACGTGCTGCAGGTCGGCCTTATCCTCAACACCTTCATCCGCCGTTCGCATGTGGTGCGCATCGCCTGCCTGGCGCAGCTCGTCAACGTCATCGCGCCGATCATGACCGCGCCAAACGGCCCGGCCTGGCGCCAGACGATCTTCTATCCCTTCCTGTTCGCCTCGCGCTATGGTCGCGGCAAGGCGCTGGACCTCAAGGTCAACAGCCCAACATACAAGAGCGATGTGGCAGGAGAGGTATCGTGCCTCGACGTATCCGCCGTGCATGATGAGGACGGCGGTTTCGTCAGCTTCTTCGTCGTCAACCGCTCCGACAAGGACATCGAAGCCGATTTCGATATCGCAGCCTTCGGCAGCGCCAGCAGCATCGCTGATCATCAGGTCATGACCCATGACGATCTGAAGGCGGTCAACACCCAAGCGAAGATGGACAATGTCGTGCCAAAAAAGGCCGAGAGTGCCACGCTTTCCAACGGCCGACTTTCGGCAAAGTTCGCCCCCTACTCCTATCAGATGGTGCGCATCAAGGTCTGATAAGACCTTGCGGCATCGCCAGACGGGTCACGGGAGGAGACACTATGACGGCAAGTATCGATATCAACAATGTGAGCAAGCAGTTCGGCGGGCTGACCGTTTTCGAAGGGCTGTCGCTCTCCATTCCGGCGCATGAATTCGTCGTCTTCCTCGGCCCTTCGGGCTGCGGCAAGTCCACGCTTTTACGCATGATTGCCGGGCTGGAAAGTGTCGATGACGGCGAAATCCGCATCAATGGCGAACGCATCGACGACCAGCCACCGGGCAAACGCGGCGTCGCCATGGTCTTCCAGTCCTATGCGCTCTATCCGCATATGACGGTGCGCGACAACATGGCCTTCGGGCTGAAGAACATCGCCGTCGACAGCTCCGTCATCGATGCCCGTATTGCCGAAGCCGCACGCATGCTGGAGATCGGCCATCTGCTGGAGCGCAAACCCGGGCAATTGTCCGGCGGCCAGAGGCAGCGTGTCGCCATCGGTCGGGCCGTCGTGAAAGAGCCAAAGGCCTTCCTCTTCGACGAGCCGCTGTCCAACCTCGATGCGGCACTGCGCACCCGCACCCGCATCGAGCTTGCCCAACTGCACCAGCGGCTAAAATCGACGATGATCTTCGTCACCCATGACCAGATCGAAGCCATGACGCTGGCAGACCGAATCGTCGTCATGAACAACCGGCAGATCGAGCAGATCGGTACTCCGATGGAGATCTACAATCGTCCCGCCAGCCGCTTCGTCGCCGGCTTCGTCGGTGCCCCGGCAATGAATTTCCTGCCCGTCACCATCGGCACGGATGCTGGCTTGGTGAGCGTCGAAACCGCCTCCGGCATCAAGATCGCAACCGCCATTCCCGCCGCAGGCATCGAGCCCGGCGCATTCGAACTCGGCCTGCGCTCGGAAGACGTGCGCATCACCACACCCGGCAGCGGCTCTGCCGAAGGCCTTGTGGATGTGGTGGAGCGGCTGGGAGAGCGCACGCTGGTCTATGTGCGCCTTGCCGACGGCCAGCAGCTTGTCGGCTCCGACAGCGGCGATAGCCGTGTGACGGTCGGCGACCGGGTGGCCCTCTCCTTCGATAGCGCCAAGGCGCATCTCTTCGATGCATCGGGTCGCGCCTGGCATGCGCGGGAGGTGGGTCATGGCTGAAGCACTGACTGCACCAAATACAGCCCCAATCAAGCGAAGAAAGAGCGTCGACATCTACGCGCCGCAATGGCGAAACTTCCTCTTCGTCGCGCCCTATCTCGTCTTCTTCGTCACGCTGCTTGTCGTTCCGCTCTTCTGGGGAATCTGGCTGTCCTTCCACAAGGCGGATACATTCTCCTCCGGCCGCTTCATCGGCCTCGGAAATTATGTCCGCCTGTTCAATGACAAGATCTTCCTGCAGTCGATCTGGAACACCTTCTATTTCGTTCTCTTGACCGTCCCGTCGCTGGCCTTGCTCGGCCTGTTTCTGGCGCTCTGCCTTAACAAGCGCACCCGCAGCGCCGCCGTTCTCAGAGGCCTGTTCTTTTCGTCGTCGGTTCTCTCCGTCACCATCGTCACGCTGATCTGGCGGATCGTCTACATTCCCGATATCGGCCTTCTGTCGATGATTTTCGGCCTGTTCGGTGCTCGTGCCCCTGCCTTCCTGTCGGACCCGAGCCTTGCTATGATCGGCATCGCTATCGCCACCGTCTGGTGGTGCATCGGCCTGCCGATGATGCTGTTTCTCTCGGCCCTTCAACAGATCCCGCAGGATATCTACGAGGCCGCAGCCCTCGATAATGCCAACCGCTGGCAGACGCTGCGGTCCATCACCCTGCCCTCGATCAAGCGCACCTTCGTGCTCGTCGTCATCATCCAGATCGTCTTTCAGTTCCAGCTCTTCGGCCAGGCGCTGTTGATGACGCGCGGTGGCCCGAACAACCTCACCAAGCCGATCGTCTTCTATATCTACGAAACCGCCTTCCGCCGCTGGGATCTTGGCCTCGGTGCCGCCGCATCCGAAGTGCTTTTCGTGCTGATCCTGATCGCGGCCATGGTGCAATTTCTGGTGTCCCGCAGAAAGGCAGATGTGTGATGGCTTCGCAAAACTCCAACATCATCGGCAGATCCTTCGGCGACCGCGTTCTCTACGGCCTCGTCATCCTTCTGGCCATCGTCATGGCAGCGCCTGTCATTTACGTCATCGCGCTGTCCTTGAAAGACAACAATGCGCTGATGGTCGATCCGCATTCGGTCTTCCATCTGCCCTACACGATCAAGAACTATATCGACACGATCGGCACCTCCAGCGTGTTCCTCTGGGTGTTCAACAGCATCGTGGTGGCGGGCGGCATGACGATCATGACGCTGATCCTATCCTCGCTTGCGGGCTATGGCTTCGCCCGGCTGAACTTCCCCGGTCGCGACGTGCTATTCGTCCTCGTGCTATTGGGTCTCGCCGTGCCGGAACAGGCGGTGCTGATTGCCCGCCACCAGATTTTCAGCTGGCTTGGCCTGCACAATTCCTATCCCGGGCTGATCCTGCCGGGTCTTTCTTCCGCCTTCGGCGTGTTCCTGATGACGCAATACTTCCGCGCCATTCCGAAAGAACTGGACGAGGCGGCGATCCTGGATAATGCCAGCCGCTTCCGCGTCTTCTGGAAGGTGCTTTTGCCGCTCACAGTGCCGGCTCAGGCGACGCTCGGCATCTTCACCTTTCTCGGTGCCTGGAACGATTACTTCTGGCCGCTGATTTCGGCAACGAAGAAGGAAATGTTCACGCTGACCGTCGGCATCGCCTCGACGCAGATGAATTTTGCCCAGTCGCAAGGCATCGGCTTTCTGATGGCGCAGGCCGTGTTTGCCGGCGCCCCCATCCTGATCATCTATCTGTTTTTCCAGAAATATATCGTCACTGCCGTATCTGGGGCGGCGGTGCGGTGATGCATGACGCTCAGGCAGAGAGGCAAAGCCTGAACGAATGAGGATAAAACGCCGCTCGTTTGACGACGGCAAAACCTGAGGAGGAGGAGACTATCATGACTTTGAGGACATTGTTTCTCGCCACCATATCCGCAGCCGCGGTGCTGGTCGCATCACCAAGCTTTGCCGAGACCGAATTGCAGGTGCAGCGCTTCTTCGGCGCTTGCGATGCAGACTTTGGCAAGAACACCGATGTCAGCAAGGCGGTGGGCGAATGCGGCATCATCACCTCGATGATCAACAAATTCGCCGCCGACAATCCCGATATCAAGATCAATGTCACCACGGTGGAATGGCCGGGCTACGACCAGTTGACCGCTCAGTTCGCCTCGGGCGACGCACCGGACATCGTTACCATCCATGAATCTGTCCTGTCCGACTATCAGTCCAAGGATCTGCTGGTCCCGCTCGACGACATGTTGAAGACGGTCGGCGTGACGCCGGACAAATTTACCGACGCCGCCAAGGAAGGTGTCACCAAGAACGGCAAGATCTACGGCCTGCCGATCGACAACTGGACCATGCTCTATCATATCAACATGGACCTGTTCAAAACCGCAGGCCTCGTCAATGCCGATGGCACGCCGATCCTGCCAAAATCGCCGGAAGAGTTGCTGGCCCAGGCCGAGCAGTTCAAGCAGAAGACCGGCAAGCCCTATTTCGTCCAGAACCTCGCCAATGAGACGGCGCTCTATGCCCGCAATCTCTACACCTATCTCTTCCAGCAGAATTCCGACTTCTTCGCCGATCCGAAGAAGGTGAAGTTCAACACGCCGGAAGCACGCAAGATCGTGGAGATGTACAAGACAATCTTCGAAAAGGACGAGACGACCAAGGATCTGGATTACGGCGGTTCCATCAACGCGTTCCTGGCCGGTGAAGGCGGCGTGCACCTGAACGGCACGTGGGTGGTCGGCGATTACAACGCCCAGTCGGAAAAGCCGGGCACGGCGCTCAACAAGGGCGGTTATGCCGTCTACCCCTATCCGCAGCTTTTCCCAGGCGCCAAGGCCCAATATGCCGATGGCCACAGCTGGGCGGTCTCCAAGAAAGATCGCACGCCTGAGCAGGAAGCGGCAATCGCCAAGTTCCTCAAATTCTTTGCGGATAATGATTTCGAGTGGTCTCGCACCGGTCACCTGCCGGCTTACAAGGCAGTCATCGAATCCGCCGAGTTCAAGGCGCTCCCACATCGCGACACGATTGCGCCGATCGCCACGCTCGGCAAGCCGTTGCCCTCTGCCGTCCAGCGCCAGTTCGCCATTCAGGATATTGTCGGTGAGGAAATGAGCGCGGCCATCAGCGGCCAGAAGGACGTGGATTCCGCGCTGGCCGACATGGAAAGTCGCGTCAACGAGCTTCTCGCCAACCTCTGATCAGCAGACTGCAGCCTCTTTGCTGCGGTCTCTCGCGCCTCGCCTACCCTCCCGGGGGCGAGGCGCGAGATTTTTAATGAGCACACCGCTCTCTTTTTCGCCCTCATGGTCGATATGATTTGGAAAAGGACAATCTTGGTCCTATGGGTGAAGCCTACTTCATCGCCCGAAACCATCAACGACCGTGCCGAGAATGCAAAGCGACACCCGCCAGACAATCGTGCGTCTCCTCTCCACCATGGCAAGCGCCAAGGAGATCGACCAATATCTGAAACGCTTCTCTCAGCTCGATGCCAAGCGCTTCGCGGTCGTCAACATCGATAGCACTATCCTGGACAATGAGCAGGAGGCAGAGGAGACCGCTTCGTCTCTGTCGTTTCTCCAGCAAGTGGGGCTAACGCCAATCGTCCTACTGGGCAGTCACTCTCTTGCAGAAGATGAACGCGCCACGCACAAGATGGCAGACAGAGCCGCAGGGCAGACGTTTCAAGAGACGAACCTGAAGCTCGTTCAATTGCTGCAGGCGCAAGGCACGCGCGCCACCTCGATTACCGCAGGCGTATTTGCGATCGAAAACGCCAGCTCTCGCCTAGCAACAATCACCGCAGTCAGCTTGCTGTCCGTCGAAGCCAGTCTCGATGCAGGATCGATCCCCGTCATCAGTAGCGTTGGCGAAAGCTTATCTGGCCAGATGGCAGAGATCGGCAGCGATGACGCGACAAGCGAACTCGTGCGCGCGCTACAGCCCTTCAAGGTGATCTTTCTCACAAGCTTGGGCGGCTTGCGCCATGACAATGGTCGCAGGATCGACTCGATCAACCTCTCAACCGAATACGACCAGTTCGCCGAAAAGGCGTATTCGGACAGCGGCTTCACCTTCAAGATCGAGCGGATGAAGCAGTTACTCGATGGTTTGCCGATGGAATCCTCGATCTCCATCACCAACCCAGCCAACCTGGCGCAAGAGCTTTTCACCCATAAGGGTTCAGGCACACTGATCCGACGCGGTGAACGGGTGCTGCGCGCCACATCATGGGACGAGCTGGACCTGACCCGCTTGAGAGCATTGATTGAATCAAGCTTCGGACGCCGCATCGTCGATGATTATTTTGAGCGCACCCGGCTGCTTCGTGCTTACATCAGCGAGCACTACCGCGCCGCGATCATCATGACAGAAGAGGATGGCGTGCCCTATCTCGACAAATTCGCCGTGCTGGACGAAGCGCAGGGAGAAGGGCTTGGCCGTGCGGTTTGGAAGGTCATGCGCGAAGAGACACCGCAACTCTTCTGGCGCTCGCGCCACAACAACCAGGTCAACATCTTCTACTACGCCCAGTCCGATGGCTGCTTCAAACAGGAACGCTGGAAAGTGTTCTGGTGCGGCCTGACGGATTTTGCGCAGATCGAGAAATGCGTCGCCCATTGCGCAGTTCGCCCGACGACCTTGATCGACGCTTAGCCGCAATCATGAAGAGAACCGAGATGCCGCCCGCCATAAACTTACGCATCGTTTCCGGCACCTATAGCGTCGCGCGGCTTGCCCCTGATGCTTCCATCCCCCAATGGTTCAATGGCACCGGCTTTTCCGCCATGGTGAGAAGCGACGACGAACTGACCCTTGTCTGCCTTCAGGACCGTGTGCCGCAAGAGGTCGAAGCCGAGCCGAACTGGCGTTGCTTCCGCAGCCTCGGCCCGATCCCGTTTAATGCTACGGGAATTCTCCAATCACTGATCCAGCCGATCTCCGAGCAAGGCATCGGCGTCTTCGTGCTTTGCACCTTTGACGGCGAGCATATTCTTGTGCCGGAGAAGGAGGGGGACAGAGCAGCCCGGCTCCTCGAAGAGGCAGGACATCGCTTCGTTTCGTAAGTGCAAGCAGCTTCTCAACCAGGCGAGAGATCAGTAGCGACGCCTCGCTTCGCTTCGCGGCACCGCTCAGAGCAAAATTTCACGTTCTCCCAGTCCTTCGCCCATTTTTTCCGCCAGACGAAGGGCCGCCCGCAAACCGGGCATATCTTGGATGGCAATTCCGATTTCTTGCGTTGTTTCGGCACTGGGAAGCCTCTGAGCTTTCTCCAGCTTAGGGCAGGGACTACCAACTGGATCATGAGCTGTGGATCCCCGCAGCCCCACATGAATTTCACCCGCTATCAAAACTTGGTGGCAACCAATTATGCCTCATGACAGTCTTACCATCGACCGATCACCTGGAAGACATCATGGCTTTTGAACAATTCGTCACCGATTACGGCATCGCAGCCGTGCTGATTGGCTCAGGCGTTGAGGGAGAGACGGTGGCGTTTCTGGGTGGCGTACTTGCCCACAAGGGCATGTTTCCCTACTGGCAGGCTGCGGTCGCCGCGGCGGTGCGCTCGTTCCTGGCGGATCAAATTCTGTTTTACCTCGGACGTTATGCGAGCGGTGTCAAAGCCGTCAAACGCCTGACGGCGAAACCCGCCATGACGCGCGTTACATCGTGGCTTGAAAAGCACCCCAACGCCTTCATCTTCTGTTTCCGCTTCGTCTATGGCATCCGCACCATCAGCCCCGTCGCGATCGGCCTCTCTTCCATTTCGCCTCTTCGCTTCTTTGCCATCAACCTGGTCTCTGCCGCCACCTGGGGCGCAGTCATCACCGCCGTCGGCTATGGTTTAGGCCAGGCAATCGAGGCCCTGATCGGAAGGCTCGGGCTTGGCCATCACATGGCGCTCGCAATCATTCCCGCCCTTCTCATCATCGCCGCCATTGCTTTCGGCGCGCACCATTATTTGCGGTCCTCAGAGAAGACATAGGCGGCGCGCTATAGCGCAAGAGATATAAAGAGATGGAGTGGGCCATCAGCGCACAGGCACCTCGACAGTGCCAATCTACCGCCGCTGCTCGTCAATCTGACGCTGCTGATCCTTGAAGCGCTGATCATATCCGGCAAAGGCTCGGTCGAGTTCAGCCCGAGGAACCTGCGCACCGCGCAAATCCTTGACCTCGGCTTCAATTCGCATCCGATCTTCAGAGCTTCGCTGCTGGCGCCACTCCATCTCCTGCCGCGTCACCATTCGCTCCGTCATCGCGATGATGCTTTGCTGCGTGGTATCGGCGAGTTTCGCAACCGCCGTCTGCGCAAGCTCGGAGTTCTTAAGGATCGCGGTATCGAGCCGGCTTTGGTCTTTGCTGAGCGTGCCATAGACGAAAGCGCTGAGCGCCGCCAAAATCGTGAATGACACCCCGACAGCCGACCACACGACCGGCCATTGCGTGCGGCTACGCTCCGCAAGGCTTGCGGACAGGCCAGAGATCGATGTCCGCATCTCGTTGGCGATCGCCGACATGGTGTTTTCCACCTGCTTGAAACCAGATCGCATCTCGGTCTCAAGATCGCTCTGACGGCGACCGAGATTGGTCACCCGCTCGCCAAGCTGCGCGGTCGCAGCATCGCTATAGGTGCGATGGGCTTCGTGGTCATTCATCTCTTCAAGTCCTGTCATTGCCCGATGCTCCGTTGCGCACCTTGTGGTTTCGGCACATCGAAGCGCGTCTTCACGCCGTCATAAAAGGAAGCGCAGCGCCCTGTTCGCCTGTCGGTCAGATCGGCGGCAACTTCCCAACGCAGTTGCGTGTTGCGCGGCTTCTCGACCCCGTATTTCGGGATCACCCGCTCCATCTGCTGGCGGCATTCATCAGGCAGATCCGGCAGGTGCACACCGGCAGCAATCCTGCCCTTCGCATCAGCGGCCGCAATCAGCCGCGCCTCTTTGCCGGCACAGCCAGAGGCGATCAGCATCGCTCCAGCGATAATCGCCATCATCCATTGTCTGATTGTCATTGCGGATCGCCTCTTCCAGTTCAGCCTGGCGTTTCTGTTGCGCAAGAGCATCGGCCACCGCACGCTTGCGATAATCCTCCAGCGCCTGCGCCGCTGCGTTACGCTGGCGCTCCAGCTCTGCCGCCTTTGCGTCGGCAGCCGTCTTTTCCGAAAGCAGCACATAACCCTTCAGCAGTGCCGCATCATGTGAGTAAAGCCACAGCCGAAAGCCGCCGAAGGCCAGCAGGACAGCGATGAGGAACGCGGCGATGCGCCCCAAAAGCGAAGTCGGAAACAGCATGCTCATAGACCGCTCACACAGAGCTCGGCTTCACCGATACGCTGCGCGTCCCCCATCTCACGACGGTTGACGAGCCCCCGAACGACGCGCCCGCCCGCCCGATTGAACGCCGTCTGCGCCTCACACGCCGCCCGCCACTCTCCCGCCTCGATGCGCGCCTTCGCCGTCGACCGACACCAGGCCCCCACCCCAAAATTATAAGAACCGGAAATCATCGAAGCGCGAACGCTTATTGGTGCCGCCGCAAGGTTTGGCGAGCATTGCATGACCGGCTGATAATAATCGTCATGCACCCGGCGCAGCAGCATATCGCGACACTGCGCCTTCGTCTTCGTCATGCCAGGCCCCACACCCTTGGTCTCGCCATAGCAGATATCCCAAATTTTCGCGAAAGGATCCCAGTGGGACTTGAGAACCAGCCCTTCCCAGGGAATGATCGCCTTCTCTACCGCCAGAATGACCGCAGGGTCCATTTTTGCCGTCACAGCATATCGGTCATAAGCGGCATAGCCGCCAGCAGCGACACTGGCGAGCACAGCCGCAACAGCCGCCCGCCCCCGCCGCGTCGGCACAATCCTATTGATCGGCATCCGATACACCTTTCTGAGCAAGAATTCGCGAGATAAGGGCACCGCACGTCGCGGCCCCCGAGAGCGCGGCAAACAGCCCGCGCGGAATATCGACAGAACCATCGATAATCGGCAGAAAGACTTCGAGCCCGGACAAAAGCCCGGCAAGCACAATCCACCGAATGGACCAGGCGCGTTTCAGCACCTGCCACCAGTTCGTGATGAGCATGGGATTTCTTCTTATGACGTCGGATTACGGCCAATAAGCGGGATTGATGGCATAGTCGGTAGGAACAGGGATCATTGCCTTCAAGGCAAAGTAAGACGCATAGAGGGGCTGACGCCACGTAGCCGCTCTATCTAGGATCACCCACCACTCAGAAGCCGCTATATCGACAAGACCTGTCGTCGACGTTCCTATCGACATGCTCGGGATTTTTGAGATCAACACCTTTTTCTTGGAGGTATTCTGCTGAAGAATTGTAACGCTCGTTACCATATTTTCCGGCTAGCACGATGGCCGCACCAGCGTTGGGATTCTTTGTGAGGGCAGTCGTTAGAACTGCTGCCGTTACTGGCAGAGCTTCCTCACCTATATTTTCGGCCACAAGAGACAGTACACCGACAGGATTATCCATCAGTGTCGAACCGACGTCTTCAGCGAGCTCAGCCCAAGTTGCCTCCTTCTTAAACATCGATTTCTCAGCACTTTGGGCGATTTCGGACTTAGGAAAATCGTAAGCGGCAAGGAGGCCCCATCTGGCGGGTCTGATGCTGAGTGAGGTATTTCGGGCATACGAGTTCTTTGGATGTGAGGATCTATGTAGACCTGCGGCTAGCCTTGGGTTGATGCGAATGATTGAGGCGGTACCCGATCGCCTTGAGGGCTCGCCGCGACAGTTGCGGCGGTTCTGGTCCGACGAATTCAAGGCCACGGCAGTTGAGCAGGCCTGTCAGCCTGGTGTGAACATGTCGGCAGTGGCGCGGCAGATCGGGATATTGCAATCTCAACTCTACCGCTGGCGTAGGGAATTGTTGGGCACTGATGAGCCTGGACAAGCACGAGCGGCAATCGATCCGCAGAGCGTCGCACCTGAAGCCGACCCCGTCGTCGAAATCGTTATTAACGGTATCGTCGTACGGGCCGGTCGGCATGTCGAAGAAGCGCATCCGCAGCGCGTGATCCGGGCGGTTCGCTCAGCATGATCCCCGCGGGTGTAAAGGTTTTCCTCGCCAGCCATCCCATCGACTTCCGCAAAGGGCCAGACAGTTTACTGTCGCTGGTGCGCGATGCCGGCAGTGATCCGTTCAACGGCTCGCTCTATGTCTTCCGGGCCAAACGGGCCGACCGGGTCAAGATCGTCTGGTGGGATGGATCAGGTGTCTGCCTTTACGCCAAGCGGCTGGAGAAGTCGCAGTTTTGCTGGCCGCGGATAGGCCACAACCGAGTCCAGCTCAACCATGCCCAGCTCATGGCGCTCGTTGACGGCATGGACTGGAAACGGGTGCGCTCGGTGGCGGTGAAGCCGTCGGAGATTGTTGGGTAAATGCCTGCGGCAAAGTGAATCAACCGCCTGAAAGGGCAGGAAAACCGGAGAAAAATATGCTCTGGTAGACGTCATAACGCCGCCCGATCTGCAACTCCCGGATGATATAGAGACCCTGAAAGCTATGGTCCTTGCCATGGCCGAGAAGGCAGCGCGCACCGATGCTCTTGAGAGCGAGGTCGCAGACCTGAAAGCCAGAAACGCCGATGCTGATGAACGCATCGAACGACTGACCCAGATCCTGAAAGCCTTCGATCGTGCCCGTTTCGGCCGACGATCGGAAAAGCTGGGCTCTGCAGGCATCGATGATGAGCAGCAGGCCTTTGTCTTCGAGGAAATCGAAACCGGCATCGCGGCGATCCGAGCCAAGGTGAACAAGGGTGCCGCCCATACCGAAAAGCGTCCGCCGCGACCGCGCAAGGGCTTTGCTCCTCATCTTGAGCGGGTCGAAGTGGTGATCGAGCCGGATGAACTGCCCGAACACGTCGGCAAACAGAAGGTGCTGATCGGAGAAGACGTCTCGGAGCGACTTGACGTCGTGCCAGCGAAGTTCCGCGTCATCGTCACACGCCGACCGAAGTATGCCTTCAAAAATGAAGACGGCGTCATCCAGGCTGCCGCACCCGCACACATTATCGAGGCGGGCATTCCGACGGAAGCGCTTCTCTCGCAGATCGCCGTCTCGAAGTATGCCGATGGCCTTCCGCTCTATCGGCAGGAGGCAATCTATGCCCGCGACAAGGTGGAGCTTGACCGGAAGCTGATGGCTCAATGGATGGGTAAGCTCGGCTTTGAACTTGATATCCTGGCCGACTACATCCTCGCCGAGATCAAGAAGGCTGAGCGTATCTTCGCTGACGAGACGACGTTGCCCACACTCGCGCCCGGATCCGGATCGGCCAAGACGGCCTGGCTTTGGGCTTATGCCCGTGATGACAGACCCTTCGGTGGGAGTAGCCCGCCGATGGTTGCCTATCGCTTCGAAGATAGCCGTGCTGGCGATCGGGTCGCCCGGCATCTGAGTGGCTATCGCGGTATTCTGCAGGTTGACGGACATGGTGCCTATAACAAGCTTGCCAGATCTGACGGAGGCAATGACGGCGTGATGCTGGCCTACTGCTGGTCCCATAGCAGGCGCAAGTTCTACGAGCTCCACGCCTCAGACAGCTCCAAGATCGCCACCGAAACGGTGGAACTGATGGCGAAGCTCTGGCAGGTGGAAGAAACAGCTCGCGGGCAAAGCCCTGACGCCCGTGTCGCCGCGCGCCAGGCGACATCTGCTGCGGTTGTCACGGAGCTCTTCGCCCTCTGGCAGAAGACCCTACCGCGGATCTCTGGCAAATCGAAGCTGGCCGAGGCGATCCGCTATGCCACCTCGCGTCGCTCCATCTTCGAGCGCTTTCTCACCGACGGCCGCATCGAGCTCGACAACAACATAGTCAAGCGTGCAATCCGGCCCCAGACAATTACGAGAAAGAACAGCCTCTTCGCCGGCAGTGATGGAGGTGGAAGGACCTAGGCGACAATTGCCACGCTCCTTCAAACAGCGAAAATGAACAATGTCGATCCGCAAGCCTGGCTCACCCAGACACTCGAGCGCATAGCCAATGGTTGGCCCAGCAGCGATCTCGATGCACTCATGCCGTGGAACTACACGCGCTGAA
>NZ_JBBKAQ010000005.1:0-1791 GCF_037722385.1 Agrobacterium larrymoorei
CAGGTATACACACAACAAAACCCTACTTCGATGATTTTCAAAGCCTTGAACTCCACAACGCGGCTGGAGTGATCCGAACGCAGATGACAGGGCCGCTGGCTCTTTCAGGTGACTTCAATGCATCTAGCCTAGCACCGAATATGCAAGACTTCCTCAAGACGACAGGCCTGCGAACCGCGGTATGGGAGCCGGCAACATGGCCGATTGCGGCAGGCATATTTGGACTGCCCGTTGATCACATTTACGCGCGGCCACCTTTGAAGATCATTTCATTGAAACGACTGCCCGACGCCTATGGCTCCAACTACTACGGTCTGACGGCTGACATCGCAATTGGCGAGTCCTAGGCGAAGAAACAGTGCGCGCTGGCTTGCAAGAAGGCCGCATAATGATCTGACCTGATGAAATCACACCATCACTGGGCCAACTCGAAAGCAACTCAAGAATGCATATCAGATCCGGCAACATCGCTTACAATTTGCCAAACCTTTTCAGCGGAGTTGTTCCAATCAAAGTCTGCAAGTCTCTTTCGCCCATCCTCTATCAGTTTTTCACGAAGAGTCTCGTCGGATGTGATGCGATCTAGACCTTGCCTGATCTCCTCCACCGATTCCGGATCGACCAGAAGCGCCCCACCTCCCGCGACTTCTGGCATCGCCGTTACGGTTGAGGTCAAAACGGGGACGCCGCACGCAAATGCTTCGATGATTGGAAGACCAAATCCTTCAAAAAGAGAAACATAAGCGACTGCCAACGCACCTCGATAGAATGATGGAATTTCGTCGGAAGGCAATCTGCCGGTGAATACCAGATGTTCCTGGACTGATAGTCGATCGGCAAGCGTAGCCAGCTCTTCGTTGCGATTTCCGGTCAGCACAAGCTTAATACCACGAGCAGGCAATGACGATCCAGCATAGGCGCGGATCAGACGCTCCAAATTTTTATATGAGCGATGGTTCCCACCGTAAAAAACATAAGGATATCCCGGTTTGTGCTGCTCTCCCGCTGCAGTAAAACAGGCTTCGCAACCGTTATATACCAGATGAACCTTATCTTCCGGCATACCGGACCAATCAAGGAATTCCTGCCGGGTGAACTCGGAAACACAGATAATGGCGCTGCATCGTCTGTAGAGAGGCTTGTAGACAAAGTCGTAATAGGCCCTCTTGGCAGCACCATAAAAGCGGCGATGAGTGAGGTCGTGTACAATAACCACGGAAGGTAGGCGCGAGAACAGTGGCGGAACGAAACCCGCACTGAAAAACAAGCCTTTTCGGCCGTGTTGGGAGAGCGCTTTGCTGATTGACAGCGGCGACACCGGCGATCCAATACGTCCCCGCACGCCCAGATCAACGAGTCGCATGCCTTTCGGCAGGCGCGCCTCAAGTTCGGTCTGCACCTTGCCTATTCCAGTTTCGGTCGGCCATCGACGATCAGCCAAGATAGTGATGGATTTGCCATCGGTGTCGTCAGAAAGCATGCGCTTTTCCTTTAATCATTCGCTGTCGTGAGGCCTTGCCTACGCGAGTAGGTAGGCGCTTGCCAGTAAGCGCTCCAAGAGACCTGAACAAAAAACTGTTGTCGATACGTTGAGGGCATTTGCCACCATCAGAGACAAGAACAGCACGAAATGGATTCAAGATAGCTTGTCAGCCCATCCCCGAAGGCGCTCCAGAAATGCGCTCCCCCGGTAACGGGCTTGGCCGGTTTGTCCCTTGGCAAGTGAAGCGGCAGCACCAATCAGTGGTCTGCCCGCCATATAGAGGACAAACCATAAGGGATATCCCTCCA
>NZ_JBBKAQ010000006.1:0-440504 GCF_037722385.1 Agrobacterium larrymoorei
CGGGATGATGAATGTTAAAAGAGTCATGAAAGCTCCGTATCCCAAGGGTGGCGATTCAGCCTGCTTCTGCAGCCTTGGCACGCGCCCAGTTAATGCCATCTTCGAGAGATGTCGCTTTATAGGACAGGTCCGTTCCGCCTGAAAAAGCGGCCATGAACCGACGAATCTTCCCGTAGTTGTTGTCCAGAACGGCATGCGGACGGCCTGTCAGTAGCGAGCAGATATGCACGTGCAGGCGGTCTGTAACCAACGCCTTGCCGCGCGCAATCTGCGTGATACCGCGATTGAAGCGATGGTGAGCCGCCGCGTCTAGTTTGCGCAACCGCGCTTCGGACGGATGTAGATTGAGCCACGCCGATACGACACCTTTAGCCTTTTCCAGAAGCACCTCGTTGCGGTTCTCGGTGATCCAATCTTCCTTAGGGATATCGGGATAGGCTGAAAAATCTATCGCGCTCACTTGCTCCTTGTCTTCACGGAGCATCGCGAGAACCGGAAATTTGGGGTCGGCAGCCTTAACTTCGCCGATACAGAAAGCCATGTCCGGACACAGGATAACTTCACAATCGAAATGCTTCTGCGCGAAATCGAACGATTCTTCGTCACGAACGAGAAGCGTAAACTTCCCGTGCTTTCCAATAGCGCGCTTGGTTTTTTCCACACGCTCGGCCGATCCGTAATGTATTGACTGCGGAAATTGCACGATAGGACGTTGAGGAAACACTTCCATGACCTGCTCCCGGAAGTCTTGGTGACCAACCCAGATGTCGCCGAAATTGCCGCCGCCATGAATGAAAATCGGCCCTTCCGGCACCGCCTTCTTGAGTGCTTCGGGTGAAAAGTCCCCGGCTCGGCTTACATAACTCGGTCGCTTGCCGAAACGGTCCTTCAGATAGGCCATTTCACCCAACCATATCGCTGAATCGCCGCAATTCCTGATATCGGGAAAATCCAATATCGCCAGCGGCTGTTCAGGCACGACGAATTTCCCAAGGGCGTCATGGGTCTTGTCTTGCAAACTGGCGATGAGAGCTGAGCGGCTTAGAGATAACATCGTCTTTTCAACCTTAAATTATGCTGAGCTAGCTTTTAAAACGGGCAGGACGAAACTTGAGTAAGATCTTAGATATAATTTTTGCAGCTTCCGACTCTGGTCCGTCCGGATATTGCATCATGACCCACAACAGGAAACTTGAGCCGCAATAGCTAACTGCACCAGCGGTTATCAGACCACCAAGTTGCCATGCCAGATCTGAAGGTGTGGATTTCGTACCGAGATAGCGATGAAGTAGCAATACACACGCGGCCATGATTGCAGAACTCAGCAGCGCACGAAAATTCGCCCATAGTTGCGCAGAAACCGACAGGTCGATAAACCGCTTAACTACAAACATATTGACGATGGCTGCGAATACACCTGTAAAGATGCGGCTAATAATCAATCCAGGCAACCCCCACAAGACAAGTCCAATTGTGACAATCGGTACGCGAACCAGAAGCATCTGAGTATCCCTGAAAAACAGCGTCTTGGTTTTACCAAGCGCCATCCCCAGGGGTTGGCTGAGCGATCCGAGCGTCTGGATTGCATACACCGAAGCAAGCGCCTGCATGATGAAGATGACGGGAAGCCATTTTTCTCCAAGCGCGAGCCGCACGAGTGGATCGGCAATCACCGCCGTGCCAATGCCAGCGGGCAAGGCGATTGCCGTTACCAGTGCCTGAGAGCGCTGGTAAGCGGCTGCGAGTCGCTTGACGTCACCGCGAACATTGACGAATGCAGGATAGATCACTGCTGTCAGCGGGGCAGTGGCCTCACGAGTCGGCGTCGCGGCCAGCGTGCCGCCCAAGGAGTAAAAACCGATCGAACTCTTATCGAGAAACTTGCCGATCAACAAATAGTCGAAGCGCCAGTTAAGCGTATTCACAATTTGTCCAGCGGTTATCCAGATAGAAAAGGAAAGGAACTCTCGAATATGCCCAAACTTGATCCGCGGCATGAACGGCATCACCAAATAAGATGCCGCCACCATAACGACCTGCGAAACCACAACTCCGACAACCAATGCCCAATAGCTGTGATAAATCATTGCGACAGCCACGGTTACCACAAAACCTGCGATCTTCTGTGACACGTTGAGTACGAACTCCTGCCAAAAGACCAGATCGCGCTGCAGCATGATCCGTCTGGGATTGGCGAGGCCACCGACGAAGACGGAAAGACTCAACACTATTATGATGCCCGGAAGACGTGGCTCTTCATAGAGGATGGCCAAAGGATAAGAAATAGCGGCTAGGACAAGACTAAGGATGGCCCCTCGCATCGCCGACAAAGTCCATGCAGCGCTGAAATGCGATTCGTTGGGATCAGGATGACGGATTAACGCCTCATTGAGAGACATGTCCGTCACTGTCTGGACGATTACCAGAATGGTCGTGGCAATTGCCACCACGCCGAAATCCGATGGCAGTAGGTACCAAGCCAAAATAATGGTGCTGAGCGTCGAAAGCCCGTTCGTAACGGCTCGCGACACCGAGACCCAAAGGCTGCCTTTTAGAAGTCGATCGGCCACATTGGCCATGTTAAATCCTTGGCGACCGAGGAAATCAGTCTATTTTCGAATTGGCACCAAGAGACTTCCCGCCTCTCATTTCGCATATGCACACAGAACTTTCCGTTACGCAAGTAATCGGGGGCGCCAGGTTTCAAGCGATGGGACCGGTTTACTGCGTTATTCAGAAGCAATCCAACAACGAGCCTCCGAAGCGCGATATCTTTTTTAAATAGCCGATTATCCAAGTCTAACGGCGAGATAATCCATACGGAATACTCATGGTGTTAGACGCGACACAATCTATTTGGTAAGAAACTAGACAAGGCTCAGCCAACGAGGCGGAATTCGTTGCAGTTCTTAAGCATATACTTATTCAAAAAGTGGCGAACCGGAAGGTCCATTAATGTCGTGCATCCCCAAAATTGCTACCACGTTCCTTATTATGTGGTCGCTTTTGTCGCCCGCGACTGCCGATACCGCTGGACGCGATCGTGTAACGAATGGTTCCTTCGGGACAAATGAACTGCGCCCCTGGTGGGCCAAGGGGTATGGTACCGCGATAAAGGCAGTCGATGGCAGTAACGCGGTCTCGCTCCGGTCCGGCATGATCGTCCAAGAACATATACCGGTCACAGGTGGACGCAACTACCGGCTTTCAGCCAAAATATTCAGCGATACAGCACCAGCAAACACGGTTTATGTCCAATATAGTTTCCGCGCCAAAGAAAAGCAAAATGGAAGCTGGCGTGGTCCTGCTTCCGTCTCGGTTGATGACCGCTCTGAGGGCAAATGCGCTATGACGTCGGCGAAGCGGCGGGAAGCAGCAGCCTTCGTTACGGGCGGCGGAGTTGGCTGGCAGAGCCATTCGATCGTTTTTCGGGTACCCGAAGACGTGGACCAGATGGTTCTGTACCTACGCAAAACTATCTGCTCTGCGGGCGAGGCAGCGTTCACTGAAGTGTCACTCACTGAGACTGACGACTCCCCGACAACTGTCCCTGATGTCGGCAAGAACGCTCTTACCAAGCAGCGGTTGTCGCCGCCTGCCGATCCGGTCGCCAATTCCCGACAGTTGACGAGCCAACTTGCGCAGCCCGCGCCGGACGATCATCGCTATCGGCTTGCGGAGAATGGTCAAATGTCGATGCGCGTGCATGTTGGCACACAAGAAGATATCATTACGCTGCAAGCTGCAGCCGATCTATCCGACTTCACAGCTAAGCTCGCGGACGCGACGGCACCTGTGCAGCTGTCTACAGACGAAGCAGTGGCGGCAGAGCCGCTGCTGGTGGTCGGACGCAAAAACGCCATAGCGAAACGCGCTTTCACTGATGCAGACTTCAACGGGCTGGGGGACGACGGATTTTTGATCCGAACCTTTGGCGCGCATATACTGATCGCAGGCGCGACACCTCGAGGTAGTATGTACGGAGTCAATTGGTTTCTCGACCATAAACTTGGCGTTCGCTGGTTGTCTCCCACGTTTACCTATTGGCCCAAGACACCGGATATCACGCTCCCAGAACTTAACGAGCGTCAGGTGCCGCGCTTCGCTTTCCGTGAGGTCCTCAGCGTCGAAGCCGATAACAAACCGTGGAGGCAGCGCAATCTCATGAGCGGGCAATCCCACGGGCCTTCCTTTTTGCCCACGCCGAACGGCATTGACTCCTGGAACGAAAGCTGGGCAACCAGGGGGACCATCTTCAATTTCTACGAGTTATTGCCCAAGAAGATATATCAAGCTACCCATCGTGAGTGGTATGCGGGCGGGCAGCTCGCGATGATGAATAAAGACATGCGCGCGGAAATGGCGCGGGTCGTCGTCCAACGATTGAGAGCCCTGCCGGACTACCGCAAGTTATGGTTCTCGATCCACGACATGGACTGGGGCTGGGACATGGACCCAGCGAGCAGGGCTTTCGCGGCGAAGCACGGTGGCCATCCGTCAGCTCCACGTCTCGACATGATGATAGAGGTTGCCGATCTGGTGCGCGCGGAGCTTCCCGGCGCACGATTGGCGTTCAACGCCTATCACTGGAGTTTTACGCCCCCGGAAGGCATGACGGTTCCAGACTATATCCTCGTCTATCCTATGACCATTCAGGTGAACTACCGGGACGCACTGAATGGTCAATCCAATCAGAAGCTCGGCGAAGATCTGGCGGGTTGGAACGCGATTGCAAAGCACGTTCTGGTGTGGGACCACATCACAAATTTTGCCGGATATCTCCAGCCAACGCCCAATATCTTGCCGATTGGAAACACGGTAAAGTGGCTTGCTTCACTCGATCACGTCGAAGGTTACATGGGCGAAGGAAGCTTCAACACACGTGGTGCGGAATTTGCCGCGCTGCGCGCTTGGATGATCGCCCGGTTACTTTGGGACCCGAACCAGGACCCCTGGGCGATCATTACCGAGTTCTGCGAAAAATATTACGGCCCCGCGGCTCCGCAAGTGCTCGACTACATTCGCCTCATGCATGACAAACTCGCTGCCACGGATGACGTACTTTCCGAAAAGACGACGGTCGATATGGAGATGTTCGACGCAGATTTTATATCGCGCGCCGATTCGCTCTTCGATAAGGCGGAAAAGGCTGTCGTGGGAACGGGGTATGCCGCACAGGTTCATCTGGCCCGCCTGCCAGTCGATTTCGTTATTCTTAGACGACAGTCGGACTACCTGCGAGCACAACACGAGATCGGCTTCGACGTCGTTGCAACTCGTCCGGACCGGCTCAGGCGCTTCTGGCAAACCATAGAGGCGAATAAGATTGGTCAGTATATGCAAGCCAGCAGCGTGAAGGAACTCAAAAGCTTGCTAGAGATGACGACGATTGAGCCAGCGAGCCTTCCAGACATCGTCCGTGATAGCCCACAGTGGAGAGACATCCAGGATATTTCCTTCCAGCGTTATGCAGGATCAAAGAGCACCATAGTCAGCGACCCTATCGCGTCCGATGGCTCAGCGATTGCCCTCGCCCGGAGCTTTGAAGGCTGGAACACCCAACTTGTTTTCGACAAACTACCGAGGGAAGGGGCTTGGTGGGTGTATGTAGCCGTTCGCGGTAAAGGTGGTATCAAAGGGAACGAGGAAATTGCAAGGGTAGGGTCAACACCGCCAATGTCCTGCTTTACCACAGTGCATAATGATCCTGAATCGGGTGACGGATACCGGTGGGTTGAAGCTCCTGGCGGTCCTTTTCGCTTCACAACGGACGGCCGGCACCGGATCTATATCCAGCCGCGAAAAGGCCCTGACGGCTCAGCAGTTATGGTTGATAGGTTAATTGCAGTTTCGAAGCGCGTGACAAGGGGAGTTCAGAGCGCGATTGGTGGAAACTGCCGTTGAGATCGTGGGTCGAATGCGTCTATGATGAAGGCTTTAAGAATGAGTTAGCTGTTCCAGCAAGTGAACTCCAGACCATCAGAGCAGGTTTAAGCGCATGAACATGATCTCGCCGTAGTGGATGCGGCCTACGCAAACGACCGTACCCTTCTCGAGCAGCATCGTATGGTTCCCCATAATGCAATGCACCTGTTTGGGGCGAACGACAGGCTGATTGGTCGTTCACCTTTTGCGGTGGAGCGGCGCGGGAACCCCTCGTTGACCATAAGTGGGGTCTTTATCTGCCGGCCCCGCGAATGACGGGCAGAAGCACTGCATCCTCCGCCTTTTGGCGGGTTCCGCCACGCTATCGATGGCTGTCAATTATCAACATGTTGTCGAAGGGGAAGTTGAGGTGAGCGATTGGCATCTTTGTGTGCACCTCTGACGACAAACAGTGAATAAGGCGTTGACATTCCATCCAAGTGATCGTGAGAAAATGATGGATAGTCGGTCGAGGAGCTACTCTCTCCATTCCTTCGCAGGCTGGTTAGAGTTAATCTTGGTAGAAGGCCTCAATCGCCAAGGCGGCATCTTTGATTGCCCAAAAGCCGAAAACTGGCTCAAGAAAGCCAATGCAAAATAAGTCAAATCAGCCTGATGCAACGGGTTCAGCAGCGACCAAGCTGCAATCGACAAGATGGTGAGCCCTCGCCCGTCTCTTGCGCCACAGAAGATGAATGCCCAATACAGAAAGCCCACTGGCCCAGCTATGATAATCAGGTCGAGAGGAGTAGAAAATACCGCATTCGTGCCTTCGCCGAGGCCTTGTATCGAGTAAGGAAACTCGGACGAAAAATAGTATTCTACGTACCCAAAACCATGCCCGATAGGTTCAGCGAGGATAAGTTCTATGGCAGCGGTCAATGACGCGCCGCGCTCGTTCTCCAACCTTGCTTCGAGTGCGGACTGATCCAACTGAGAACTGAATATGTAAACAGTCGCGATTATGCCCACTCCTACCGCGATCGGCTTCAAGGTCCAGTTAATCTTAGCTGCAAAAAATACGATAAGCATTGAGCAGAGCATCATAACTTTGGAGCCGGATAGCAGTGTGACCGCCAAAATGACTCCCACAAAGATTACCGCATCGCGGCCGTCCCTTCGACCAGCTAAAAAAACTGTCGAGGAAATAAAAAAAAAGAAAAATGCGAGCCAGTTTCTTTCTCGGAAAGTCCCGTGGAGAGCATCCCGCTGAAAAGAAACGTCTTGAAAGATGATCGGAAGCGACAGCTTCTGGCACAACACCTGAAAACACAGAAACCCAACCACGAACTTCCAGCCAATTGGAAAATGGTTTTGTTTGATAAAAAAACGGGCGAATACCAAGCCAAGTAAATAGCTTGCAGGGTAAAGCACACCAAACTTAATGACCTGCTCGAATACCTTGAACTTTTCATAACCAGCAAACAAGGTCACAACGAGAGCCCAGAGCAAAAAAGAGCAATGAATAAGCAAGAAACGGGTGTCAGCGACCCTATATTTCTTTGTAAGAAAGAACAGCAGAGCTACCATGGTGTATACTTGAGATATACGCAAAAACGACAACTGAACAAACTGGAGAGAGCTCACAACAAGAAAAATGATAAACAGTATATCTACCAAATGATATTTCACGGATTGCTCGGCAGATTTTTTCTCACCCATCACTTTTCTCTACCATCTGCCGGGTCGGTCGTGAATTGGAGGGCGCCCACCAGGTCAATTCTATTCTTCTGGACACAAGCGCCATAAAAATAGTGGCAGCGGCGCAACTCAGCGTCGCCACGAGCGGGGCTGACTTGGCAACTCCCAAGGCGACCGAAAGCTGAATGATCGGAAAGTGATACAAATAAATACCGTAAGAAATGTCTGGCAACTTGTCTGGGAGCGACAGATAGGGAGCGAACACCAAAGAAAAAATTATAGTTGCCAGAGCAGGGGGATAAAGGACCTGTAGATCTTCACGAAACCAAACTATCCCAACCGAAAAAAGGATGACAACTAGTCGCACCTCCCAAACCATAGCCCTAAACTTCTCGATGAAAACGCAGAACAATATGCCCGCAACAAGAAACCTGAGCTGCCCAGGAGGTTGCCGCGAAAACACTTCGTATATTGAGTTTCCTGTCAACAAATAAGTGTGCTTCATATAGATGTAATACATCGAAGACGCCACATAAGTTGATATCAAAAGGGTGAAGAAGCCGACCCACCGCGAAAAGAAAAACAATAGTGGGATAGCAGCACAGAAGGAAAGCTCGACCTTCATGGTCCATAAGGCGCCGTTGGCTGCAGGAATAGGATTATCAGTAAAGAGTCCAGGAATATTAGGCGCAATAAAATTGAGAGTTAGAAGATTGAATATCGTGTACTTAAGAATTCCTATTACGTCGATCTTTTGTTGGCTCGCCGATATCCATATGAGCCCTATCAACAGGGTAAACATTATTGCAGCACAGTAGGGGGGATACAGCCGCTCCATACGCCGTTTAAGAAAATCGGATACAGAAGTGGTTTTTTTGTAAGAAAGATACAGAAAAAATCCGCTGATAACGAAGAACGATTGCACGCGCATTTCGATATCAGTGAATGACATAAAGCTTAGAAATTTCACTCCGGCAAGTATATACATGTGTGATAAGAAAACGAATACCGATAGGAGTATTTTAGTGATCTTTAGGTTGGTTTTTCTAGGGACAGAGGCGCTTGTTGATGAGTCCGATAAAATTGTCCTAAAGCGCATTAGAGTTCCTTCGGTCTGATTGCGTTTGTATCTAGCATGCGCCGGCGATCATCGTAAACCCGGATGGGTTGAGCTAGAAAACTCCAAACAGCTAGTGCTGCTGGAGATTAGAGGTTAGGTATATTCGGGCGGGTTTCGGAAAACCAGTTTTTAGGTCTTCTTAGGTGCGTCCGACACTGCATCGCGGTGAAGCTTTCTCATAGATGAGTCGCAGGAAAATCACCGACGCGCTACTTAGCGCACATCGAAGGAAGTGACGCAGTCCTCTATCGAACAAACTGCTATCGAATAAAAACCGCCACACTTTTCAGCGCCGACCAGAAAAGCTGGCGACTATGTTTCGCGTGCCAGGCGGCCGTATCAAAGGAAGACTGAATCTCCTGGCAAATTTCAATAGGCTCTTCAGATGCGTCTTCCCAGCAAAGCTGAATGCGCTGACAGCGCTTGAGCGCTGATGGTCATGCACCAGTTGCGCCTGCGGCAAACATTGGACACGGTACCCCTCGCACCAAACCCGGGCACAGAGATCAACATCTTCCATATAAAGAAAGTAATCGACATCCATGCCACCAACCGCCTCAAGGACGTCACGCCGGATGATAAAGCCCGTGCCCATTACCCACTCTGCGTCAAAAGGAATGTTCCTCGCATAGGCGTCTTGCATGAGATGGCGCTCGATCCGCTTTGGCATGAATGGCGAGAACGCTTTGCTTCGCCGCGCAAAGATATCGAGTGCCGAGTAAAAACGGCGCGCCGAATACTGGCGCGTTCCGTCCGGATTGATGAGATCCAGACCCACAATACCGACGTCCCGATTCTCTTCCATATGAGCAGTTACGGGCGACACACTGTCGTATTCGAAATAAGTGTCTGGATTTAAAATAAGGAGATATTTCGCAGTCAAACCGCGGCAGCCGAAATTGACGCCTGCTCCGAACCCTCCATTTGAGGGCGATTGGATGATCGAGATCCCCGGCAGAGCCGCCGACATCTCTTCGAAAGAAGAGTCGCCAGAGCAGTTTTCAACAATCGTAATTCCGGTCGGCGATACAATGTCGTGGCGTAAGATCGATTCAACGCAACGTATCGCTAGAGCCGGTGTTCTATAATTAACAATAACGACGTGGAGTTGATCTTTTAAGCACATTTGTTGCCCCGTCAAATATGCATTTGTCCTATAAATGCGCCATTTATCGCAGTGCGAAACACAATGTTCCATATGACACGCCAAATACCGTAAAGCAAGCCTACAAGTTTATCGCAGGGCGCTGCGGTAGTTTTATTTTATTATTTGCTTATTTTTAAGATTTAATACAAGCCACCGCTGTTCCAAGGCCGGCACGGTGCAAGATCGGTCTTGAAAGGCGCCATTCGAAACCGACACTCGAGTATTATTTTCTTGTGTTGTAAACTCCAATATCACTGAAGACCTGAACAACAGGTACCGGTGGTTTGCGGGTCACCGTAGCTGGACGTCGATCTTTTTCTCTTTCGGAAACCAACACAGGTCGGTTAGGGCGAGACTGCATTGAAACCCAAATCTCTGGGTTGGAGGACTGCATCTTCAACCAGAAGAGATCAGTTTTGCTCCAATCTTTTACCTGCGACGTGCGATTGTCGAGGACAAGATCTCCTTTTGAGGTTCGAATAACCAGGACAGCGTGCCCCTCTCCGGACGGAGTTATCGCGACTGCCATGCGTAGCGCTCGCGATGGCCATCCGAGTTCGAGCAGCCGTTTGCGTTTTGTCAGCGCATAATCTTCGCAATCGCCTGCGGCGACGTCAACGCTCCACACATCTGCCGTAGGCGAGTCACTCTTTGGCTTGATGCTACGGTTGACCTTTGAATTGACCCCGAAAAGTTCCGCTTGACGAGCGTCCGTTAACTCGACGACCTGACCCCCGGTGTCTCTGCATTGATCCGCGTTTTTCATGCAGAAGGCAACACTCGCCAGAGGGGCCAGTGCAAACTCTCCTTCGACAATCCTTTTGGCGGCGGCTCCCAAATCACGGGCGTAACCGCCTACACCTGCAGCAAGTCCATGCGACGGGCTCGAAGTGAGAATTCCAACGAAAGCGGCGATATGAAGGGTTACGTTTCTTATGGTCATCGGGTTATCCTCTTCAGACATCCCGACTATGGACAAGGTCGTTCTACATCCCGTTCAAATAATCATTAAAATGTTATCGATGCTGAAATTCATGGATCAACGGCTGTTGGATTTAAGGCTTCGAGACGTAATTGTCTGGCGCGGTGCTGTCGTCATTGAACGAGCCCTATGCTGGGATGGAGGGAGAAATGCTCTTCCATCAAACGAGCAAAGAGTCGGTACTAGAGTCAGCAGCATCGGTAACGGTGGCGGGCGTGCAGCTTAATGACTTAGCAGAATCTGATGATATATTAGATGTCGTGGACCGCCTCGCGACCGGTGGATGCAGGTATGCTCAATCGCTGCTCGTTGTCCTAGATTGTTGCGATAGCATACGTGGGAGTTTCATGGAAAAGCAAAAAAGCTTGCACCGCTTGTCAGCGGCGATGACCCTATGAAGTGGATTAAGGGCGCGTTCTTTAAGAAGAAGCAGAAAACCACAACGGCTCGTAGACGAATTGACACTGGCGACCAAGAGCCTAGCTACCCGATATACGCGATTGGTGACATACACGGATGCATCGATCTTCTGCGCGATGCGGAAAGCAGGATTGTCAATGATATGAGCCTATCGGGACGAAGTGGGCTTGTTGTCCTCTTAGGGGATTACGTCGCTAAAGGCCCCGCGTCCCAGACAGTACTGGACCATTTGATACGGCCGAGTAATCACGGCTTGCGGAGACTGGCTTTATGCGGCAACCACGATGATGTCTTCTATAAAGTGCTTCAGCACCCTGACGCTTACCCTACTTGGCTTAGTCAGGCAGGGAAGCAAACATTGCTCTCGTACGGTATAGATCTCGATTATCTAAAACGGCAGAAGGGATTTGGCAGCGCTGCGCTCACTGAGGTTATGAGGGAAGGCATTCCTCAGGAGCATATCGATTTTCTGGCGGGCCTACCGGTCAGCCTAAAGGTTGGACCATATCTCTTCGTTCACGCCGGGATCAAGCCTGGCGTGCCGCTTGATGCTCAGCACGACAGTGACCTCCTATGGATACGTGAGCCGTTCATTTCGCAAGGTCCCGATCTCCCGCTTGTCGTCGTCCACGGGCATACACCTCGGCTGGAGGTATCTTTTGGCCCGGGGAGGATCGGTATAGACACCGGCGCTTTTCAGACTGGAAATTTAACTGTCTTGAAAATAGACCGTGGCGACGTTTCAGTTTTATAGACTCTAAGCGCTGTCGGCGTAGGACCTGGCTCGCGAAGAACCCTAGTGGAAGTCTCTCCATACATTAATTGTCATGTGAATAAAGCGTGTGAGCAACTTACGGGCGTAACACAGAACATCAAGCTTGTGTCTGGTATGATTTGCTGTTGTACAGCAATAGTGCCACACTAAACTGGCAGTCTTAAAGTTCTGCATTTTAGTAAGCTAGCGAAAGGAGGTTCTCGTGAAAACGCTTCTCTTAATTATAACCCTTGCAGGCTTACCAATATCTGCTCAGGGCCAACAGGTGCGTAATCTCGACGTCGAGCCCGACGGAACCGGCGGCTACATGGGCACCTATGGAAACCAAAACTTCCAAGTTCCGCCGAACAACGGCGCATCGATCACACGTGACGGGAGTCGCCGTCGCGTAACGCCACCTCCAGTGATTGTTGTGCCCAACGGAAGCGTAGACGGCAACACGCACAAGCGTTGCTACGTAGATGGCAATGGACAGGCCTCGTGTTACTAAATTTTCCCCGCTGATCGCTACGCAAAAAGACGCAGCAGCGGTAGCTGGAGTTTCGCCCAGTGTGATGATGTGTTGCAGAACTGGTTGTGAGCCCGTCGTTCTGTGGCCTCTATAATCTGGCAGGGACTTTCGCGCGATTAGACTGCAACGTCATGGCACGTCACGAAAAGCCGTGCGACTGCCTCGAGGATCTTCTGGGTGCGGCCATTGCCTAATAAAGCTATCCTCCACCGGCTGTTCATTTACCTTCAACATCGTTGGAAGACACGAAAGATGGCGCTTAATTACCTGATGAACCGGGAATACCATACCAACCTAAGTAAAAGTGCTGTGGCTTTATAGAGCCCGCAACCTTTCTTTAGTTTATGCGTTTTCCATGCCGATTACGGGGAGATAAAGATGTTTAAAATTAACGCAATACTTACGATAATCAGCTTTACCGCATTGGGCGCACTCTTGATGAGTGGCAGCACCACCGCTCTGGCAGCAGATATGATCTCAGACTCTTACTATCGTGAGCAAGCAGCATCAGCGCCGAAAGCCCCTCGCCCTCACAGAATCGTGTACCGCGTTGTATCTCAGCCCCTGACAGAATGCGATTTACTCAAAGTGTCGTACCGCCCCCCCTATGTCCCAGAAACCGAGATTGTAGAAGTCTGCTACAAGCCCCTTGATCTCAGACCTGGGCGCTCCTAGCCAGCCACATGCCGCGTCTGCTCCAGCGAACTACGATATCGCCTCAGGAGGCGGATTAGAGGCTGCGCCCAATATCCAAGAACTTCTGGCGGCGCTCGGCGCGAAGCTGGCTGCCGGTCTGAGCTGTGAGTTCTTTCAGCGCGGATTCGATCGTTCTGCCGGTCGCAGCAATCACGCCTGATGGGTCGCGGTGGGCTCCGCCGATCGGTTCGGCAATGATGCCGTCGATGACGCCGAGCGCCTTCAGGTCGTCTGAGGTGATCTTCATGTTGGTTGCTGCTTCCTTGGCGCGGGTCGAGTCGCGCCAGAGGATGGAGGCTGCACCTTCTGGGGAGATCACCGAATAAATCGCGTGTTCGAGCATGTAGACGCGGTTGCCGGTGGCGATCGCGATTGCGCCGCCGGAGCCGCCCTCGCCGATGACCACAGACACGATCGGAACCTTGACGTTAAGGCACATTTCCGTCGAGCGAGCGATGGCTTCCGCCTGTCCGCGTTCTTCAGCACCGACACCCGGATAAGCGCCGGCAGTGTCAATCAGCGTGACTACGGGAAGTGAGAAGCGGTCGGCTAGTTCCAGAACGCGGATCGCCTTGCGATATCCTTCCGGACGCGGGCTACCGAAATTGTGCTTGAGGCGCGACTTGGTATCGTTACCCTTTTCCTGGCCGATAATGGCGACTGGTTGGCCGTTGAAGCGACCTAAGCCTGCCTGGATGGCGGCATCTTCGGCAAACTTGCGGTCGCCCGCGAGCGGCGTGAAATCCGTGAAGAGCGCGCTGGCATAGTCGATAAAGTGCGGTCGCTGCGGGTGGCGCGCAACTTGAGTCTTCTGCCAGGCATTCAGCTTGGAATAGATGTCCTGCATCGCGTCATTGACGCGCGCTTCCAAACGCGAAATTTCCTCAGACGTATCGATGCTCTCGTCTTCGGCGGCCAGTTTCTTCAGTTCAAGAATCTTGCCTTCCAGGTCCGAAATGGGTTTTTCGAAGTCGAGATAGCTGAGCATGAGATCCGTTTCCGATCGTTTTGCGCAAGGTTTGACCGGGCTCTCCCGGCGGTTCCGGTCGCTCTAATCAAGGTTTTTGCCCTGTTTGGCAAGAGGGTGGTGTGTTTGTACCAACTCTTGAAGGCGTTCTTCCAACACATGTGTGTATATTTGTGTCGTGGAAATGTCCGAATGGCCGAGCAGTTCCTGCACTGCGCGCAGATCCGCTCCGTTCTGCAGAAGATGACTGGCAAAGGCGTGCCGGAGTACATGCGGCGAGACGGCCGATGGTGTCAAACCGGCGCGGATCGCTATGTCCTTCAAGTCGCGAGCGAACACCTGACGGGGCAAATGTCCCTCCTTGCTGGCCGAGGGAAACAGCCAGGGACTTTCTTCTTTCGGCTGGGCCTTTGGCACAAGCTTTTTGCGGGCCGCGTCATATCGCTCCATCGCCTCGATTGCCGTTCGTGACAGCAGGACGACACGGTCCTTGTTGCCCTTGCCACGGATCATCAGGAAGCGACCTTCGTGACGAAGGACCTTTGCCGGCAGAGAGACCAGTTCGCTGACACGCATGCCGGTGGCATAGAGCAACTCCAGCAGAAGATGCATGCGTATACGCGCCAATTGGCCCGGCCCCTCTTGGTCCGCTTCTTCTGCGGCTTTGGCGAGAAGTGCCGTGACGCTCGTGACACTTATGGTTTTCGGAAGCGATCGACCTTTGCGTGGTGCATCCAAAATTCCTGTCGGATCGTCGGTGCGCACATTCTCCGAATAGAGAAACTTGTAGAACTGCCGGAGCGCGGAGAGGCGTCGCGCCTGCGAGGATGCGGCAAAGCCTTGAGCGGAGAGATGGGCGAGATAGGCCGAGAGGTCGGCTGTAGTCGCTTCGGTCAAAGACGCCTGGCGGGAGGAAAGAAACGCCATCAGGTCGGTGAGGTCGCGTTCATAGGAGGCAAGCGTGTTCATCGCCGCCCCACGCTCGGCGCTCATCATTTCCAGAAAGCCTTCCAGCCGTGCATGATCCTGGCGAGACATAATCTAACCCGATCCTCAAGGTGCCGGCGGGTTGAGCCGCTCGGAAGGGATGCGCACTGTCACCTCCCTTTCACGCGGCTTCACCAGCGAAACAAGCGACACCATACTCCCATAAATAATGCCGGCAATCGCCGCGAGGATGAAGATGAAACGGAAAAGGGTGGGCATGGTCACTCCGCAGCACTTGGTCGCCTTGCCTGTGGGAACATCTTGGCAAGGGCATGGCGTCGCTGGCCTTCCCGCATCACAGTGGGCATCATCCGGTCAGGCGATTTCTCTGGCCTATAAGCCGCAATTTGGCTTGACGCTTGGTAAACATTTGAAGATACCGAAGCCAAATGGGCCATCATTCATGAGCGAAACCAATTTATCCCTTCCCCAGAGCTTGGGCGAGAAAGCGCGTGCCGCTCTTGGCAGGCGCAACATCGTCTTCGTCGGGCTGATGGGTGCCGGAAAATCCGCCATCGGCAGGTCGGTCGCGCAGCAGTTGAAGTTACCCTTCATCGATACGGATGACGAAATCGAACGCGTTTCGCGCATGACGATCTCCGAGCTTTTTGCCACCTATGGTGAAGACGAGTTCCGAGCGCTGGAAACGCGCGTCATCAAGCGCCTGCTCCGCGGCGGCGCAAAGGTCGTCTCCACCGGTGGAGGGGCCTTCATCAACGAGAACACCCGCAGACATATCAAGCGCGGCGGCGTGTCGCTCTGGCTGAAAGCCGATCTCGAAGTGCTGTGGGAACGCGTCAACAAGCGCGATCATCGCCCGTTGCTCAAGACCGAGAATCCGAAGGCGACGCTCGCGGCGCTGATGGAGAAGCGTTACCCCATCTATTGCGAAGCCGATATCACCATCGAATCGCGCGATGTCCGAAAGGACATCATCACGACGGAAGTTCTAGAAGCCATCGCCAGCCTCACCAAGAAAGCCTGATGCCATGCCCTCCGCCATCCAGACCGACGAGCGCCTTGTTCATGTTCCGCTGGGTGAACGTGCCTATGACATCCTGATTGGGCCGGGCCTGATCGGCCGCGCCGGTGGAGAGATTTCCTCACGGCTGAAAGGCAAGCGCGCCGCCATCATCACCGATGAGCATGTCGCGCCGCTCTATCTCGAAACCCTGATGGATGGCCTGCAGACCGACGGCATCGAGGCTGTATCTCTGACGCTACCGGCAGGCGAGAAGACCAAGAGCTTCGATCACCTCGTCACCGTGTGCGATGCCATCCTTGCCGCACGGATCGAGCGCAACGATGCGGTCATCGCGCTCGGGGGCGGCGTCATAGGTGATCTGGCGGGCTTCGCCGCCGGCATCGTTCGCCGTGGTGTACGCTTCGTGCAAATTCCAACCTCGCTTCTGGCGCAGGTCGATTCCTCCGTCGGCGGCAAGACCGGCATCAACAGCCGCCACGGCAAGAATCTCGTCGGCGTCTTTCACCAGCCGGATCTGGTATTGGCTGACACGGCCGTTCTCGATACGCTGAGCCCGCGCGAGTTCCGTGCAGGCTACGCCGAAGTGGTCAAATACGGCCTGATCGACAAGCCTGATTTCTTCTCCTGGCTTGAGAAGAACTGGGCTGAGATCGAGAAAGGAGGCCCGGCTCGCATAGAGGCGATTGCGACGAGCTGCCAGGCGAAGTCCGACGTCGTGGTGGCGGATGAAAAGGAAAACGGTGTTCGCGCTCTGTTGAACCTCGGCCACACATTCGGCCACGCTCTGGAGGCGGCAACCGAATACAATAGCGAGCGCTTGGTTCACGGGGAAGGCGTTGCCATCGGCATGGTGCTGGCGCACCAGTTCTCCGCCCGCATGAATCTCGCAAGCCCGGATGATGCGAGCCGCGTCGAAGCGCATCTGAAGGCAGTTGGCCTGCCGACCTCGATGAAGGACATCCCAGGCCAGCTTCCGCCGGTAGAGACGCTGATGGCGGCGATCGCCCAGGACAAGAAGGTCAAGGGTGGCAAGCTGACCTTCATTCTGACCCACGGCATCGGCCAGTCTTTCGTGGCGGACGATGTTGCGGCATCTGAGGTTCAGAGCTTCCTCTCGGAAAAGCATCCCGGCTGACGCACCGCGGCGATCGACGTCTTATCTGATCAGAACCGCGTCGGCTCCCCTGGCGCTGCGGCTTCGATGGCAAGTGCGTGCAAACCTGCATCAAGTTCGGGTTTCAACAGTCCATTGATTGCCCGGTGGCGGTGGACGCGAGACTTGCCGGAGAACTGCTCACACACTATCTGAACACGCATATGCGTCTCGCCTGTGCCGGTGATATCCGGCTGGTGCCCGGCATGCATATGGCTTTCATCAATGACATTCAGGCGATCGGGCGAAAATGCCTCTTGCAGCTTGTTTTCCATGCGTTGGCGCAGGGACATGGCATCCATCTCCTGATTGTCGCGTTGTTAAAAGGGCTCTCTAAAAGCCTGCAACATTCCGCTTTGTCAATTCTTGTTGTGCACCCTTTTGCGCACCATAATTGGGATATCATGAAACTGGATTCGAAATATTTCGACCGCATCCGAACGCGTCGCAAAAGAGAGCAACCGCCGGAGGCTCAGGCCCCTGTCTGCCAGTGGGATGGATGCGACAAACCCGGTAATCACCGCGCACCCGTCGGCCGCAACGCCGAAGGGCAATTCTTCATGTTCTGTTTCGAGCATGTGAAGGAATACAATAAGGGCTACAATTATTTTTCTGGCCTCTCCGACAGCGAAATTGCCCGCTACCAGAAAGAAGCGATTACCGGCCACCGCCCGACATGGACTGTCGGGGTGAACAAGACAGCGCGCGACAGCCCCCTACATTCCACATTGCGCTCGGGTGCTGCAAATGCGCGAATCCGGGATCCTTTCGGCTTCACCAATGGTTTTGGCGACGGAAGGGCGGGCGGCCAGCGCGTCCAGCCGGACCGCAAGCTCAAGACCCTGGAAGCGAAGGCCTTCGACACGCTTGGTCTCGCATCCGGTGCCAAGCAAGATGAGATCAAACGGCGCTATAAGGAGCTTGTCAAAAAGCACCATCCTGATGCTAATGGTGGCGATCGCGGTTCGGAAGAGCGTTTTCGGGCTGTAATTCAAGCCTACCAATTGTTAAAGCAATCGGGTTTCTGCTAAGCCCTTTTGGTGATTGCCTTATGAAGATGTGGCCGGGTGGTTGCTACCCGCCTTGGAGACGTGATGAGCAAAATTGACCTTGATATTACCAACCTGCCGGATACGACTGTTTCTGTCCGTGAGGTCTTCGGTATCGATACGGATCTGCGTGTGCCGGCTTACAGCCAGGGCGACGCCTATGTGCCCGATCTGGATCCGGACTATCTTTTCGACCGCGATACGACGCTGGCGATCCTTGCAGGCTTTGCTCATAACCGACGTGTCATGTTGTCCGGCTTCCACGGCACCGGTAAATCCACGCATATCGAACAGGTGGCGGCGCGCCTGAACTGGCCGTGCGTGCGCGTCAACCTCGACAGCCATGTCTCTCGTATCGACCTCGTCGGCAAAGACGCTATCGTTCTTAAGGACGGCAAGCAGGTCACCGAGTTCAAGGACGGCATTCTGCCCTGGGCCTACCAGCACAATGTCGCGCTCGTCTTCGACGAATACGATGCCGGCCGCCCGGACGTCATGTTCGTTATCCAGCGTGTTCTGGAATCGTCCGGTCGCCTGACGCTGCTCGACCAGAGCCGTGTCATCCGCCCTCACCCGGCTTTCCGCATTTTCGCAACTGCCAACACCGTCGGCCTCGGCGACACGACCGGTCTTTACCACGGCACGCAGCAGATCAACCAGGCGCAGATGGACCGCTGGTCTATCGTTACCACGCTGAATTATCTGCCGCATGAGCAGGAAGTGAACATCATCGTCGCCAAGGTGAAGAGCCTCGACAACGAGAAGGGTCGCGAAACGGCATCGAAGATGGTGCGCGTTGCCGATCTTACCCGCTCGGCCTTCATCAATGGTGATCTCTCGACCGTTATGAGCCCGCGTACCGTCATCACCTGGGCTGAGAATGCGGAAATCTTTGGCGATCTCGCTTTCGCCTTCCGCGTCACCTTCCTCAACAAGTGCGATGAGCTGGAGCGGACACTTGTTGCCGAGCAGTACCAGCGCGCTTTCGGCGTCGAGCTGAAGGAAAGTGCTGCGAACATCGTTCTCAGCGCCTAATCCTTCCGGCGACAACCGGGAAGATCGCTGGAGCAGTTTCACGCAAAGGCGAACGTAGCTTTGCGTTCGAAGTTGCTCCCATTGCATGAAGACGAAGACGCTTCCGCGCGAAGGGCGTAGTGCCCGCGCGGGGCGCTCAGAATCGACAGGAAAGACCATGGCAACGCGCGGCGATAATTCGAGACCCAAATCCGGTACGGTGATCGACACCGAACCGTTGCGCCAGGCGATCACCGGCTGCGTACGTTCGGTTGCGGGTAGCTCTGAAGTCGAAGTGGTTTTCGCCAATGAGCGTCCTGGCCTTGCCGGCGAGCGCATGCGTCTGCCGGAAATTTCCAAGAAGCCGACGGCGCAGGAAGTGTCGATCACCCGCGGCCTTGGCGATTCCATGGCACTTCGGCTTGCCTGCCACGATAGCGATGTGCATGCGACGATGTCGCCGCAGGGTGCTGACGCACGTCAGATCTTCGACGCTGTAGAGCAGGCACGCGTGGAATCGATCGGCGCGCTGCGCATGCCGGGCATGGCGAACAACATTCGTGCGATGAACACGGAGAAATATGCCAAGGCCAATTTCGGCAATATCAACACACAGGAAGACGCGCCAATTGCCGAGGCGGTCGCGCTGCTGGTTCGTGAAAAGCTGACCGGTGAGAAGCCGCCGGAAAGTGCCGGCAAGATTCTCGACGTCTGGCGCTCCTTCATCGAAGACAAGGCGTCCGGCGATCTGAAAGACCTTTCAAGCGTCATCGAAGATCAGAAGGCGTTTTCCAAGCTCGTCCGCAAGATGCTGACCTCCATGCAGATGGCGGAGGATTTCGGCGACGAGAATGACGAGCCGGAATCCCAGGAAGCCGAATCCGACGAAGACCAGCCGCGCAGCAACGAGCAGCAGGAAGAGCAGGTCGAGGAAGAGGCCGGGTCCGATGCCGCTCCTGCCGAAGAGAGTGAGGCCTCTCAGGAGCAGATGGAAGATGGCGAGATGGATGGCGCCGAGATGTCGGAGGACGAAATGTCCGACGATCTCGATGAGGATTCCGAAACGCCTGGCGAAACCCGTCGCCCGAACAGCCCTTTCGACGATTTCAATGAGAAGGTCGATTACCGCATCTTCACGCAGGAGTTCGACGAGGAAATTCACGCCGAGGAACTTTGCGACGAAGCGGAACTCGATCGCTTGCGCGCCTTTCTCGACAAGCAGTTGGCGCACCTTCAGGGCGCGGTCGGGCGCTTAGCGAACCGTTTGCAGCGTCGTCTGATGGCGCAACAGAATCGCTCCTGGGATTTCGATCTGGAAGAGGGCTACCTCGATCCGGCCCGCCTTGTGCGCCTGATCATCGACCCGATGCAGCCGCTTTCCTTCAAGAAGGAACGCGATACGAAATTCCGCGATACGGTCGTTTCGCTCGTCATCGACAATTCCGGCTCGATGCGCGGGCGGCCGATCACAGTCGCCGCGACGTGTGCCGATATTCTGGCGCGCACACTGGAACGTTCGGGCGTGAAGGTGGAAATCCTCGGCTTTACCACCAAGGCCTGGAAGGGTGGGCAGTCACGCGAGCAGTGGCTGGCCAGTGGCAAGCCGCCATCGCCCGGCCGTCTCAACGATTTGCGTCATATCATCTATAAAAGCGCGGATGCGCCATGGCGTCGCGCAAGGCGTAATCTCGGGCTTATGATGCGCGAGGGCTTGCTCAAGGAAAACATCGACGGCGAAGCGCTTATGTGGGCGCATAACCGCCTGATCAACCGGCCCGAACAGCGCAAGATCATGATGATGATTTCCGATGGCGCGCCGGTGGACGACTCGACGCTTTCGGTCAATCCGGGCAACTATCTTGAACGGCACTTGCGTGCTGTGATCGAGCAGATCGAAACCCGTTCGCCTGTCGAGCTTCTTGCCATCGGCATCGGCCACGACGTGACGCGCTACTACCGTCGCGCCGTAACCATTGTAGATGCCGACGAGTTGGCGGGTGCGATGACCGAGCAACTTGCTGCGCTCTTCGAAGACACCAGCGCAAGCTCCGGCAAGCCATCCCGCAGGATGCGCCGTGCTGGATAAGATGCGTCATGGCGGGGGCAACTCCCCCCGCCGATCTTCCGGCCAACTGATCGCCGCGCTGTCCTTTGTTTTTGCAATTCTCGCCCCTGCGGCCATCGGTGCTGCGTCAGCCGAAGTAGCAGTCACCTCCACGCCGATCCGGGATTTCCTCGTCGGGTCGAGCGAGAAGCATTTCGGCAAGCTGCAATTCATCGGCGGGCTGTCGATGCGCTCATCCGATCCCGCCTTCGGAGCGATTTCGAGTATTCGCTTTCGCCCGGATGGACGCAATTTTGTCGCCGTTCTGGATACCGGCCACTGGATGACGGGCAAGATCGAGCGCGATGGCGCATCCGGCATGCTTAATGGCGTCTCCGCGTTGCACATCGATCCGATGCTGAATGAGACCGGAGCGGCTGCGCGCCGAAAAGTGGATATGGATGCCGAAGGTCTCGCGCTTCGCGGCGACCGGCTTTATGTCAGCTACGAGCAGTTTCACCGCATCAGCATTTATCCGGGCCTAGATCTAGCCAACGCCAGGCCCCGCGGTCGGCTCCCTCACCTGATCCGCAACAGCGAACTGCGCCGCAATGGTGGGCTGGAGACGCTTGTCGCCTCGCCGGAAAACTCACCACTTAAGGGTGCGCTTGTCGCAGTTGCAGAAGACAGCATGGATAAGAATGGCGACCTTTACGCCGCCATTCTTGAGGGGCCGTTGAAGGGCCTGTTTTCCGTCAAGAAACATGGCGATTTTGCCGCGACGGACGGCGCGTTCCTGCCCAATGGCGATCTGCTCTTGCTGGAGCGCCGCTTCAACTTCAGCGATGGCGCGGGTATGCGCATTCGGCGTATCGCTGGCCAGGATATTCGCCCAGGCGCTGTCGTTGACGGAGAAACGCTGATCGAAGCCGGCCCGTCCTATCAGATCGACAATATGGAAGGCATGGATGTCGTCACCCAGCCCGATGGGTCGACGCATATTATCATTGTATCGGACGACAACCACTCGTTCCTCCAGCGAAACCTGATGCTGGAGTTCAAGCTGAACTGATTTCAGGCTCGAGAAAAGCCGAGCTCGGCCAGTCGCTTTTGCGCGGTCGGCGGCATCGGCAGGTCAGGATTGTTGCGCGCCGTCTCGATGAGCAACTCGTCGCTGGCCTTTTCCGTTACGTCGATTAACGTCTTGAAGAAGGTATCGGGGTCGAGCCCCGGCTGGATTGGCGGCAGGATACGCACCTTGAAGTGGCCGGGATAACGCATGGTGGACCGGCGCGGCCAGAACAGACCTGGATGCATCGCAACAGGTACCACCGGAACCTTGAGATCGCGATAAAGGCGTGCGATGCCGTAGCGATATTCAGGCTCCGCTCCCGGAGGGCGGCGCGTGCCTTCGGGATAGATGATGAGCTCGCGACCCTTCGCCATCTCCTCTTTGGCTCGTTCCATCACCTTCAGCATCGCCTTGCCACGGGCGGCACGATTGACGGGGATCATCCGCTGCTTGGCGACGTACCAGCCAAAGAGCGGGATCCACATCAGCTCACGCTTCAGGATATAGACGGGGTCTTTCAGATCCGGCAGGAGCGCGTAGGTGTCCCAGAAAGACTGGTGCTTCGGCGCGAAGATGCAGCCGGTTTCGGGAATGTTTTCCAACCCCTCGACCTCGAATGTCGTTCCGACAATCGTCTTCATCAGCCAGTGATTGGAGCGCGCCCAGTTCTTTGGAATTTCAAAAGCAAGCTTGCGCGGCACGATGAAGTAGATCGGCGTCAGCACGATCATCCGAACGATGAGATTGAGATAAAAAAGCGTGTTGAACAGAACCGAACGTAGTCTGAGCATGAACCTGGCGTCTCCGGGCGCTTGAGCCGAAGACGGGTACCTCTTCACGCCAGCGCAGATGGGCAACGCCTACACGAAACGAGGGTCATGCAGCAAGACCTATCCGTGGCAAGGCCAGTCCAAACGCGTCAAGGCCTCAGTCTCTCAGGCCATTGCCCTTTCCGATGCCCGTCAGGTCCCGCAGCGCGGCGACGACGAATTTAGCGTACTCATACATCATGGTGCGCAAAACATCCGGATTGGCAAACCAGTTCGTGCGGCTCAAATCCGAGTTGATGACCGGGTAGGCGATGAACTCGGTATCGGGGCTGGCGCTGCGCAGTTCATGCAGACTGCGATGCATATGGTAGTTGTTGGTGACGACGACGACCGAAGTGTAGCCCTTGTCGCGTATCCATCCTGCTGCCTCATTGGCATTGCCGATAGTGTCGATCGCCTTGTAGCCCATATCGACGCAGCAGGCGAAGAGATCAGGAGAACTCTGCGTCATCTTGCGGATTTGCGCGCGCGTCGTGGATGGGTTGACGCCGGAAATCAGCAGCCGCTTGCCGACCTTGTCACGCAGCAGGCCGACTGCCTGATCGATCCTCTGATAGCCGCCCGTCAGAACGATAATCCCATCGGCTCGCGCGCCCTCCGGCGGGCGCATCGTCGCCACGGAATCCGCGAACCATAAAAATCCACCGAATACCGCACCGGCAATGACGACAAAGGCCAGGATGGCAATGCGTACGAAGCGGCGCAACGGTCCGCGTCGCGAGAACATTCGGTTCCGCGGCGAATCAGCCATGTGATCGTGCCGGTCTATGCGACTCATTGCCATGAGTTACCATAAGCACGGACTATGGCAAGGAACAGGCGGTTGTACCCCACCCCCTTGACCATAGACGCCCTTACAAGCCGTCGCTCTTCGACGGGTCGGAACGGATGCGGTCGATCTCGTCGATGGTCCGGATCACCGTCATGCGCGCCGTTATCGTCGTCAGCAGCGAGATGATGATCATCGTCATCAGGATACCAAGATAGCCATCGATGCCGACCGAGAAGGAACCGAACAGGGCTGTTGCCTGATCGCTCTGCGGGGTGGCAAGCGATCGCGACTGCCAGAAGCCTGCGGCGAGGAAGACGAGTGCGGCAACAGCACTCCCGGCACCCGATCCCTTCAGGCTGATCTTGAGAAAATGCTTCTGGAATTCGCGCGCGACAAAGCCGCTCTCAGCGCCAACGAAATGCAGCACCTCGACAATGTGCCGATTGCCGGAGAGTGCACCGCGGGTGGCGAAGATTACCGTCAACACCATGGCCGTGAAGACGAGCACCAGCACGCCCACACCGATCATCACTGTCGTATGGGCCATGGACACCAGACGATCCACCCAGGTGCGGTGGTCGTCGAGAAAGGCCTGCGGGATTTCCGTCTTCAGCATGGCTCGCATGGCTTCGAAGTCTGGAGGATTGTTTTCGTCAATGGTGATGATGACAAGACGCGGCACCGGCAGCTCGGACAGATCGAGACCTGAGCCGAGCCATGGCTCCAACAGACGGCTTGTCGCAGCATCGTCCATGATCGTGCCTTCGCGCGTTCCAACGAAACCGAGCGCCAGATTGCGGGCCTTGTTGAGCGCCGCATTCATATCCAGTCCCTCTTCCGGTTTGATCTGAATGGTGATCTCGCGCGAAATCTGGCTCTGCCAGCTGGAGGCGGTGGCGCGCACCATGCTGACGGCCCCCAAGGTCAGACAGGCTAGAAACGCCATGATGGCGATGACGACGATCAGCGCATTGCCCTGGATGTTGGACGGCGGGAGGATCGGCGCCATCGGGCGGATACGCATTTGCGGTGCACCCTGCTGCGGCGCTCTCGGCTTCAGCGTCTTGCGGTTCATCTCATTCATAGATGTCGAGCCGCCCTTCGGTCAGAATCATCCGACGTGCATCCACCTGGTCCATCAAGCCGAAATCGTGAGTGGCGATGACGACAGCGGTGCCGAGCCGGTTGAGCTCGAGGAACAGATTGAGGAGCCGCTTGGCCATGGGCGGATCGACGTTACCTGTCGGCTCATCGGCAAGAAGAATTTCCGGCTGATCCATCAGCGCTCTGGCAATGGCCGCGCGCTGCTTTTCTCCGCCCGAGAGAATGGCAGGAAGAACATTGATGCGCTCTCCGAGCCCAACCCACTTCAAAAGCTCGATCACATCGTTGCGATAGACACTTTCCTCCTTGCCACGGACGCGCAGAGGCAATGCAACATTCTCATAGGTCGTCAGATGGTCGAGCAGGCGAAAATCCTGAAAGACGATACCGACACGGCGACGCAGCATCGGAAGCTCGCTTCTCGGGATGCGCGAGATATCGCGGTTGAACATGCGAATATGGCCGCGTGTCGGCTGCAGCGACATCAAGAGCAAGCGCAGCAGCGTCGTCTTGCCCGCACCAGACGGACCGGTCAGAAACTGAAAGGACCCTTTGGGAATATCGAAGGTCATGTCCCTCAAGATTTCCGGGCCCATGCCGTAGCGCAAGCCGACATTTTCAAAATGGATCAACGCTTTTCCAGTCTCTTTCTTTTCCGACCCGCCACTGACTTCGGCACCCCTTGTCAAGACCACAATCGCCGCAAAGCGCGACGTGATGTAAGCGATCTTTGCGAAGCGTTAACCAATTAAATTTACGACTGGACAAGATTCCTTTCAATGCCCGGGTCAACCGGGCTGAAAACCTGACCAAGGGAACTTCATGGCTATGTTCCGTCCATTCCGCAAACACACGGCACATGATTACGACCTTTTGATGCCACATGCGCCCGTCGCCCGGCTAAAGCCGAGAGCAGCGAAGCAGCAGGAAACAATCGACGCCGACTTCGTGACCGTAAAGGAAACGGTCTATCGTGACTATGGCAACGACAATCGACGCGCGGCTTATCAACAAGGCAAGCGCCGGACGATCGGTGCATTCGAGACGTTCGAAGCAATGATCGCGTGGGTTGATCGCAAGCTCTCGTCGCTTTCGGTCGACGGCTACTCTGCCGTCGTTGCAGCCGCTGCCGTCGCGATGTTTTTCATGTCCGGTGGCTTTTCCGTGTTGCCGACGAAAACGCATGCTGTTGCGGCACCGCCGGACCCACTCGCCATCACTCATATCAGTATCACCCCGCAATATGCCGGTGGCATGGAAGTTCTGGTGATCAACGGGATTGTCGACAACAGGACGGACAATATCCAGGAAGTTCCTTCGATCCGCGCCGATCTCTTTGCTGCCAAGGGAGAAAAGGTCGCCAGCATGCTGATCGAGCCACCGATCCTCGAGATTGGGCCCGGCCAAAGCCACGGCTTCTCGGCAAAACTGCGCCATCCCGGTGGAAAAACGCCGGAAATCAAGCTTTCCTTTATCGAAACGGATGCTTCCGCCCGCTGACTGTGCTACCGCAGCCCCTTCATTTCATCCGCCGGCAGGATCTGTCTGGCTGCGAAGCAATGCAGGAGACACCATGCCCGTCGTTCGTGGAAAAAATATCGAGCCGCTTTACACCGCCGAACAGATCGCCGAGCGCAACCGCGACATGGCAAAGCATATCGCTGAAGGTCCGACGAAGGACCTGCTGGTGATCGCGGTTCTGAAGGGCTCATTCATTTTCGCCGCCGACCTCATCCGCGCGCTACACGATAGCGGACTTGCACCGGAAGTCGAATTCATCACACTCTCCAGCTACGGAACCGGCACCGTGTCGCAGGGTGTGAAGATCGTCAAGGATATCGACAGCGACGTGAAGGACCGCGACGTTCTTTTGATCGACGACATTCTGGAATCCGGCCGCACGCTGCGTTTTGCCAAGGAACTGCTGTTCGAGCGTGGCGCGCGTAACGTCTCCATTGCCGTGCTGCTGGACAAGAAGGTCAAGCGCAAGGAAGACCTGGAAGCGGATTTCGTCGGCTTCGAATGCCCCGATTACTTCGTCGTCGGCTACGGCATGGATGTGGCATATGCCTTCCGCGAACTGCCATTCGTCGGTGTGGTCACCGGCGACGCGGAATAAGCCGCCTCTTATCAAAAGACGACAACGAACAAAGGGCTCCCGAAGGAGCCCTTCATCATTTAGGCGGCGTCTGCCACCCCATCATGAGCCGAGGTGTGCTTGACCTTGAACAGCAGCCTGTCGGTACCGGAGGTCACCTTGACGGTGGATCCATCCGGAACCTCGCCACCCAAGATCATCTCGGCCAGCCTGTCCTGAACGGACTTCTGGATGACACGCTTCAGCGGGCGCGCACCATAGGCCGGGTCGTAACCCTTGTTGGCGAGCCAGGTCCGTGCATCCTCGTCCAGGTCAAGCGTGATCTTGCGATCGCTGAGCAGCGAGACAAGACGACGAAGCTGGATATCGACGATCGCGCCCATCTCATCGCGGTGCAGGCGATGGAAGAGAATGATGTCGTCGATACGGTTCAGGAACTCTGGGCGGAAGTGTCCGCGCACGCGCTCCATCACCATCTCTCGAACCGAGTCCACCGTGTCGTTATCACCCATCTGCGTCAGGAACTCCGAACCGAGGTTCGAGGTCATGATGATGATGGTGTTCTTGAAATCGACGGTTCGGCCCTGGCCATCGGTCAAGCGGCCATCATCCAGCACCTGCAGCAGCACGTTGAACACGTCCGGATGCGCCTTTTCGATCTCGTCGAACAGCACGACCTGATACGGACGGCGGCGAACCGCTTCCGTCAGCGCTCCACCCTCTTCATAGCCGACATAGCCAGGAGGCGCACCGATCAGCCGGGCAACGGAGTGCTTCTCCATATATTCCGACATGTCGAGGCGAACCATCGCGGTTTCGTCATCGAAGAGGAAGCGAGCCAAGGCCTTGGTCAGTTCCGTCTTACCCACGCCCGTAGGGCCAAGGAAGATGAAGGAGCCGATTGGACGGTTCGGGTCCTGAAGACCGGCACGCGCACGGCGGACAGCCTTGGAAACGGCTTGCACCGCTTCGCCCTGGCCGACGACGGACTTGCCGAGTTCGTCTTCCATGCGCAGCAGTTTCTCGCGCTGACCTTCGAGCATCTTGTCGACCGGAATACCCGTCCAGCGGGAGATGACATGGGCGATGTTGTCCGCCGTCACCACTTCCTGAACCATGGAGGCCGCACCGCTGCTGTCGCGTTCTTCCGCCGCAGCCAGCTCCTTTTCCAGGCCTGGAATGATGCCATAGGTCAACTCACCGGCGCGCTGGAACTGACCGTTGCGCTGGGCAATCGCCAATTCGTTGCGTGCTTCGTCAAGCTGCTTCTTCAGATCCGCGGCATGCCCAAGCTTCTGCTTTTCCGCCTGCCAACGGGCGGTCAAGGCATCGGCTTTTTCTTCCGTATCGGTTAGCTCATCCTCAAGCTTCTTCAACCGGTCAGCCGAAGACGCATCGGTCTCCTGCTTCAAAGCCTCGCGCTCGATCTTGAGCTGGATGATGCGACGATCCAATTCATCCAGTTCTTCCGGCTTGGAGTCCACCTGCATGCGAAGACGCGATGCGGCTTCGTCCATCAGGTCGATGGCTTTGTCCGGCAGAAAGCGATCGGTGATGTAGCGGTTCGAAAGGGTCGCAGCCGCAACCAGGGCCGAGTCCGAGATCCGGACCTTGTGATGCTGCTCATATTTTTCCTTCAGACCGCGCAGGATCGAGATCGTGTCCTCGACCGTTGGCTCGTCGACAAGCACCGGCTGGAAGCGTCGGGCAAGCGCCGGATCCTTCTCCACATGCTTGCGATATTCATCAAGCGTGGTCGCACCAACGCAATGCAACTCACCACGCGCAAGAGCAGGCTTCAGCAGGTTGGACGCATCCATCGCGCCATCCGCCTTGCCGGCACCCACCAGCGTGTGCATCTCGTCGATGAAGAGAATGATGCCACCGGCTTCGGCCTGAACTTCGTTCAGCACAGCCTTCAAACGTTCTTCGAACTCACCGCGATACTTCGCACCGGCAATCAGCGCACCCATATCGAGCGCCATCAGCTTCTTGTCTTTCAAGCTTTCCGGCACGTCGCCATTGATGATGCGCAAAGCCAAACCTTCGGCAATCGCCGTCTTACCGACGCCGGGTTCACCGATGAGCACGGGGTTGTTCTTGGTCCGGCGCGACAGAACCTGGATGGTGCGGCGAATTTCGTCGTCGCGGCCGATCACCGGGTCAAGCTTGCCTTCGCGCGCTTCCGCAGTCAGGTCACGGGCGAACTTCTTCAGCGCGTCAAAGCCTTGTTCGGCATTGGCGCTATCGGCCGTGCGGCCCTTGCGAATGTCGTTAATCGCCTGATTGAGTGCCTGCGCCGTCACGCCAGCCTTTTTGAGCGAGGAGGACGTGGACGCGGATGTCTCGATGGCGAGAGCTTGAAGCAGACGCTCCACGGTGACAAAGCTGTCACCTGCCTTTTTCGATAGATCTTCAGCCGTCGAGAAAACCTTGGCAAGCGGTGCCGTCAGCGAAAGACCACCACTACCGCCCGAAACCTTGGGCAATTTCGCCAGTGCTGCGTCGTTAGCCAGCCGTGCTTCCTTGGCATCGCCACCGGCACGCTCGATCAGCGAAGACGCCATACCCTGGTCGTCGTCAAGCAGGGCTTTAAGCACATGCTCCGCCGAAAATTGCTGGTGGTTCTGCGCCAGCGCATAGGTCTGGGCAGATTGCAAGAATCCGCGTACCCGTTCTGAGTATTTTTCAATGTTCATATCCATAACCTCCTTTGCCGGCCTGCCCGCTTTCGGCACAGATCGGAACGTTGGGATTGGAGCCCCCGTAAGCGGCAGACCCCTTTTCGGCTTCTCACATCTTGGATTTGCGAGTGCCGTGAAGCCTTGGCGGGTTCAATCGCCGCGGCTTGCTTAGCAAGGATATGGTGGGTGTTTTCATGCCTTTAAAGAGCACGCGGCAGTCACGCATGCAAATTTCTGCGGCCTGTTACTGGCATAAGGCGAAAGCCGCAGAAGCGTCAGGTTCACAAACCCATCGCGCATCCGTTCAATGGTGCGTCAGGCCGCGAGCGCGCGCGCTACGGCAAGACGGATGTCCGGCAATGCGAAGGGCTTGGGGACGACGTCGATAATCTTGGTGACGAGATCGTCGGCGCGTTCACGCTGCTCGGCGTAACCCGTCATCAGCAAGATTTTGAGGTTTGGATATTGCGTCGAGGCTCGATGCGCCAGTTCAATCCCGTCCATTACCGGCATGCGGATATCGGACAGGAGAAGATCGAAATCCTGTTCGCACAGTTTTTCGAACCCCTGCTCGCCATCGGCGGCCTCATGGGTTTCGTGTCCATCCAGGCGAAGTGCCCGGGCGACAAAGGTACGCAGAGCGTCTTCGTCTTCGGTAATGAGAATTCTGGCCATCTTCCATTGCTCCTGGTATTCATTCCAGCGAGCCCAAACTCGGTCATTTCCCTTTGCAATAAGTAAATGACAGGATGGCCACCGGTGGCATGGTTAACAACCCATGCCACATTTGCGTTCCACCCCATCACTGGCAGAACCGATAACCGATGAGTGAAGACATTGCAGCAAGAGCGGCCCACAGCGCGGCGATGCGAGAGCGCGCGCAAGAAGATATGGCTCGCATGGGTGTCGATGCGGCATTTATTTCCAAACTGGTCGAGACCTTCTACGAGCGTATCCGCGAGCACGACGCACTCGGTCCTGTCTTCGACAGCCGGCTTTCAGGCCGCTGGCCGGAGCACATGGAGAAAATGAAGAGCTTCTGGTCCTCTGTGGCGTTTAAGACCGGCGCCTATGGAGGAAAACCGGTCCAGGCGCATATGGGTGTCGGCGGAATGAGCGCCGATCTCTTTCCACAATGGCTGACATTGTTTTCGCAGACGCTGGATGAGATTGCGCCGACAGGCCAAGCACATGACTGGTTCATGCAGACCGCCGAGCGGATTGCCAGAAGCCTGACGCTCTCGCTCTTCTACAGCCCCGCCTTCGACGATCCGACGCACCGAGCCTGATCGATTCGTCAATCTCAACTTGCGGTTACGCAAGACTGGCCGAAATATCACCACTATTGTCTTGAAGGCTGCAATCGGACGTGATTATTACATCGGCGGGAGGCGTACCAAGCGGTTCGCCGAAGCTTCATTCAAGGCAATCAGTGATGGATCGCAGATCGTTTATCAGAAACGCAGGCGCCGCTGGCGCAGGCGTTACAGCAGCAGCACTCGCAGCGCCGGCTATCGCGCAGGAAAACCCACAGATCACATGGCGCATGACCTCCTCCTTTACCAAGGGGCTGGATATTCTTTTCGGCGCGGGTCAACTGGTTGCCGATCATGTGAAGGAAGCCACGGGCGGGAACTTCGTCATTCAGCATTTTGCCGGCGGTGAGATTGTACCAGCCCTCCAGGCGGCAGATGCAGTGAGCGCCGGAACGGTCGAGATGGCCCATACCTGCTCCTATTATTATGTCGGCAAAGACCCGACGTTTGCGCTCGGAACCGCCATTCCCTTCGGTCTCAACGCGCGCCAGACCAACGCCTGGTTCAATCAAGCCGGCGGCAACGATCTGCTGAACGCCTTCTTTGCCAAGCACAATATCTATTCCATCCTGCTCGGCAACACCGGCGCGCAGATGGGCGGCTGGTTCCGCAAGGAAATAAACACCATCGACGACCTGAAGGGTCTGAAGATGCGCATCGCCGGTCTCGCCGGTCAGGTCATGCAGAAGGTGGGCGTTACGCCGCAGCAGATCGCTGGCGGCGACGTCTATGCTGCGCTTGAAAAAGGCACGATCGACGCAACCGAATTCGTCGGCCCCTATGACGACCAGAAGCTCGGCTTCTACAAGGTCGCCAAATATTACTACTATCCGGCTTGGTGGGAGGGTGGCCCCGCGGTCCACGCCTTCATCAACCTGGAAAAGTACAATGGCCTGCCGGAAAACTATAAGCGCATCCTGAAAGACGCCTGCGCTGCCGGCAACGCCTACATGCTGGAGCGTTACGACACGCAGAACCCGAAGGCGCTCAAGGAACTCGTAGCCCAGGGCGCGATCCTCCGCCCCTTCAGCCAGGAAATTCTCGACGTCTGCCACAAGGCAGCGGTTGAGACCTATGCCGGTATCTCTGCGGTGAATCCGGACTTCAAAACGATCTACGAAAGCCAGCAGGCCTTCAAGAAGGACGCCTATCTCTGGGCGCAGATCGCTGAATACACCTATGACACCTACATGATGATCCAGCAACGCAACGGCACGCTTTAATCCGTACCGAGGCAGAACCGCGAAAGCCATCCGCCACGTGCGGATGGCTTTTTGTTTTGCAGAACACATGAAAAAGGGGCGCGGCTTTCATCGCGCCCCTTCCTTGTGTTTGTTCTTCCGAAATCAGACGAGATCGAAGCGGTCGGCGTTCATCACCTTGTTCCAGGCAGCAACGAAGTCCTTGGTGAACTTGCGTGCGGCATCAGCAGAGGCATAGACCTCGGCGAAGGCACGCAGCTGCGAATGCGAACCGAAGATCAAGTCGACGCGCGTACCGGTCCACTTCACCGCATTGGTGTTGCGATCTCGACCCTCATAGATGCCCTTTTCGCCGGCGACCGGAGCCCATTGCGTGCCCATGTCGAGAAGGTTGACGAAGAAGTCGTTCGTCAACACTTCGGGACGATCGGTGAAGACGCCATGCTCCGGCTTGCCGACGTTGAGAACGCGAAGACCACCGAGCAGAGCCGTCATTTCAGGACCGGTCAGGGTCAGCAGATGTGCGCGGTCGATCAGTGCCTCCTCTGCCTTCATGAACTGGTGGCGCTTCTCGTTGACGTAATTGCGGAAGCCATCGACGCGCGGCTCGAGTGCCGCGAAGGATGCGACATCCGTCTGCTCCTGAGAAGCATCGGCGCGGCCAGGCGTGAATGGTACCGTCACATCCTGGCCACCGGCCTTTGCGGCCTTCTCGATGCCAGCAGCACCAGCCAGCACGATCAGGTCGGCAAGCGAGATTTGCTTGCCGCCCGTCTGGGCCGCGTTGAAGTCACGCTGAACGCCTTCGAGAACCGCAAGAACCTTTGCGAGCTGCTCGGGCTGGTTTGCTTCCCAGTTCTTCTGTGGCTCCAGGCGAATGCGTGCGCCATTAGCACCTCCACGCTTGTCCGAGCCGCGGAAGGAAGAAGCGGAAGCCCAAGCGGTGGACACCAGTTCCTGCACCGAAAGGCCGGTCGCCAGAACCTTTGCCTTCAGCTCGGCAATGTCCTGATCGTCGATCAGTGGATGATCGACAGCCGGGACGACGTCCTGCCAGATCAGATCTTCTGCCGGAACTTCCGGACCGAGGTAACGAACCTTCGGACCCATGTCGCGATGGGTCAGCTTGAACCACGCGCGTGCAAAGGCATCGGCAAACTGTTCCGGATGCTCAAGGAAGCGACGCGAAATCTTTTCATATTCCGGGTCGAAACGCAGCGACAGGTCCGTCGTCAGCATGGTCGGCAGCTTCTTCTTCGAAGGATCGAAGGCGTCAGGGATCGACGGCTCGGCATTCTTCGCCACCCACTGCTTCGCACCAGCCGGGCTTGTTGTCAGCTCCCACTCGAAACCGAACAGGTTTTCGAAGAAGAAGTTGCTCCACTGTGTTGGTGTCTGCGTCCAGGTGACTTCCGGTCCACCCGTGATGGCATCTTTGCCGACGCCAGTGCCGAACTTGCTCTTCCAGCCGAGACCCTGGTCTTCGATTGCGCCGCCTTCCGGCTCTGCACCGATCAAGGACGGGTCGCCTGCACCGTGGGTCTTGCCGAAGGTGTGACCGCCAGCGATGAGGGCAACCGTCTCTTCATCGTTCATCGCCATGCGGGCAAACGTCTCACGGATGTCGCGGGCTGCGGCAACCGGGTCAGGGTTGCCGTTCGGACCTTCAGGGTTGACGTAGATGAGACCCATCTGAACCGCGCCGAGCGGTTCGGAGAGCTGGCGCTCACCGCTGTAGCGCTCATCGCCGAGCCAGGTGCCTTCCGGACCCCAATAGAGCTCTTCCGGCTCCCAGACGTCTGCGCGACCACCGGCGAAACCGAACGTCTTGAAGCCCATGGATTCGAGCGCGACATTCCCCGTCAGGATCATCAGGTCGGCCCAGGAAATCTTGTTGCCGTATTTCTGTTTGATCGGCCAAAGAAGACGACGCGCCTTGTCGAGGTTGGCATTGTCCGGCCAGCTATTGAGTGGCGCAAAACGCTGCTGGCCCATGCCAGCCCCGCCGCGGCCATCGGTGATGCGGTATGTACCGGCGCTATGCCAGGCCATGCGAACGAAGAGACCGCCGTAATGGCCGAAGTCGGCTGGCCACCAGTCCTGCGAATCCGTCATCAGCGCATGAAGATCGTTCTTCACAGCATCGAGGTCGAGCGACTTGAAAGCCTCGGCGTAATCGAAATCCTTGCCCATCGGGTCGGACAGGCTGGAATGCTGGTGAAGCTTCTGGATATCCAGCTGATCGGGCCACCAGTCACGATTACCTCTTCCACGCGGGGAAGAATGGGCGACGGGACATTTGCCCGCGCTGGCGTTGGGATTATCCATGGTGTTCTCCTGCTTTGCTAAATCAAATCATCAAATTCAATGAAGAGCGGTTGCGGAGATAATATGACCCACGCACTCGCCGCGCTGTCGATCAATCTTCAAGATGGATGCAGCCCGGCGCTCCTCGCGGTTCATGTCTTAGCCAATAGATGTGATAGTTTTAAGTTGGATTTACCGATTGCGTCGATAGGAAATGATTATCAACATTGCCTTCGACCGTGTTCGAACCACGAGCACCAAGCGAGCCGCCAGCGGATGAAAAAAGTAGCAAAAATATTCTCCACGCCAGCATCTTTTTGAACATTTCTGCCGTTTAATGCGTCACGCTTTATGGGATGAGACATCAACCGGAGCGATGTCATCCGGAACACAGGGAAAGGAATACCAATGGGCTTGCTCAAGACAATCGTAACGACGGCCGCAACCACAGTTGCTCTGAACGCCGTGTTGATCTCTCCGTCTGCCGCAGGAGAAAACCTCGATCAGATCAAGTCCTCCGGTGTCATCAAGATCGGCACTGAGGGTACCTATGCTCCCTTCACCTTCCATGATGCCAGCGGCAAGCTCGTCGGCTTTGACGTTGAAATCGGCCAGGCTGTTGCAGAGAAGCTTGGCGTGAAGCCTGAATTTATCGAAGGCAAGTGGGATGGCCTGATTGCAGGTCTTGATTCCAAGCGATACGACGCCGTCATCAACCAGGTCGGCATCACTGAAGCCCGCAAGCAGAAATACGCGTTCTCCGAGCCCTACATCGCGTCGAAGGCCGTATTGATCGTCAGCGATAAGAACACCGACATCAAGGGCTTTGCAGACCTGAAGGGCAAGAAGTCGGCGCAATCGCTGACCAGCAACTTCGGCAAGCTTGCCACCGAAGCGGGCGCAGAACTCGTCGGCACCGATGGCTTCGACCAGTCGATCCAGCTGGTATTGACCGGTCGCGCAGACGCCACCGTCAATGACAGCCTGTCCTTCCTGGACTTCAAGAAGAAGCAGCCGCAGGCACCGGTGAAGATCGTCGCAGAAAAGCCGGATGCAGACTATTCGGGCATCATCGTTCGCAAGGGCGACGATGAACTCGTTGCCGCCATCAACAAGGCGCTGGCGGACATCAAGGCCGATGGCACCTACAAGAAGATTTCCGACACCTATTTCGGCCAGGACGTTTCCAAGTAAGCGCTTTCTAAATAGCGGATGCGTCGCATCTGCTATATCCTTTGTTTATAGATCATTCGCAGACGAAGTCCGGCCACCGCCGGGCTTCCTTTTTGTTTTGAGGGTTTCTTCGTGCCGCACTGGCTGCAATTGATGATGGATTCACTTCCCACGCTTCTGTGGGCCGGGGTGAAGTTCACGATACCGCTGACGCTTCTATCCTTCGTCTTAGGCCTGGCGCTCGGACTTGCAACAGCGGTGGCGCGGCTCTTCGGGCCCTCACCAATTGCTCTCCTCGCACGCTTCTATGTGTGGGTGATCCGCGGAACGCCGCTACTGGTCCAGCTCTTCGTCATTTTCTACGGGCTGCCGAGCATCGGCGTTCTTCTCGATGCTTTTCCAGCAGCACTCATCGGCTTCACTCTCAATGTCGGCGCCTACACATCCGAAATCATTCGCGCAGCGATCTCTTCCGTACCGAAAGGTCAGTGGGAAGCCGCCTTCTCGACCGGCATGAGCTGGCGCCAGGCGATGCAACGTACGATCTTGCCGCAGGCTGGGCGCGTTGCCGTACCCCCTTTATCGAACACCTTTATCTCGCTGGTAAAAGACACCTCGCTTGCCGCCGCCATCACCGTGCCGGAACTCTTTCAATCCGCCCAGCGCATTGTTGCCACGACCTACGAGCCGTTGATCCTCTATATCGAAGCAGCCCTCATTTATCTCGCCATGAGCTCTGTCCTCTCGGCGCTGCAAGCGCGACTTGAAGCCCGCTTTGCCCGATATGGCGGCATGATGGAGAGCAACCGATGATCGAACTCAACAGCATTGAAAAGCGCTTCGGCGACGCCGTGATCCTGAAGGACATCACGCTCAGCTTTCCCGAAGGCAGCGTGACGGCTCTGGTCGGGCCTTCCGGCGGCGGCAAGAGTACGCTTCTGCGCTGCATCAACCTGCTTGAACTGCCAAGCGAAGGGACGGTACGGATCGGCACGGATAGCGTCTCTTTCCATCACGGTCGTAAAGTCGCATGGCAGGAGATCCAGAAAATCCGCCGTCAGACAGGCATGGTGTTCCAGAACTTTCAACTCTTCCCGCACAGAACCGCGATCGAGAACGTCATGGAAGGCCTGCTCGTCGTACAAAAATGGCCGATGGAAAAGGCTCGTGCGAGAGCGATGGAGCTTTTGACCAAGGTGGGCATGGCGCACAAGGCAGCTGCCTGGCCTGCGAACCTGTCGGGTGGCCAGCAGCAGCGCGTCGCTATTGCCCGTGCGCTAGCGCCCTCGCCAAAGGTACTGCTCTGCGACGAACCCACCTCCGCGCTGGATCCGGAATTGTCGGCGGAAGTGGTCGAGGTATTGGGGCAACTGGCGCGAGAAGGCACGACCATGGTCATGGCCACGCATGATCTGCGCCTCGCTTCGAAAATCGCCGGTCTTGTGGTGTTTCTGGAAGCCGGCAAGGTGGTTGAGACAGGCAGTTCCGACGCTATCTTCCGCAGTCCGCAGCAGGAACGGACGCGCCGCTTCGTCTCCTCCATCAACGCGGCTCAGACGCTGTCATAAGGCTCTTTCCAAAGCCTCATGCTCTTTGTGTCTACGCACGGCGCTCCCGTCTCTAGCTCCGCTCGACACCTTCCGCGCGCGCCCTGGTGCGCTCGAGCTAACGCGCCCCCAGCGGCCGCATTGCGCGCCAGCTCGTCGTGTCAAATCTGCGTGAGAATGACGGGAAGACGGCTGCACGGACGTCCGTGATATTGCGCGGCATCTTTTTATAAGCATCTATAACGACACGCATATTATACATCATTAAAATAATGAGAGCGGAATATGCGCTGACGCAAGAAACCGCTTGATTTTAAAAACGAACGTTCGTACTTAAATTTTCTCAAAGGACGTTCCATGGCCAGAACCCGTAAGATCAGCACCGATGATATTCTCGACGCAGCCGAGCGCGTTGTCATGCGCGACGGCGCAGCGGGCCTTTCTATCGACGCGGTGGCTCAGGAGGCCGGTGTCAGCAAGTCGCGGGTGGTCTATGATCACAAGTCGAAAAGCGCGCTTCTGGAAGCTCTCATCGATCGGCACATGTCTGCGGAGGAGACCCGCGTTCGCGAAGCCGTCGGTTCGCACAGCAAGGCTCCTCACCCCGAGCTTTTCGGCCGGATCAGCCTTGCAGAGGAGGCGCCGGACGATATTGATCGAGCTGTGTGTTTTGCTATTTCCGCCGCCATGTCCAGCGAGGAAAATGTTCACGAGCGCATGCGGGCATGGACGAAGGCCGACCTGGAGGCCATGAAAGCCGGACCGCGCCCGAAAGCGGCTCTTCTCGCCTACCTTGCCCTGACGGGTCTCTGTTGCATGGAACTGTTCGATTTCCACCGTTGGGAGACCAGCGAGAGACACGAGATCCTCGACGGCATCAAAGACATCTACGCCTCCCTACCCGATAAAAAATGACGATCGCTCGATAGCGATGAAGACGAGGACTTTATAAAATGCTGAGCAGAAAAGCTTTGCCCCGCCTTGCAAGCCTGTTCCTTGGCGGCATGATCATGCTGTCGGGTCCGTCGCTGCACGCGCAGGAAGGTGGCATGCAGATGCCGCCGCCCGCGGTCGGCGTTCTTGAGTTGAAGACGCGCGCTGTCCCGGTGGTCAACGAGCTGCCAGGCCGCGTCGCCGCCACGCGTGTGGCGGAAGTGCGCGCCCGGGTTTCCGGCATTCTTCTGGAGCGCGTCTTCCAGCAGGGCACGCTGGTGCAGAAGGGCGACGTTCTCTATCGCATCGATCCGAAGCTCTTCAAGGTCCGGGTGGAAAGCGCTCAAGCAGCGCTGCAGCGTGCGCAGGCAACGCAGGCCAATGCCCGCCAGCAGCTTGAACGCCAGAAGACGCTGCGTGAACGCAACGTTGCGACCGGTATCGAATACGACACAGCCGCTGTAAACCTTGCGCAGGCGGATGCCGATGTCGCGCTTCAGCAGGCGGCGCTCGATGAAGCAAAGATCAACCTCGACTATACGGAAGTCCGCGCGCCCATCACCGGCATCATCGGCGCGGCACTGGTGACCGAAGGCGCGTTGGTGACGGCTGACGGAGCGCAGAACCTTGCGCTAATCCAGCAGATCGACCCCATCTATGCCGACTTCACCCAATCGGCACAGGACATGCTGGCGCTGAAGCGCGCCGTCGAAGAGGGTAAGCTGGCAAGCCCCGCCCCGGACCAAGCAAGCGTCCGCCTCGTCTTCGATGACGGAACCGTGTATGCCGATGCCGGCCGCCTGCTGTTTGCCAGCGCCAGCGTCGATGCTACCACCGGTCAGGTGACGCTGCGTGCGGAGTTCCCGAATGCCAAGCGCAATCTTCTGCCGGGAATGTATGTGCGTGTGCGCATCGAACAGGCCGTGCGTCAGGACGCCATCACCATTCCCCAGCGCGCCGTTCTTCGCAACGCCGAGGGCAAGCCGATGGTCTATGTCGCCAAGGAAGACGGCACCGCCGAAGCTCGCCCCATCGAACTCGGACAGGCTGTCGATACGGAATGGGTTGTCGAAAAGGGCCTGTCGGCCGGCGAGAAGATCATCGTCGACGGCGCACAGAAAGTTCAGCCGGGCGGCAAGATCGCTGCAGAACCCTGGCAGCCGCAGCAGCCTGCCGATGCAGCCGCGCAAGCGCCAAAGCAGTAAGGTCACCTCATGGCACAGCTATTCATCAGACGGCCGATCCTTGCCTGGGTCTTTGCGCTGTTCATCTCGATTGCCGGCGTCATTGCCATTCCTTTCCTGCCGATCGCGCAGTATCCAAAGGTGGCGCCACCGCAGCTGACGATCTCGACCAGCTATCCCGGTGCCTCGCCGCAGGAAATCTATCAAGGCGTGACCCGTCTCATCGAAGACGAGTTGAACGGTGTCGAAGGCCTGATGTACTTCGAATCGACGTCAGATACATCAGGCCAGGTGTCGATCAACGCCACGTTCGAAGCCGGAACCAACATCAACCAGGCATCGGTCGATGTGCAGAACGCCATCCGCCGTGTAGAAGCCCGCCTTCCCCGGGCCGTGGCGTCCCAGGGCGTGACCGTTGAAGAAGCCTCCTCCGGCTTCCTCATGTTCATCACGCTCACCTCCACCGATGGCACGATGGACGAGGTGGCGCTTGGCGACTACCTCAACCGAAACGTTCTGGGTGAACTGCGCCGTATCGACGGGGTCGGCCGTGCGCAGCTCTTCTCCGCCCAGCGGGCCATGCGCGTCTGGATCGACGCCGACAAACTCGTTGGCCTCAACCTCACGGCCGCCGATATCAACAACGCGATTACTGCACAAAACGCTCAGGTCGCTGCCGGCCAGATCGGCGCGGCCCCGAACCCCGTTTCCCAGGACCTGACGGCGACGGTTCTCGTCAAAGGTCAGCTCACCGACACCAAGGAATTCGGCAATATCGTGTTGCGCGCCAATCCGGATGGCAGCTCTGTGCGTCTGAGGGATGTCGCCCGCATCGAACTCGGTGCGGAAACCTACAACTTTTCCAGTCGCCTGAACGGCCAGCCGAGCGCTGCCGTCGGCATCCAGCTATCATCGACCGGCAACGCAGTCGCCACCTCGAAAGCGGTAACAGCCAAACTTGAAGAGCTTTCGCGCTTCTTCCCTTCAGGCGTTGCCTATAGCGTGCCTTACGATACCAGCCCATTCGTTTCTGCGTCGATCGAGAAGGTGCTGCACACGCTGGTCGAAGCCATCATTCTCGTTTTCGTGGTGATGTTCGTCTTCCTGCAGAACTTCCGCTACACCGTCATCCCGACACTCGTAGTGCCGGTGGCGCTGCTCGGCACCTGCGCCATCATGTATGCGACAGGGTTCTCCATCAACGTGCTGACCATGTTCGCCATGGTGCTTGCCATCGGCATTCTCGTCGACGACGCCATCGTCGTGGTCGAGAATGTCGAGCGCATCATGGCCGAAGAAGGTCTGTCTCCCAAGGCCGCGACGCAGAAGGCAATGCGCCAGATCACTGGCGCGATCCTCGGCATCACGCTGGTTCTCGCCTGCGTCTTCATTCCGATGGCCTTCTTCCCCGGGTCGACGGGCATCATCTACCGCCAGTTCAGCTTGACCATGGTGGTGTCGATCCTGTTCTCGGCATTCCTTGCTCTGTCGCTGACGCCAGCGCTCTGCGCCACTTTCCTGAAGCCAATTCCAAAGGGCCATCATGAGAAGCGCGGCATCGGCGGCTGGTTCAACCGCAAGTTCGACAGCCTGACGAACGGCTATACGAAGACTGCGACGGGTACGGCCAAACGGGCAGGCCGGATGATGGTGATCTATCTGGCACTGGTCGCCGGTCTTGGCTACCTCTTCATCAACCTGCCAAGCGCCTTCGTGCCGGATGAAGACCAGGGCTTCCTGATCGTCGATATCCAGGGTCCGCCAGAGGCCAGCGCCAACCGTACGCTGGCGTCCATCAAGCAGATCGAGACGATCTTCAAGGCAGACCCTGCCGTCAAGGACATCGTTGCAATCCAGGGATTCAGCTTCTCCGGCAACGGCGCCAACGCTGCCCTTGCCTTCGTGACACTGAAAGACTGGAGCGAGCGTGGTGCTGGCAATTCCGCGCAGGATATCGCCAACCGTGCCAACATGAAGCTCTTTGGCCTGAAGGATGCGACGACATTCGCCCTTTCGCCTCCGCCCATCGAAGGCTTCGGCACCTCCGGCGGCTTCTCCTTCCGTCTGCAGGACCGTAACGGCATTGGCCAGGCTGCACTGTCTGCCGCAGCCGCAGAACTGATGCAGAAGGCCAGCCAGAGCCCAATCCTCACCGGCATGCGTGTCGAAGGACTGCCGGATGCGGCCCAGGTGCTGCTGGTCATCGACCGCGAAAAGGCCAACACCTTTGGCGTGACCTTTGCGGATATCAACAACACCATCACCGCCAATCTCGGATCGTCCTATATCAACGACTTCCCGAATGCCGGTCGCATGCAGCGCGTCATTGTGCAGGCGCAGGACCGCGACCGCCTTCAGGTGGAAGACCTGCTGAAGCTCAATGTCCGCAACGCGAGCGGCGGCATGGTGCCCTTGAGTTCCTTTGCAATCGCCCAGTGGCAAAAGGGTTCTCCGCAGGTGGTGGGCTACAACGGCTATCCGACGATCCGTATTGCCGGCGCACCAGCGCCCGGCAATTCCACCGGCGCTGCCATCACCGAGATGGAACGCATCGCCTCGGAACTTCCGGCCGGTATCGGCTACGAGTGGACGGGTCAGGCGCTTGAGGAAATCAAGTCCGGCTCGCAGGCGCCGTTCCTGTTTGGTCTCAGCATTCTCTTCGTCTTCCTGCTTCTTGCAGGTCTATACGAAAGCTGGTCCATTCCGCTCTCGGTCATGCTGGTCGTGCCGCTCGGCATCATCGGCTCGGTGCTCGCCGTCATGGTTCGGGATATGCCGAACGACATCTACTTCAAGGTGGGTCTGATTGCGATCATTGGTCTGTCGGCTAAGAACGCGATCCTGATCGTCGAATTCGCCAAGGACTACTACGCTGAAGGTAAGTCGCTCCTGGATTCGGCAGTGCAGGCCGCACGCGTCCGCTTCCGCCCAATCATCATGACCTCGCTTGCCTTCACGCTCGGCGTCGTACCGCTGGCGATCGCAACAGGTCCAAGTGCGGCAAGTCAGAACGCCATCGGCACCGGTGTTCTGGGCGGCATGATCTCGGCCACTATCCTTGCCGTCTTCTTCGTGCCCGCCTTCTTCGTCTTTGTCCTGACGCTGATGCGCACCAAGCGGCCGGTCACGGAGCATGAGGAACAAAAGGAGGCTTCGCCGACGGCGCCCCAACCTCACTCGTCCTGAACAAGTTAGACTAAAACACAAACGCCGCGGATCGAAACATCCGCGGCGTTTTCGTTTTCGGGACCTCCCGATGGCACATTATTTTGCCGCAGCATCGTCTTCGACATGCGCAGCAATCTTTTCCAGAAGTGCATCGCGAATGCCGATGGCCTTCAGATGCTCTACAGTATTGAAGACATAATCGGCATTAGGTCCGGAACTGCCTTCGGCCGTGCGGATGATCGAGGCGGCATCATCCACTTCCAGTCCACCGACATATTGCGGGTGGCAAGGATCAGCCACATAGGTCAGGGCGTTGAGCCGCCGCCCGTCCTCAAGGCTCACCATGATCAGGCGTTCCTTGTAGACATTGGTCACCAGTTCCCGCTCTCGCAGGTAGTCAAGCACAGGCTTGCGGCCTGATGCCTTGACCCGGAAAGCAACGCCCAGGCACGAGCCGCCGCGTTCTAGCCCCAGCACCAGACCCGGTCTTTCCTCCGTTCCTCGGTAATGGTTGGAGCGAATGCAGAGCGCTCGCCTGTAGCCGAATAACCGCGCCCGCTGACGCTCCTCAAACGGGAAGCCGGGGTTCCACATCAGCGAACCGTAGCCAAAGACCCAAAAATCGTCCATATCGCACGCCAAATCACTATTCTACGCCGCTCAGCATTGGAGATCATCATGGCAACGTCAAGCCAATCCCGTACAGGCAGAAAATTCCTTTTTCTCGGGCTCGGCATCGTGCTTGTCATCGCCATCTACACGGCTGGCTGGTTTTATGCTGCCAAGCGGCTGGAAGAGACTGTGATCAAAGCAATCGCGCCCGGCGGCACGTCCAGCATTCAGGGCGAGTGCACCGATATGGCCTTCCGTGGCTATCCATTCCGTATCGGCCTCTTCTGCTCCAAGGTGAATGTCGAAGATACCAAAACAGGGGTCACGACGTCCTTCGGCGCTCTGCGTTCGGCGGCACAGGTCTACGCACCGGGCCATATCGTCTGGGAACTGGATTCACCGGCTGAAATCCGCACGCCGCATGGGTTGTCTGTATCGGCGCAATGGGCGGATCTACAATCGAGCCTCGTGACCAAGCTGAAGGGCATCGATCGCACCTCGCTGGTCATCAATGGGTTAAAGGCGCAAGCCATCTCATCCGTCACCAATCAGACCATCGACTTCGATGCGGCAAAGACCGAAGTCCATCTTCGCCAGAACGGTGCCGATCTCGACGGTGCCATAACGCTGAACGACGCCGCGACAGTCGTTCAGGGCTGGCCGCAGATTCTGCCGCGCCTTAACGCCATTGCCGATGTGACGCTCGCTGGCAAGGCTGGCATGATCGACGGCAGCGACACGACCGGGCTTTACGGCACGAGCGGCGAACTGCGCCGGGTGATGCTCGATATCGGCGAAGGTCGCATCATGCGCATCAGCGGCCCGTTTGCTTTCGACGATCAGGGCTATTTGTCGGGCAAGTTCAAGCTGGAGATCGAAAAGCTGGGTGACTGGGCCGACAACGCCAAGCAGGCTTTCCCGCAGCTTCAATCGACCATCGACACCGCCCGCAAGCTTCTTGGCGCACTCGCCGGCGGCGGTGATCGCACATCTGTCGATCTGGTGGTCGATCGCGGCCGCGCTACCGTGAGCGGCTTCATTCCACTCGGCAAAATTCCGCCGATCTAACGATCGGGGCTTCGTGTAGCCTTAAAAGGCGCTATTTCTTCTGGTCCAGTGTATGACGACCGAAATCCGGCGCATCGACGTCCTGGCCTGCCTGGACGATGGAGCGGCGGATATCGCGCGTGCGGGAGAAAAGCTCGAACAGCTTGTCGCCCTCGCCCCAGCGGATCGCGCGCTGGAGATAGGCAAGGTCTTCCGAGAAGCGCGCCAGCATCTCAAGGATCGCATCCTTGTTGTGCAGGCAGATGTCGCGCCACATGGTGGGATCTGAGGCCGCCAATCGGGTGAAGTCGCGAAAACCAGAAGCCGAGTATTTGATGACTTCCGATTCCGTCACCGTCGAAAGATCGTCCGCCGTACCGACGATATTATAGGCGATGATGTGAGGAAGATGCGAGACGATCGCCAGCACCTTGTCGTGGTGCTCCGGGTCCATCTCGTCCACGCGAGACCCGAGCGCCAGCCAGAAGCCCTTCAAGCGATCGAGAGCGGCAGCATCCGTGCCGGGCAGCGGCGTGAAGATGCACCAGCGATCGCGAAAGAGACCGGCGAAACCGGCATCCGGGCCGGATTTTTCCGTACCCGCCAGCGGGTGGCCGGGAATGAAGTGCACATGCTCTGGCATATGCGGGGCCATCTGGGCAATCACGGATGCCTTGGTCGAGCCGACATCGGTGACGATCGCGCCCGCCTTCAAGTGCGGCGCGATCTGCTTTGCCACCTCTTCGGATGCGCCGACGGGAACCGAGACGATAATGAGATCGGCGTCCCCCACCGCATCGGCGACCGAGACAGTGTAGGAGGTGCCGAGTTCCAGTTCCTCGGCACGTTTCAGCGTTTCTTCCCGACGCGTCGAGATCACGACCTCGCGTGCAAGGCCGAGCTCCCTGATGTCGCGAGCGATCGACGAACCGATGAGGCCGATGCCGATCAGCGCGATCCGTTCAAACAGAATGTCTGCCATCACGCCTGACCCATGAACTCTCTGAGCGCGGCGATAACGCCGAGATTAGCCTCTTCCGAGCCGACCGTCATGCGAAGCGCGTTGGCAAAGCCATAGCCACGCACAGCGCGCAGGATATAGCCACGGCGGCTCAGGAATTCGTCCGCATCGGCGGCGCGCTTACCATCCTCATCCGGGAAGTGGATGAGAACGAAGTTGGTAACCGAGGGCGTGACCTTCAGGCCGAGTTCGGTGAAGACCGAGGTTAGCCTGTCGAGCCAGAGCAGGTTATGCGCCACGGCCTGCTGCATGAAAGCCTGGTCGCGAATGGCTGCAGCGCCAGCGGCAATTGCAGGCGCATTCATGTTGAACGGACCGCGCACGCGGTTCAGCGCATCGATGATAGCAGACGGCGCATACATCCAGCCGACGCGCAGTGCTGCCAGCCCGTAGACCTTGGAGAAGGTGCGGGTCATGACCACGTTTGCGTTGCCGGAAACGAGCTCAAGGCCTGCCTCGTAATCGTTCTTGCGCACATATTCGGCGTAAGCTGCATCGAGAACGAGGATGACGTTGTTCGGCAGCGTCGCCTGGAGCCGGCGGATTTCGGAGACCGGAACGTAGGTGCCTGTCGGATTGCCAGGGTTGGCGATGAACACCATCTTCGTGTTTGCCGTTACCGCATCGAGAATCGCGTCGACATTGACCGTGCAGTCGGTTTCCTTGACGGTGACCGGCGTTGCGCCTGCCCCCATGATCTGGATCTTGTAGACCAGAAAGCCATGCTCGGTGATGATCGCTTCGTCACCCGCACCGAGATAAACGTGGCAGAGCAGGCCGAGCAGTTCATCAGAACCATTGCCGCAGATGATGTTGGCCGGGTTCAGGCCATGAACATCGGCAATCGCCTGACGCAGCGCAACCGCTTGGCCATCCGGGTAGATTTCCAGATTGGAAGCTGCCGCCTTGAAAGCCTCGATCGCCTTCGGGCTTGCGCCAAGCGGTGTTTCGTTGGAGGAGAGCTTATAGACCTTCGCAACGCCGTCCACATGCTCCTTACCCGGAACATAAGCGGCGATATCCAGGATGCCTGGACGCGGAACAGGTTGGTTAAGCTCTGCACTCATTTCATCGACCTTCGGAAAAGTGCCGGGAAATCCGGCCTGACAATGCCGAAGGCATTAGACTGGAAGCGGCTCTTTGTCGAGTATCAGCGCGTCTTTTGCTGCTCGCGGCCATGCGTCAAGGTTGTCCGGGTGCTGGGCACGCCCTGCGGCGCAAGCACCGGCACGAAGACACGGCGGGACGCACGCTGCGTCACCGGCAGTCCCTGGTAGAGACGCTTTTGCGCCTCGACGATGATGACGCCGGAAAAGACCGGCCACAGTCTGCGCCCCATCGTTTCCATGTAGCGGCGAAATTTCAACACCGATCGCACTTTGGACGGTGGGAAGAACAGCGCTTCGGAAGAGGCGCCGGGGGTGAAGTTCGTCTCGCGCAGAAGGGCCGTCAACTGGCTGCGGGAATAGGGGCGTCCAGAACCGAAAGGCGTATGCTCCATACGCGCCCATACCCCGCGCCGGTTCGGCACCACGATCACAAGACGCCCGCCCGGCGCAAGCACCCGCCACAGTTCCTTCAGTGCCTCGCGCGGATTTTCGACGAATTCCAGCGAGTGGATCATCAACACGCGATCGATGGACGAATCGGGCAGCGGCAGTTCCTCATCGAAGACCAGCGCTGTAGAGGACAGCTCGCCTGCCGGCCAATTCACCGCGCCCTGCCCGGCCGGCATGAAGGCAAAGGTGCGCTCGGTATCGTGACGAAACCGGTCAAGAAACGGCACCGCATAGCCGAGCCCGACCAGACGTTCGTCCGGCAAGGACGGCCAGAGCGTCGCTAGCGCCATGGTGATCGCCTGTTCGGCAGATCGGCCAAGCGGGGAATGATAAAATTCGCGCAGATCGACGATATCGGTGTTCATGGCTGGAATGTAGCGGCTGTAGAGCGGACTTCAAGCTTGGACTTCAAGCGCCCGTCACCTAAATAGAGGAGATAGATTTGATGCGAAATAAGGGAGCGAACCATGAAGCCGCTGGATATCGAAGTCTTTCAATGCCGCAGCGATAATTTCGGCGTGCTTTTGCACGATGGCGAAAGCGGCACGACGATCTCCATCGACGCACCGGAAGAAACGCCGATCCTGGACGCCCTCAATCGCCGCGGCTGGCAGTTGACCCATATCTTCACCACCCATCACCATCAGGATCACGTGGACGCCAATCTCGCATTAAAAGAGCGCTTCCACTGCGAAATCCGCGGGCCGCATGATGAGGCGATCGCCATTCCCGGCCTCGACAAGACTGCAGCTGATGGCGACGAATTCGAGATTGCCGGACGCCGCGTACAGATCATTGCCACACCTGGGCATACGGCAGGACATATCTGCTACTATTTCCCTGACGATGGCTTGCTCTTTGCAGCCGATACGCTGTTTGCCATGGGCTGCGGCCGCCTGTTCGAGCGCCCAGCCGCCGATATGTGGCACTCGTTCCAGAAGCTGATGGTTTTGCCGGACGATACGCAAGTTTATTTCGGCCATGAGTACACGCTTTCGAATGCGCGCTTCGCGGTCACCGTCGATCCAGAGAACGAGGCATTGACGCGCCGCCTGAGCGAAGTCGAAGCACTGCGCAACGAGGGCCGCTTCACCATTCCCACGACCATCGCGCTCGAGAAGCAGACCAACCCCTATATGCGCGTGGCTGACTCCAGCATTCGCGCTCATCTTGGCTTGGAAAGTGCGACGGACGAAGATGTCTTTGCTGAGATCAGAGCCCGCAAGGACAAGTTCTGATGGCAGCCGTACAGTCTGCTGCCGCCATTATCGCCGCACTTAATCTTGAGCCACATCCCGAAGGCGGCTTTTATCGCCAGACCTTTCGCGATTCCAATGGTGGAGAGCGCGGCCACTCGACGGCGATCTACTATCTGCTCGAAAGGGGTCAGCGCTCGCACTGGCACAAGGTGGTCGACGCAGTGGAGGTCTGGCACTACTACGCCGGAGCACCGCTATCGCTCCATTTGTCTGAAGACGGCAAAAGTGTTTCGACCGTTCGGCTTGGCCCTGCGGTAATGGACGGTGAGCAGCCGCAGGCAATCGTTCCGGCGAGCTGGTGGCAGGCGGCAGAAAGCCTCGGCGACTTTACGCTGGTTGGCTGCACGGTAGCGCCGGGCTTCGTCTTCGACAGTTTCGTGATGGCGGAACCCGGCTGGGAGCCGGGTTAAGGAGCCTTTGTTTAAAAGCGATCAGCCGCCATATTTGGTCGCAGTGATGTAGACTTGGCCGACCTTTGTCGGGATGCGCGCATAGACCGGCGCATAAACATCCATGGTGTTTGCCTTGGCAAACCACACTTCCATGGAGATCGACTTCAGATATTCGATATCCTTGCGGCCCTTTCGGAAGCCGGATTTCGGAACGTAGCGCATGTTGCAGACGACAGCGTCGCCGGCAAAGCCATTGGTCTTGAACGGCTTGGTGCCGCTGGAGCTCAACACCAGATCAAGACGCGACTCACCGTCATAGATCGGCAAGCGGCTCGGGCAAATGCGCCCACCGACCGGGAAGATCAGCCCGGAGATCGGATCGAGCACCGAACGAAGATCGCGATCCCTCACGTCCACCCAATTATCCGGCCGAGATTTTGGCGCGGGATTGACGGTGGTGGAGGTAACGTTGCCATTGCGATACTGCACGTCGTATGTCCGCGTCCGCTTACCGTCCTTGTAGACCAGCGAGTATTCATTCGCTTGCAAGCGGTTGCCGCGCTTGGCGCCGGACACGGTTGTCTTGCCGGAAATGTCTTTGAGCACGCTGGCGATGCCCGCAGAGCTGAAAGAGCCGGAAATCGAATAGGTCGAGCCATTCATCTTGGTCGAGAAGTTGGCGCGCGCGATCGGCAATGGTCCAAGCGCGATCGAATACTCGCTGTCATGGCGCGATTCGGCGGCAACAGCCGGGGAAAGCCCGCAAAACACCAGCGTGGCCGCGGCAAAAAGTCTTTGTGCATTGACGATCATGGAGATATCACCTCGACGGCACCGAAAGCCGCGCATCTGCGGCGATCATATACGCCCACTTGTGGCAATAAAAAAGCGGAAGCCACAGCAAAACCGGTGAAATCGCGCACAAAAAGGCGCGAGCGGCTTGACTGCACCAACGGGTCTGACTATAGAACCGCAACTTTCCAATCATCGGCTGTTGGATTGCAAACCGGATTTTGCCGGAGAGCAGACTGACAGCCGCACAGTGACAACGAATAGGTGTACCCATGTCCCGTGTATGCGAATTGACCGGCAAGGGCGTCCAGACGGGCAACAACGTCAGCCACGCCAACAACAGAACCAAGCGCCGGTTCCTCCCGAACCTCTGCCAGGTGACCCTGATTTCCGATTCTCTCGGCCAGCGTTTCCGTCTGCGCGTTTCCGCAGCTGCTCTGCGCTCCGTTGAACATCGTGGTGGCCTCGATGCCTTCCTTCTGAAGTCTGACGAAAACGATCTGTCGATGCGCGCACGTCTGCTGCGTCGCCAGATCGCAAAGAAGACCGCTGAAGCCGCGTAATCGCAGCTCAGACGTCTATCCTTTTCAAAAGGCTTGAATGGCTCTGCCGCTCAAGCCTTTTGTATTTTGTGGAGGGCAGCCTTGTGCTTTGGCATCCGCTCTTCCCCCTTTTCACGCAAGGCTGCATAGCCGTCTGAGACGCTTGCAGCCTGCATATGTTTTCTCCAACTGGTGGCATCACCCAGGATAAAAAAATGCCTTACCTGCGCCAAACGCTCATCTATGTGTTGCTGATGACTCTCGTCGTCGTCGCATCCAATATTCTCGTTCAATATCCGCTGTCCGGTACGCTCTTCGGCATCAATCTCGGCGATTTGCTGACCTGGGGTGCATTCACCTATCCGGTCGCATTTCTCGTGACGGATCTAACCAACCGGCAGTTCGGTCCCTCCGTCGCGCGCCGCGTCGTGCTGGCAGGCTTTGTCGTCGGCGTGACGCTGTCCTTCTGGACCTCATTGCCGCGCATCGCGATTGCGTCCGGCACCGCCTACTTGATTGGCCAATTGCTCGACATCTCCGTCTTCAATCGTCTGCGTCGCCAGAGCTGGTGGCGCGCGCCGCTGGCGGGTTCAATGCTCGGCTCGGTTCTCGATACCGCCTTGTTCTTCTCGATCGCCTTTGCAGCAAGCTTCGCTTTCGTCGGTCCGAACGATGCTTTCGCCATTGAGAACGCGCCGATCCTCGGTATCTTCTCAGCCGAGGCACCGCGGTGGATATCCTGGGCGCTCGGAGATCTGTCGGTCAAGGTTCTGGTGGGTCTCGTCCTTTTGCTGCCCTATGGCGCTCTGATGAACACGCTGAAGCCCATGCCGCCAGCACGCTCGGCCTGAGCTAGTCTCACTTAATAGAAATCTGCCAGTTCGACATGAAACAGTGAAGGTTGATCGCCTTCGCTGCTTTTGTCGTTTGAAGCCGAAAGCGCCTTAAAACTTCAACCGCTCTCGGAAGAAGACGAACGCCACGAGAAGGCCTGTTGAAGCACCGATCAGCACATCGAGAAAGCGCGCGAGACCCGCAATCTGTGGCCCCATTAACAGCACCAGCATCGCGGATGCGCCAGCCTGGATTGGCACTACCGGCGGCATACCAAAGGCAACCGCGATCATCATAGCGATGAAAGTGGCTGACGCCATCCTGAGCTCTGCAAGTTCCGGCGGAATGACGAGCGCCAGTTCGCCGACCACAATGCCGACGGTGACACCGACGATCAGACCCATGCCTTGGCGAATCTGGCTTGGTATGCCTGGTGCCAGACAGATCAGGGCGCTGATTGCAGCAAAAACCGGCTGCTGATGGCCAAGCAGATGACGCGACGCCCAGAACGCAAAAGCGGCAGCCAAGGCTGCCGCAAGTGCACGGGTAAAAGCTGACTGGAGACGCTCGGCGATCAGCCTGAGCATCGATCAGTCCTTCTTGGACGGAACGACGCGCAGAGCCAGTTCGCGAAGCTGTGTCGGCGTTGCAGGCGACGGCGCGTTCATCAGAAGATCCTGCGCCTGCTGGTTCATCGGGAACAGCGTGATTTCGCGCAGGTTCTTCGCGCCGACCAACAGCATGACCACGCGGTCGATACCGAAGGCGCAACCGCCATGCGGAGGCGCGCCGTACTGGAAGGCACGGTAGAGACCGCCGAAACGCTCTTCCACGTCGCTCTGCGACAAACCGACCTTTTCGAACGCCTTGACCATAAGCTCCGGCGACTGGTTACGGATGGAACCGGAAGCGATCTCGAAGCCGTTGCAGACGGCGTCATACTGGTAAGCCTTGATCGACAGCGGATCATGACCGTCCAGCGCTTCCATACCGCCCTGCGGCATGGAGAAGGGGTTGTGGGCAAAATCGATCTTCTTGTCTTCCTCGTTGTATTCGAAGAAGGGGAAATCGACGATCCAGCACAGCTCGAAGCGGTCGCGATCGACGAGGTTCAATTCCTCGCCAGCGCGGGTGCGGGCCTCACCGGCAAACTTGTAGAACTTGGCAGGATCACCAGCCACGAAGAAGCAGGCATCCCCGGCTTCCAGGCCAAGCTGCGTGCGAAGCGCCTCGGTGCGCTCCTCGCCGATGTTCTTGGCGAGCGGACCGGAGCCTGCGATCTTGCCGTCCTCTTCCTTCCAGAAGATATAGCCGAGGCCAGGCTGGCCCTGGCCCTGCGCCCAGGCATTCATGCGGTCGCAGAAAGCGCGGCTGCCGCCGGTCTTGGCCGGGATTGCCCAAACTTCGACCTTTGGGTTCGACGCGATCATGTTTGCGAAGACCTTGAAGCCGGAACCGGCGAAATGCTCGGTTACCGCCTGCATGACGATCGGGTTGCGCAGGTCCGGCTTGTCGGAGCCGTATTTGCGGATCGCTTCGTCGTAAGGAATACGCGGCCATTCTTTCGTGACCGGCTTGCCTTCGGCAAACTGCTCCAGAACCGATGTCATCATCGGCTCCATGGTTGCCCAGACGTCTTCCTGGGTCACGAAGCTCATTTCCACGTCGAGCTGGTAGAACTCGCCTGGAAGGCGGTCGGCACGTGGGTCTTCATCGCGGAAGCAGGGCGCAATCTGGAAGTACCGGTCGAAACCGGCAACCATCAGAAGCTGCTTGTACTGCTGCGGCGCCTGCGGCAGGGCGAAGAATTTGCCTTCGTGAATACGGCTCGGCACGAGGAAGTCGCGCGCGCCTTCCGGCGAAGATGCCGTCAGGATCGGCGTCGTATACTCGGCAAAGCCAGCCTCGGCCATGCCGTTGCGCATGGCGGAGATGATCTGCGTGCGCTTGACGATGTTCTTGTGCAGCGTCTCGCGGCGAAGATCGAGGAAGCGATACTTCAGACGAACGTCTTCCGGATAATCCGGCTCACCGAAGACTGGCAGCGGCAATTCCTTGGCAACACCCAGGACTTCGATCTCTTGCGCGTAGAGTTCGATCTCGCCGGTTGCCATGCCCTTGTTGACGGTGTCTTCCGAACGCGCCTTCACCGTGCCGTCGATACGGATCACCCACTCGCCGCGCACCGTTTCAGCCGCCTTGAAAGCCGGGCTGTCCGGATCGGCAACCACCTGAGTGATGCCGTAATGGTCGCGAAGGTCGATGAAGAGAACGCCGCCATGGTCTCGAACGCGATGCACCCAACCGGAAAGACGAACGGTCTCGCCGACATGAGACTTGCGAAGAGCGGCACAGGTGTGGCTGCGGTAGCGATGCATGATGGTATCCTGAAGAAGGGTGTCATGGCCTCTGCGGCCGACTTTCGAAATTTGGCGGAAAAGCGCATGGCTGAATCGATTTGTCAAGGAAAAGCGCCACGCGCGCGGCTTCGCTGCCGCAGTAGATTGTCCTTAGAAACGCCACGGAGAGCCTGATCAGGGACAAAATACGGGTGAAGATGGACGATTGGCAGGGCAAAGCGCGAAGTAAAGCCGCCTCTCATATTGACATGCGGGCCCCAAAGGGAAAGTAAGACGGAGTGTTTTCCAGGACTGGCCGAACGTAATGATTGAAACGACAGCAGCACTCGCCGACGCCTGCAGGGAGCTGGCGAAATCGGAATTCGTCACCATCGATACAGAGTTTCTGCGCGAAACCACCTTCTGGCCGCAGCTCTGTCTCGTGCAGATGGCGAGCCCTACGCTTGAAGTGCTGGTAGACCCGATGGCGAAGGGGATCGATCTGACGCCGCTCTTCGAACTGATGGCAGATGCGAATGTCGTGAAGGTCTTCCACGCCGCCCGTCAGGACATCGAGATCATCTATCATCTCGGCGGTCTCATCCCGCATCCGATCTTCGATACCCAGGTCGCGGCCATGGTCTGCGGTTTCGGCGATTCGATTTCCTACGACCAGCTGGTGCAAAAAACCAAGAACGTCCAGATCGACAAATCATCGCGCTTCACCGATTGGAGCCGCCGTCCGCTTTCGGAAAAGCAGCTGGACTACGCGTTGGCCGACGTAACCCATCTGCGCGATGTCTATCTGGCGCTCAAGGCGCAGCTGGAGCGTGAAGGCCGTTCCTCCTGGCTCAAGGAAGAGATGGATATTCTCGAAGCGCGCGAAACCTATGACATGCATCCCGACGATGCATGGCTGCGACTGAAGTCGCGTCTGCGCAAGCCGACCGAGCTTGCCATTCTGAAATTCGTCGCGGCCTGGAGAGAGCGCGAGGCGCGCTCGCGCAACGTTCCCCGCTCCCGCGTGCTGAAGGACGATGCAATTTTTGAAATTGCGCAGCAGCAGCCGAAGGACGCAGAGGCGCTGTCGCGCCTGCGCACCATCCCAAAGGGTTGGGAACGCTCTACCTCTGGCACAGCCATCATCGAGACTGTCAATGCAGCGCTCGCCCTCCCCAAGGCGGACATGCCGCAGGCTCCGCGCCACAGCCATTCTCCGGAAGGCTCTGGCGCCGCGGTAGAATTGTTGAAAGTGCTCTTGAAGCTGACGGCGGACAAGCACGGCGTCGCCGCCAAGGTGATCGCCAACAGCGACGATCTCGACAAGATCGCGTCCGAAGGCGAGAAGGCCGAGGTTCAGGCGCTATCCGGCTGGCGGCGTGAACTTTTCGGTGAGCCTGCCTTGAAGCTCATCCGCGGAGAGGTCGCGCTGCGCTTTGCCGGCAAGAAGGTTGAGGCCGTGGAGATGCCCACTCAGGATCCGGGCACTGCATAACTCGTCGGCACAAGCCGGCCTCTTGCAAAACTGCCACAACTGCAGCTCTTCCTGAGAGATTGCTTAAACATCTCTTTTGGCGGCACCTGATCCGCATTATGATCCCGCACCGGAGGAATCGACCTGCTCACTTGGGAGGAAGTGGCACCCCACCCCTCTTTTAAGGGCAGACGATGAGAAAAATTCTGGCGATGCTGGACTATGTCGTGCTGTTTCTGGCGGTTGCCGGAAGCGGCGTGGTCTATGCATTCCTCGAATATGGCGGCGGTGCATTTATTGGGGCAACCTACGCCCTGTTCGCCTGCGCGCCGATTCTCGCCTTCGAACGTGGCCATATTCTCCCGGGCCTTTCCAAAAAGATCAGCATGCTGCCGACTCCCGCTTATATTGCGGTCGGAATGGTCGTGTATGTCATCCTCGTCTTTTGTGGATTCGGTCTCGGCGGCACCATTCTGTGGGCGACCGGCGTTCTTCCCACAAGCTGGGCGCGCGCCGTGCATGCGGAAATGCAGACGATGGTGTTTACGCTGGGTGTCTGCGCCATCATCGTCTTCATCATGCGTGTGCGCGAGCTCCTGGGACGCGACATCTTCATAGACCTGATCCTGGGACGCTATCGCAGGCCGGTCAGCGAAGAACGCGTCTTTCTCTTCATCGATCTCGTCGGTTCCACCTCCTTCGCCGAAACCCATGGAGACCTCAAGGCACAGGAGTTTCTAGGAGAGCTTTTCTCCGCCTATGCCGCTCCGGTCAGGAAACATGGCGGTGTCATAGACGACTATATCGGCGACGCGGCAATCATCACCTGGCCCTATCATCTTGCGATCCGTCGTGCGGCCTGCATCAACTGCGTCTTCGATATCCTGTCGCAAATCGAAAGCACACGCGCGACCTGGATCGCCAATTTCGGTACGGTTCCAAAACTCCGCTTCGCCATCCATGGCGGACCGGTGATTACCGCGGAAATTGGCGTGGACCATCACAAGATCACCTATTTTGGCGACACGGTGAACACGACAGCGCGGTTGGAATCGCTCAGCAAGATGCTTGGACACCCGATCCTGATATCGTCCGATCTTGCCCATCAACTTTTGCTCCCCAAGGGTATCAGAAGCGAATATCTCGGTGAACACGCAGTCAAAGGTCGTGGTCAGACCCTCGGTGTCTGCGCGCTCAGCCGCCAGCCGGCCTTATAAAAGAACATCGTCATCAAAGCTTCAAAGCGGTTTCGTGCGCCTGTCACAAAGCCCGCCTATCGGTCCGTTGCTCCTCTACAGCATCGGCCCGAAAATCGGAATCGATTTTCGGAAAGCACGATGCGTAGATTCAAAAAGTTAGAGCGTCCTTTTTGCGTCCTGAAAAACGCAAGGCGCTCTATGCAACAGACAGGTACGCTCCATGAAAAAAATCCTGCTTTCTTCAGCTGTTTTCCTCTCGCTCGGCACCCTTCATGCGGTTGCCGCTGAGAAAGAATTTCCGGCAAAGCTCGTGTCGCAGGCCGTTCTGCCAGCCAACACCATCATCCCCGCACCGACCGACGCCCCGGACTTTTTGAAAAGTGCAGGCAAGTTCACCACGGCGGACCGCAAGCGTGCGGACGGCATCGGCACCGTGCCGGGTAAGGATGGCGTTCGACCGACCGGCCTCTCCATGCCGTTTAACGGCCAGGCGATGCAAGGCTTCTCCGGCATCAAGGCGATGGAAGACGGGACCTACTGGAGCCTATCCGACAACGGCTTCGGCTCGAAGTTGAATTCCAGCGATGCGATGCTGATGCTTCACCATCTGAAGTTTGACTGGGATGCCGGCAATGTGAATGCGCTCGAGACGGTCTTTCTGTCCGATCCCGACAAGAAGGCTCCCTTCCCGATCGTCATGGAAGGATCGGACAAGCGCTATCTGACCGGTGCGGATTTCGATGTAGAGTCCATCCAGCCGGTCGCTGACGGTTTCTGGGTCGGCGAAGAATTCGGCCCCTACATTCTGAAGTTCACCCGCGACGGCAAGCTGACGGATGTCATTGCGACCAAAGCCGGCGACATCGACGTCAAGTCTCCGGATAACCCGATGCTTACGCTTCCCGGCAATCCTACGCAGAAGCTGCCTGCCTTCAACCTGAAGCGCTCCGGTGGCTTTGAGGGCATGGCGCTCTCCAAGGATGGCACGAAGCTTTACGGTCTGCTGGAGGGCCCTCTCTACACAGCAGATGGTCAGGTCGAAAAGACGCAAGACGGCGCAACGGGTCTGCGCATCATCGAACTCGATGTTGCCTCCAAGGCATGGACGGGTCGCACCTGGCTCTATCCTCTCGCTGAAGGCGGAGAAGCGATCGGCGACTTCAATATGCTGGACGACAGCACCGCACTGGTGATCGAGCGTGACAATGGCGCCGGCACGTCTGACAAGGCCTGCGCCGATCCCAAGAAGCCGGAGCCGAACTGCTTTGCAGCACCTGCCAAGTTGAAGCGCATCTACAAGATCGAGTTCAGCGACGCCAATGTCGGCAAGGTCGCCCGCAAGATCGGCTATATCGATCTGATGAATATCGCCGATCCAGACAAAAAGGCGAGCCAGGGTTCTGAAAACGGCATCTACACCATGCCGTTCGTGACGATCGAAAATGTCGATCGTGTCGATGCCAGCCATATCATCGTCGGCAACGACAACAACCTGCCCTTCTCGGCCGGTCGGGCACTGGACAAGGCAGACGACAACGAGTTCGTCATCCTCGACGTGAAAGATCTGCTTGACGCAAAGTGACGCGCTGGCAGATCACAAAACATCCAACGCCACCAGGTGGTGGTCAACAACCACCGGGTGGCGTTGGGGCTCTCAAGGCGCAAATGAGCACTCCGCGATGATCGATGACCTGCGCGCCTCATCCCTCCATCCCTGCGATCCTGCGCGCGACAGGCTTCCGCGCCGTCAGCATAGAGCCGGAAACGCCTAACGTGGTATTGCGTATTGTTCTGGCTGGAAGGGAACGGAATGTGGCAGCACGTGTCATGCGGTAAGTTATGCCGTTCACACCTTTGCGGCATTACGCGAGCTGCCGGCCCATTCATCAAGACGTCCTAGAGCCTTAGCCTATGCACACTTTGGTGCCCCCACCAGAGAGACCGCATCGCGAATTCCAAGGTTCGTTCCCTGCCCCCTGGACTGTGGACATGCTCCGCATCTCCGCACAGGATGAAGGTGCCAGCCACCAGGTGGGTGACAAGACGGTGATGGACGCGAAAACGCGAACTCCAGATAATCCGATCGATCCGCGCAGTTTGACGGACGTCGTCACGCTCATGCTGGAGCCGCGGGATAGCCGAGGCATCCGCGTAGTCCGGCGTGTCAGCAAGGGTTGCAACGATGCGATATCGCCCTTGCGATCATCGGAAGATGAAAGAATATAGGATGGCCGTTGCAGAAACAATTGCTGCGAAAATGAGTGTAATACGCAGGTTCCCCGCGTAAGCCTCCCCGGCTGTTTGAACAGGCGTTCCACAGTGAGAACAAACCGTCGATCCCGCTGGAAACCAACCTTCGCAGACGTGGCACATAATCATCTTGGTCTTCGTCATATCGTCACACGCCCCCGAACTGAGAGTGGCTTCAATAGTGAAGTCATGTTGCCTTGCGATGAGAATTATAATGCAAAAGCGGTAGCGCCGCCACGGGAACCATCAGGCGGGCCAAAAAGACAGCAATAGGGGCTTTGACCAAGAGGCAACACATGATTTTCGCGTCCACAAAAGCCGAAACAAACCCAACCCGTCCACAATGTGCGATTTCGCGGATATTGGCCGACTAACAGCGGCCAAAGGTCAAGAAAATGACGGACCCGCGCTTAGAACGAGCGCAATGGAAGCTTTGCGATGAGAACATGGCATGTCTATCGCGTGACGGACATGCCAAGCTCCGCAGAATATCAATCAATAGAGGGGCCCGTGCGCTACGCTGACATTACTCGAAAACGAATGCCAGCCGCTTACCCGTAAGCTTCCCCAGTTGCTGAAGACGGCCCTCAAGACGCTCACCAGCGAAATCGCAATAGTCGTGCGGCACGACGAATTCCAGATCGAGATCCGGGTTGTCAGACTTTCGAAACCGCAGATGATCGACCACACCGGGCATGGAGGCCGAGAACAGGTAGACGACACGCAGTAATCCGCCCAGCAGCTTGGCAAGCTCTAGCAGGCGAGGACCGGCCATGTCGGCAAGCGACTGCGTCGTGCCGTTATCGTTCAGGCCTTCGAAGCGATAGTAATTGGCAAGCGCAATGAAAGCCCGCCCTGGATGGGTGATCGACACGAAGGATGAATGGGCAATGACGTTCAGCGCCTGAAGCCCACGGTAATCTGGATGAGCGCGCCAGCTGATATCTGCGAGCAGGCAAGCTGCTTGCCGGTATCGGCCTTCTTCTTCGGTTTCATCGATGCCGAAAACCGGCACGGTTCTACCGGTCCAATCCGCCAGTTCGCGCGCGTGCTCAGGCGAACGGGCGCGCAAAACCGCCAGTTCATCGGCCGCGACAAGCAGTGGATCGGCAGCTTGATCAGTCTCGGAGAGAAGCGAATAGAGATAACCTTCACGCACACCTTGTGCCGAAAAGGCAATCTTCGCTGGCCTCATGACCTCCAAAACCTCACGCATCGCGATCGCACCAAAGGGCAGAAGCGAGCGGCGGTTCTTGGAAACGGCCTGCCAGGCCGGGTCCTTGCTGTCCTTGGAGGCGATGACCTCATTCAAGAAGTTCAACATTTCCTGAAGCGGAAGCTCATAGCCCTGCATCATATGCAGGGGATAATGGGTGATCTCCATATGCAGCTTGGCGATGTTGCGCCAGGTGCCACCGACGGCATAGAAGGTCCGGCCTTCGCCGGCCGCCAGCAAATCGCCACTCTTCTTGACCTGCTTTTTGGCAAAAGCCGTCGCCTTTTCGAGAGAGCCACCTGCCTGTTCGGAGAGCCTCAAACCGCCGAGCGGCAGCGTGATCCCCTGGCCGCAGATATTTCCCTTGATGTCGATCAATTCGAGCGATCCGCCGCCCAAGTCGCCGGCAATGCCATCGGGATCGTAAAATCCGCTGATGACGCCATAGGCCGAGTAAAGTGCCTCGCGCTCGCCGGAAAGAACTTCGATCTCGCAACCGAGAATGGCTTCCGCATCGCGAATGAAGTCGGGTCCGTTTTCCGCTTCTCGGGCCGCTGCTGTGGCCAGGACGTGCACCTGGGTCGCCTGTGCCTGATCGGACAGTGCGCGGAAACGGCGCAGCGTCATCAGCGCTCGCCGCACCCCTTCGTCGTCCATACGTCCGGTCAGGGCCAAGCCTTTGCCAAGGCCACAGAGAACCTTTTCGTTGAACAGCACCACAGGCGCGCGAGATAGGCCTTCATAAACGACAAGGCGAACCGAGTTCGAACCGATATCGATGACGGAAACGGGAGCATGGCCGACGAGCCGCCCCTGTGCTTCTGATCGTGTCATTCAGCCTGTTTCTTGCGGGAAGAGATCAACCCGGCAATCAGTTTTGGCGCACTGGATTTCAAAGCTTCACCACGTCCGGACAGGCTGGGATTGGTCATGAAATAGTGCTGCGCGTTGAACGGTTCCTCGCCCTTGCGCACCTCGATACGCCTGGACGTTCCGTCGGGAAGTATCTCGTAGCTTTGCTGGTTGTCAATGAGATTGCCGAGCATGATCTGTGAAAGAACCTGCTCATGCACAGTTGGATTGACGAGCGGAACGAGGGTCTCGACGCGACGATCGAGGTTTCGCGGCATCATGTCGGCGGAGCCGATATAGACCAGCGCCTTGTCCGATGGCAGGCCGTGACCATTGCCGAAGCAGAAGATGCGGCTGTGTTCCAGAAAGCGGCCGACGATCGATTTGACGCGAATATTGTCCGATAGACCCGGCACCTGCGGGCGAAGGCAGCAAATGCCGCGTACCACGAGATCGATTTCCACGCCTGCCGCACTGGCGCGGTAGAGCGCGTCGATGATCTCCGGATCGACCAGAGAATTCATCTTCATCCAGATGGCAGCCGGCGCACCATTCTTGGCGTGCTCGATTTCGTCGTTGATGTGCTTGAGGATGCGCGGGCGCAGCGTATAGGGCGAGACCGCCAGCTTCATGCCTTCTTCCGGCTCGCCATAACCGGTGATGAAGTTGAAGATATTGGCCATGTCATGGGCAATCTTCGGATTGCAGGTGAAGAACGACAGGTCGGTATAGATCTTCGCCGTAACAGGGTGGTAGTTGCCGGTGCCGAGGTGGCAATAGGTGCGCAGCTTGCCATCTTCACGGCGCACAACCATCGACATCTTCGCGTGGGTCTTGAGCTCGATGAAGCCGAACACGACCTGCACGCCCGCACGCTCCAGATCGCGCGCCCAGCGGATATTGGCCTCTTCGTCGAAGCGCGCCTTCAATTCCACGAGTGCCGTCACCGACTTTCCGAGTTCGGCAGCGTCGATCAGCGCACGAACGATCGGGCTGTCATTGGAGGTACGGTAAAGCGTCTGCTTGATTGCCAGAACGTCCGGATCGCGCGCGGCCTGCAGCAGGAACTGCACGACAACGTCGAAGCTTTCGTAAGGGTGGTGAACCACCATGTCCTTTTCGCGGATAGCGGCAAGGCAGTCGCCCATATGTTCACGAACACGCTCCGGGAAGCGGGCATTATAGGCTTCGAACTTGAGGTCTTCTCTCGGGGCCTTGGCAAGCTCAGAGATGGTGTTCAGCGCCAGAAGACCAGGCAGAACCGCCACACGATTTTCCGGCACGTCGAGTTCGTGGACCACGAACTGGCGCAAGGAATGCGGCATTTCACTGTCGGTCTCGATACGGATCACCGAACCGCGACGACGGCGTTTCAGCGCGCTTTCAAAGTAGCGCACCAGATCTTCAGCCTCTTCTTCCAGCTCGATATCGCTGTCACGAATAATGCGGAAGGTGCCGAAGCCACGAACGGTATATCCAGGGTAAAGCCTGTGGATGAAAAGACCGACCGTATCTTCCAGCGTGATGTATCGGATCGCTGTCTTGTCGTCGGGCAAGCGGATGAAGCGGTCGAGTGCGGTCGGCAGACGCAAGAGCGCCGTCATCGGCTCGCGGCCATTGACGCTGTCAAGCTGCAGACCCATCGAGAAGCCGAGATTTGGGATGAAGGGGAACGGGTGCGCCGGATCGATGGAGAGCGGCGTCAGAACCGGGAAAATTCGCTCCTCGAACTCGTTCTCAAGCCAGGTGCGGTCTTCGTCCGAAAGCGCGCCGGGGCGAACGATATAGATATCTTCCTTGGCGAGGTACTGCTGCAGGACGGCAAGCGAGGCCTGCTGCTCCATCTGCAGATTGTCGATTTCCTTCAGGATGTCTTCAAGCTGCTCGGCCGGCGTCTTTCCGTCCGGGGTTTTCATGGTCACCGACTGGCGCACCTGGCCTTCGAGGCCGGCGACGCGCACCATGAAGAATTCATCGAGGTTGGCGGCGGAAATGGAAAGGAAGCGCAGTCTTTCCAGAAGCGGATGCGCGGGGTTCAGCGTTTCTTCCAGAACACGGCGGTTGAACTGCAGCCAGGAGAATTCGCGGTTCACAAATCGAGTGGGGCTCTCCCAGAGATTTTCAACCTCCGTTGCCTGTGCCGACTGACCGCCTTCCAACTCTTCCTGCACCGCCGAATCCATCAAGTCGCCCACCCTTTGTCCAGTTTCCATGCCCGTATAACAGTTTGACGACGGAACTATGACAGTCAATCGTCCTGTGAAGCGGCACCCAATTCGTTCAGAACTTCTGCCGCCAACGACCGGCTGATGCGCGTGCCACGAGAAAGCGCCAGTCGATCCAGCCGCTCCACGATGATCTGCGCCGTATCCAGCGACCGCTCCATTCGCGCCACGATATAGCTGACGAGTTTGTCATCCATGTAAAGCTGACGGTCGGCGAAGAGTTTCATCAGCACTTGCGCCAAAAGGTTCTCGTCCGGCTCGCCGATCTCCACCACAGTCGCCGCTTTCAGGCGTGAGCGCAGATCCGGCAGCTTGACGGGCCAGGTAGCCGGCCAATGCCGTGTCGTGATCAAAAGCGACGTTCCGTTTTCCCGCACGCTGTTGATGACGTGGAAAAGCTCGGTGTCGTCGAAGCCGACACGATCGGCATCTTCAAGCAGGACGGGCGCCTTCTCGGCAGCGCGTGCGGCATCCGATCCCGGTTGAGGATTGATCGCCACGGCACCGCTGGTGTTCTTCCAGATCGCAGCAAGATGCGATTTTCCAGACCCTGGAGGGCCGGCAAGAATGACGACCGGAGACGGCCATTTCGGCCATTCATCGACGATACTGACGGCCGCATCCAATGGAGCGGCGACCAGCAAATCCTCGCGACCGGTGGCGCTACTATGAGAGAAGGCCAGCGGCAACTGTTCGGCTTTGGGCCGGAACGGGCCGGGCTTATCACTTTCGTTCATCAATCGGCTCTGGAATCGATCTGCGCATCGATCTTCGGCGAAGGCACGATATCGGGTTGCCAAGGCAGATTGGCCGCGCGTCCATGATAGAGATCGCTTTCCAGATATCGAGACAAGGCAAAGCGAACCAGAACGCCAACCGCGGCCGCTGCCGGCACAGCCACCAACAGGCCGACAAAGCCGAACAGCGCGCCGAAAGCAAAGAGCGCAAACATCAACCACACCGGATGCAGACCGACGCTGCTGCCGACCAACTTCGGCTGAAGAATATTGCCCTCGATGAACTGGCCCGAGAAGAATACTGCCAGCGTCAGGATGACATAGATATAATCCGGCCAGAACTGAACAAGCGCCACGCCAACGGCAAGAACCAGCCCCACCATCGAGCCAATATAGGGAATGAAGCTGATGGCGCCGGCAAACATGCCGATCAGGAGACCGAAGTTCAGGCCGACAAGCGAGAGGCCAACGGCGTAATAGACGCCGAGAATGATGCAGAGCGAGCCTTGGCCCCGGATAAAGCCGGCAATGGTCGCATCCATGTCACGGGCGATTTGACGCACCGTTGCAACATGATCGCGCGGTACCCAGCTGTCGACCTTGTCGATCATTCGGTCCCAGTCGAGCAGCAGATAGAAGGCGACGACGGGGGTGACGACGAGCAACGAAATAACGTCGACCAGCGACTTGCCCGAGTTCCAGATCTGGGTCAGCAAGGTGCCGATAAAACCCGCACCTTCCGTCAAAAGCTTGGAGAAGTTTTCCTTGACGGTGTCGATCTGAGCGCTGACCCAGGACGGAAGCAGATTGGTATCGGCACCGGCAATCAGGTTTTGGAGCGCGGAGATGTAGGATGGGATCCGACTGATGAAGTCCGACGCCTGTGCGGCGATCAACGGAATGATGATGATCAATGACAGCGCGAAGAGGAGCACGAAGGAGATGAGGATGAATACGCTCGCCATCATCCGGCTCAAACCGCGACGCTCCAACCAGTCGGCGACCGGATCCAGGAAGTAAGCAAGCGCCATGCCCGCAACGAAGGGCAGCAAAATGGAGCTGAACACCATCAGGAAGACGACGAAAACGACAAGCGCACCCAGCCAGAAGAATATCTGGCGTCTTAGATTGATGCCTCTGATCTGTGGCTGCATCTCATTTTCCTTCGCGGCACGTGACGCCTCATAACGCACTGCAACGAGATAGGATGCCCCGAGGGGAGAGGTCAAGGGTGACGACAGGTGGTCAGACACCTCAACAGCGCATTGCTCAAGGCCTCGACGCGGGCAAAAAGGCGCGAAAAACATTGGCTGCAGCGCTCTTATGCTTGCATCGACACCCGTCTCATGCGAATGGCGAGCCCAACAAAACCAGCGGAGACGAGAGCCATGAGCCAGTCAGGCAAGAACGGTCTTACCTACAGCGATGCAGGCGTCGATATCGATGCCGGAAACCTGATGGTCGAGAAGATCAAGCCGGCCGTCCGCTCCACTCGCCGCCCAGGTGCAGATGGCGAAATCGGCGGTTTCGGCGGCCTGTTCGATCTCAAAGCTGCGGGCTTCACCGACCCGGTTCTGGTTGCCGCCAATGATGGCGTCGGCACCAAGCTAAAAATTGCGATCGACGCGAATTTCCACGACACCGTCGGCATTGATCTCGTCGCCATGTGCGTCAACGATCTTGTCGTTCAGGGTGCAGAGCCGCTCTTCTTCCTAGACTATTTTGCCACCGGAAAGCTCGATCCGGATCAGGGTGCAGCGATTGTCAACGGCATCGCCGCAGGTTGCCTGGAATCCGGTTGTGCGCTGATCGGCGGGGAGACGGCTGAAATGCCAGGCATGTATTCCGATGGAGACTATGATCTCGCGGGCTTTGCAGTCGGCGCTGCCGAACGCGGAAAGCTTCTGCCGGCAGGCGACATTGCTGAAGGCGACGTGATCCTCGGCCTTTCGTCATCGGGCGTTCACTCCAACGGCTTCTCGCTGGTGCGCAAGATCGTGTCGCTCTCCGGCCTCGGCTGGGATGCGCCCGCTCCTTTCGCCGAAGGTAAGAAGCTCGGCGAAGCGCTGCTCACGCCAACCCGCATCTATGTGAAGCCGCTTCTAAAGGCGATCCGCGAGACGGGCGCGCTGAAGGCGCTCGCCCACATCACCGGCGGCGGTTTTCCAGAAAACATTCCGCGGGTGCTGCCTAAGCATCTCGCCGCAGAGATCGATCTCGAATCCATTAAAGTACCTGCCGTCTTCTCGTGGCTCGCCAAGACCGGCGGCGTTGCGGCGAATGAAATGCTGCGCACCTTCAACTGCGGCGTCGGCATGATCGTCGTCGTTTCCGCCGAGAATGCCAAGACGGTGACGGACGCCTTGACGGCGCAAGGCGAGACCGTCTTCCCGCTTGGGCGCATGGTTGCCCGTGAAGAGGGCGCGCATGGCACGATCTACAAGGGTACGCTCGCGCTATGAGCGTCAGCGCTCCCCGCAAGCGTGTCGTCGTCTTCATTTCCGGCAGCGGCTCCAACATGGTAGCGCTGGCACAAGCCTGCCGTGACCCGGATTTTCCGGCCGAAATCACCTGCGTCATCTCCGACAAGCCGACGGCAGGCGGCCTTGCCAAGGCGCAAGGCTTTGGCATTCCGACGCTGGTCTTCGAGCGCAAGAATTATGCGAGCAAGAGCGAGCATGAAGCTGCAATCCTGGCAGCGCTCGGCGAGCTTGCGCCTGACATCATCTGCCTTGCCGGCTATATGCGTCTGATCTCGGGCGCGTTTATTGCGCCTTATGAGGGACGGATCATCAATATCCATCCCTCGCTCCTGCCGCTCTTTCCGGGCCTCCACACGCATCAACGCGCCATCGACAGCGGCACGAAAATCACCGGCTGTACAGTGCATTTCGTAACAGAGGGCATGGATGAGGGACCGGTTATCGGCCAGGCCGCCGTGCCGGTAACGGCTGGCGACACGGCTGAGAGCCTCGCCGCCCGCGTTCTGACGGTTGAGCACAAGCTTTATCCGCTGTCACTGCGCTTGCTGGCTGAAGGTAAAGTGCGGATGGAAGGCGGGAAGGTCGTCCGGAGTACAGACAGCAGTTCCGAACTCCAGACGCTCATCTCCGTCTAACGGCGGATGTTAGCCAAAAGTCGTGATGACCGGGTCGCCATCCCATATGGAAGACGACCCCACAGCATCCTCACCAGCGCTGCAACCCAAGCAGCTTTTCACCCAGCGGGTTAAGTTTTGCCGTCTGCGCATTGTGCTTTTCCCACTCGCGCGGATCCCCGGGAAATGCATCGCGGCGCGGGTGATCGCGCTCTTTCCACAGCCGAATGCGCTCCAGTCGTTCCGTCTCGTTATCGAACTCGGCAGGATGCATGGAGATGTATTGCGCCATGCGCACCCGATCATCGGAGTGATTGGGTCTAACGCCGTGCGCCAGAAGCGAGTTGAAGAGCATTAGATCTCCCGGCTCCATGTCGATATTGACGATCGAAAGACCGGTCATGTCCGGATGCATCGGGTCACGATCCTCAGGCTGTGTCTCCACCCACTCGTCAAAATGCTCGAAAAGATACGGGACGCATTGGAAGCCCCCGACATCGCCGTCCTGCTTCTGGAGACTGAGCACACCTTGTACGCCAATCGGCAAGGGCCGGATGGACGTATCGACATCCCAGTGGATGAAGCCGTTCGGATTACCCTTCACTTTTTTGGGTGGGTTGAGATTGGCACGGTCAATCGTCACCCACAGGTCTTCCCTATCCCAGATATCGACGAAAATATCATAGACGCGCTGCTCCATGCGGTTATCCCAGAGATACTGATGGTTATAGATCTCCAGCATGCCGGTATTGTTGAGCTCCTTCATCTTGTGTTCGCGCCGCTGCGGCGCGTACCAGGTGGAAGGATCTTTCGGATCCTTCTCGTCAAAGCGCCAAAGCAGATCGACAAGCCGCTCGACATTGGCCGCAGGCACCGCCTGGCGGACAATGATATAGCCCTTGGTAATCCAATGCTCCCAATCGGCCTGCGATAAAACCCGCAGCGGCAAGGTTTTGTGGATATCCTTAAGCTGCGTTGTGGCAGTGGTCGTCGGATGGCTGTCGCGTTTCAGTGCTGCGTTAGCTTGCATGTTCCTCTCCCATCGAAATCTCCCTGAACAACAGGCGATGGATGCAGAATAAGCGATGCGAGCTATTTGTGTTGTCGAAGACGGGCCAATTTTGATACTATTCTGGCGTCTCCAACTTGGTGAGTGCGCGATGCGGCCTTATCTTGAACACCTGCCCTTGCCGCCCGGTTCATCCTGGAGCAGGCTGAACAGGCGTCTTGAAGACGGCATTCCATTCGAGTGGCATCACCATCCTGAATTCGAACTCACACTGACACTGAACTCCCGCGGCCAACGCTTTATCGGCGACCATGTGGATCGCTACGACGATGGCGATCTCGTTCTCATCGGACCGAACCTGCCGCACACATGGGCATCCCGGGATAAAATTCGGGAAGGCGAACCGCATAGCGCACTCGTCTTCTGGTTCAGCCGTGCATGGATTGAGCAGTTGACGACCGAAACGGTGGAGTTGCGCCCCGTCCGCCGCCTGATCGACCGCGCTGGCGGTGGTCTTGCTTTCGATCCGTCCATCGGCCTGTCGCTGGCGGCGGATTTCCAATCCATTTATTCCAGGCCACCAGCCCAGAGCCTCTTCGGCCTGCTCGACATTCTGCTGCGCATCTCGGTACTCGAGGCGCAACCACTTTCAGCAACCGCGCCGCCGCAGGCTGAGGCCAGTCGCGAGCGGATCGATCGCGTGTTGCAGCACCTGCATCATTCCTATCAACAGCCATTGCGCATGGAAGATCTCGCCGAGATCGCCGCGCTCAGCGTTTCAGGCCTCCATCGGCTCTTTCGCAAGCACACGCAGCTCAGTGTTTCGGAGTATCTGATCGGCCTGCGGATCGGCGAAGCCTGCTCGCGACTTTCGGCGACGAACCAGCCCATTCAATTCATCGCGGCAGAAGTAGGCTATGCGTCGCTTGCCAACTTCAACCGGCAGTTCCGCCGTCTGCGCGGCATGTCGCCGCGCGCTTACCGCGCATCGTTTCAGCGTTAGGCGAAGGCAAGGCCAGCTTACAAGCTCGCTCGGTTGAGCATCGCCCATTGCAGCATGATGATTGTCTTGGAGTCGGTGATCTCACCGGTTGCGATCATGCCGTAGGCGACGTCGAGGGACACGGTCAGAACTTCAATGTCCTCCCCCTCGTTTTCGAGACCGCCACCCTCTCCCGCCTTCTCGTCCAGATTGACGCGGGCGTAGAAAAGGCTGACCTTTTCGGTCAATGTGCCGGGGCTTGCATAGGTATCGAAGAGATAGCTCGGCGCGCTGACGGCATAACCCGTCTCTTCCATGGATTCGCGGCGAATGGCCTCATCTGGCTGATCACCATCCGTCAGCCCGGCGGGAATTTCCAGCATGAAGCTTGGATCGCCGTTCGCATAGGCGCCTGGGCGGAACTGGCGCACCAGCACCACTTCCTCCCGTTTTGGATCGAAAAGCAGGATGGCGGCTGCGACGCCGTGGTCGTGGACCTCGCGATGAATGCGGAACGTGCGCCCATCGCGTGCCTGCTGTTCGAAAATCATTGTCTGCAGGTGGATGAAGTTTTTCCAAACTGTCTGCTTTTCGATGAGCTTCACGCGCGCTTCGTCATCGACCTGCGATACTGGAACAGCGGTGGACCAAGTCATGGAAACTCCTGTCAGGCTTTCTTCAGCCACACCTTGTTATCGTGGAACGCCGCGCCGCCATAGGGCGCAACAGCATCGGCGCCCGTCAAGACATTGATGCCCTCGCCATCGAGATGCGCCTTGTTGGGCCATAGCCCTTCAGCGATCAGCACGCCGGGGCGAGCGCCATCGACGATTTTGGCGTGAATGCGCACTTCGCCGCGCGCATTGCCAATCTGCACCACATCACCTTCTGCGATGTCGAGCCGCAGAGCATCGACGGGCGAAATCATCAATTCCGGACGGCCTTCCTTTTGCACCGAGGTCTTGGTTTCCGCAAAGGTCGAATTCAGGAAGTTGCGAGCCGGAGACGTGGCAAGCCGGAAAGGATGTTCGGCGTCCACCCTTTCGATCACATCGACCTGATCGGGGAATTTTGGAAAGGCATCGGCAGGCCCCATGACGCCGATATTTTTCGGAGGCTTGTTGGGCGAAGGTCCGTTCTGCCAGTCCGGGCTGAAACGGAACTTGCCGTCGCCATAGCCAAACCCTTGGAGATAATGGGCAACCTCAAATTCCGGCTGGGCATCGATCCACTTTTCTTCGGCAAGATTGTCGAAGCTGCCCCAACCGCTGGCTTGAAGAATGGTCTCGACGTGGTCGCGTTCACTCAGCCCGAAGCCCGGCATTTGATCGACACTGAGACGCTTGGCGAGTTCTTCGATAACGAAGAGGTTTGTCCGCACAGTCTCAGGCGGCTCGACCAGCTTGGGCCCCAGCAGAATATGGTTCTGGCCACCCGCACGATAGAGATCGTCATGCTCGAGGAACATGGTGGCCGGCAGGACGATATCGGCAATCTCTGCCGTCTCCGTCATGAACTGCTCATGCACGGCGACGAACAGATCCTCGCGCTGGAAGCCTTGGCTGACCAGTCGCTGCTCGGGACAGACATTGGCCGGATTGGTGTTCTGGATCAACATGGCCGTTACCGGCCCGCCACCGCGAAGCGCTTTTGCATCGCCAGTCAGGATGCGACCGACCTGCGACTGGTCGAGCTGGCGGACATTCGGATCGGCATAGGCCGTTCCCATCAACTCCGCCTTGTTCAGCCGGAAGATGTCGCCGTTGTTGTGGAAGGCACCGCCGCCCTCATATTGCCAGGAGCCGAGAACCGTAGCGATCGACAGTGCAGCATGCATGGCAACAGCGCCGTTACGCTGCCTCGCAAAACCATAGCCCAGACGGAAAAAGCTCTTCTTCGTGGTGCCCACGAGCCATGCGAAAGCCTCGATCTCCTCCACCGAAAGCCCGGTGATCTCTGCAGCCCATTGCGGCGTCTTCGACGCAAGATGCACTTCAAGCCCTGCCGGATCGTCGGCGAATTTTTCCATGTAGGCGCGGTCGGCATAACCATCGCGAAAAGCGATATGCATGACGGCGCAGGCAAGCGCCGCATCCGTGCCCGGCCGCACGACCAGCTTCATATCCGCCTGCTTCATCGTTGGATTGTCGTAGATATCGACAACAACGATCTTTGCACCGCGTTCTTTTCGCGCCTTGACCGCATGGGTCATGACGTTGACCTGCGTGGCCACCGCATTGGTGCCCCAGATGACGACGACATCGGCTTTCGCCATCTCGCGCGGGTCCGGCCCGCGCAGCGCGCCGGTGCCCATCACGTAGCCGGTCCATGCCATATTTGTGCAGATGGAGCCGAAGAAGCCTGAATACTTCTTGGCGTGACGAAGACGCTCGATGCTGTCGCGCTGCACCTGCCCCATCGTTCCGGCGTAGAAATAGGGCCAGACGGCTTCCGCGCCATGCGCAGCTTCCGCCTTGATGAAGGCATTGGCGATCTCGTCCAGCGCATCATCCCAGCCAATCTCCTGCCAGTCGCCAGCACCTTTAGCACCCTTGCGACGCTTCGGCGTCAGCAGCCGGCCTGGATGATAAATCCGTTCCGAATAGCGGGCAACCTTGGCGCAGATCACACCTGCCGTGTAGGTGTTGGCATTGGCCCCGCGCACGCGGCCAATGCGGCCATCGGCGTTGATATCGACCTCCAGCGCGCAGGCGCTCGGACAGTCGTGGGGGCATACGGTATGGCCGACGCGGGTGGCTTCGGTCACGGCTTTGGCGGAAATCGGGGTCGCAACGTTCATGGATTTTCTATATGGCATGTCAAAGGCGGCCAAAAGGCCGAAGTGACGCGCATCAAGATAATTCATAAAAGGCATCGTCCCCGATGAACTACCGGCACATCTACCACGCAGGCAACTTTGCCGATGTTCTCAAACACGCCGTTCTCGCGCGGCTCGTCCGATACTTGCAGAACAAGGACAAGGCGTTTCGCGTGCTGGATACGCATGCCGGTATCGGCCTCTACGACCTTTCCTCCGAAGAGGCGCAGAAGACGGGCGAATGGCAGACTGGCATCGGCAAGCTGCTTGAGGCCGATCTTCCGGTCGAGGTGGCCGAACTGATGGAGCCTTATCTCTCAGCCGTGCGCGAATTGAACCCGGAAGGCGGGCTCAAATACTATCCAGGTTCGCCAAAACTTGCTCGTATGCTATTCCGGCCCCAGGACCGGCTTTCGGCAATGGAACTACACCCGGACGATTTTCGCGCGCTGTCACGCCTTTTCGAAGGTGATTATCAGGCGCGCATTACCGAACTCGATGGCTGGCTGTCGCTTGGCGCCCATCTGCCGCCAAAAGAGAAGCGCGGCCTCGTTCTGGTCGACCCGCCCTTTGAGAAGGAAAACGAATATGAGCGCCTGGCGGATGGACTGCACAAGGCCTACCGCCGCTTCGCCACCGGCACCTACTGCCTCTGGTACCCGCTGAAGAAGAACGCGCCTATCAAGGACTTTCATGAGCGCCTGCAATCCTACGAAATCCCGAAAATGCTTTGCACCGAGCTATCGGTCAAAAGTGATCGGCTGGAGGGCTTAAGCGGGTCCGGCCTCATCATCGTCAACCCGCCCTATACGCTGAAGGATGAGCTGCACACGATGCTGCCCGTGCTGAAGTCGATCATTGCGCAGGACCGATACGCGTCGCATCGGGCCTTTTGGCTGCGCGGTGAGGCGTAAAGATCCTACTTCTGTTGTAGCCGCCTCTCTTCGCGCTCGGCAGCTGCAAGCTGCGAACGCTCGAAGAACAGGATGATGAACAGGCCGATGACGAACGGGATGATCAGGTAAAACAGGCGGAAGACGAGGAGCGCGGCAATCACGTCTGCCGGGTTCATATCCGGCAGGCCCATGACGAAGACGAGCTCAAGCACACCCAGCCCTCCCGGCGCATGTGAAATCAGTGCGGCGGAGAAGGAAATCAGGAAAATCCCCAGGATCACCATGAAGCCTGGATTGCCCGCCTCCGGCAGCGCGAAATAGATGATACCGGCCGCGCCGATCAATTCGATCGGCCCGATGACCAACTGCTGCACAACCAGCTTCGGCACGGGGTAGAACAGCGTGAAGGAGCCGATCTTCAGCGGTCTCAGCTTCATGAGGCTGCCCAGAATGTAAAGTGCCACGATTGCGAGCAGCAGGATCCCGGTGGTGCGCGAAGCTTCCACAGGCAGGATATCGACAAAACGCTCGGTGATCTCCGGCTCATAGACCAGGATGAAGCCGACCAGCATGATGGTGCCGATGAGGAAGGTGAAGGAGCAGAGCGCGACCAACACTCCCACTTCCGCCGCACTCAGCCCTCTCGATGTATAGGCGCGGTAGCGTACCACGGCACCTGAAAAGACCGATGCGCCAACATTGTGGGACAGGGCATAGGTGGTGAACGATGTCAGTGTGATGAACAGCCAGCCGACCTTGCGTTTCAGGTGCTGCAAAGCGATGCGGTCGTAACCGGCGAGCGCGGCGTAGGCAACCAGCGTGCAGAGCCCCGACATGAGCCAGTGATGTGTATTGATGGCAATCAGGCTGTCCCAGACATCATCGAGCGAGAGATGGCGCAATTCCTTATAGAGCAGCCACACGGAAAAGCAGATCGTTGCAATCCCAATGACGGGCCAGAGATACTTTTTCATTTTCATGCGGACATGCCCAGGCTCAATCCTCCCTCCGGCTGACAGGTACGCCGGATTCGACAAGCTTATTCACTATACCAACTCCGGTTCAACACGAAGGATGCCGCGGCGATGATTTTTCGGTGGTCTATTTGCCATAGGGGGAAGATGATATAAAACCCGAAGCCTGTTCAACACATCGTCATCCTTGCCAGAAAGACACCGTCCTCGATGAAACAGTATTTCGGTTTTATCGCACTTGGCGCTCTGTCACTGGCAGCTGCTGGCTGGCTTGTCCTCGGTCAACCTCAGCCTGCACCTGGTCCCGTGGTGCCGCGAACTGAGACGCGTCCATCGCCGAGCTCGAGCAACAAAGCAGAAACCTCAGAAGCCGGTTTCGATTTCTATGTCCTGTCGCTCTCCTGGTCTCCGGCCTTCTGCGCCAGTGACGCCGGACGCAATAGCCGGCAACAATGCGGCTCGGAGCGAAAGTTCGGGTTTGTGGTTCACGGGCTCTGGCCTCAAAATACCCAAGGCTATCCGGAATTCTGCGGGGACGACAAACAGGAGCGCGTTCCTGACAATCTCGGTCGAAGCATGTTCGATATCATGCCGTCCATGGGCCTGATCGGCCACCAATGGCGCAAGCACGGCAGTTGCAGCGGCCTGACCCAGAAACAATATTTCGACAAGACGCGCGATGCTTACGACCGCATCAAGCTCCCTGCCGACATCTCGACCGGTGATCGGAGCAAGCGGCTTTCCGCCGACGCCATAGAGGCCGCTTTTGTGAATGCCAATCCAGGCATGACCAAGGGTGGCATCGCCATCAGTTGCGAAGGACCGAGACTGGAGGAGGTCAGGATTTGCCTGTCAAAGGACTTGTCCTTCCGCGACTGCCCTGAGGTCGATCGCCAAGGTTGCCGATCAAATGCCGCAGAGATTATTCCCATCCGTTAGTAAACAGGAAAAACCCAATGGAACTGCTTTATGCTCCAGCCTCTCCCTATTCTGCCAAGGTGCGCATGGCAGCGCGCTATCTGGATATCGGCATCACTGACGTTCGCGTCGACACCAATGCAGAGCCTGCCACGCTGATCGACAACAATCCGCTTGGCAAAATCCCCGTGCTCCTGCACGAAGGCGGCTCAGTCTATGACAGCGTGGCGATTATGCATTATCTCGACCGCGTGTCCGGCGGAAAGCTCTACCCGAAGAAGCACGCCAAGCGGACCGAGGCGGAAATCCTCGAAGCGCTTTGCGATGGTGTGATGGATTGCCTGTTGGCGATCGTCTACGAGAAGCGCTTCCGGCCGGAGGAAAAGGTTCACCAGGAGTGGATCGACAAGCAATGGCGCAAGGTGGTGAAGGCCCTCGATTTCCTCAACGACAATCTGCCGAAGACCGGCAAGAAGCTTCACGGCGGCCACTTTGCGCTGGCCGCGCTGATCGGCTACCTCGACCTGCGGTTCAGTGGTCAATGGGCGGACGGCCGCAAACGGTTGGCAGATTGGCCTGAAAAGTTTGGCAAGAAGTTCAAGCCGTACACCGAACTGAAATCGGCAGGCTGACTGCAGCCCGCTCACTAAAGCATTTAGCGCAAAAGCGTGCAGCGGCTTTGCGTCCCGCTCTGATGTAGAAATAGAAAAGCCGGGGCAAACCCCGGCTTTTCCGCATAGTTTTTGTCAGATTAGAATTTGACGCCGATACCAGCCTTGACGCTGTGATCGTCGAACCCGCGCGAGACATTGCCACCGTTGATGGCGAAGTCCTTGTCCTGATAATCGGTGTAACGATACTCAAGACGTGCCGTGATGTTGTCGGTGACGAGAGCTTCAACACCTGCACCAACCGTGTAGCCGAGAGCCGTCTTGTCGTCCTTGCTGCCGGTTGCGGTGTCACGAATTTCGTTGTTCGAAACTGCAAGACCACCCGTACCGTAGATCAGGAAGGGGTTCATGTCATAACCGACGCGAGCGCGCAGCGAGCCGTTGAGCTTCTGCTTGCCTTCCAGCGTGCCGCCAGCAGAGCCTTTCTCGTCGCCATAAGCGATGTCGGCTTCACCACCGTAAACGATCTGACCGCTCTGCCAGTTGTAACCGCCGTAGAGGCCGCCACCGAAGCCGTCAGCGTCGCGACCGTTGGTGCTGCCGCTGAAACGACCCCAGTCGTAGTTCACGGTACCACCGAGGTAGGCGCCGGACCAATCCTTGATCGGTGCGGGCTGCTCAACTGCGACTGGCGCCTGCGGAACTTCATTGACCGCATCGGCTGCCTGTGCTGCCGAGAAAGCTGCCGCGGCCATGGTAGAAGCCAAAAGTGTTGCAACGATAGTACGCATGCCATTCTCCTTTTCAAACCCGCGGGGGCACTCAAACACTCGGTCCCAAACGCGGTATAAAACAGTTAGTTCCCTGCCCGTCTGGAAATGCAAAATGATGGGGGAATGAGGAAATCACAGAGCCAAAATGTGAATTGATTGAGGCACAGCCGTGACAGAAATTGGACGTTGCCAAAAGGACACAGAAATCCATTAAGGATAATGCATCGTTAATTTAAGCAAAGCGTGTTTTTACTTGTGTTTACATCAAATTAAGCTGGTAAATCTTGCGCCCGATAATTCTGTATAACGCCATCAGAAGGTGGGCAAACCTCACCATTTCGATCTATATCTGAAGCTAATTGTGGAATAAGCAGTGCACAGGTCCGCTTTGACAGAGACTATACCGAAAACCGTCTTGATTACGGGCGCAGCGCGCCGCATTGGCAAAGCCATTGCCGATTATCTTGCTGGCGAGGGGTTTGCGGTTGCGATCCACGCGCGTTCGTCTGTGGCCGAAGCAGAGGAATTCGCTAACACTTTACGGCATAAAGGTGGCAAAGCGGTCGTCCTTCAGGCGGATCTAATGGACGTTTCTTCCACGGCCGAATTGATGGAAGAGGCGACAAAAGCACTGGGACCGGTGGGGGTGCTCGTCAATAACGCTTCTGTCTTTCAAAAGGATGAGGCTGAAACCTTCGACGCCGAGACGTTCGAGGCGCATTTTGCCGTGCATGTGCGCGCCCCTTCCATCCTCTCAGCCGCATTTGCAAGGCAACTGCCGCAAGAGCGTTCCGGCCTGATCGTCAACATCATCGATCAACGCGTATTGGCGCTCAATCCGCGCTTCTACTCCTATACATTGTCCAAGGCAGCACTCTGGGCCGCCACCCAAACCCTCGCGCAAAGCTTTGCGCCGCGCATCAGGGTTAACGCCATCGGGCCCGGCCCGACGTTTAAAAACGAAAGACAGAGCCCCGAGGACTTTCAGGCGCAGGTCGACGCCCTTATATTAAAGAGAGGTCCGAAGCCCGACGAGTTCGGGCGGACGATTCGCTTTCTTTACGATACCCCCTCGATGACCGGCCAGATGATCGCACTCGACGGGGGCCAGCACCTTGGCTGGGAAACCCCGGACGTGGCGGAGATTAATGAATGAACGGAAAGAAGCTGCCGGATGGCGGTGTTCTCTTCGATGAAACCGACGACGATGAAGACGATGTGGCACTCTCCACCGCCGAAACGCCCGTGGAGCGAGACAATGCCGGCATCGACTGGAACGCCGGGTGGAAGAACGAGTCCGGCCTGAAGGGCATGGATCTGATTGGCGAGTTCGTCAAACACCTGCCCAACAATCCCGGCGTCTATCGCATGTTCAACGAGGCTGGCGACGTTCTTTATGTCGGCAAAGCGCGCTCGCTGAAGAAGCGTGTCAGCAATTATGCCCAAGGTCGCGTGCATTCCAATCGCATCGGCCAGATGGTGCGGCTGACGACCCATATGGAATTCGTCACCACCCGCACCGAAACCGAAGCGCTCCTGCTGGAAGCCAACCTCATCAAGCGCTTTCGCCCGCGCTTTAACGTGCTGCTGCGCGATGACAAGTCGTTCCCGTATATTCTGATCACGGCCGACAATCGTGCCCCGGCGATCTTCAAGCACCGCGGCGCCAGAGCCCGCAAGGGCGCCTATTTCGGCCCCTTTGCCTCAGCTGGCGCTGTCGGTCGAACCATCAATTCGCTGCAACGCGCCTTCCTTATCCGCACCTGCACCGACAGTGTCTTTGAAAGCCGCACGCGGCCTTGTCTTCTCTATCAAATTAAGCGCTGTTCGGGGCCCTGCACCCATGAGGTCAGCGACGATGCTTACGCAGAGCTCGTACAGGAGGCCAAGGATTTTCTCTCGGGCAAAAGCCAGAGCGTAAAATCGACGATCGCCCGGCAGATGAACGAGGCGTCGGAAGATCTCGATTTCGAACGCGCCGCCATCTATCGCGATCGTCTTGCCGCACTGTCGCACGTGCAGAGCCATCAGGGTATCAACCCCGCCGGCATCGATGAAGCGGACGTCTTTGCCATACATCACGAAGGTGGTGTTTCCTGCATCCAAGTCTTCTTCTTCCGCACAGGACAGAACTGGGGCAACCGAGCCTATTTCCCGAAGGCCGATCCGTCCCTGCCTGGCTCGGAAATTCTCAATGCCTTCCTGGCGCAGTTCTACGACGACAAGCCTGTGCCGAGACAGATTCTCTTGTCCGAGACTGTAGACGAGCAGGACTTGCTGGCGGCAGCGTTTAGCGAAAAGGCCGGCCACAAAGTCGTCTTGTCGGTGCCACAGCGCGGCGAAAAGAAAGACATTGTCGATCACGTGCTGGGCAATGCCCGTGAGGCTCATGGCCGCAAGCTTGCGGAGACCTCGTCGCAGGCGCGGCTGCTGAAAGGCTTCGCCGAGACATTTGGCATGTCGTATATCCCGCGCCGCATCGAGATTTACGATAACTCGCACATCATGGGCACCAATGCAGTGGGCGGCATGGTGGTGGCGGGGCCGGATGGCTTCGTCAAAAACCAGTATCGCAAGTTCAATATCAAGTCGACGGACATCACCCCCGGGGATGACTTTGGCATGATGCGCGAGGTGATGACGCGGCGTTTTTCTCGCCTGCTGAAAGAGGAAGGCAAGCCCGATCGCGGCCAGCCGGCGTCGCCGGAAGACGCGGCTGACATGCCCTTCCCGGCCTGGCCTGATGTTATCCTCATCGATGGTGGTCAGGGGCAGATGACGGCAGTACGCGCCATTCTGGACGAACTTGGCATTCGCGATTGTGTGACTGCGATTGGCGTCGCCAAGGGCGTTGACCGCGATGCCGGACGCGAGCGCTTCTTTACCGATACACGCAGCGACTTTTCGTTGCCGCCGCGCGATCCCGTTCTCTACTTCGTCCAGCGCCTGCGCGACGAGGCGCACCGCTTTGCCATCGGCTCGCACAGGGCCCGACGCAAGAAAGAGATGATCAAAAATCCTCTCGATGAAGTGAGTGGTATCGGGCCGGGCAGAAAGCGTGCGCTTCTTCAGCATTTCGGCACGGCGAAAGCCGTGTCGCGTGCGGCACTCAGCGACCTGATGGCTGTGGGCGGCATTTCAGAAACTGTCGCAAAACAGATTTACAATCACTTCCATGAGAGCGGCCGCGAGTGACGCGGCGGCTTCTACCGCCGCCCGCTAAAAAAACACAAAGAGGTGTTGACGCTTCCACCTCGGAGCGTCATCAACGCTCTGATATCGATAGACAGGTTTTCCATGGCTTCGCGCGCATATAACATCCCGAACCTCCTGACCTATGGCCGCATTCTGGCCGTACCGGTCATCGTTTTGTGTTTCTTCGTCGAAGGAAAACTCGAAAGTTCGGATTTTGCGCGATGGACCGCGCTGTGGCTGTTCATCATCGCCTCGATCACCGATTTCCTCGACGGCTATCTGGCGCGCATCTGGAACCAGACCTCCAATATCGGCCGCATGCTTGACCCGATCGCCGACAAGCTTTTGATCGCCTCCATCCTGCTGCTGCTCGCAGCCGACGGCACGATTGCAGGCTGGTCGCTCTGGGCAGCCATCACCATCCTTTGCCGTGAAATTCTCGTCTCGGGCCTGCGCGAATATCTTGCGGCCTTGAAGGTGTCCGTGCCTGTAACGCGCATTGCCAAGTGGAAAACCACGATCCAGATGGTAGCAATCGCTTTCCTTCTGGCCGGACCAGCGGGCGACACGATCCTCCCCTACACCACCGAGATCGGCATCGGCCTTCTATGGATCGCAGCGGCGCTGACGATCTATACCGGCTACGATTACTTCAGGGCCGGCCTGCGCCATATCGTGGATGAAGAATAATGACCCATATCGTTTACTTCGCCTGGGTACGCGAAAAGATCGGCAAGTCTGAGGAGGATATCGACCTCCCGGCTGAGGTGAAGACGGCGCGCGAGTTGATCCTTTATCTGAAGACCCTTGGCGAAGAATACGAGGCGGCTTTCGAATATCCGAATGTCATTCGCGTTGCGGTCAATCAAGAGCATATCGAGCACCACGAAAGCATCGTTGGCGCACGGGAGATCGGCATTTTCCCGCCCATGACCGGTGGCTGACCGATGGGCGTGACCCCCACCATCCGGGTGCAGAGGCAGGATTTCGACGCTGCCGCAGAAGCCAGGCTCCTGACCCGAAACGATGCGGGAATCGGTGCCGTCGTGACCTTCACCGGCCTCTGCCGCAACGAGGGCGGGGCGCTTTCTGCATTGGAACTCGAACATTATCCCGGTATGGCAGAAGCGGAAATGACGCGGATCGCGAGGCTTGCCATCGAACGCTTCGAACTTCGTGGCCTGACTGCCATCCACCGCTATGGCAAGATCGCCATCGGCGACAACATCGTTCTCGTCATAGCCGCCTCATCCCACCGCCAAGCCGCTTTCGATGGCGCCAATTTCGTCATGGACTATCTGAAGACCGCTGCCCCGTTCTGGAAGAAGGAGCACGGTACGGATGGTGGCGCGGGTGAATGGGTCTCGGCAAAGGATGCCGATGAGAGCGCCAAGGACAAGTGGCGTTAAAGATCTCGCTCCCCCCAGTGTCATCACTTGGAACCGTCTCAGACTTCGCAGATGAGAAGCCTGAGACATGATCGCTGGCGGTTTTGAGCTGCGCCCTACTTCGCGACCCTGAGCAAGCGTAGCGCATTCATCGTCACAAGCACCGTCGCGCCCGTATCTGCAAGGATTGCCGGCCACAGACCCGTGACACCGATAATGGTGGTGACCAGGAAGACGGCCTTCAGGCCGAGCGAGATCGCAATATTCTGATAGATATTGCGCATAGTCCGCTTGGAAAGATCAATCATCCGGGCGACATCGCCAACGCGCCCATGCAGAATGGCGGCATCGGCTGTTTCCAACGCGACATCTGTTCCGCCCCCCATGGCGATACCGACATCGGCAGCAGCGAGGGCTGGCGCATCGTTGATGCCATCCCCGACCTTACCGACAACGAGACCCTGCTGCTTCAGTTCACCGACGATCCGCTGCTTGTCCTCCGGCAGAAGATCTGCTCGCACCTCAATCCCGAGAGACTTCCCGATAGCGCTTGCCGTGCGGGCATTGTCGCCCGTCAGCATGACGACCTTGACTCCCACCTCCTTCAGCGCCTGCAAACCCTCTGCGGCATCCGCACGCGGCTCATCGCGCATGGCGATCGCACCCGCAAGCCGACCGTCAACAATGAGAACCGACACCGTCTTGCCTTGATCATTGAGTGCGGTGATGGTGGCCTGATCGGCAGCCGGAGTATCGACCATGGCAAGAGCGGCTTTCGCCGAACCGAGAAAGACCGATTGCTCTTCAACGGTTGCAGACACGCCCTTGCCGCCAAGCGCCTTGGCATCCGTTGCGGAGGGCACAAGAATTTTATCTTCGGAAGCCTTTTCCAGAATGGCAATGCCAAGCGGATGGCTCGAGCCTGTTTCAAGCGCTGCTGCCAGACGCAGGACTTCCCGTTCCGACGGCCCGAATGATACCACGTCCGTGACCTTCGGCTTGCCTTCCGTCAGCGTACCCGTCTTGTCGAGCGCCACCGCCGTCAGACGACCGAGCCCTTCCAAGACAGCGCCGCCCTTCAACAACAAGCCTCTGCGCGCGCCTGCCGAAAGCGAGGCGGCGATGGCGGCAGGGGTGGAGATGACGAGCGCGCATGGGCAGCCGATCAGCAGAATGGCAAGTCCCTTGTAGATCCATTCATCCCAGCTCGCGCCCCAGAGAAGCGGCGGTACAAGCGCTACGAGTGCTGCGACGACCACGACGCCCGGCGTGTAGTATTTGGAAAAGCGGTCGATGAAGCGTTCGGTTGGCGCCTTGCTTTCCTGCGCCTCCTCTACCAGCCTGACCACGCGCGCAATCGTATTGTCGGCAGCTGCTGCCGTGACGCGAACCCGCAATGCGGCATCGCCATTGACCGTTCCCGCAAATACGCTGTCGCCAGCATTCTTCTGAACCGGCACGCTTTCGCCTGTGACCGGAGCTTCGTTTATTGCGCTCTCGCCCGAAACGATGACACCATCCGCCGATATGCGGTCGCCCGGACGAACCAGGATGATCGCGCCGGTCTGGAGACTTTCCGCTGGCACTTCACTGGTTTTTCCCGCGTCTTCCAGCAGGGCGGTCTTTGGCACAAGGGCAGCGAGCGATTTGATGCTGTCGCGCGCCTTACCGGCCGCGACACCTTCCAGCAATTCTCCGACCAGAAAGAGAAAAACGACGGCCGCTGATTCTTCCGTGGCGTTGATCGCCAGCGCGCCAACGGCTGCAATCGTCATCAGCATCTCGATGGCGAAAGGCGTGCCAGCCAGCGCCGCCATGATGGCTCGACGCGCAATCGGCACCAGGCCCACCAACATGGCCGCGGCGAAGGCATAAAGCTGAATGGACGGCACGAGATGACCGATTACATAGGCCACCACCAGAGCGGCACCGGCCAGCAGCGTCGCACGGCCCTTCTTGCTTTTCCACCAGGGGCCGTCGCTCGGCCCATGGTCATGGCCATGCAATCCCTCTACAGCAACAGCTCGGTCTCCGTCATCGGGTTTGCCATGTTCGTGGTTATCATGGTTGTGGCCATCGTGCTTGTGGGCATGGCCGGTATGCGTATGGTTCTCACCATCCGCCTGATCATGCGCATGGCCGCCACAGCAGGCGGCGCCATGGCTCACTGACGTTTGGTGATCGACGTGGCGCTCTGCCAGTCGCTCGACCGAGTAGCCAAGGCCGCGAACTTTCTTCCCGATGGCGTCCAGATCGCTCGTCTGATCGTGCCGGATGCTCATGGTTCCCGCGGTGACCGACACCAAGACATCTTCCACGCCCTGCATGCGCCGAACGGCTGTATCGATCTTGCTGGCGCAGGATGCACAATCCATGCCGCCAACCCTAAATCTGGTCTGTAAATCCGTGCTCATCTCGTCGGCCCTCTTAATGCTGACCACGTCTTACGACCTCTAGCCACTAGAGCTACAAGAGCTAAAATGATGTTTTTCGCAGAATACGGCGCGGCATGTGCTACATATATTGTGGCAAGGGAACGGAAGAGATTTGATCCGGCCTTTCCCTTCCACCATTTTTCGCTAAATTATCGGGTGATCAGGCTATCGGCATATCCTCCCTCCCGCCGATATGCCGAGAGAGAGCAATGCCCAGCCAATCGACCGGACTTCTCTACGCCCTCGGGGCGTTCTCAATATTTGCCGTGCAGGATGGCATTTCCAAACATCTTGGCCAGTACTATCCGCCCGTCTTCGTCGTGATGCTGCGCTATTGGGCCTTTGCAGTCTTCGCGGTAATTCTGGCCGCCCGCTCTCACGACGGGCTGCGAGCCACAATGCGCTCCAAGCGGCTATTGCTGCAGATCAGTCGCGGCGTGCTGCTTGCCGCGCAGATCGTTCTTTCGATCTTTTCTTTCAGGCTGGTCGGCCTGGCGCACACGCATTCCATTTTCGCCTGCATCCCGTTGATCGTCGCAGCGCTTTCCGTTCCAATGCTGGGGGAAAAGGTCGGCTGGCGACGCTGGTGCGCCATTCTCGTCGGCTTCATCGGCGTTCTGATCATCATCAACCCTGGCGAAACGGGCTTCGATCTAACCTTCCTGCTGACCTTCGTCGCCGCTTTCATGCTGGCGCTCTATGGCGTGATGACCCGCCTTGCCAGCCGCACAGATACCGCCATGAGCAGCTTCTTTTACACCGGCGTTGCAGGTGCTGCGGCGCTGACGCTGGTTGGCCCATTCTATTGGGTCAACATGGTTCCACACGACTGGCTGTGGATGCTGGCGCTCTGTATTACAGGCATGAGTGGCCACTACTTTTTGATCCGGGCCTTCGAACTGGCGGATGCGGCCTCGGTGCAGCCCTTCTCCTACTATCAGCTCGTGCTCGTCTCCATCGTCGGCGTAACGATCTATGGGGAAGTGCTCACCGCCCATATGGTGATCGGCGCCGCTGTCGTTATTGCAGCGGGTCTTTTCACCATATGGCGCGAGCAACTGACGGCCAGAAAACGGCGACTGCAAGGACTATGACACGGCAGCGGTCTGCTTCTTGGTGTCGGTGGCAGACATGGCCGCCTCGCATCGAAGCAGCATGCCATAAAGATCGCGTGGCTCGTCGGGATCGGCCAGAAGATCGAGTTCTGCAAAGAGACCCGTTTCCTTCAGCTTCGAGCGCACGTAGCGTAGCGCGGAAAAATCCTCGATGGCAAAACCGACACTGTCGAACAGCGTGATCTGCCGCTCGCTCGTGCGTCCGGGAATCTTGCCGGCCATGACCTGCCATAGTTCGATGACAGGATGATCGGCGTCCAATTGCTGGATCTCGCCCTCAATGCGGGTCTGCGGCGGGTACTCGACGAATATATCGGAACGCAGCAGAATATCCCGGTGCAGTTCTGTTTTGCCAGGGCAGTCGCCACCAATCGCATTGATATGGACGCCCGGACCGACCATGTTGTCGGTCAGGATCGTGGCATATTGCTTATCCGCAGTAACGGTAGTGATGATATCGGCGCCTTCGATCGCCTGCTCGGCGCTGTCGCAGATGGTGATTGAAAAGCCCAGCCCGCGTAGGTTTGCCTCGCATTTGCGGCTGGCACCAGGGTCGATATCGTAAAGCCTCAAATGGTCGACGCCGAGAATCGCCTTGAACGCCCTCGCCTGGAACTCGCTTTGCGCACCGTTGCCGATGATCGCCATCGAGCGCGCATCCGCCCGAGCCAGGTGTTTTGCTGCGACAGCCGAGGTGGCAGCGGTTCTGAGCGCCGTCAGGATCGTCATCTCCGACAACAGCATCGGATAGCCGTTGCCGACATCGGACAAAACGCCGAAAGCCGTCACCGTCTGACGGCCGTCGCGGGTGTTTTTCGGATGCCCGTTGACATATTTGAAGCCGTACAGCGTGCCGTCGCTCGTCGGCATCAACTCGATAACCCCTTCCTGAGAGTGGGAAGCAACCCGCGGCGTCTTGTCGAAGCTTTCCCAACGCAGAAAGTCTTCCTCGATCACGTCGGCCAGTTCACGCAGGAAAGTGTCGATGCCAACCTTGAGCACCAGCTTCATCATGTGATCGACGCTGACGAAGGGAACGATGTTGAGTTTCGCAATGGCTGTCATGGTGGGCTCCTCCTCAACCTGCTCGCGTCGGACGGTCGAGAACGCGCTTGCCCATCAGGCTTGCGGTCAGATCCACCATCAAGGTCGCAGTGCGCCCACGTTCGTCCAGAAACGGGTTCAGCTCCACGAGATCGAGGCTGCTGACGAGACCGCTATCATGCAGCATCTCCATCACCAGATGCGCCTCACGAAACGTGGCGCCGCCCGGCACCGTAGTGCCGACTGCTGGCGCAATCGACGGATCGAGAAAATCCACATCAAAGCTGACATGCAGCAACCCATTGGCCGCCTCGACTTTCGCCAAGAACTCCCGCAACAGCACGCCCACGCCATGCTCATCGATCATGCGCATGTCATGCACGGTGATACCGGAATCTTTAAGAGCCGCCCGCTCCGCCGGGTCGACGCTGCGAATCCCGATCATGCAGACATTGTTCGGATCGACAGGATGCGCGAGCGGCGGGAAATAACCGGCAAAGCCACCTCTGCCCGTATAATAGGCGACTGGCGTGCCATGCAAATTGCCGCTCTTCGTCGTCTCCAGCGTGTGGTAATCCGTGTGCGCATCGAGCCACAGCACGAAAAGCGGTCGCGTCTGCTCAGCCGCCCGGCGTGACAGCCCCGCGACCGTACCCGCGGAAAGCGCATGGTCGCCACCTAAGAAGATCGGCATGGCATTCGCACTTTCGCGGTAGGCTGCCTCGATCAGCGCTTCCGTCCAGGCAACCGTTTCGGGCAAGTGATGCACCGCCGCATTCGGATGCTGAAGATCGCGAAGCGGCGTGGGCGATACATTGCCGAGATCGGAAACACGATGCCCCAATTCTTCCAATGCCGCTTTCAGCCCGGCGACGCGCAAGGCACTTGGCCCCATCTCGCAACCAAGTTGCCCTGCTCCGATCTGCAGCGGCACGCCTATCAACTTGCAGTCCATACCTCGTCTCCCATGCTCGAAGCTCGCATCATCACACCACATCAAGATGGCAGGATGAACAGTGAGTATTGGCAAATTTCTCCATCAGGCTTATCATTATGATCAATTGTCCCACCAAAATGGTCTTCGATGGATCAACTCGACGAGAAACTTATCACCCTCCTGCGCCATAACGGACGAAAGAGCATCTCCGATCTCGCTATTGAGACCGGCGCCTCCCGTGCTACAGTCCGCGCCCGCGTGGAAAAGCTTGAGCAAAACGGCACGATCATCGGTTACACCGTTATCCTGCGAGCTGACGCGGTGGAAAATGCGGTGCGCGGTATCATGATGATCGAGATCGAGGGCCACGTCACCGACCGCGTGATCCGCGCACTCGGCGGCATTTCCGAGATTTCCGAAATCCACTCCACCAACGGTCGCTGGGACCTGATCGTCGAACTCAGCGCCGCCACGCTCACCGAATTCGACGCGGTACTCCGCCGCATCCGCCTCGTCCCCGGCATCACCGGCAGCGAAACCAGCCTGATCCTCTCCACCCAGAGATCCACCAAAGCAAGGCTTTGACCTGAACCGAAAAGGAGCTTTGGAAAAAATGCATTTTTCAGCTTGCATAGCCAACCAAATCATCTATATGACGACCCACCAAACGAAAGCGCCCGGCGCTTCTCGGATTGGGGAATAGTTCAATGGTAGAACAGCGGACTCTGACTCCGTCGATCTTGGTTCGAATCCAGGTTCCCCAGCCAATTCTCCCTAAAATGTCTTAATTCCTTGATTTTCCGATTGTGTCGGATATCGCTTTGGCATCATCGACGACCTGATGCCCAGAACTGTAGTCCACAGGTGATGCCCACGCGAAATCGCGCGCTAGCATTTCAGGTGGCAGGCAAGGGCAACAACCTCATGGCGATCCGCCACGACGTCGAAAACCTCACCCGCCGCGGCAATATCTTCTATTGGCGTGCGCGTGTCCCAAGCGCCTTCGGGCAGTGCCGACCAGGCAGCCGGCTTTCATTGAGCCTTCACTGTTCTGATCATAAGAAAGCGCAGGCTATCGGCCGCAAGCTGAACATGCTCGTCGCCGAACTGAAGTTGAAGCGGAAGGAACCCATGTCCAAGGCGCAGCTCCAAAAGCTTTGCGAATACGAATGAGACATGATGCTCACGCATCTGGAAGATGCCTACATGGTGGCGGGGCGCCATGGGCATCCCGCCGAGATAAAATTCAAGTCTCCCGGCAGCCAATTTCGACCGATTTTCTAATCCAAATCTGCGTCCACCTTTCTTAAGAAAGACGACTTCTCAATTACTTCGGCGATCTCAGCCTCGGTTTTTCAAATAATCTCCAGTGTTCGGACGAGGCTGAGAAAATTGGCTGGGGACCCGCGGCACCGGCTGCTTTTGGCCAGAGGATGGAGGAGCGATACAAATGGATGCACCAATTGCAAAAGCAGGATGGATCAGCTTAGCCCGCTTCAATACGAGCAAGTGGCCTGCATGGTTTTGATGTCGCCCCAAGTTGGGCTCTCACCGATGCTGAAACTTGCTCTTGAGCCAGAGAAGGATCGATGGCGAGCCCGCTAGCAACGATCCGCCATCGATCGGAGCGCCGCCTGTGAATGACGTAACAAGAGCCCCCGCTTCCTGAGCGATGAGTTTTCCTGCCGCGTAATCGTAGTGGCTGAGGCCATCTTCGAAATAACCGTCCAGTCTACCCGCACCAATGTAAGCCAGATCGAGTGCGGCCGAACCAAGTCTGCGGACGCCCGCTGTCTCATTGGTGATGGCGTCCAGGCTTTGAAAGAAGGTGCTGCGATCGATTGCCTTCAACTGTCCCTGGATAGGCATGGACAGAGAGAGTATCGCCTCATCCGGACGTTTGTCCTTCAATCGATTAAGCCTCTTTCCGTTGAGCCATCCGCCGCAGCCTCGAATGGCGGTGAACATTTCGTCGCGTAATGGATCAAGGACCACGCCTAGCAGTTCGCCATCGTCGTCGCAGAGAGCGATACTGACGGCAAAATAAGGGATGCCCCAGATAAAGTTGCTGGTCCCGTCAAGAGGGTCGACCACCCAGCGGTGTTTCGCATGCGCATTGCGAGTACCGGTCTCTTCACCGACAAAACCGTAATGCTCACCTGCCTTTGCCAGAATAGCGGCGATGGCCTTTTCGGCGGCGAGATCTGCTTTGGATGCATAGTCCCCCAAAGCTTTTCGTTGAACACCGTCACGCGAAACATCGCCGAAATGCGCCTTTAACTCGGCGCCTCCAGCTAGGGCTGCAGACAACGCCAGCTGCATGAGTTCTTCCAGGTGCAGGTCCGCCATCGCTTATGCTTCCACAGGTAGAAAAGTCATGGTCTCGAAGTCCACACCGACGCGCGATCCCACATCGAGCGCGTTTCGGGTCTCCGCGGAGATGGTCGTACCGTTCTCAAGCCGAAGGCTCTGGGTCCAGGCCTTACCCATGAAGCGCCGATCTTCCACTGTCGCATCAGTCAGCGCGCCGCCGCACTCGCGTATCATCACCTGCTCAGGACGCACTACGAGCGTGCCTTTACCACTGTGGCCTCTTTCTAAAAGAGGCAGCTTTGATCCGTCTGCCATGTGGAAGCCCGTCGCCTCAAAAGTACCTTCGAGGAAGTTCGCACTGCCAACAAATTCGGCCACGAAGCGGTTGGCAGGTCGCGAATATATGGTTTCAGGATCTGCAAGCTGTTGCACGATGCCGTTCTGCATGACCGCGAGCCGGTCCGACATTTCCAGAGCCTCTTCCTGATCATGCGTCACATAGATGGCTGTCAGGCCTAGCCTTTTCTGCAGACTGCGCAGTTCGTGGCGGAGAGATACGCGAAGACGCGCGTCGAGGTTGGACATCGGCTCATCCAAGAGGAGTAGCGGTGGATTGATGACGAGCGCACGCGCCAGCGCGATGCGCTGCTGCATGCCGCCACTCATTTCTGCCGGATAGCGCTTCTCGACGCCGTGCAGTTCGACTTGCGCCAACGCGGCCCGAACCCTTTCCACGACTTCGCCCTTAGGGACTTTACGCAGCTTCAGCCCGTACGCGACATTGTCGAAAACTGTCTGGTTCGGCCACAATGCATAGTTCTGGAAGACGAAGCCGATATTCCTGTCCCAGGCGGCAAGTGAGGTCACATTCTGCCCATTGAACAGGATCTTCCCACCATCGATGGGGTGGAAGCCGGCGATGGCACGCAAAAGCGTCGTCTTGCCGCAACCGGATGGTCCTAGCAGCGTGAAGAATTCGCCAGGCTTGATCGTGACACTAATGTCCTTAAGAACCGCGTGATTACCGAAGGTCTTGGAGACCGCGTCGATAACGACCTCGCAGCCTTGTGTGGGAGCTTTGGGCGATATGCTTTCAACCACCGGATTTTCCTCGAATTTGGCCGTATCGGACGATGAGATAAAGAGGGATGTAGATAATCAGCATCAGGAGAATGGTCTGTGCTGCAGAAACACCGAAATCGGCATCTACTAGCGTGTTCTCGAAGATTACGGCCGTCATCGGTTTCCACGGAGGACGATAAAGGACGATGGTGGACGACAGCTCCGTCACGATGTGGAGGAAGGTGAGCGTCGCCCCTGTCACTGCACCTGCCAGCACGAGAGGCGCAGTTATTGTGACGAACACTCTGAGCGGACGCGCTCCAAGACTGATCGCGGCCTCTTCGAGGGCCGGGTGAACGCGTCTGAGGGCCGCTTCTGACGCCTTGACCGTAAATGGTAGGTTACGAATGAGGTAGGCGAGAACGAGGATGAACCAAGTGCCCGTTAGTTGGACCGGCGCCTTGTTGAACATCATGATGAGGCCGATGCCGAGGACGGTTCCGGGGATGACGTAAGGCATCATGACGGTCAGGCTAAGAACGGGCCCGATGATCCGATAGCGCTTGCGTATGATCACATATGCAATCCCCAGTCCGATCGCTGTCGCCGCCACCGTTCCGGCAATGCCAAGCGACAAGGTCACCCAGGCAGGGCCCATTCCGGTGCGCCACATGGTCGTGTAGTTTGCCAGTGTCAGGTTCGGCGTTGGCAAACCAACCCGCCATTCCATGAAGCTGGAAACAAGTACCGTCAGGTGAGGCGTGAATGCCATGAAAAGGGCAACACCGGTGGCTGCGAGGACTGCGACGTGGCCAATTGGCGATAGTGGCTTGCGCTCCAAGGCGCGCGACGACACCACCGCGAAACCGCGTCGCGCCAGATAGATTTGCTGGGCCATGAGGAACAGGCTGGAGATGGTGATGAGCACCATCGAGCCTGTCGCCGCAAGGGCCGGGTTGCGTCCTGCCTCACTAAGGAAGGACGTGTAGATCAGAACCGGCAGCGCGTTAACGTCGAGACCGATGATGCGAGGTGTGCCAAAGTCCGATAGGGCAGCCATCGTTGCCAGATAAAGACCAGTGATTATGCCGGGAAGCGCGAGCGGAATTTCGACCGTCATTCGAACCCGAGGCGGCCTGGCTCCGAGGCTTTCCGCCGCCTCGATATGACCGGCATCCAAACTCTGGAATGAGCTGTGACTGAGCAGAAAGATGATCGGAAAAACCAGCCAGGTGATAACCCATATGACGCCATGCAAGCCAACGATCGAGACATCGAGACCGAGGTAATTGGTCACAACACCATTTCGTCCCAGGAGCAATCGCCAGGCATAAGCCCCCAAAAACGGCGGAGAAACGGACGCCATGGTGACGAGAAAGACGATGGCCATGCTGCCGGCGACTCGGTAGCGCGCGATAAGATAGGCAAGCGAAACGCCGATCAACGCAGCGAGGCCGGTTGACGTCAAGGCAATCAGCAAGCTGTTGACCGTGGCGGAAAGGGTTTCGGAGCGCGTGAAGAAATCGATGTAGTGAACCGGAGAGAACGACAGCGCCCTGTTTTCGAAAGTGATATAGGCATTTACGGCATGGGATAATAAGACGGAGTTAGGGCCCTGCGCCTGAAGGTCCAGTGGCGCCGGAGCTGTTGTGGCGAAGAGCCCGCGCGGCGCCTGTTGTGAGAGCGCGAACCGAGCGGTACCGAGATCGAGTTCGATGACCCCAGCCTCGTCCCTGCCAAGCGAAATCGGCTCTTGCGACGAGAGGCGAAGCGTTCGGTCGCCCTCGACACTGACAGTCAGGTGGTCGGTCGAATTCAACGCTATGGCGAGCCCGTCTGAAGTTTTCTCCACGCCGTACCGGGCGGTCATTTCCGGCACGGATTGCAAGCCATCCTTATTATGCAGAAGCGTAAAACGGCCACCTTCCTCCAGAAGGGAGGCGGCCATCAGGCGAACTTGCGGGACGATGATCGTCAGGCCGCAGAGCACGAGCGCGACGATTGAAAAGATCAGCCAATTGTCGCGCAGCACCTTCATTGTCCACGAAGCTCCTGGAAGCGAGCAACGACCACGGGCCGGGGATCGACAGCCGACACAATCGTAAGGGTAGACATGTCAGGCAGGGCGGCCGGGGGGGTGACATCCTTGCGCGCTGAACGCCGAACGGTGGCATCGCGAACAATTTCATGCGCCGTCTTGCTGCCCAGGAAATCGATAAAGCTCTTGGCATCGTCAATGTGCTGCGCGCCCTTGACGATCGCCTGAGCATCGATCTGTCCGGTTACGGCGTCGCTCGGATAGACGATATCGATTGGTAGGCCCTGGGCCTTCCACTTTGCGCCGAGATCTTCATTGATCCAGCCCACTGCCGCTTCACCGTCTCGCACGGCGTTGAATGCGTCGTCGGAACCGGGCGCGATGCGCGCACCTTTGGCCATGTGGCCGACGAAATCCCAGCCGAAGTTGCCAGCAAGGGCTGATAGAATAACGTAGCCGGTCCCGGATTTCGCGGGGTCTGGAATGATCAGGCCACCATTTTTCGCGAAATTAAGTGAAACAAGTTCCTTTTGCGTCTTGGGTATGGAGCCGGCCTCGACGCGCTTGGTGCTGACGATCAAAGGCTGCAGCAGCACCGTGAATGGATGCCAGATGTGATTGGGATCGTTGGTCACCATATCGGTGTCCGACTTGCTCTCGTATGCTTGGAAGAGCGCCGCATTTTCCTCGAAAGTCTGTGTCGGCCCGCCCCACATCACGTCCGCCGAGGAGTTGCCGCCTTCGGCACGCAGGCGCTCGATAAGCTCGCCCGTTCCACCGCGCACGACGGTAACCTTCACGTCCGGGTTTGCTTTGGCGAAAGCTTCGAGAATGGGAGCAGAAGTGGCCTCCCCATGAGCTGTATAGACGACAAGCTCTCCTGCATTCGCAACACCAAGGATTGACGCCGACGCCAACGCGCCTGCCATGATCCGCCGCAAGGTCCATTTCAGCATGACTGTGTTCCCTTTTTAAGTCACTGAGAAGTAGGCGACCAATTAATTCCATTAGATGGATTTAAAATCAAGCCGCATTTTCCTCGCTGTATTGGCTTTTGACGACAGTTATATGACAAATTTGCTTGATCAAGTCGATTCTCTCCAACTTGACCCTGCGATCTCAGACTGATAAAATCCATTTAATGAAATAAATAGGATACCGCACCCATGAGCATGATGGGCAGCAACCATACATATTCGGGCCGCTACAACCGTCGCCTGGTTTTCGACCTCATTCGGTCTAGCAATGGCATCAGCCGACGGGACCTTGTTCACGTAACAGGTCTGAAGCCGCAGACGATGTCCAACATATGCAAGGATTTGATCGACCGGGCACTGGTAATTGAATCGATTCAGCAAGAAGGTGCGCGCGGCGCCCCTCAAAAAAGATTGCAGGTGCGCGCAAAGGCAGGATGCTGCCTCGGGATCCATGTGGATCGCGACGGGCTTCTCGGTATTGTATGCGATATAGCAGGGCAAGAACTGGGACGTGAGACGGCGTATGCTTCGCTTGAAGATCCATCCGATACGATCCGCGCGATAGCTGATATCGCGCAGCGCCTGCGTTCGGTTGCGGCAGACCACCCTGCTTGGGGCATCGGTATCGCCATGCCAACGCTGCAGGAACCGGAGTTCGAGCATCCCGTCGGTCCGCCAGGCTGGGACGCCTGGACCCGCATACCTGTGGCGGAAGCTATTGAAGATTCGTGTGGCCTTCCAACGATCATCGAGAATGATGCCACGGCTGCCGCAGTTGCCGAACTCAGGGCTGGCAGAGCCTCAGAACTGACGCACTACGTTCATATTTTCGTCGGCCATGGGCTTGGCGCCGGCATCATAAACGACAGCATGCCGCTTCAGGGATTTTGGAACAATGCTGGAGAAATCGGCCTCCTGACCTGGCCTGCCGAATTCACTAATCCAGATGCCGATGGACAGACTCCGTTCTCCATCGACGAACTCGCGGCAATGCTGTCTTGTGAAAGCAAGGAAATCGCTAGGCCCGGCGTGTTGGAACAACTCTACGCTCAACGCAACAGTGTTTTGATGCGATGGCTCGACCTCAACTCAAAACGCCTCCGATTGCTGGTTTCGCTGCTTGAAAACATCATGGATCCGCAGACGATCATGGTCGGAGGGCATTTTCCGCCGGCGCTCAACAACTCCTTGATTGACCGGGCCTATCCCCTTTTACCATCGGTCAGCGCCCGAAGCCATCGGGATATTCCGCGGCTTTGCGCTGGCGCACTCGGTCCGGAAGCCGCCGCTTTAGGGGCGGCCATGTTGCCCGTGATTGCGCATGGCAGCCCGGACTTCAGGCGTCTCTCATCCAACCGTGGACGCAGCCAGACCATGGATTTCGAAAGACGCTTCGATCGTGTTGCTGGCGCGCCAGCAGATGACGACGAATCCTTATGATTTACCCACTTATCGCCAACAGGACTAAAAAATGAAAATTGCAGTCGCCGGGCTTGGCTTTCGGCTTGCCAATGTCATTGCTTCCTTCGCCAAGGCTTGCCCAGATATCGAGATCGTCGGCCTCATGGACCCCGAGCCCGCGGGACTGCCGGCCATTCTCTCCTCTGGCATGCCAGAGCCGAGACGCTTCGATACAGTTGAACTCATGCTGACGCAAACACGCCCCGATCTTCTTATGGTCGGTTCACCCAATGTTTTTCACCTAGACCACATCACTGCAGGGCTGCGCAGAGGGGCGCGGGTCTTCACCGAGAAACCGGTCGTGATCAATGAAGACCAGACAATGAAAATGGCGCGCCTGCTTGCCGAATACGGCTATGAGAGCGTTATGGTTGGGCTCGTTCTACGGTATTCCGACCTTTACCGGGATTTACGCGCAGCTCAGGCTCAAGGTTACCTCGGCACCATTACCTCGATCGAGGCATCCGAGCATATAGCGCCTTACCACGGAGCATTCTTCATGCGGGATTGGCGGCGGCATACTCGCTATGCTGGCCCATTCATCCTGGAGAAATGCTGTCACGACATTGATCTTTACAGCAGCGTCGTGGGCCAGCGCGCCATGGCGGTTGCCAGCTTTGGGGGCCGTAAGTCATTCGTAGCAGAAAACCGGCCTGATCAGCTCTCCGCGTTTCAACAGCAGGAATTCTACAAGAAGCCGAGCGGGTGGTTGAAGAGCGATGCCGTCTTCGAGAGCGACGGCGATATCATCGACTATCAGACCGCGATCGTAGAATATCACGGCGGAGCGACGATGGCTTTTCATACCAATCTCAACGTTCCAGATCAGTTTCGCCGCTTCTGCGTGATCGGCAACAAGGGGATGGCAGAGGGTGATTTCATCCGTAACCGCTTCGAGGTCCATTCCGCCGTCACCGGCGAAAAGCTTGTTGAGCGGCGTTACGAGGGCCATGAAAGCGATCACTATGGTGCCGATGATCAGATGGCTTCGGATATCTGGAACCATCTTACAGAGGCCACTCCACTCCCCGTCAATATCATTGCGGCTCTGGAAGCAGGACTTGTGGCAATCAAGATCGATGAGGCACGTCGTGCACGGCGCACCATCGAACTTGCCGAGACCTGGCAGCGTTTCGATGACGCGCTTCGAACCCCTCAAGCGGCAGCCTGAGGCCAAGCTCATGAACAGGCCAGCGCCAACATCAGCCGTTGTCATCCGCAACGCCCAGCCTTGCGATGAGGCTGCGATCCTGGATATCTGCCTGCGCACTTCAGACAGCGGGCAAGACGGATCACAACACTACACCGACGCGAGACTTCCCGGATTGCTATGGGCTCTGCCCTATGTCCGCTTCTGCCGCGAAAATGCTTTTGTGCTGACGCAGCGCGGCGTCGTGATGGGTTATTGTGTCGCAGCACCCCATACGACCGTCTATGAAGACTGGCTTGAGGCCGCGTGGTGGCCCGTCTTGAAAGAAGAGCTTCGCGATTTCTCAGCGCGGACGGCAGAGGACAAGAATATTCTTTCTTACATCCAAAGCCCGTCGAGAACATCAGCTCGGGTGACGAAGCGCTATCCGGCACATCTGCACATCAATCTTCTGCCTGAGCTGCAGAATGGAGGTCATGGGTCGTCACTGCTGCGACATCAACTGAATGCATTGATGATGTCTGGAGCGGAAGGGGTTCATCTAGGTGTGAACCAGCACAACGAAAAGGTTGTCGCCTTTTACGCTAAATTTGGCTTTGTCGAAATCGACCGGACACCGTCAATCCTGTTGGCAAAGCGGTTTGTTGATTGAAACGGAAGTGTCTGGAAGCAGTCATTCGAACGCGACAAGCCCAAACACGCCCTGCTGTTCACACCGTGCTCACCTTTTGAAGCCCAAGAAGGCGAGCAAGCAAACCGTTCTGATCAGTGACGGTCCATTCACCGGAAAGGCCGCCCTTCTTCAGCCATAGGAAGATTTCGAAATGTGCGATGGTTCGCCGCTCCGTTTCGAAAGGGCGGAAGCCACCTACCTTCGGCATGGCCTTCGTCATTTGGACAGGCTCACTCACGATGCCTTTTTTAAGACCCCTTATGAAATATTGTATCGGATCAGGCCGCAGAAACCCGTGATCCACTGACGTCTTGATCGTCGAGTGAAAGTGCTCGGCGCCGCTCGCACTGCGCTTCGCCGGTGAAAACAAGGGCTCGTCCTTCAGCATCCCAGGGAAGAAAGGCTTGGCGTCATCAAGATCAAGCTTCTCGGTAACAATAAATCCTTCGGGTTGCCGCGCTTGTCTATGCACGGTGCATAACCGATAACCCCAGCGATTGATCATGCTGTGATCGATCTCGAAGCGGCGCTAATGACACATCTCTTCCTCTTGCGTCTTGTGACAACTAAGCCAAAGCGTTGGATCTGTCGCAACAAAATCGGTGTAAGGCGTTCTCGTCGTGTTTTTTAAATCGAAAACACCAGTGTCGAACTGCCCCGCCTCATCACAAGACTAGTCACTATTTCACGAGCGCCGAGGTTTTGCGGAAAAGATACTTGCCGCCGATCGGCGCAGGGGTGATCGCTGATTCTTCGACAATCGATTGACCACGCAGCATTAGTCGTGTTGGCCATCCCTGCACCTCAAGACCTTCATAAGGTGTGTAGTCCGATCCATGCGCCAAGAGATCATTGGTGATTGTGACGCGCTTGCCAGGATCCCAGATGGCTAGATCAGCGTCAGCTCCAACAGCAATCGTGCCCTTCTGAGGATACAGCCCGTAGAGTTTCGCGTGGTTGGTCGATGTCTGGGCGACGAACTGGTTGAGCGATATACGTCCCTTCATCACACCTTCGGAAAACAGAATGGGCAATCGCGTTGCGACCCCTGGAATGCCATTTGGTATCCAGCGGAAATTCCGCTTTCCCTTTTCGTTCAGCTTGCCTTCAGCGTCCTCATAGCGAAACGGGCAATGGTCGGACGAAAAGAGGTCGAAGACATTCTGCTCTAAGCCCTCCCAGCACGCGTCCTGACTTTCACGATCTCGCGGTGGGGGAGAACAAACATATTTCGCGCCTTCCAGTGCGTTCTGATCGAGATCGGCAGCCGTCAGCATCAAATACTGCGGGCAGGTTTCACCGGCGATCTTTTGGCCGCGCATGCGCGCCCTGCGAATTTCTTCCATTGCCTCGCGATTGGAAACGTGGACGATCACGATTGGGACGTCCACGATTTCTGCAAGCGACAACGCCCGATGAGTTGCCTCTCGCTCGGCCGCAATCGGCCGCGTCGTGGCATGATATTTGGGAGCAAGCTTTCCTTCGTTTTCGTGGCGTCCGATCAGATAGCGGATCGCATCTTCATTCTCGCAGTGGACCATCACGAGCGCTCCGGTACGTCGCGCCGCATCGAGCGTATCCAGTATCTGATCATCGCGCAGCCGAAGCCCCTCATAGGTCATGAAGACCTTCAGGGACGTGTAACCGGCCTCAACCAGCGCAGGCAGTTCCTGCCCCAACACCTCAGGGGTCGGATCGGTGATGACGAGATGGAAAGCAACGTCGGTGTAACATTTGCCCTCGGCCTTGGCGTGATAAGCCTTGAGGGCCTCGCGCAATGTCTGCCCCTTCTCCTGCATGCAAAAGGTCAGGACAGTGCTATTGCCCCCGACAGCCGCTGAGCGCGTACCGCTTTCAAAATTGTCCGCCATGACGATGCCTTCGCCGGACGGTTGATCGAGGTGAACGTGGCTGTCTATCCCTCCCGGCAACACAAAAAGACCTGTGGCGTCAATGACCTCCGCTGCATCGTCAAGTCCGTTTGAAAGGGTCGCGATCGTTCCGTCGAGGATACCGATGTCACAGACAAAGGTATCGCTGGCGGTAGCCACGGTTCCGTTACGGATGATTGTATCGAAGCGCATCGACGCCGTCCTTTCTTCAGCTTACTTTCGCAAATCCCGTTTCGCCGGAAAGAATTTTGTCGAGAGCCTGCGTAAAGCGATCGACCTCTTCCAACGTATTGTAATGGACCATGGACACTCTCAGCATGCCACCATGATCGGTGAGGCCGAGATATTCGGCCAAACGGCGCGAGTGGAAATCGCCGAACCGCATTGCGATATGGTGTTTGTCCATCGCGCGGCATATCTCGGCTGCGTCGCGACCATCGAAGCGGAAAGCAATTGTGGGAACGCGCGAGCTGTCCCCATTATGGCTCTGCCCAACAATCTGGCAGTCGTTTCGCGACCGCAAGTACGACAACAGTCTCTCGGTCAGCGCATCTTCCTGAGCGGTGATTGCCTTGAACGCTGTCGCAATCCGGTCACGGACACTGCCTGTCGCTCCAGCGTGCTCTCCAAGTTTCGTCAGATAGTCCACGATGCCACAGGTGGAATAGGCAAGTTCGTAATTGGGGTTACCGGGCTCGAGCTTTCCCGGAACTTTGTCCTTGCCGTAAAAATAATGGTAAAGCGTATCAAGCTCGAGGAGATAATCGTATTTCCCGTACATGAGCGCGTAATGGGGCCCGTAAGTCTTGTAGAGACTGAAGACGTAGTAATCAGCATCGAAAGCCTGAACGTCGACAAGACGGTGGGGCGCGTAAGCCACCGCATCCACGCATAGCCGGGCACCTCGTGCGTGAACAAAGTCGGCAATCTCGCGTACCGGATTGATCGATCCGAGAATGTTGGAGACATGCGTCACGCAGACGAGCCGCGTGCGCTCGGACATCAAGGGCTGGAGGTCTGCCAGATCAAGGCTCAAACTGGTCTTGTTGAGCGGCCAGAACTTTATGATGACGCCCGCCGACTTCAGCCGGTCCCAGGGACCGATATTGGATTCGTGGTCACTTACGGTCACGATAATCTCATCGCCAGGCTTAAGCTGGCTTTCCATGGCACGCGCGAGATTTTGCAAAAGTGCAGTTGTCGAATTGCCGAAGACGATTTCTTCCGGTCGCGTTGCGTTGACAAGGTGCATGGCGGCCGTGCGCGCTTCGTAAAGGGCCTCCGCGGCCTTTTGCGACACCTCGTACGATCCACCGATCTGGACGTTGCGTTCGACCAGGAAGCTGTTGATGCGATCGATCGCGCCCTTTAGGATTTGCGAGCCGCCGGCATTGTCGAAAAACGTCCAGCCTCGTTCCAGACCGGGAAATTGGCTTCGCACGAATTCCGGATCGAGCGATGGCTTATCGTTCATGGTGTGTCCTCCACAGACATAATTCAGTGATTGAGTACCGCGCGCAGGAACCCGCGCGTTCTTTCTTCTTGGGGATTGTCGAATATCTGCTGAGGGGTACCTATTTCGACCAGCTTCCCGCCATCCATGAAGATGACGCGGTCGGCCACCTGCTTGGCAAAGCCCATTTCGTGCGTCACGACGATCATCGTGACACCGGTTCCAGCCAGACGCCGCATGACGTCCAGCACCTCCCCCACCATTTCCGGATCGAGAGCCGATGTCGGCTCATCGAACAGAAGAACCTTCGGCTCCATGGCGAGAGCCCGCGCGATCGCCACGCGCTGCTGCTGCCCGCCGGATAGCTGTCCAGGATATTTGTCCGCCTGTTCGGAAATGCCGACACGGGCCAAAAGGTCCCTCGCCTTTGCTGCAGCTTCCGCTTCAGCCAGCCCTCGCACACGCATCGGCGCCAGCATGACGTTTCTAAGCACCGTCATATGCGGGAAAAGATTGAAGGACTGGAACACCATACCGACTTCGGCACGAACTTTCGCAAGATCCTTACCGGGACGAACCCTGACACCATCAACGGTGATGGAACTTTCAGCCGAGAAAGCCTCCAGATGATTGATGCATCGGATCAAGGTCGACTTGCCCGAGCCGGATGGGCCGATAATGCAAACGACTTCACCTTCGGTGATGTCCAGATCGATACCGTGCAGCACGGTATATGTGCCATAAGCCTTGAACAGCCTTTCGACGCGGATCAAATTCTTGGAGTGACCAGTCATCTGCGTCTCCCTGCACCAAACCGCATCTCGAGGCGGGAAACGACTGCCACCATAGGCCAGAGCAGGAGGACGTAGATCACCGCCGCACCAATCAAGGGCGTGGGATTGGCGCTCAGAGCTTGCGCCTGTGTTGCCTGCTTCAACAGATCCGGCATCGCGACTACCGATGCCAGCGCGGTATCTTTCAGCACATTGATCGAATTATTGGTTAGCGGCGGGATCACGATCCGGATCGCTTGAGGAAGAATGATGTCAGCCATCGTGTGCCGGTTCGATAGGCCCAAAGCCGCCGAAGCCTCGAACTGACCGGCGGGTATGGCGTCAATGCCTGCCCGGAAAATCTCTGCCGTATAGGCCGCCGAGACAAGCGAGAGCGCTGCGACCGCAGACAAGAATGGCGAAAGCCTGATCCCCACGAATGGAAGTGCGTAATAGATGACGATGAGAAGAACGAGCAGGGGTATGGATCGGAAGACATCCACGTAGATGCGAATGAGAATGACGATAGCGCGCGGCGCGTAAAGCCGGGCTACAGCCAGAACAAGGCCGCCGACGAGACCTGCGACGATGCTGACAATGCCAATCTGAAGTGCGACGACGAGGCCCCACATCAGTTGCGGAAGGCTCTGGAGCAGGACATTGTAATTGAAGAAGGTGTTAATGAGATTCATGCCGAAAAGGCTCCCTCAAGCCAGCGGATCGAAGACCCACTGGCGGCTGTGGTGCTATCAGAGTTTTGGCATGTCCATGACCGTCACAGTCGATGTCTTCTCTTCGGCAGGCGCACCGAACCAAGTCTGATGAAGCTTGGCGAGATAACCGTCCTTCTTCATCTCGGTGATGACGCCATTCACCTGCTCTGCAAGCGCGTCGCCCTTGTTGAACATGACGGAGTATTTCTCGCCTGTCTCGATACGGGCAACCACCTTCAGTTCTGGCTTGTCCTTCACATAGTACAAGAGAGCTGGAATATCGCTGATGTAGCCGTCGATGCGGCCAGCAACAAGATCGAGCATGGCGGGAGAAAGTCCTTCGAACCGCCGGATGTCGGAGAACTTGTATTCGGCCTTATTCTTCTCAGCCCACATGTCGCCGGTCGAGCCAGTGTCGACGCCCACCACCTTGTCAGCTATCTCTTTCAAGCCGGTGATTCCGGACTTCGCTGTCACCGTAAGGGACTGGTCGCTGTCGTAATATGGCTGAGCGAAAGATACCGATTCGAGACGCTTTGGCGTGATGGTGATCGAAGAGATCGCCATGTTGATGCGGCCCGACTGCACCGCCGAAAACAGGCCATTGAATGGAGTGTTTACAAACTCGACCGACTTGCCGAGACGCTTTGCGACCTCGTTGACAAGATCGACTTCGAACCCGACGACCTTGCCGGACGCGTCCTGGAACTCCCACGGCACATTGCCAATATTTGCGCCTACTGTCAAATCAGCGGCGCGCGCTGCCTGCAGGCTCAAAAGAGCAATGCCCGCAGCCAATGAAGCGGTGAAAAATCTTGCTGTCATGCGTTTCATCAGTGTTCCCCTTGTTATTCGATACACGATCACACATTGTGGTCTAACTGGACGGACCAGTTAGACCACACAAGCACGGAGTTTTTGTCTTGGCAAGGCAGCACGTTGAAAATAGATGTTGAGTGAGGAACAGAGGGCGCGCGCAGAATGTTGAACAAAACGCTTTTGCCACAGACCGTGGCGCGCGAAATTCAAACAATGATCCAGACAGGCGTTCTCAAACCCGGCGAGAGGATTCAGTCGCAGCGAGAGTTATCAGAACAGTTCGGCGTCAGCCGTGCTTCGCTTCGCGAAGCCTTACTGACCCTAGAGACGCTTGGCATGGTGAAAACGGAAGCGGGACGCGGCACCTTTGTCACCGCACCAGCAGAACGTGCAGCAGGACCCGCAGCCAACATGGCGCCGTGGCGCTACTCGCAGAGCTACTCTGCTTTCGATGTCTTCCAGACACGCGCACTTCTCGAGGGAGAAATTGCAAAGCTCGCCGCAGGTCGGCTGACGCGCCGCCAACTGGACGAAATGGAGCAAGCAACCGAAACGATGGAACGTTCCTGGGAAAAGCAGGACGTCATTTCCAATGTCGAAGCCGACCTGCAGTTTCACTCGACGATCGTATCCGCCTGCTCGAACGTGATGTTGCAAGCGCTTTACCAGACTGTTCGTGAACTGATCACGGAAACCCAGCGCCAACCGATTCCCATCACTGATCCGACACGAATGAGCAACTCGATCGCCGAGCACCGCCGCGTCATCGAAGCATTACGCCTCAACGATGGAAACTTGGCGAAGGCCGAGATGGAAACACATATTCGTAACACCGCCCGCTGCGCTGGCCTTGATCCTTAAGAGAGTAACCGGAAGTACAACTATTTTGGGCGGCGCACTCGAGGCACCGATTTCTTGCCTGATGAGAATTCGACCTGTACTAAGACCGAACGTCGCCCGGAGCGCAGAGCCCCCACAAACCCCGCGGCACAGTCAGCAACCTCTTCGATCCAAACGGATCATATCCGCTGCCTTCTCGGCAATCATTACCACCGGTGAGGCAGTATTGCCGGAGACGATGCGCGGCATGATCGAGGCGTCGACGACGCGCAATCCTTGGAGGCCTTTTACGCGCAACGCCGGATCGACCACGGCGTCGGCGTCCGCTCCCATGCGGCAGGTACCGATCGGGTGGAAGATGGTCGTGGCAATGTCGCCTGCTTTTTGCAGGAGGTCTTCATCACTCTCGAACTCACGGCCTGGAAGGATTTCCTCTGGCTGATAGGGGCGCAGTGCGCTGGTCGCCATCACCTGCCGGGCTTGGCGGATGGCTGCAATGGCGACGGAACGGTCTTGGTCGGTCGACAGATAGTTTGGCCTTATCTCTGGTTGCTGGTGCGGGTTGGTCGAACTGATGTGGCAGGTGCCCACGCTGCTTGGCCGCAGCTGGCAGACGGAGACGGTAATGGCGGGGAACGGATGCAACGGATCACCGAGCTTGTCGGTGGAGAGCGGTTGAACATGGTACTCGATGTCGGGTCGGTTTGCGCCCGGCGTGGAGCGCGTGAACATGCCAAACTGGCTTGGCGCCATCGACATCGGCCCCGAGCGCATCAGCGCATATTCCGCTGCGATCTTGATCTTGCCGCGCCAAGAATTGGCAAGCTGGTTGAGCGTCACGGTGTTCTTGACCTTGAAGACGGTCCTGATCTGCAAATGATCCTGCAGATTCTCGCCTACCGCGGATTTCGCTAGATTGACCTTGATGCCAAGTGCTTCCAGACGAGCGGGATCACCGATGCCAGATAGTTCCAAGAGCTTCGGCGAGTTGATGGCACCGGCCGCCAGGATTACCTCTCCATCGGCTTTCGCATGGAACGAGCCTTCAGATGTGCGAAATTGCACGCCAGTGACGCGGCTTCCGTCGATCATCAGGCGCTCAACGAGTGCATGCTTGATGAGGCGCAGATTTGGGCGCTTGAGGGCCGGATGCAGGAAGCCGCGCGCCGTGTTCCAGCGCACGCCCTTATGTTGGTTCACATCGAAGAACCCCGATCCTTCGTTGTCGCCATCGTTGAAATCGGCGCGAGGCTCGATACCGAGTTCGCGCGCGCCCGTCTGCACTGCTTCGAGGATTTTCCACTTCAACCGCTGACGGCTGACCTTCCAAGGCCCTCCCGTCGAATGCATGTCGCCTTGCGGCCCGTGATAATCCTCGGATCGCTTGAAATAGGGCAAAACGTCGGACCATCCCCACCCCTCATTGCCGAGCTCACGCCAGCCATCGTAGTCGGCGGCCTGCCCTCGCATGTAGATCATGCCGTTGACCGAGGTGCAGCCACCCAGCACCTTGCCACGTGGATAAGCGAGGCTGCGCCCGTTAAGGCCTGCCTCAGGTGCCGTGCGCATCATCCAGTCAGTCCGCGGGTTGCCAATGCAGAAGAGGTAGCCAACCGGTATTTGTACCCAGTGATAGCGGTCCGAGCCCCCGGCTTCCAGCAGCAGGACACGCACGGATGGATCCTCACTCAGCCGGGCAGCCAGCACACAGCCCGCCGTCCCTGCCCCGACGATCACATAGTCGTATTGGCCGTCCAGGCCTGTCGTTTCCGCCATGCTTGATGTCCTCTTTGGCACCGATGGTCGCGATACATCCTTGCGAACCACCTCCCCTTAATTCTTCAATGCGCTCCAGAAATTGCGCATCTGCCCGGTAAGGGCCGCATAAATGGCGTAGCGTCTACGAAAATGCTCGAACCGCCTTGCTTCAGGACGAAAGTCACGGGCAGCTCGGGTCATCGCCTGAACGGCATCTTCGTAAGATGGATAGTGGCCGACGGCGACTGTCACGCCGATGGCAGCCCCTAAGGCTCCCGTCTCTCTCGCCTCCGCCACGTTGAGCGGGATCTCCAAGACATCTGCCATCATCTGCGGCCAGTGACGGCTTCGTGACCCTCCCCCCGACATGACGGCTCTGCTGACCGATAGTCCGGCATGCTCCAGCACCTCGATGTGGCGACGATGCTCGAAGCAGACGCCCTCGAAAAGCGCCCTCAGCATGTGGCCTTCACCGTGCCATCCGGCCAGCCCATAGAAGCCGCCGCGAAACTCAGCACCCAAACGCGAGCCGAAGATGAAGGGATGGAAGAAGGGATCGTCAGCACGCGGCGCGACCTTGCCGACTTCCTGATTGCAGCGCTCGAACGCCTGGTCGCCATGGTCGCCGCGCATGCGGTGAACATACCATTCAAGATTGGCAGCCGAGGTGGCGCTGGACTCGATGTTGACATATCTGTCCTTGCCGAAGACTGTGACCATGAAGACATTGTCGCTGATAACCGGCTTGTCGGCGAAGACCTGGTTGATGCTCCAGGTTCCCGCCACCACCGAAGCCTCGCCGGCATGTATGACGCCGGAGCCCAGCGCACTCGACACCACATCGAAGAAACCGCCGATGACGGGCGTTCCTTCGGCAAGCCCGGTGGCCTGCGCCGCCTTTGCGCTCACACGCCCAATGATCTGCGCCGACTCGACGCGATCGGGGAAGAAGGATAATGCATCTTCCAAATGGTAGAGGCCAAGCAAGGCCTCGTCGAGCACGCCCTCCGGCATGGCAAGCAGCCCTGCCCCGCTCAGATCCGAAATGTCGTTGGTCAACCGGTCCGTCAGGCAGAAGTTGATATAGTCTTTGCAGAACAGGACGGCGCCAATTCGGGCGTAAAGTTCGGCTTCGTGGCGCTTGACCCAGGCAAGAAGTGTCGGCGTCTGCGATGGCCAGGGCCGTTGAAGGCACCGCGCCTGAAGCGCCGCGCCATTCTCACGGTCGAGTTCGCCTGCAATATCGGAGGCGCGGCTGTCGAGAGACTGGATACCCTTGAGCGGACGCAACTCCTTGTCGAGCAGGTAAAGACCGTTGCCGTGGCCTGCACAGCCGACGCCAAGGATCCGACGTGGATCGACGCCGGAACTGGAAATCACCTCGCGGATCGCTCTGCAGCCATTTGCCCAAAGCTCGGACAGGTCGCGTTCGACATGTCCTGGTTCGGGAAAGCTAGACTTTCCGTCGATCGCGCATTGCGCGATCTGATGCCCTTGCGTGTCGAACAGCACGGCCTTAATGACCGTGTTGCCTACATCGACTCCCAGAACGAAATTTGTCTCAGCCACGGTTATAGATATCCCATGCTTCTTCGCCGCCGGCGCGCTGATGGATAATGGCCATAAGCGCCTTCACGACAGCCTTCGGATTGTCATGTTGATAGATATTACGGCCATAGACCATACCGTTTGCGCCCTGCTCGATGATCGCGGCAGATTTTGACAGAACGGTGCGCAAGTCCTCCTTGCCTCCCCCGCGCACGAGAACCGGGCACCGGGCGGCTTCGATCACTTTGTGGAAATCGGCAGGATCCGTTGTCGGATCGGCCTTGATGATATCCGCCCCCATCTCGGATGCGAGACGCACCAGGGTGACGATCTTCTCGGCATCGCCATCCACCTGATAGCCGCCGCGCACATCATTGGGCAGCATGACCAGCGGCTCGATCATCAGCGGCATGCCGTAGCGGTGGCAATCGGCGCGCACCCGGCTGATGTTTTCAACACACTGGCGAAACAGTTCCGGCTCATCCGGCAGCATGAAGAGGTTGACGACGACGCAGGCCGCATCCATTTCCAACGCACCGATGATCGGCTCTTCATAGTTTTGCAGCTGCGACCACATGCTGCGGTGGCGGGTGGAATTGTATGGATTGCCCATATCGATGCGCATGACGAGTGCCGGCTTGTCGCGCTCCGGCCTGGATTGCAGCAGGTCTGCCTGACCATAAGCCATCTGAATGGCATCGGGTCCCGCTTCAATGAGCCTGCCTACCACGCCAGCCATATCCTCCAGACCGAGAAGAAAGCTTGGTTCGTTGCAGACGCCATGGTCGAGTGCAACGTCAAGGCATCCTCCTTGACGAAACAACCTGTTCATTCTTGCTTTGCGGGAAACGCGCATCATGATGCCTTGTCCTTTTCTCTACATCTATTCTGAAGCATGTCGATCGACACGCCGTAATAGGCCTGCAGTTCGTCGATCACCTGTCGCCGTTCGGCGAGGGCCCGGTCGCCTGTCCAGCCGAGTTCACGCGACGCGACGGCAATCAGCGCATCGAGACTGTCGAGATCGAGATCGCCGGTAATGGCGAGGCTCGTGCGACGAAGGACAAGATCGGACAGATGTCGCACATCCTCAGCCCGGATGAGCCAGGCGATCTCAGCGAGTGTCAAAGCGGTTGTGGCGGAAAAAGAGACGTCGTCGGAGCGCGCCTGGCAGAAGGTCATCAAATCCGAGGCCCGAGACCCGTAGGTCGCCGCTAAATGATCTGCGCGCGCCTTGCCGATGGCGAACTCGCGGGAAAGCTGCACGGACAAAAGATCAGTGTCTCCTGGGTGATTCAAGCCGCCGCCGATGGGGCGGTTGTTAGTTGAGGTCAACCGGGACCGTCCAAGCTCGGCCAAGACCTCGTCAGTCACCTGCTCACCGAATGCGCGGAAGGTCGTCCACTTGCCCCCGACCATGCACAGTTGCGATGGGTCCGACTCCACGCGATGGATCAGGTGGCTGCGAGAAATCTTGCCGGTAAATTCCGCTTCGCTGCGCGGCAAAGGGCGAATGCCGCTATAGCTGAAGACGATATCCGAGGCTGCTACTTCGATGCTCGGAAAGACTGTGCGGACCGCATCGAGAATGTAGTCGCGCTCCTCCGGTTCACAGCGTGTCCGGCTAGGCGTATTGACCTTGATGTCCGTCGAACCAGCGAGCACGCGTCCGAGATAGGGAAAGAGAATGCAAACGCGATTGTCGACATTCTCGAAGAAGATCATGTGCCCATTGAGTGCCTGATAGAGCGACTGATTGGCGAGAATGACGTGGGAGCCCTTGGTACCGGTGACGGTTGGCTCATTGGTCTTGATGGCATTGTCGAGAGCGCCGATCGTCTCGTCGATCCAAGCGCCTGTAGCGTTGACGATCATCTTGGTGCGGATCGTAAGCGGTTCATCCGCCTCTTCCACCGCAAGATGATAAGCACCGCCGCTCCGGTTGAACTCGGCATAGTTCAGCGCGATCGCCTGTGGCGCGTCGCGGCGGGTATCCAGCACCAGTTCCAGTGCCAATCGTTCGGGCTGGCGAATCCAGGCGTCGTAATAGGTCGCAGAAGAGCGCACGCACGCATCGAGCTCCGGCCATCGCGATCTGGTGATGCGGTTGTTGTGAAACTCGTGCTTGGGCAGGAGACGGTTCTTGCGCGTCACGAAGTCATAGAGCGCTAGGCCGATCTTGATGGCTACAGCCCCACGGCTCGCGGGCTTACCCGATGAACCGAAGAACGTCGCTGCAGCATTGAAAAGACCGCCAAAGGTCGAGTAGATGGGAATGGTCGTCGGCAAGGGATGAACCATGTGCGGTGCCAGACGCAGCAGCGTGTCCCGCTCCCTCAGCGATTCTCGAACGAGGCCGAACTCACCGTTTTCCAGGTAGCGAAGACCGCCGTGGATCATGCGCGACGGTGCAGCACTGCATCCAGAAGCAAAATCATTGCGCTCCACCAAGAGCACCCTCAGCCCCTGCAACGCCAGATCGCGATACGCACCGATGCCATTGATACCGCCCCCGACGACGACAACGTCGAAATCGGCATCTTGTCGGATTCGTCTGAGCGCATCCTCGCGGAAATTGGACATGGAAGTACCGTTCGCTGGTTTTCAAGCCAACGTCCCAATCTTGTGTTGCGGTGTTTGAGGCTTAGCGGTCTAGGTCGACCAGATGCTCTACAATGCCGGCGGATATCATCGACATCTCTTCTGCCGTCAGACGCAGATGCGCCGCCCCGGCATTCTCGACGGCTTGTCTGGGATCACGCGCACCGCAAAGGGAGAAGGTGATCCCTGGCTGCGCCACCGTCCATGCAATGACCACCTGCGCGATGCTTGCCTGATGACGATCCGCCACCGGCGCAACCACGTCCATCAGCCGCGCCACCTTCTGGCGGTTGCCGAGGCTGAAGCGCGGGTTTTCCTTTCTCTGGTCGTCGCCGGTAAAGACCCTTTCCGGTCCCATCTTGCCGGAGAGAAGACCAAGCGCCAGCGACGAGTAGCTGAGGATGGAGACGTCATTGGCGAGGCAGGTTGGCACAAAGCTGGTCTCGATGTTGCGCTTCACCATCGAGTACTCTTCCTGAATGGCGTCGAGCGCACCGGTGGCGATGTAGGCCGCGAGATCCTCTTTCGAAACGTTGCTTGCGCCGATCGAGCGGATCTTACCCTCATCCTTCAACCGCACCAGTTCGCCGACGGTGTCTGCAATCGGCGTAGTCACGTCCTGCCAATGGGTGACGTAGTGATCGATGTAGTCGGTCCCGAGCCGTTTGAGGCTTTGTTCAATCTCGTAGCGGATCGAGACTGGACCAAGATAGCGGTGAACGGGCTTGCCATCCTGATGGAAGAAATAGGCGCCTTCCGCCACATGCCAGACCAGGCCGCATTTGGTTACGAGCACCACCTTGTCGCGCTGGCCGGCAATGGCCTTGCCGACGATCGTCTCTGCAAGACCCATGCCGTAAGCGGGGGCCGTATCGATGAGCGAGATGCCGGCGTCGATGGAAGCCCGGATTGCATCGACCGATGCCGCCTCGTCGGTACCGCCCCACATCCAGCCACCGATCGCCCAGGTGCCGAGCCCGACAGCAGACGCTTCGATGCCGCTTTTGCCGATTGGCCGCTTCAAGACATATGCGTCGTTCATTCGTGTAATCCTTCCCCAAAGGTTTCGAGCGTCTTGGCGATTTCTTCATCGACGACCAATGACGTCAAAAACCGTCCTGCAAGCGCTGCGGACACAGGGCCCGCCTTCAAATCCCCGGCCGCAACCCCGATGACGGAGGGGCAATTGGCCAGTTGTTGCGGATCGAGAGCAACGACCCGCGAGTTCAGATCACTCTCGGCAAGCGAACCATCCGCGCGGATGAGATGCGCCAGAAACTCGCCTGCGATCCCGGCATCCATCATCCCCTGGCTGCCCCGTGCGGGATCGGGCAAGAGATCGTAGTAGCCCGAGCCCGGAGCCTGGACCGAGCCGACACCGACCAGCGCGACCGTTGCCCGCCGTGCCAGATCGAACACGTCGCGGATCGAGGCAACATTCATCAGCACGTCGCGCTGCTGCCTGTCTTCAACGAAGAGCGGCGCATGAACCAACTGTGCCGTGCCGCCGAGCTTGTCCGCCAACTGCGTGGCAAGGTGGTTCACATCGGTATAATGCTTCCCCTGCACGCCGCCTGTCAGCGGCACAACCTGCACATCGAAACGCCGTTCCGCCTCTAGACTTTCGACCACCGCGCTGACAGCCTTACCACCCGTTATCGCGATCACATCGCCGTCTCGGATCGTTTCAAGCAGATGGTTTGCCGCAACGCGCCCGACCATCTGCAGGGTCGTTTCGGGATTGTCGGAGACCGTTGGCGTCACCATGGCCTGCTTCAGGCCGAAGCGCCCAACAACCTCGTTCTCCAGATCGACGAGCCGCTGATACGGGCTCGATATGCTGATTTTCACCATGCCCGCCTTGCGGCCAGCGGCAATCATTCTGTTGACCTTGGTGTGAGAGAGATTGAGCTTTTCTGCGATCTCCGACTGCTTCACACCCTCGATGAAATGTAAAACGAGAACGGAATACATCTGGCGCTGCTGATCGAATTCATCTCTGTAGTCCACCATATGCATCGTCTCCTTCTTGGCCGTCGGCACTTTAGCGGCGGCGCTTGACCAGGTAATGGTCGAAGAGCACGGCAGCGAGCAAGATGCTACCCCGAATAATGTCCTGCCAGTAGACCGACACATTGAGCAAAGAGAGCGAGCTTGAAACCACCGAAAGCAGAACGGCACCGAGGATCGCGCCGAGGATCGTACCCGAACCGCCCGATAGGCTTGCTCCGCCAATGACGGCAGCGGCGATGACGTTCAGCTCCATACCGACACCGAAGCTTGGCTGAGCCGAGCCGAAGCGGGCCATGTAGATCACGCCTGCCACGCCACAAAGCATCGAGCAAAGCGTGGTGGTGGCGAAGACGACGCGTCCGACGCGAATGCCGGAGTAGGCGGCAGCTTTCGGATTGCTGCCGACATAGAAGACTTTGCGGAATGCAGTGGTGCGGCGCAGCATCAAATCGAAGGCGACGACGACGACCACGAAGATAATAAGCACGAGCGGAATGCCGTAGACCGATCCCTGACCGATGAACTTGAACTCCAGCGGCAGAGAGAAAAGACTAAGCGGTCGACCACCCGTTGCAAGCAGGCACACGCCTCTGGCAATGACCATAACGCCAAGCGAGACGATGAAGTGATGCAGTCCGACGACGGTCGTCAGAAAGCCCATGGCCATGCCGATACAGGTGGTGGCCATGATTGCGAGGGCTGCTGCGGCCCAGGGGTCGACGCCGTTTAAGAAAAGCCAACCGGCAACCACCATGGCAAGTGCCGTGACAGAACCGACCGAAAGATCGATGCCGCCGGAGATCAAGAGGATCGTCATGCCGACAACGACAATGCTTTCGACCGCAAAGGCCATGGCCATCGCCCGAAGGTTGTCGACTGTCAGGAAGTAGGGCGAGATAAAGGACATCACGGTAAAGAGCGCGAGAATGATGACGATGAGGCCCGTCTCGCGCGCTTTGATCGCCGGTGTCCACCACTGCGTACGGGCTTCATGCCCGCTCGCTACGTGATGCTGTGTATCGATCGTTGCCATGTCTGCCGTTCCCCTCACGCTTCGCAGAGCTGCGATTGACTGCTGATCGATGCGAGATGCATGATCCGTTCTTCCGTCATGTCCGCACCGGTGACCTCGCCGGTGATACGTCCTTCTCGCACCACGAGAACCCGGTCGCTCACCCCAATGAGCTCGGGAAGCTCGGACGATATGACCACGACACCGACGCCTTCATTGGCGAGATCGCGGATCTGCCGGTGGATTTCCGCCTTGGCTCCGACATCGACGCCGCGCGTCGGCTCGTCGAGAAACACGACCTGCGGTTCTACCGACAGCATTTTCGCCAAGGCCACTTTCTGCTGGTTGCCGCCACTCAGCGTATTGACCGCCTCGCCGACATCATTGGAGCGCAGCTTCAGCCGATCGCCGAAGTAGCTCGCACGCGCAGCTTCTTTGCGACGGCTGATGAAGCCGAGCCCGCTGGACACGCGCCCGACATCGAGGGCCGACACATTGGTGGCGATCGACATATTGAGAAACAGGCCGTCCCCCTTACGGTCTTCGGACACGTAAACCAGCCCCTCGCGGATGCTGTCACGATAATCGCGCAACGAAAGCTTGCGCCCCCTGAGGCTGACCTCGCCCTCCGCTTTGCCTTCCAGCCGGCAAATAGCGCGGACGATCTCGCTGCGTCCTGCTCCGATCAGGCCCGCCAGCCCAAGAATTTCACCCTTGCGCAGGTCAAAGCTGACATCGCGAACCCTTCTCCCCTCCTTTAGTCCACGCACCGAAAGGATCACCTCATCCGATCTGGCATCCGGCGCCTGCTTTGGCGGGTAGAGCTTGTCGAGGACACGCCCGACCATGCTGTTGACGACATCCTGCGGGGTAATCGACGCGATATCCGCCGTCTTGATGTGGCAGCCATCGCGCATGATGGTGATGCGGTCGCAATGCTGAAAGATTTCTGCCATGCGATGGGAGATATAGATGATCGCGATGCCGCGCTCCGCTAGGCGATGCATGATCTTGAAGAGTGTCTGCGCCTCGGTCTCGGTCAAGGCCGCAGTCGGCTCGTCGAGAATGAGAATGCGGCAGTCGAGCGTCAACGCCTTGGCGATTTCGACGATCTGCTGCTGCGAGATCGATAGATCGCCGGCACGGCGCCTTGGATCGATATCACCAAGCTCCTTCAGAATGTTTTCGGCACGTTCACACAGCGACCGATAGTCCATCAACAGGGTGCGGCTGCGGCCCGTTTCAGCCATGAACATGTTTTCTGCGACCGAGATTTCCGGGCAGAGTGCGATCTCTTGGTGGACGAAACCGATGCCAAGGCGATTGGCGGCGTTGGGTGAGGATATGCGGGTGGCCACGCCGTCCAGACGAATTTCACCGCTATCCGGCTGCAGGATGCCATCGATGATATGCATCAGCGTCGACTTTCCGGCACCGTTTTCACCTGCCAGAGCGTGGATCTCGCCGCGGCGCAATTCAAGCTCGGCGCCCCGAAGAGCACGGACAGGCCCGAACGACTTATGAATATTCGTCATGCTGAGTACGACCTCGGCCATGACACCCCTCCCGATCGATCATTTCGACGATCCCGGCGATGCAGTCCGCACCGCCGGAGATACTGGAAACACTGTGCATCTCTCGGACGCACGGGGACGCTGGTCAGCGGCCCTTCATGTACGTGTTGAGGTCGAAGGAGTCGGCGTTGTCCTTGGTGATCACCGCAAAACCGTTGTCCATCGACGGGATCTGCATCGGGTTGAAGCCGGAGACCTTATAGTCGTTGAACGGATCGATCAGGTTGGGATGAGCGCCGAGGAACGTGTTGATGAACCCCATGAAGCCCTGAATGCCCTGGTTGGGGTTGATCGCCATATGGATGTTGCCCTGCTTGATCTGCTCGAGCGTCGCTGGCGTGATATCCGCGTGGAGAATAAGGACCTTCTTCTTGGCCGCAAGAACTGCAGCAACAGCACCTTCGGCAGAGCCGGCCTCGGGGATCCAGAGAGCGCCGAGATTTGGATTGGCCTGCAGCATAGCGGAGACCGCCTGATAGGCTGCGTTGGAATCCTGGTTCGTCGCCTGACGCGCCACGAGCTTCATGTCCGGATGAGTGGTGCCCATGTAATCGACGAGGGCGGTGACGCGTAGATCATGATTGCTCTGGCCCGGATTTTCGAGAACGGCATACTCACCCTTCTCGCCCAGAACCTTGACGATTTCGTCAGCCGCAAACTTGGCCTCCGCGACATTGTCTGAGGTGATATAGGCCGTGCGCTTGGACTTTGGTGAGTCAGCCGCAAAGGTCGTAATCGAAATGCCGGACTCAATTGCCTTGTTGATCGGCTCGATGAACGGGTCGGCCTGCATTGGGTGCAGCAGAATGCCCTTCGGCTTCTTGACGACTTCCTGTTCGAAGGAAGCGATCTGCTTGGTGATATCATATTCCGGCGTGCCGGTGAAAACGGCTTCGCAGCCCAAAGACTTGGCGGCCTGCTTGAAGCCTTCAAAGACGGGTACCCAGTAAGGATGGCCGGAGACCATGACATTCATCGCATAGGTTTCACCCGGCTCACAGGCGAACTTTCCTTCTGCATTGGCAGGCTTTACGGACCAGCCGGCAACAGCGACAGCAACCAGAGCCATGGCGGTTGCAGCTTTCAAAGACTTCAGCATTTTCCCCTCCCAGAGATAAATCGGTCAATGAAATAAAATTCTTCGTAAGAAATTTATTGCACGAGAAGACAACTAACGCACGGTCAGTCTTGCGTCAATGCCGTCTGCATAATATTTTCATGCATGAAATTTATTTCAGTGACGAGAAATCGTGATAGGGGAAAACGCATTGGTAAGTATCCGCATACGCATGGGCTGTGAGGCCTCACAAGCCGAAACGCTATTCAGGGAACTGATTATCCTGCAGCAAGAAACTCGCCTGGAGCCAGGCAATATCAGCTTTGACGTCTTCCGATCCAGCGGACAACAAACAAGCTTTCTACTGCTCGAAGAATTTAGAGATGAAGAAGCCGTTGCCGCGCATCGCTCGTCGAACCATTTCGCGGCGTTCAAACACAAAACAGCATCACTGGCGCTCACACTTGAACGGTATATGCCCGCTCCCTGATCTGTCGGGCGTTTGATTTCCTTCGGAACAGGAGTGGAATCCATGAGTTATCTTTGTCCCAACAACAGGAGAAAGATCATGGATCACAGCAATCACATCCGCCTCACCGTTGATGAACTGAGACCCTCAGTGCTCGCAGGAGCCACGGTCTACGGAGCAGACGATCACAAGGTTGGTAAGGTTGACCATGTCCATGGTATTGGTGAAAGCAGCAGCGTGATCATCGATGTCGGCGGCTTTCTTGGCATCGGCGCTAAACCTGTCGCGGTTTCCATTTCTGACCTCGACTTTATGCGCGATGAGGACGGCGATGTGCACGCCGTGACCTCCTGGACCAAGGACCAGCTCAAGGAGATGCCAGAGCATCGAGATTGATTTCTAGCAGAAGCAGAGGCAGCTCGCTTTGGCTGCCTCTCGCCTGCTCTTAATAGCAACAGACTGCCCACCGTCTACCGCAGTCCGACGCCCTCAATCTTCTCACGTTTCCGTTAGATAACGACGTCAGCCTTTGCGTCCAGCTGTGAGCCGCCGGAGCTTGCACGTCGGCGTCGAACAAGACAGACCCTACTTAAGCCGGTCCATAAGTGCGGAAATCTTATCGGACTCTGGCAGATGTGGCGCGTGTTCCAGTTTTGATTTCTGCCGATAGCTCGGGCTCGTTGCATACCATTCGATCAGCGCGGAGGCCACTTCCTGCGCCCTGCCGTCCGTCTTATCGACGCCGTTTTCTTCGCACCACGCATTCAGGAAGCGGTTGACCTCTTCCAGATCATCTGACGAGAGCGGAACGGTTGAGTAGGACGTAGGCTGTGTGTTCATCGTCGCACCAAGCAGTAATTATATATGTGATAACTTCCGCATAAATTATTTTGTTCCCATAAGTATCTGCTGTCGCTCATAATATTGAGGAATTCGCGGAGATTTGAAGATCGGCAGCGAGAGGTCAGACACTGCTGATGACGTAGAGGTACCGGAAATATATGTGATCCACTACGATGTCACGTTATGATACCTGTCTGAACACTTCGCCAACGTGACAGTTTTTAAAACACTTGTCTGACAACCGCACTGCTACTATTCAGTCGGCCATCTCCAGTGCACCACTTTGACCTGAGGGCTTCATGACGCAGACCACCAAACCGACGATCGATAGCGTAAAAACGGAAGAAGCCGCGCTCCAAATCCCGACATTCCACTATGAGTTCGCTTGGACACTCGGAAGCCTGATCCGTGAGAAGGCCGCAGCCGGGAAGCACCCTGTTGCTATAGAGGTTAGGCACGGGAGTGACGTTGTGTTTGCAACACTGCTGCCGGGCGCGACCATCGATAACTTCGGGTGGACTAGGCGCAAATGCGCCGTCGTCCACCGCTTCCACCGCAGTTCACTTCGCATGCGCCTTGAGGCGGAAGCCAAGGGGTATGACTTCAACGCGAAGTTCGGCTTGCCTGTAACGGACTATGTCGCAAGCGGCGGCGGATTTCCGCTTGTTTTAAAAGGCGGCACGCTCGTGGGCTCGGTCGCCGTGAGCGGACTTCCCGATATCGAAGATCACGCCATGATCGTGGAAAGCCTTGGTGAACTTCTGGCTGTCTGAGAGCGATCGGGCCACTCGAACGCAGTTCTGAGCGGAGTTAAGTGACGGTATGGCTAAAGCGAACGCCGCCGCTTTCACACTGCCAGCCTTGCATCCTGATGGTCGCAATGCCAGACAGGGAAGTGGGCTGGTAGACATATGACAGGCAGAGGCAGGATCATGGACAGGACGGTTTATCTCGATGGCGCGTGGGTTGCGGAAGGCGATGCGAAAGTATCGGTCTTCGATCGTGGCTTCCTGTTTGCCGACGCCATTTATGAGGTAACAGCGATCATTCAGGGCAAGCTCGTTGATTATCCCGGCCACCTCGCCCGCTTGAAGCGGTCGCTGGATGCGCTCGGTATTGCCATGCCGGTTGCGGAAGCCGAATTGCTGGAATTGCACAAGGAAATCGCAAGACGGAACAGCATTGAGGACGGCCTGATCTATCTTCAGGTTTCCCGTGGCGTTCAGGATCGCGACTTTGTCTTTCCTGATGCGATGGAGCCGACCTTCGTGATGTTCACTCAGGCCAAGAAGGTGCTGGACAATCCGAAATGGAAGACCGGTCTTTCGGTCAAGACAGTGCCAGAAGGCCGCTGGTCGGACCGGCAGATCAAGACCGTCCAGCTTCTCTATTCGTCGCTTCGCAAGACGGAAGCCAACAGGGAAGGCTACGATGACGTGGTCTTCGTCGAAAACGGCTACATCACCGAAGCAAGCTCCGCCAATTTCCACATGGTCACGCAGGACGGCGTATTGGTCACGCGCGATCTATCGAACGCGCTGCTGCATGGTATCACCCGCGGCTCCATTCTTCACCTCGCCAGGCAGGCGGATCTCCAGGTGGAAGAGCGCGCTTTCACCCCAGAAGAAGCCAAGTCCGCATCCGAGGCATTCGTGACGTCTGCAACCAGCTTCGTCACACCGGTCGTCAGAATAGATGGCGACAAAGTGGGCTCCGGCGAAATCGGCCCGGTCAGCCGCCGTCTTCTCGATATCTACATCCGCGAGCAACTCGCAGCTGGCATTCCCGTCAACGCTTAAAACCTGTCTCGCCGATACTCGATCATTCGCGCTCGGCTTGTCACAAGCTCCACATGGTCATCACCGAGCATGTGGAGGCAGACGCGCTTCGTCCAGGGACCATCGTGAAGAGTGGACAGATAGCGCCCGTTTCCGAGGGCGGTCAGTTCCATTCTTTGCCGAAGCGGGCCGATGCCCATGATGAGCCTACCTGCGATAATCTCGAACTCCGCGCCTTCGTCCGATCGCCAGCGTCCATCGAGCTTTGCCTGATCTTGTTCATCGGGCGCGACGGGCAGGAACCGTCGGGTCGCATGACCGACCTCTCCCACGACTGCCACTCCATCGAAGCGAAGACGAATTGGCGATGACGCTGAACGGGACGAGACCCATCCATCACCATCTTCGTAGAGCGTTTCTTCCGCATCGAGAAAACTGCAGGTGCTGCCTTTGATGTCCTGCCACCATGGCCCGGACTCGGTGACGTAGAGACCATCCGGCAAAGATGCCGCGGGTTTTGGCAACGGCAATCCCGTCAACGCCGCCATGCTTTCGAGTGCAATCTTGAAGCCGTTGGTGTCCTCGCGATTGGAAAGCACAACAAAGCCGGTGCCGTTCTCAGGATCGAGCAGAAAATAGCTCTTGTATCCGGGATGCGATCCGCCATGGCCGACGAAGCGGCGGTTGCCGAGATGGGTCCAGCGCAGGCCGAGGCCGTATTCGCTCAACCTGCCATCGCTGAGCGAACGCGGATCGGACAGTTGGCCGAATACGTCGGCGAAACCTTGCTCGCCCGCCAACAGGCAGCGCAGCCATGCAACCAAGGCTTCGGCACTTCCGGCAAGGCTGCCCGAGGCAGAAAGATGAAGGCCGGCCGCAGACAATTGCCAGCCTGTGTCGGATTTCCAATAGCCTGGGGCGAGTCCACGAACTGGATCATTCCAGACATCCGGAGCGGCCAGGGTAACTCCGATAGGATTGGCGATTCGCTTTTGCACAAAGTCGCCGAAGGGCAGGCCTCTTCGCGCCAACGCGGCCTCGACTAATCGGTAGCCGGTATTGGAATAGGACACTTCCGTGCCGGCTTGAAAATTCAGCCTTGTCTGGCGCGCGACATAATTGAGCAACGGCTCCGATTTGGTCTCGCTGTAAACCGAGAGGCCAAGCAGCGACAGGCATTCGCGCACATCCGGCAAGCCTCCGCTCATATCCAGCGCCTGACCAACCGTGACGTCGCTTAATGGGGATTGTAGTTCCGGCAGATGATCCCCAAGCCTGTCGTCGAGGTCGATGACCTCGCGATGGGTAAGGACCATCGCGCAAAACACATGTTTGGTAAGCGACGCGTAGCGCGCCACTGTCTTCGACGAAAAAGGCACAAGCGTGGAAAGACTTTCGACACCGCCAGCATGAACAAATCGAGTGCCGGATCGATCGTAGCCTATCACGCAGCCACCGGGCTCATTGTCACCCCAGTGAGAGACCAAATCTTCAGCGGCCTTCGATGCGGCGCTCCAGTCCATCGTCTTCACCATCACCCTCATCCTCTTGGTTCGACCAGGCGGCGGATGCCATTCTTGCATTGCATTTGCCCCGCTGTCGGGGATAGAGCAAGAACGCCATGACACCAGTTGGAAGCAATCCTATGACCGATCAAACCGTCCTGCCTGTCTTCGATGGACATAATGATGTTCTGTTGCGATTGAAACTCTCCGGCTATTCCAACCCGGAAGAACGTTTCATTGAAGGCGACAGCGCCGGCCATATCGATCTTCTCAAGGCTAAAAAAGGCGGATTGGCGGGCGGGCTTTGTGCCGTCTACATCCCGTCGCCGCGCGGAACGGATGCGAATGGCGACTTCCTGGCACCGACGCAGCAGACGGCACTGGCCACGACCCTTGCGATGGCCGGTCTGCTGTTTCGCATCGAAGCGCAGTCGAAGGGCGGCCTGAAGGTTTGCCGAAGTGCCGCCGATATTCGCGACGCCATGGCACGCGGTTCCTTTGCCTCGGTCTTCCACATCGAAGGTGTCGAGGCCTTCGACACTGACCTAGAAGCGCTTTACGTTTTGCATCAGGCAGGTCTTCGCACGCTTGGTCCCGTCTGGAGCAGACCCAACATCTTTGCCTATGGCGTTCCCTTCCGCTTCCCCTCTTCGCCCGACATCGGCCCGGGACTGACAGAAGCGGGACGACGCCTCGTCAAGACCTCCAACGAGCTGAAGGTCATGATCGATCTGTCGCACATGAACGAGCAGGGCTTCTGGGATATCGCCAAACTGTCGGATGCGCCTCTGGTGGCCTCGCACTCCAATGCTCATGCGCTCTGCAATCACAGCCGCAACCTGACCGACCGCCAGCTGGACGCCATTCGCGACACCGGCGGTCTGGTGGGTATCAATTTCGGCGTTCTCTTCCTGCGCCGGGATGGCATCAAGAACCCGGATACGGATATTCGCGAGCTGGTTCGCCATGTGGATTACATCGTCGAGCGCATCGGCATCGACCACGTGGCGCTCGGATCCGACTTCGATGGCACGACAATTCCGACGGCCATGCGCGATGCGTCCGATCTGCCGCTGCTTATCGAAGAGCTTCGCAAAGCTGGCTACGATCAAGCGTCGCTGGAGAAAATCGGCCATGGCAACTGGCTGCGGGTTTTAGAGCGCACATGGGGTGCGTAAGCCAGTATTGCCCGAAGAGTTTTAGACAAACGACATACTGTAGATAATCTCGTAAAGATTATGAATTTTCGTATTTGTGAAACCACAACGAATTACTGTCATAATCCTGTGATTGGCAAACTGCGCCTCGCTTTCGTGGAACATTAAATGACAGAGAAGAACGACGTTACGCCGATTGAAGAGGCCGAAGGTGGCCTCAGCGGTTTTTTCGAACGTTACAAACCCCATTTGACGTCGCTGGCGGTGATTGCCGTCTTCGTCATGATGACGGTGACGATCTATCGCCTCACCGCCGAGGTTCGTTATGATGACATCGTCGTCGCTCTTCTCGATACCAGCTGGAAGTCGGCCTTTCTTGCCGTGCTGTTTACGGCGCTGAGCTTTGCCGCGCTGATCTGCTACGATCTCAATGCTATAGAGTTCATCGGCAAAAGGCTAAAAAAACCTTCTGTCATCGCCACGGCCTTTATTGCATACGCCGTTGGCAACACTGCGGGCTTTGGACCTTTGAGCGGCGGCGCGATCCGGTTCCGCGCCTATACGCGCATGGGACTGACGCCATCCGACATCGCCCGTGTTATTGCGTTCGTCACCCTGTCCTTTGGACTCGGTCTATTATCCGTCAGCGCGCTTGCCACACTGATTGTTGCGCCACGTGTCGCCAGCATCATGGGCGTGGACGCGGTCTGGCTGCGCGGCGCGGCGGTGGTGGTCATCCTCATTCTGGCGACGCTGATCTATGTCGGTCGCAACGGGCGTGTTGTTCAGATCAGCCAGTTGAAACTGCGCCTTCCCGACAGCCGCACCTCGTCTCGCCAGTTCCTCGTTTCCGCGCTTGATATCGCGGCTTCGGCTTCGGTGCTCTACGTTCTGCTGCCGGAGACCAATGTCGGCTGGCCGAGCTTCTTTGCAATCTATGCGACTGCCGTTGGTCTTGGCGTTCTCAGCCACGTGCCGGCAGGTCTTGGCGTTTTTGAAGCGGTGATGGTTGCGGGCCTTGGCAATGCGATCAGCCTCGATCAGTTGCTTGGCGGCCTTGTCCTTTACCGCGTCATTTATCACGTCCTGCCGCTTCTCTTCGCCATCATCCTGATGCTGATCACCGAAATGAAGCAGTTCGCCGCAAAGCCGGTGATGGCCGATATCGGCAATCTGGCCGGTCGACTGGCGCCGTCGCTTCTCTCAGCCTTTGCGCTTATCCTCGGCGCAATGCTGATCTTCTCCTCGGTGACGCCGACGCCGAACAGCAATCTGGATTTCTTGTCCAATTTCGTGCCGCTTCCCATCATTGAAGCTGCGCATTTTCTCTCCAGCATCCTGGGCCTTGGTCTCGTCGTTGCATCGCGCGGCCTGAGCCAGCGCCTGGATGGTGCCTGGTGGGTGGCGCTGGTTGCGGCAGCAGGCGGCTTGTTCTTCTCTCTGATCAAGGCAATTGCGATCTTCGAAGCAATCTTCCTTGGTATTTTCATCGTCGCGCTGTTCTTCAACATGCGCGCCTTTACCCGCCACGCCTCGCTGCTGCGTCAGGCGCTTGGGCCAACCTGGATCGCTGCAATGGCGGTGATCGTTGCCGGTGCCGCGACCATTCTGCTCTTCGTCTATCGCGACACGGATTACAGCCAGACGCTGTGGTGGCAGTTCGAGTTTTCCGAAGAAGCCCCGCGTGGACTTCGCGCCGTCCTGGGCCTTGTTCTCGCCTCCTCCACCATCGCCATCTTCAGCCTTTTGCGGCCCGTCATCTACCGGCCGGAGGAGGTCAAACCTGACGACATCGAGAAGGCAACCGAGATCGTCGCCAAGCAGGACGTGGCAGACGCCAATCTGGTGCGCATGGGCGACAAGCACATCATGTTCTCGGAGAAAGGCAATGCCTTCATCATGTACGGCATTCGTGGCCGCTCGTGGATTGCACTTGCCGATCCTGTGGGCGACGAAAGCGAGTTTTCCGATCTGATCTGGCAGTTCGTCGAGACCGTGCGCGCCAATGGCGGACGCGCTGTCTTCTACCAGATCTCATCCGCATCATTGCCCTATTGCACCGATGCAGGCTTGCGCGCTTTCAAGCTTGGCGAACTTGCCATGATCGATCTCAAGCGCTTTGAACTGAAGGGTGGCAAGCTTGCCAATCTGCGTCAGTCTCTCAGCCGCGGCGCACGTGACGGCCTGAGCTTCTCGGTCGTCGACACGCCCGATGTTCCAGCCATCTATGACGAGTTGAGACGCGTCTCCGATTCCTGGCTCGAGCACCACAACACGCGCGAAAAAACTTTCTCGCTCGGCTCCTTCGAGCGTGACTACATTCTCTCTCAGCCGGTCGCGGTGCTACACAAGGACGGCAAGATCACCGCCTTCGCAAATCTGCTGATGACGGACACCAAGAGCCAGGTGACAGTGGATCTGATGCGCTTTGCACCGGATGCGCCACGCGGTTCCATGGACTTCCTCTTTGTCAGCATCATCGAACATATGCGCGAGCAGGGCTACGCCCAGTTTAACCTCGGCATGGCACCGCTTTCGGGCATGTCGAAGCGTGATGCCGCTCCGGTCTGGGACCGTATTGGCGGTACACTGTTCGAGCATGGCGAGCGCTTTTACAATTTCAAAGGTCTGCGTGCCTTCAAGTCTAAATTTCATCCCAAATGGGAGCCACGATATGTTGCCGTCTCGAACGGCACGAGCGCCGCTCTCGCCTTGATGGATGCAACGGTTCTCATCAGCGGCGGAGTGAGAGGAGTGATCGGTAAATGAGATTTTTGAAATGCCTCACAGGCGCATTGGTCACGGCAGCGGTCTTGCTGCCTTCACACGCGCCAGCGCAGGACGCTCAAAAATACGAGACCGGAATGATCCCGGCCGATCACATTCAGCTGCCCGATGGCGACATCACCTCCACCGTATTCCTTGTGTCGGATGGTAACGGCTGGGATGAGAGCGAGCAGAAAGAGGCAGATGCCCTGCTGGAAAAAGGTGCGGCCGTCGTCGGCATCGATTTTCCTGCCTACATCAAATCGCTTGAGACCGACCCGGATGATTGTGTCTATATGATTTCTGATATCGAGCAGCTTGCGCAGGAAATCCAGCGCAAGGCTGGTGTCTCGAATTATAGCCTTCCAATTATCGCCGGCACCGGCGATGGCGGCGCGCTGGTCCTAGCCATGATCGCACAGAGCCCGGTAGCAACGATTGGAGAGGCTGTCGCGGTCGATCCTGTGGCGAGCATTCCATTGAAGAAGGTTCTCTGCACGCCCGCGACGAAAGACAAGGTCGGCGATCGCACGATCTACGGCCTGACCGATGGTCCGCTTCCCGCGCCGGTCACAGTTCTCTTCACGCCGAAGGCCGATCCGAAGGGACGTGCCCATGTCGATGCGCTCTTGAAGGATCATTCGGACATCGACGTCAAGGATGTCACCGAAGATGCGGCGGCAGCATTGACTCAGGTTCTGGAAGACCGGATCGACGCGGCGGCCAACTCCGACAGCCCGCTCGGCCTTCCGCTGACCATTCTCGAAGCCAAGCCCACTATGGATACGATGGCAGTCGTCTATTCCGGCGATGGCGGTTGGCGCGACATCGACAAGGATGTCGGCGACTTTCTGCAGAAGGACGGTATCCCCGTCGTCGGCGTGGATTCGCTTCGTTACTTCTGGTCGGAGAAGAAGCCTCAAGACGTATCCGACGATCTTGCACGGATCATCGACACCTATCGCAAGGAATGGAAGGTCAACAACGTTCTCTTGATCGGCTATTCCTTCGGCGCCGACATTCTGCCTGCGACCTATAACGGGTTGCCGGAGAAGGATAAGGCGCGCGTGGTACAAATGAGCCTGTTATCGCTTTCCCACCAGGTGTCCTACGAGATTTCCGTCGGCGGATGGCTCGGCGTCTCATCGGATGGTGCACAGGACCCGGTCAACGATCTCGCCAAGATTAACCCCAAGATCGTCCAGTGCGTCTATGGCACGGATGACGATGAGAGCGCGTGCCCTGCCCTCAAAGACAAAGGGATGGAGCTTGTCGGCATCGACGGCGGCCATCATTTCGATGAAGACTATGAGGCGCTGACCCGCAAGATCGTCGCTGCGCTGAAACAGCGACTGCAAAAATAACCCTGCCTCGATCGCTGTCGACATCTTGAATACAGGCTGCCGCCTTTGTACTGCTTCAAGAAGCGCGTCGCTTCGATGGGTCATACACCCTTTCGAGACGCTCCTTGAGATCAATGGCCTAAAGCGTGGCGCGCCTGTCTGAGACTTCGCGAACATGCTTTGGGAACAGCAACCAACGTGTGTGACGATGCAATTCCCCAACAAGCCTGCTGCCATTTCCGATGCCGAACGCCAGGAGAGGCTTCAGCGCCTGAGGGTGAAGATGCGCGAGCACGGCTTCAGCGCTGTTCTCCTCGGCTCAACGGAAAGCCTGCGCTATTTTACCGGTCTGGTATGGCACCAGAGCGAGCGTCTGCTCGGCGCGGTCATCACCTTGGATGCTCTCCATTACATCGTGCCGGGGTTTGAACAGAGCCGGGTCGACACGCTTCCCCATATCGAGGGTGAGGTTCACCTCTGGCAGGAGGAAGAAAGCCCTGCGGCGCGCGTCGCGAGTCTCGCTGGCCCATCCGGACTGATCGCGCTGGACGACGCTCTTCCGCTCTTCATCTATCACAGCCTCGCCGCCAAGGTCGGGCCTGATCGTCTTGTGGACGGCGGTCCGATGATCCGAGGTCTTCGGCTTTTGAAATCCGCCGCGGAAATTGCCATCATCGATTATGCGATGAACCTGACGCTGGAAGTGCATAAACGCGCGCACGCGATGATGACGCCCGGCGTATTGGCCTCCGATATCGTGCGTTTCATCGACGAGCAACACCGCGCGCTTGGTGGAGAAGGTGGCTCTTCCTTCTGCATTGTCTCCTTTGGCGAGGCGACTTCGCTGCCCCACGGCGCCGATGGGGAACAGACCTTGCAGGCTGGTGACGTCATTCTCGTCGATACAGGCACGCGGATCGACGGCTATCATTCAGATCTGACCCGCACCTATGTGATGGACGAGCCGAGCACCGATTTTGCTCGCGCCTGGGCCATTGAGCGTGAAGCCCAGCAGGCGGTTTTCGATGCTGCGCAGCTTGGAGAAGCTTGCGAAAGCCTCGATGCTGCAGCCCGCGCTGTGATGGCACGGCATGGTCTTGGGCCGGATTACGCTCTACCCGGACTACCACACAGAGCAGGCCATGGTCTCGGACTGGAAATCCATGAAAGGCCTTATATCGTGCGCGGCAACACGCAGCCCTTGGTAGTGGGCATGTGTTTCTCCAATGAGCCCATGCTGGTCTATCCGCGGAAATTCGGCATTCGCCTTGAGGATCACATCTACATGGCTGCCGACGGTCCGCGCTGGTTCACACAGCCGGCAAACTCACCTGTCCAACCTTTCGGTTAAATTCACTCGTCGAGCCTTTCATCTCCTGTGTTAGCCCTTGCGTAAAATTTATATAATTTCTATCCCAAGAGAGCTTGAGGAGGAATCGATGTCCGTCGCCGAAAAAAGAAAAACAAAAACGCCCATTCTGGCCGATCGCATTGCCGACTTCATTGATAGGATCAAAACAACGCGCAAGGACGACGGCAGCTTTGATACCAAAGCGATCGGACGTCTCTGGGACGACGAGGTCCGGTTTCATTTCGAAAACGGTAGAACTGCCAAGACGCTGGAACTCTACATCGTCAAGTACCGCTATGCGCTGAAGGACGCATTCGGACCGAAGACGACGCCGCTCGCCATCTGCAACATGAAGAAGCTGCGCGAGCGTCTCGATACCTACATAGTTCGAGGCGATTACCCGCAAAGCGGGGTGGCAATGTCGATCGTGGAGAAGATCGAGAGAGCGGAGCATAATACCGCCGGACGCAAACCCCGCTTCCTGCTACGCGTTTCAGACTTCATTTCTGCCATCAACGGTGTCAGCACCAAGGAAGAGATGCAGAGGCTCTGGGACGGGGAAATGGATGCTATGGCCGGCAGAACGCAGGCGACGGTCATTTCCTATATAACCAAATATCGTAACGCGATCCGCGAAGCATTCGGTGAGCAGCATCCGATGCTGCGCATCGCCGCCGGGTCGCCGCAGCTTTACGATGAAGCCCGCAAGGCTAAAATGGCGAAGATTGCCACCAAGCACGGCTCGCTCATCACCTTCGAGCACTACTCCGAAGTGATGCGACGCTGCCGCCGCTTCCTTCACTCGGAGGATCCGTTGACGATCGGCATCGGCCTGATCGGCACCACCGGGCGGCGTCCCTTCGAAGTGTTTACCCAGGCCGAGTTTACTGCAGCACCCTATGGGAACGGCGTCTCGAAATGGAGCGTGCTGTTCAACGGCCAGGCGAAGACGAAGCAGGGCGAAGGCACCAAATACGGCATCACCTATGAAATTCCGGTTCTGGAACAAGCCAAGATCGTGCTGGATGCTTACAAGCGACTGAGAAACAGCAGCGACGGCAAGCTCTGGCTTGGGATGAAGGTGGACGAGTTTTCCACCGACGCCAGACTGCCGCTGCGCGATGCGATGATCGCAAAATTCGAGGATATCTGGCCAAAGGAAGAGCCACCGAAGCCCTATGGGCTCCGTCACCTCTACGCAGAAATCGCCTACCGAAACTTTGCGCCGGCCAATGTCACGAAAAACAGCTATTTCGCCGCGATCCTCGGGCATAACAACAACGATCTGGAAACGTCGCTGTCTTACATGACCTATGCATTTCCCGAGGACGAGCATGAGTCGCGAGCACGCGCCGAGCGGGTTGCTGATCGCACGATCCGACAAATGATCACCGTCAATCAGATTCCCGGCATGGCGGGCGAGTAAGCCGTGGCGAGCATTCGGACGGCCTTTGCGGACCATGACTTCGACGACTTGCGCGTTCCGGGGCTGCCTTATGATCGTATCGGACGATATCTGCGCGCCAGATACATTTCGACGCCTGCTCGCGTAAGGAAAGATGCCAGGCCGACAATAATCGCGACCACCCGGATGCGAAACTCATCGGCTTCGACCTCGGCGTGGCGGGTATCCAGCAAGGTGTGCTCGTTGACGGTGATCTCGCCAATGATCTCGCGGATCCGATCCATCGTTCCAACCGCCATGTAGCCGATTTCGTTCGTCCGTGCAGCGTCTGCACCGACGTCATCATAGAGCGATATCGAGTGCTTCAACTCTTCGAGCTTCTTCTCGATCAAAGCATCCAAGGATTTGACGCGGGCGACCTGGCCGGAATTGTCCGATATCCGGGTCATCAACTCATTCTGAAGCAGATGGAGACGCTCCATCGCCTTCTCATAGGGCGCCAGATAGCGCTTGTCGCCGCTGACGAGATAGCCTCTCTGCCCTGTCTCCGCATCATCGAGCGCGATCAGAACGTCCTTGGTGGTATCGATCGCTTCATAGGTGTGCACCACCATATCGTAATGGCCGCTCAAAAGATCATGCGTCCAGGACGTAGCGAGAATTCCGGCAGCCAAAACAACACCAACCGGTATCGACCGCAGCAGTGTGGGAAAGGTCAGATATTTCTGGCGCAGAGACGTCAAGGACCAGTCAGACATTTACGAGATCATCCAGGCAAGGTAGTTCAACGTCTTCATATCCGCCCAGTGCCCAAAGGGCCGGACGGGTTGGCACGCACTATGCCAGACGGTTCAACGCGATAACAATCAGGAAGTTCAAGCTTCTTCCACTGAATTCGATAAAACCCGTAAGGTCTTAACGGGCCTGGCAAACGTCTTGACAGGAAGCCGCATTTCTCATTTAGATTCAGCCATTCCGAGGGGAGCATTGAACGATGCTGAGATGGCGGTGAGCCGGACCCTTGAACCTGATCCGGTTAATACCGGCGTAGGAACGGAACGGTCGCCATCAGGCACAGCTTTCTTTCCATGCGTCATGCTTATCCGGATCCGCAAACGGCGTGTCTGGAGACGATCGGCTGATGGCAAACTTTCCCACCGCAGAAAAAGCGGCAGAACTTTTAAGCCTCGTGAGGGAGCGACGACCGCGCGTCCACTGCCTGATGAATACGGTGGTGCAGAAATTCACCGCCGACGGCATTACCGCAATCGGCGGCATTCCTTCGATGACATCGTCGGAAGAGGAAATCGAAAGCTTCGTGACCAAAACGGATGCGCTGACGATCAACCTCGGGACGCTGGACGAAGCGCGCCGCAAAGTCATCCGCATCGCGGTCGGTATTGCCAATAGACAAGGCAAGCCCTGGATCGTCGATCCGGTACACTGCGATTACTCCCCTTCGCGACTGGACTTCGCCCATGAGTTGAGCGAGCTGCACCCCTCGATCATGCGCGGAAACGCCGGGGAAATGGCGGTCATCGGCGGTGTCGGCGGCGCACTGCGCATTCAGACGGGAGCGGTCGATCGCTTGGAGGACGCAGACCGCAGGGTCCGGATCGTCAACGGTCACGCCTTGATGGCGAAGGTGACGGGAACCGGATGCCTGTCCGGTGGCGTCATTGCCGCCTTCATGGCTGTCGAGCCGGATGTGATGCTGGCGGCAGCATCGGCGCTTGCCGTCACCGGCGTTTCGGCAGAGATCGCCTCCAGACACGCAAGCGGACCTGGATCGTTCGAGGCGGCGTTTCTTGACGCGCTCTTCAATCTTACAAGCGAAGACATTCTCTCCCACGCCAGGATCGAACATGACGAAGATTGATTATCGACTGAACGCTATTGTGGACGCCTCGCTTGCCGATATTGCGTCACTTCCCGAACTCGCCGTCATTTCCGCGCAACACGGCGCGACGATCATCCAGTACCGCGACAAAACCACTTCGACACGCCAGATGATCGAACGGGCGAAAGGCATCGTCGATGCCCTGAAGGGCACAGGTGTGCCGCTGGTGATCAATGACCGGGTCGATGTGGCGATGGCGACCGGCGCGGATGGCGTGCATCTTGGAGCAGACGATATGGCTGCCGAAACGGCAAGGCGGCTTCTCGGCCCGGACGCGATCATTGGGCTCACCGTCAAGTCGATGGACGACGCCAGACGCGTCGCGCAAGCACCTGCCGATTACGCTTGCATTGGTGGTGTGTTCGAGACCACGTCCAAGAATAATCCGGATATGCCAGTCGGTCTTGCAGGACTGAAGGAACTCAGAACATACCTGCGTGACGAGCAGCCGGCACTCCCCGTCGGCGCCATTGCCGGCATCACCCTGGACCGCGTTCCTAACGTGATTGCCGCTGGTGCCGATGGCGTGGCGTTGATCTCCGCCCTGTTTCAGGCGAGCGATGTCGCGGCGACGGCCCAGGCGTTTCGCAAAGCCGTGGATGACGCGATCGGAGCACGCAAATGACCGCCATCGCATTGACCATTGCCGGCTCCGACAGCGGCGGCGGCGCTGGCATCCAGGCCGATCTCAAGACATTCTCCGCCCTTGGCGTCTATGGTGCCAGCGTCATTACCGCCATCACCGCACAAAACACCAAGGGCGTGAGTGCGGTTGAGGATGTCTCGGCAGCGATGATTGCTGCGCAGATGGATGCGGTATTTTCCGATCTCGATATCAAAGCGATCAAGATCGGCATGGTATCGCGTATCGATACGATACAGGCGATCGCCGAGCGGCTAAGGAGCCAACCCCAGCCGGTTATCATCGACCCGGTGATGGTGGCCACGTCGGGCGACCGGTTGCTTCAGGAAGAGGCGATCGAAACGCTTCGAAGCGAGTTGTTACCGCAGGCGGCGCTTGCCACCCCGAACCTACCCGAAGCGGCACTTCTGACGCGAACCGGGATCGCCACCGATCGTGCCGCGATGCTGAAACAGGCGGAGATGATCCTGACGCTCGGTGCGAAGGCTGTTCTGATCAAAGGGGGACACGGTGGCGGATCAGAGAGCGTCGATCTTCTTGTGGACAGTGAGATGACCCAAGAATTTGCAATGCCGCGCATCGATACGAAGAACGATCACGGCACCGGCTGCACGCTTGCCGCGGCAATTGCAGCCCACCTGGCGCTTGGTCTGCCGCTGACAGACTCCGTCGGTCTTGCCAAAGACTATCTGCAAGGTGCGCTTGCCGCGGGCCGCGATCTCAAGATCGGCGGCGGACATGGACCGGTGCATCATTTTTATCGCTGGTGGACACCCTGACCGAGTTCGACCGTTACGTTTTCCGCTCTGTCGCACGAGGCTTGGGAGCAGCAAGCGCATTGCGGATCGCAAAGCTCGAATGGATGCGCGACACACCCGGAAGCTTCGACAGTATATCCTTGTGGACCCGCTCGAAGTCACCCGCCGTTTCCACCTCGACGCGGAGAAAATAATCCGAGCCGCCGGTCATCAGATAGCATTCCCGCACTTCCGGATAACGTCGCACGGCATTTTCGAAACGGTTGAGAAAATCCTCTGTCTGCCGGTCGAGGGTGATCTGAACAATGACCGAGATCACCTCGCCGCCGGCGGCACTTCCCGTGATTGCCGTATAGCCACGAATAACGCCTTCCCGCTCCAGAATATCGACGCGGCGCAGGCAGGCGGAGGGTGAGAGCCCTACCTCTGCTGCAAGCTTGGCATTGCTGATGCGGGCATTCAATCGCAGCAGACGAATGATGTGACGATCGGTGGCGTCGAGAGCGGACATGATTTCATTTCGTTTACTCGCATAAAGTTGCGAGAGTGATAATTTTATCGAATTTTCTTCGCCTCAGACTGCTTAAATTCAACGATCATTGCAATACCCTGTTATGGTAAGAACAAAGGGAACGACAATGGACATGACCCTCCAGCAGCAGAAAGCTCAGGGTGGCGCAAGTGGCTATTTGACCATCGATCTTGCAGCCCTTCGCGACAACTACCGGACGCTTGCCGCCAAGGCCCCGCATGGGATAACGAGCGCGGTGGTGAAGGCAGACGCCTATGGTCTTGGTGCGGATGTCGTCGCTCCCGTTCTTTATGATGCCGGATGCCGTCATTTCTTCGTTGCCCATATCGATGAGGCGTTATCCCTTCGCCTGCACGTCGCTCCCGACGCAAAAGTCTTCGTTCTCAACGGCCTTCAGCCCGGCAACGAAACCTCCTGCGCGGCGCTCAACATCATTCCGGTTCTGAACTGCCTGGAACAGCTCGCCCAATGGAGCGCACATGCTGCAGCGCTTGGCAAGACGCTGCCTGCAGCACTGCAGATCGATACCGGCATGTCGCGGCTTGGGCTTGCGCCTTATGAGGTGGACACACTGGTGGCGAGCCCGGACCTGCTAAAGGGCATCGATCTCACTTGTATCATGAGCCACCTCGCCTGCGCCGACGAGCCGGATCATGAGGCTAATGCGGTGCAGCTTGCTGCTATGCGCAAGGCGACCGAGCGTTTCCCTGGCGTGCCCGTTTGCTTTGCCAATTCCGGCGGCATCTTCCTCGGGACGGATTATCATAACGCCTTGATGCGCCCCGGCATTGCGCTTTACGGCGGCGCTCCCTTGGCTGCGCATGCCAACCCGATGAAGCCGGTCGTGAGCCTCAGCGTAACCGTGGTCCAGACCAGGACCGTGCCTGCCGAAAGCTTCGTCGGCTATGGCGCATCGCTGCGCACCACGCAAGAGACCCGGCTGGCAACGATTGCCGCAGGCTACGCGGATGGCCTGCCACGTTCGCTCAGCGGCCGTGGCGCTGCCTATTTCAACGGCGTCCGACTTCCCGTTGCCGGACGCGTTTCCATGGACAGCATCACGCTCGACATTTCCGCCCTTCCCGAAGGCACACTGACGCATGGAAGCGTGGTGGAAATCATCGGCCCAAACCAAGCGCTCGAAGAGATTGCCGCCGATGCCAGCACCATCGCCTATGAAATCCTGACGCGGCTGGGCCAGCGCTATCGCCGCCACTATATCTATCCGGAAAAGCAGGCTGCCGCTTCTTCCACCATCACCAGAGACAAGTGAGGCCAGCATGAACATCACCATTCTCGGCGCCGGCGTCATTGGCGTCACCTCAGCCTGGTACCTCGCCAAGGCCGGACATTCTGTCACCGTGATCGACCGGCAGCCAGCCGCCGCGCTGGAAACCAGCTTCGCCAATGCAGGCGAAGTATCGCCTGGCTATTCCTCTCCGTGGGCCGCACCCGGCATCCCGATGAAGGCACTGAAATGGCTCTTCATGCAGCATGCGCCGCTGATCATCCGGCCTACAGCAGATCCTGCCGCCTGGCGCTGGATGATCCAGATGTTGAGCAATTGCACGGCTGAACGCTACAACGTTAACAAGAGCCGCATGGTGCGCATTGCCGAATACAGCCGCGACTGCCTGATGGCGCTTCGTGAGGAAACCGGCATCCAATATGACCAGCGCATGCAAGGAACGCTGGAAGTCTTCCGCACCCAAAGGCAGTTTGATGGCATCGGCAAGGACGTCGAGGTTCTGAAAGCCGGTGGCGTGCCGTACGAAATCCTCGATCGCGCCGCCTGCGTCGCAGCAGAACCCGGCCTCTCCGCCTCGCGCGACAAGATTGTTGGCGGCCTGCGGCTGCCGGGCGACGAAACCGGTGACTGCTTCATGTTCACCTCTGAACTGGCGAGACTGGCCGAACAGGCAGGCGTCAAGTTCATCTACGACACCGGTATCATGGGTCCGGTGGTCGAAGGCAACCGCATCAAAGCTGTCGAAACCAGCAAGGGGCTGATCGAGGCGGATATCTTCATCGGTGCTCTCGGCAGCTACACGCCGCATTTCCTTAAGCATCTCGGCCTTGACCTGCCTGTCTATCCGGTCAAGGGTTACTCCATCACCGTGCCGATCGTCGATGAGGCCAAGGCGCCGATCTCGACCGTCATGGATGAGGCGCACAAGGTGGCGATTACTCGCCTCGGCGACCGCATTCGCGTTGGCGGAATGGCGGAGATCGCAGGCTTCAACAAGGATCTTCCAGCCAAGCGCCAGGCAACCCTGACGCATTCGGTGGAAGACCTGTTCGGCGGTGCCGGCGATCAATCGCAGGCGAAATTCTGGTGCGGGCTGCGACCGATGACGCCGGATGGCACGCCGGTGATTGGCGCCACGCGCTATGCCAACCTCTTTTTGAACACAGGTCACGGCACGCTTGGTTGGACCATGGCCTGCGGTTCGGCGCGTGTCCTGGCGGATCTGGTGTCCGGCAACAGACCGGAGATCGAAACCGCAGACCTCGGCATCAGCCGCTACGCCGCGTAGGAAAACCGCCGCGCGCGCGCGCGTCATGATCAAAGCGCCAGCGCTTCCTTTAGCGCCAAGCCCTCCTTCACGCGCAGATCGAGGTCCGCCTCGATATGATCGATATGATGCATCATCAAGCGACTGGCCTTTTCGCCGTCGCGGGCTTCCAGCGCATCGAGAATGACGGAATGATCGCCGTGTCCGCAGCTTGAAACGCCCGAGCGTCCGTAAAGCGCGATGACCAGTGAAGAGCGGGCAACGAGTTCGCCCATGAATTTTTCAAGAATGGCATTGCCTGCGAGCGAGGCCAGAAGCAGATGAAAATCGCCTGATGCCTTGATCTCGGCACGCCGGGCCGATGGTCCGCGCTCGTGCTGGTGCCGGGTCTCTTCCTGTAGATGGGCGCGAAGGCTGGCGATGCCTTTCGGTGTCAATCGTTCAACCGCGGCGGCAACAATACCTTGTTCGATCAGGCGGCGTGAGGCAAATACCTGGCGCGCTTCATCCGGCGATGGATTGGAGACGAAAGCGCCGCGATTTCGCTCCGTCTTGACCAGACCTTCAAACGCCAGCATCTGCAACGCCGCGCGCACGACCGTTCGGCTGACATCGAACAGCGCTCCCACCTCGGCTTCCGAAAGCTTCGTCCCAGGTGTCAGACGCCGATCGGCGATGGCATCTCTGAGCGTATCGCGGATCGCCTGCGCTCTGTCTTCAGGCGTGTTGTCCATGTCGGGTTGAAGGTGCGAGAGGGTCATGTGGCGGTCCAAAGTTTTCCTCTTCTTAGCGCGAAAGCTGGACGCTTCAAATGCCAAACTGAAAGACTGCTGCGGAGGATTGGATACAATCCTCGCATCAATTGAAAACAATAGCTGCTTTTTTGTGCACACAAATAAAATGCACTGAGCAAAGCAGCGCCACTCAAAATAAAAGCCGCTTGGTTTCAAGCGCTTACGTCAGGCGCCCGCAAACTGGCACGGCTTATGCAAGTTCTTCTGCAACAAGCAGGGGAACACGCATGAGCAAAGCTGCCGAGATAGACATCGCCTTCGTCACCAAGGTCTATGGAAGCACAACCGCCGTTCACGCCATCAGCCTGAAGATACCGGCTGGCAGCTATTGCTGCCTGCTGGGTCCATCCGGTTGCGGCAAGACCTCGACGCTTCGCATGATCGCCGGACACGAAACCATTTCCAGTGGTGATGTGCGCCTTGGAAACACGGTGGTCACAGATCTGCCGCCGGCACGACGGGGCACGGCGATGATGTTCCAGTCCTACGCACTCTTCCCGCATCTCGATCTCATCGACAACGTCGCCTTCAGCTTGAAGATGAAGGGCGTGGACAAGGAAGCACGGCGCGCCAAGGCATTGGACATGCTGAAGCTGATGCAGTTGGAACCCTATGCGACCCGCCGTCCTGCCCAGCTTTCCGGAGGCCAGCAGCAGCGCGTCGCACTTGCACGCGCATTGATCACCGATCCAGAAGCGCTGCTTCTGGATGAGCCGCTTTCGGCGCTTGATCCCTTCCTCAAGATCCGCATGCGCGCGGAGTTGAAAAAGCTCCAGACGTCGCTGGGCATCACCTTCGTTCACGTCACCCATAGCCAGGAAGAGGCAATGGCGCTCGCCGATATCATCGTCGTGATGAATGACGGCCGCATTGAGCAGGCGGCAGCACCGCGCGAAGTGTTCGAGCGCCCTGCGACCGCTTTCGTTGCGCGCTTCATGGGCGATCATAATGTCATTTCCGGACGTTTAAAGTCCGTCGATGGCGGTGTCGTAACGCTGGAAGTGGCCGGCGGCGGCGCTTTCAAGGCCAGCGGCAAGGTGCCAGCGGACGACAGTGTCGATATCGCCGTGCGCACCGACCGCGTACGGATTGGCGAAGGCGAAGAAGGCCTTGGTTTTACCGGCATCGTAGCCAACGTCGAATATCGCGGGGCCAGCGTGAAGCTTGTCGTGACGGGTGCGGGCATCGACGAATTCAACGTGATTTTGACCGATGCGGTCTTCTTCGAAAATCCCATCAAGGTTGGCGATGCCATACCTCTTTCCTGGAATGCGGCCGATGCCATCGTGCTCGGACGGGTAGAGCAATAATCTCAACAAGAACAGCCAGAGGAGAACTTTAAATGACCGATACAACCAAGACGAAAAAGGGTCTGACCCGCCGCGGTCTCCTGAAGGCGGGCGCTGCCGCCACCGGTGCTGCCGTCGGTTCCGGCCTGATCACCGGCTTTCCCACCATCTGGGCGCAGAACCCGATCACGCTGCGCCAGTTCGGCACGGGCGTATCGAACATCAATGCGATTGCCGAAAAGTGCAAGGCGGACCTCGGCATTACGCTTGAAATGACGGCAACGGATTCGGACGCGGCCGCACAGCGCGCCGTGACCCAGCCGAACTCCTACGACATCGCCGATATCGAATACTGGATCCTCAAGAAGGTCTATCCGGCGGGCGTGATCCAGCCGATGGAAATCAAGAAGCTGAAATATTACGACAAGATCGTGCCGCTGTTCAAAACCGGCAAGCTGACGCCAGACAGCGTGATTGCACAAGGCACGGCACCGCATACGGTGGGCTATGTCGAAAAGCCAGGCGACAAGAAGTTCGCCAAGGGTGAAACCGAATACTTCACCATGGTTCCGACCATCTACAATGCCGATACGCTCGGCATCCGCCCAGACCTCGTCGGTCGTGAGATCACCACCTGGGCCGATATCATGGATCCCAAGTTCAAGGGCAAGACGTCGATCCTCAACATCCCGTCCATCGGCATCATGGATGCGGCGATGATCATGGAAGCCATGGGCAACATCAAGTATGCCGACAAGGGCAACATGACGAAGGCCGAAATCGACAAGACCATCGATTTCCTCATCAAGGCCAAGAAGGACGGCCAGTTCCGCGCCTTCTGGAAGAGCTTCGACGAGAGCGTCAACCTCATGGCTTCCGGCGAAGTCGTGATCCAGTCCATGTGGTCGCCGGCAGTTGCCGCCGTTCGTTCCAAGGGCATCGCCTGCAAATACCAGCCACTGAAGGAAGGCTATCGTTCCTGGGGTGGCGGTCTTGGCCTTGCCAAGCACCTCAGCGGTGCAAAGCTCGATGCGGCCTATGAATATATCAACTGGTACACCTCAGGCTGGGTCGGCGCCTACCTCAACCGTCAGGGCTACTACTCCGCCGCCATGGAAACGGCGAAGGAATTCATGACTGCCGACGAGTGGGGCTACTGGGTGGAAGGCAAGCCTGCCCAGGGCGACATCATCGCTCCAGACGGCAAGGTCATGGAAAAGGCCGGCGCTGTGCGCGATGGCGGCTCCTTCGAGGAACGCATGGGCAAGGTCGCATGCTGGAACTCCGTCATGGATGAGGACCGCTACATGGTCCGCCGCTGGAACGAGTTCATCGCCGCTTGATGCAGAAAAGAGACCGGCGGCTAGCTGCCGCCGGTCACGACAACAACAAAGGGCTCCATTGGATGGCGACGGTCAGATTTATAGGCGTTGGCGAAAAGAAAGAGAAAGCGGGCAAGCCCTTTGCCCTGCCCCTGGGGCTAGTGTCCTATATCCAGGCAGCACCTTTAGCCCTGATCCTTGGCTTCTTCCTTCTGTTGCCGATCCTGATGATCGTGGTCGTCAGCTTCTGGGACTATGATTTTGCCCAGATGTATCCGGACTTCGTTACTTTCAACTACACCGAAACGCTTGGCTCCTGGGTAACGTGGCAGACCTATCTCAATACGTTGAAATACGCTTTCATGGTTTGGGCGATCACGCTATTCCTCGGCTTCTGGGTCGCCTATTTCCTCGCCTTCCATATCCGCACCACCACCATGCAAATGGTGCTTTTCCTCATCTGCACCGTGCCCTTCCTGACATCCAACATCATCCGCATGATTTCCTGGATCCCGGTGCTCGGCCGCAATGGGTTGGTGAACAGCGCGCTTGTGAATATGGGGATTGTTACCGCACCCATCGAATGGCTGCTCTATTCCGATTTTGCCGTGGTGCTGGCCATGGTGCATCTCTACACGCTCTTCATGGTGACGCCGATCTTCAACACGCTGATGCGCATCGACAAGTCGCTGGTGGAGGCCGCACGTGATGCAGGTGCTTCAAGTTGGCAGGTGCTTTGGAATGTTATCATCCCCCTAGCGAAGCCCGGCATGGCGATCGGCACCATCTTCGTGGTGACGCTGGTCATGGCCGACTTTTCGACCGTGCAGGTCATGTCCGGCGGACAGAGCGCCTCAGTCGCCCTGATGATGAAGAACCAGATGTCGCTCCTGCAGTATCCGGCGGCGGCTGCAAACGCCGTCGTTCTGCTCGCCCTCGTTCTCCTGATGGTCGCAGGCATTCTGCGGGTCGTCGATATCCGTAAGGAGCTCTGATCCATGCATTCGGAAAAACGCGGTCGCGAATTCTACATCCTCGCCCTCTTCTTTGCCCTTTTTGTACTGTTTCTCTATGGACCGCTTTCGGCGATCCTGATCCTCGCCTTTCAGGGACCGAACGGCGGCCTGACTTTTCCGCTGAACGGCGTGTCGCTGCACTGGTTCGCCAACCTCTTCGAGCAGCAGGCGGTCGGCGATTTTGGCGGCTCCTTCCGCCGCTCCTTCATGCTGGGCGTGATGGTGATGATTGTCACGGTTCTGGTCTCGCTACTCGCGGGTCTTGCCTTCCGCCGAAAATTCATCGGCGCCACGCCGCTCTTCTATCTCTCGGTGGCAAGCCTCGTGGTCCCGTCGATCATCATTTCGCTCGGCATCGGCGTGCTCTTCCAACAGCTCGGCCTCGAGCCTGCATGGAACACCTCGGCCTTCGGCGCGCATCTCACATGGACGCTGCCTTTCGGCGTGCTCATCATGTTTGCAGTCTTCAACCGCTTCTCGCCATCTTATGAAGAAGCGGCGCGCGATCTGGGCGCGAATTCCTGGCAGACCTTCAGCAATGTCGTCCTGCCGATGATCGCACCTAGCCTGATCGGCGTCGGCCTGTTCGGCTTCACCCTTTCCTACGACGAATTCGCCCGAACCCTGATGACGTCCGGTACGTACAATACGCTGCCCTTAGAAATTTACGGCATGACGACGAACGTCACCACGCCGGTGCTCTACGCCCTCGGTGCCGTCACGACCTTCTTCTCGCTGATCGTCATTGGCGTAACACTTGGCATCATCGTCACCATGAACCGTCGCCGCTCGAAAGGCTGAACCGCAGATCATGCGCATTCTCGTCGTCAATCCCAATACCACCCAATCGATGACACGGACGATCGAGGCAGCGGCCAAGGCAGTCGCTTCCGCCTCGACGGAGGTGATTGCCGTAACCTCGTCGATGGGCCCGGTCTCGATCGAAGGCTACTACGACGAGGTCTTCGCCATTCCCGGACTTCTGCTGGAGATCGCCAAGGCGCAGAAGAATGGCGCCCAGGCAGCTGTGATTGCCTGCTTCGACGACACAGGACTCGACGCGGCACGCGCGCTTGCCACCATTCCCGTCATCGGCATCTGCGAAGCGGCTGTTGCGACCGCCGCCTTCATCGCCCAGCGCTTCACCGTCGTCACCACCATGGAGCGCTCCCGCCTGCCGCTTGAGCATCTCGTGCATCGCTACGGCATGGCAGCACGCGCAAAGGTGCGCGCGGCTGACATTCCGGTTCTGTCGCTGGAAGACCCTGCTTCAGACGCCCTGCCGCGGCTGCATGCTCAGATCGCTGCGGCACTGAACGAAGACAAGGCGGAAGCTATCGTTCTCGGCTGCGCCGGAATGGCGGATCTTGCGGCAGAGCTTTCGGACGAATTCGGCGTTCCGGTGATCGACGGCGTATCGGCGGCGGTCAAACATGCCGAGACGCTGATCTCGCTTGGGCTCACCACCGCAAAACGCGGAGCCTACGCCGCGCCGGTTGAGAAGCCTTATCTCGGGCTGATGGCGCCGTTTTCACCAACCCAAATGGCTACAGACTAGATCTCAATCCTGCCACAATTCATTCAGCGACCGTTCAGCCTGCTCGATCTATTTTCTTAACCATCGGATAACAACTGGCGGGAAACCGCCATTTTGATGGAAAACCAACATGGCTTCGATTGCAGCTAAATCCCTTCTGGCTCTTGCGGTCTCTGCAACCATCCTGGCACCCTTGAATACGGCGTCTGCAGGCGACTGGCGTCACAGAAATCGCGACGCAGCCATCATTGGTGGTGTTCTTGGTCTTGCCGCGGGTGTAGCCGTCGGCTCTGCCATGTCGCAGCCCCGCTATGAGGAAGAGCCGGTTTATGTCGAGCCTCCTCCGGTCCGTCGTTACCAAGCCTATCAGCCAAGCTACACATACGATGATCCGGACTACCGCGAGTATCGTCCAGCACCCCGCCCCGTCTATCGTGCACAACCGGTTTACGAGCCCCGCCCTGTCTACAGACAGCGTCAGGTTTATCGCACGATCGAGCCGTGGTCGCAGTCTTGGTATAACTATTGCTCGCAGCGTTACCGCAGCTTCAACCCGAACAGCGGCACCTATATCGGCAATGATGGCAACAGCCACTTCTGCGTAGCAGGCTAACGGCGACAGCCTCGATTGATCAAAACTTGAACCGCTCGGATCACCCTCATCTGGAGACGTAGTCCGAGCGGTTTATATTATGACGCTGCAGTTTGTCGTAGAAGGTCTTACGCGCTATTCCGAGAGCGGCGATGGTCTCGGCAACATCGCCCTGATGCTTTTCCAACGTCTCGCGAATGATGTCTGCCTCCTGCCGATCCATGCGTTCCGAAAGCGTTCCCGATCCACTCGATATCGCAGTAGGGCTGGACGTCGGCGGCTGCCCTCCCTCCAGTCCCAGCACGACGCGTTCGGCGAAATGGCCAAGCTCACGCACATTGCCCGGCCATGGGTGCTCGTTGAGATAGCGGGAGACTGATGCGCCGATCTGCGGCACGGGCATGCCGAAGCGGCTGGATGCCTTGCTGACGAAGTGGGAGAAGAGAAGCGGTATGTCTGCTCGGCGTTCCCGCAGGGGCGGAATAGACAGCGTCACCACATTCAAACGATAATAGAGATCTTCGCGAAAATCCTTGCGTTGCTCGGGATCGCCGAGATCGACCTTTGCGGCAGCAACGACACGAATGTCGACGGAACGCTCCTCGTTCGAGCCGACCGGGGAAACCTCGCGCATTTCCAGCACGCGCAGCATCTTCACTTGAAGAGCGGGCGGCATGCTTTCGATCTCGTCCAGGAACAGCGTGCCGCCGCTGGAATACTCGATGCGACCGATGCGCTTCTTCTGTGCGCCGGTAAAGGCGCCCGCTTCATGTCCGAACAACTCGCTTTCGATAACGGTCTCAGGCAAAGCGCCGCAGTTCAACGCCACGAAGTTTCCGTGGCTGCGCTTTTTGCTCCAGCGATGAAGGGCCGTTGCCACCACCTCCTTGCCGCTGCCGGTCTCGCCTGCCACCAGCACATCGACATCCGTATCGGCAATGTGGCGCAAGGTGTTTCGCAGCCGCTCCATCGCCGGCGTCTGGCCAAGCAGTGGCATATCGTCGATCGACTGTTCCGCCGCCTGCTTCAGCGCCCTGTTTTCCAGTACAAGACGGCGCTTTTCCAGCGCACGGCGCACGCTTTCCACCATGCGTTCAGCAGGAAAGGGTTTGGCGATGAAATCATAGGCGCCGTTCTGGAGCGCGCTGACCGCCATCGGTACATCGCCGTGGCCGGTGATGAGAATAACGGGCAAGTCCGCATCAATCTTGCGCACATGCTCGAAAAACTGCAGGCCATCCATGCCGGGCATGCGCACATCGGTGACGATCACGCCATCGAAATTCTCTTCGAGAGCGCCGAGTGCCAACTCCGCCTTGGGGAATGGCATCACCGTCATGCCTTCGAGTTCCAACGTCTGCCGCATCGCCTTGCGAAGCTGCGAGTCGTCATCCACCAGATAGACCGTTCCCATCACCGTCATGTCATGCCCGCTTCAAATAAACTGAAAAACACGTGCCGCTCTCTCCGGTGTCGACCTCGATCCGGCCACCATAATCTGAGGCGATATCGCTGGAGATAACGAGACCAAGGCCAAGTCCGCCTTCCTTCGAGGTGTTGAAGGGCGAGAAGAGCTGCTCAAGAATAGGCTCGGCAATGCCTGGTCCATTGTCGCGAACCTTCAGCACCACATCATCCTTGTCCTCCTCGACGCGAACATCGACGCGACCATCGTTCTTCTCCTCAACGGCTTCGAGCGCGTTCTGCAAGAGATTGATGACGATCTGCTCCAGACGAATACGACTTCCCATTACTTTGACGCTTTCATCGGGAAGATCGAGATCGAGAATATCCATGCGGCCGGAGAAGCGAGCGCGCAGCAACATCACCGCGCCTTCGACGACCAGCCGGATGCTGACAGGCTCGGCCGCGGTTCGTCCCTTGCGTGCCAGGATCTTGAGATCGCTTGTAATGACGCCGATCCGCTCGGTGAGGGTCGCGATGTTTTCCAGATTCTCGTCCGCCTCCTCACTGCGCTTTCGTTTCAAGAGCACCCGGGCGTTGTCTGCATAGGCGCGGATGGTCGCCACGGGCTGGTTGATTTCATGCGCGACGCCCGCCGCCACCTGTCCAAGGATCGAGAGCCGGTTGGCCTGGACCAGATCGTGCTGAACGCTCTGCAGTTCCTTACCTGTCTGTTCATGGCGCAGGATTTCCGCCTGAAGCTTATCCCGGGCCATGGTGAGGTCGACGGTCCGCTCTTGAACGCGGCGCTCCAACTCTGCCCGGTTTCGTTCTGCAGCAGCCTGCGCCTGCTCCGCTTTTAACCGGCGCCGAAGCCAGATTGCCGAGAGGGCAAAGAGGGGCATGAGGGCGGCCAGAGCGACGGTACGGCTTTCACGGATTGCGGCATTCGTTGCCGGCGTGACGGGCTGAAGATAGTGCAATGACCATCTGGTCGTCGGAACGGGAAGTTCGAGACGAAGATAGTCTCCCTTCAGCGTCGGCGGAGAGTTTACCTCAACCAGTGCCACATCCGGACCGAGTTGCGAGCGCAGTCGCACCGGCATAGGGGAAAGTGCTTCTTCGCCGAACTGAAGACTGGCCGAAATCATCCGCCGCTTGTCTTCATCGATCGAGGCCACAGTCTTGAACCGCCATTCGGGAATGCTGGTCATGAGCACCACCCCATTGGAATCGACGATGTAGACGGGACGCCCGCCGATGTTCCAGTCGCTCTCAAGCCGGTTAAATTCAACCTTGGCGATGACGACGCCGAGCGGCTTTCCATCCGCCCCATCGATCCGCCGGGAGATATAGAGCCCGGGCCGGCGGCTGACATTGCCGAGCGCATAATGCTCCGCCATGCCGGCATCCATCGCTCGCCGGAAATAGTCACGAAAGGCGTAGTTGGAACCGACAAAACTCTCCGAGGTGCGCCAGTTGCTGGATGCAATGGTGACGCCGGTCGCGTCTGTCACATAAATCACCGAGGCCTGCGTGCCTTCGATCAGTCCTTCCAGCTTTTCATCCAGCCGCTGGATGGCAGCACCGCCATTTTCAAGCGCCTCAGTGATATCTCGGTCGCGGGAGAGCACGAGCGGGAGAACGCGCGGGCGCTCCAGGGCCACATTCAGCAACGCCGTTTTCAATTCGGCGTCAGTGGTGGCGTCGGCAATCAACCACTGGGTGGCCTGGACACGGCCAATCTTATCGGCTGCGACGAACGCTCCAAATGCAATGATGACCCACATCAATGCGAAGGCCATCCAGCGGAAGCGGGTGCTATTTAAGAAAACGGACATTGATCACTCGAAACATCGCGCCTTCACTGTGCGGAAATCCACACAAAACACAAGAGATGGCGCGCGGGAAAACACACTCGTGAACCACGGGCCGCGTGGGCTTCAAATAAAATCTTTTATTTTCAATAGTTTATTTCAACCAATTCGAACTGGCACGCTATTTGCTCCTACGATTTTGAACGGCAGAGGGCCGGGCAAAATCAAAGGCAAACCCGGGAGGCCGTCAGGGCAGGGTTAAGCCGAGGAGGAACGAACATGATTGACAGCACAGCCGTGGCTGAAAGCCACGCCAGACTGCCGTTTTACCGGCACCTTTATTTCCAGGTCATCGTCGCTATTGCCGCAGGTATTGCGCTCGGCCATTTTTACCCCGCTCTTGGCGAACAGCTGAAGCCGCTCGGCGATGGCTTTATCCGCCTCGTCAAGATGATCATCGCACCCGTGATCTTCCTCACAGTCGCTACCGGCATTGCCGGCATGAACGACATGAAGAAGGTCGGCCGCGTTGCTGGCAAAGCGATGATCTACTTCATTACCTTCTCCACTCTCGCGCTCATCGTCGGCATGATCGTGGCCAACGTCGTTCAGCCCGGCGCCGGCATGAACATCGATCCGTCCACGTTGGATGGCAAGGCCGTCGCGACCTACGCCGCCAAGGCGCATGAGCAGTCGATCACCGGCTTCCTGATGAACATCATCCCGACGACGATCGTTGGCGCTTTCGCAGAAGGCGATATTCTTCAGGTGCTGTTCTTCTCCGTGCTGTTCGGCATTTCGCTCGGCGTCGTCGGAGAGCGTGGCAAGCCCGTCGTCGATTTCATGCACGCCCTGATGTATCCGATCTTCAAGCTGGTCGCGATCCTGATGAAGGCCGCTCCGATCGGTGCGTTCGGCGCCATGGCCTTTACCATCGGCAAGTACGGCATTTCGTCCGTCACGAATCTCGCAATGCTGATCGGCACCTTCTATCTCACGTCGCTGATCTTCGTGCTCGTCATCCTGGGCGCCGTCTGCCGCTACAACGGCTTCTCGATCCTGGCGCTGATCCGCTACATCAAGGAAGAACTGCTGCTGGTTCTCGGCACGTCTTCCTCGGAAGCCGCCCTTCCTGGCCTGATGAGCAAGATGGAAAAGGCAGGCTGCAAGCGTTCTGTCGTCGGTCTCGTCATCCCCACCGGCTACTCCTTCAACCTTGACGGCACGAACATCTACATGACGCTCGCTGCCCTCTTCATCGCCCAAGCAACCGGTATTCATCTGTCCTTCGGTGAGCAGGTTCTGCTGCTCCTCGTTGCTATGTTGAGCTCCAAGGGTGCTGCAGGCATCACCGGTGCCGGCTTCATCACGCTCGCTGCCACGCTTTCGGTCGTACCGTCCGTACCGGTCGCCGGCATGGCGCTGATCCTCGGCATCGACCGTTTTATGTCGGAATGCCGCGCGCTGACCAACTTCGTCGGCAACGCGGTCGCAACCATCGTCGTTGCCCGTTGGGAAGGTGAACTCGACCAGGAACAACTGGCAACGGTGCTGAGAGGCGAAGAGCCCAAAATCGTTGACGATCCGACAGCACTTGGGGTTCCGGCAGAGTAAGCCACATTTTTCAAGCAATCAGTCAAAGGCCCGCTTCGATCATTCGAGGCGGGCCTCTTCTTTTCTGGCGACGGGTCGGCCATGATGGGTTCTTCCTTTTCTCACCGGCGCTCCATCATGAAAAACCTGTTTCTGTCCTGGCAAGTCTGGGCTTTGCTTTCGGCGGCCTTTGCCGCACTGACCGCCATCTTCGCCAAAATCGGCATCGAAAACGTCAATTCCGATTTCGCGACGTTCATCCGAACCATCGTCATTCTTCTGGCGGCAGCACTAATGGTCTACATCACCGGGAACTGGCAAAGTCCTGCAACGATCGCGCCGCGCACCTGGGTCTTCCTCATCCTTTCCGGGCTAGCGACAGGTGCATTCTGGATCTGCTATTTTCGTGCTTTGAAAATCGGAGATGCCGCACGCGTTGCGCCGATCGACAAGCTCAGCGTCGTGTTCGTCGCAATATTTGCGGTTCTTTTTCTCGGCGAACGGCTCTCTCTTCCAAACTGGCTGGGCGTCATCTTGATTGCCTGCGGCGCGGTGCTCGTCGCCTATCGCGGCTAGAGCGAGGAATCTCTACGACCAAGGCAGCTGTTTCCATTCAACAATTTTGGCCTTAAGACTGCTTGTCGAATGCGATAGGGAGGTCTTATGCGTTCAGTCCTTCAAGAACTTGAAAGCCGCCGCGCCGAAGCTCGCTTAGGCGGTGGTCAGAAGCGTATCGATACGCAGCACGCCAAAGGCAAGTTGACGGCGCGCGAACGCCTCGACGTGCTGCTGGATGAAGGCTCCTTCGAGGAATACGACATGTATGTGACCCACCGGGCGGTGGATTTCGGCATGGCGGATCAGAAGGTCGCGGGCGATGGCGTCGTGACCGGCTGGGGCACGATCAACGGACGGCAGGTCTATGTGTTCAGCCAGGATTTTACCGTGCTTGGCGGCTCCTTGTCTGAAACCCACGCACAAAAAATCTGCAAGATCATGGATATGGCGGTGCGCGTCGGCGCCCCTGTGATCGGCTTGAACGACTCCGGCGGTGCACGCATCCAGGAAGGCGTGTCGTCGCTTGCGGGCTATGCGGAGGTGTTCCGCCGCAATGCGGAAGTGTCGGGCGTCGTGCCGCAGATCTCCGTCATCATGGGACCTTGCGCCGGTGGAGCCGTCTATTCTCCCGCCATGACCGACTTCATCTTTATGGTGCGCGACACCTCCTACATGTTCGTGACTGGCCCGGATGTAGTGAAGACCGTCACCAACGAGATCGTCACTGCTGAGGAACTGGGCGGGGCCTCCACCCACACGAAGAAATCCTCCGTTGCCGACGGCGCCTATGAGAACGACATAGAAGCGTTAGAGGCAGTTCGCGCGCTCTTTGATTTCCTGCCCGCCAACAATCGTCAGAGGTCGCCGACCCGACCGTTCCATGATCACCCGGCCCGCCTAGAGGCGAAGCTCGACACGCTGATCCCGGACAGTTCCAACAAGCCCTATGACATGAAGGAGCTGATCCACGCGATTGCGGACGAAGGTGATTTCTTTGAATTGCAGGAGGCCTTTGCCAGAAACATCATCACTGGCTTTATCCGCCTCGAAGGCGAGACCGTCGGCGTCGTCGCCAATCAGCCCATGGTGCTGGCCGGGTGCCTGGATATCGACAGCTCCCGCAAGGCAGCAAAGTTCGTGCGCTTCTGTGACGCTTTCAACATTCCGATCCTGACGCTGGTCGATGTTCCAGGCTTTCTGCCCGGCGTCGCGCAGGAATATGGTGGCGTCATCAAGCATGGCGCCAAGTTGCTCTTCGCCTATTCAGAAGCGACGGTGCCGATGGTGACGCTGATCACCCGTAAGGCCTATGGCGGCGCTTACGATGTGATGGCGTCGAAACATATCGGTGCAGACATCAACTATGCCTGGCCGACGGCGGAGATCGCCGTGATGGGTGCCAAGGGTGCGGCTGAAATTCTTTACCGCTCAGAACTGTCCGACCCGGAAAAGATCGCGGAACGGACGCGCGAATATGAAGAGCGTTTCGCCAATCCGTTCGTTGCTGCCGAACGCGGCTTCATCGATGAAGTCATCATGCCGCATTCCTCGCGACGCCGCATCGCGCGCGCCTTTGCGTCCCTGCGCAACAAGCAGGTGACGACGCATTGGAAAAAACACGATACGATACCGTTGTGAGGATGAGGCCTATGTTCAAGAAAATCCTCGTTGCCAATCGCGGCGAAATCGCCTGCCGCGTCATTCGCACCGCAAAGAAGTTGGGCATCGCAACAGTCGCAGTTTATTCCGATGCGGATGCCAATGCGCTGCATGTGCGCGAGGCTGACGAGGCCGTGCATATCGGCCCGGCCCCGTCCAACCAGTCCTATATCGTGATCGACAATATCCTTGAGGCCATTCGCAAAACGGGTGCTGACGCGGTGCATCCGGGCTATGGCTTTCTCTCTGAGAATCCGGCTTTCGCAGCGGCGCTGGAAAAAGAAGGCGTAGCCTTCATCGGGCCGCCGGTCAAAGCCATCGAAGCGATGGGCGACAAGATCACCTCCAAGAAGCTTGCAGCCGAGGCAGGCGTCTCCACGGTTCCCGGCCATATGGGGTTGATCGAGACTGCGGATGAGGCTGTCCGCATTGCGTCCGAGATTGGCTATCCGGTGATGATCAAGGCTTCGGCCGGCGGCGGCGGCAAAGGCATGCGCATTGCTTGGAACGACAGCGAGGCACGCGAAGGTTTCCAGTCATCGCGCAATGAAGCCAAGGCGTCCTTTGGCGATGACCGGATCTTTATCGAGAAATTCGTTACCCAGCCACGCCACATCGAAATCCAGGTTTTGGGTGATCAGCACGGCACAGTGCTCTATCTCGGCGAGCGGGAATGCTCCATCCAGCGCCGCAATCAAAAGGTGATCGAAGAAGCCCCCTCTCCTTTTCTCGACGAGGTGACGCGCAAGGCGATGGGCGAGCAGGCTGTCGCGCTCGCCAAGGCAGTTGGTTACTTCTCCGCCGGTACGGTGGAATTTATCGTCGATGGCGACCGCAACTTCTACTTCCTGGAAATGAACACCCGCCTGCAGGTGGAGCATCCTGTTACCGAACTCGTAACCGGCATCGATCTGGTGGAGCAGATGATCCGTGTGGCGGCAGGCGAGCGGCTTTCTCTTTCCCAAGCGGACATCAGGCTCAATGGCTGGGCCATCGAAAGCCGGCTCTACGCGGAGGATCCTTACCGCAACTTCCTGCCCTCCATCGGCCGGTTGACGCGCTATCGCCCACCGCAGGAGGGCCGCCAAGACAATCGCACGGTCCTTCGAAACGACACCGGCGTCTTCGAAGGCGGCGAAATCTCGATGTATTACGATCCGATGATCGCCAAGCTGTGCAGTTGGGGCGAGACGAGGCTCTCCGCCATCGATGCCATGGGGGAGGCGCTTGATCGGTTCGAGGTCGAGGGCATCGGGCATAACCTGCCCTTCCTTTCTGCTGTCATGCAGCATCCTCGGTTTCGTTCCGGCAATCTGGCCACCGGCTTCATCGCCGAGGAATTTCCAGACGGTTTTTCCGGAGTGGAGCCCGAGACGCAAGCCACTGAACGACTGACGGCAATTGCTGCGGTCATTCACCATCAGGTGCAGAGCCGTGCAGCGCAGATTTCCGGTACCATCGGCAACCATCGCCGCATTGTCGGCAAGGACTGGGTGGTTCAACTCGGTAAAACCGAGCGCCGCGCTTCCCTTGATCTGGATGGCGACGGTACCGTGGTTCAGATCGAAGACGGCGAGAAGCTGGCTGTTGAAACGGACTGGATGCCGGGCCGCAGCCTCGGCACATTCCGGCTAGGAGACGCAGTGCTGTCGGTGAAGATCGATCTTTCACCATCGGCGATCCGTATGCGTTGGCATGGGATCGATATCGTCGCCCGAGTTCGCAGCCCGCGCGTCGCCGCGCTTGCGCTTCTCATGCCGCAAAAGCTACCGCCGGATACATCGAAGATGCTGCTTTGCCCCATGCCGGGCGTCATTACCTCGATTTCGGTGGCGGAGGGCGATGAGGTGGAAGCCGGCCAGGCGCTCGTAACGGTCGAAGCCATGAAGATGGAAAACATTCTTCGGGCCGAGCGCAAGGGTCGGGTTTCGAAGGTGGCGGTGAAGGCTGGAGACAGCCTTGCCGTCGACGAAGTGATCCTGGAATTCGAGTGACGATCCCCGCCGCATGGAAATTCCGCTTCCCTGCCACGCCTTTTCTGGAATAGATATTCCAATCCAGGAGAGACGATTTCATTTGTGGGGGAGTGAAACGAGATGCAGGATCTTGCCGCACCGGCAACGGTAAAGGAGTTCGAGGAGAGGCTCGTCGAGGTGGCGCCGAAACTGCCGAAGAGATTGCGGCAGTGCGCGGATTATGTTGCAGCCAATACCGACCGCATCGCCGTCTCCACTGTCGCTGAAATGGCTGAAGCTGCAGGAGTCCAGCCGTCCGCGTTCATGCGCTTCTGCCAAATCCTCGGCTTCTCCGGCTTCTCCGAAATGCAGCGTCTGTTCAAGGAAAGCTATTCGGGTCGCTGGCCGGATTACGATACGCGACTGACCAACCTGCGCGACAAGGGCGAAGATAGTGGTGGCCGGCTTCTGGCTGAATTCGTCGAAGCCGGGCGCGCATCGCTGGAAAACCTGCTGAAAACCGTCGATCAGTCTGCCTTCGAGGCGGCAATTCAGGTACTTGCGGACGCGCAGATGATCCATATCGTCGGCTTGCGCCGCTCCTTTCCCGTCGCAAGCTACCTCGCCTACGCTTTCGAGAAGATGCAGGTGCCCTCCATGCTGCATGCCTCCGTCGGTCAGTTGCAAAGCGCCAATGCGATCCGTCAGGGCGATGTGGTTCTCGCCATCACCTTCGCGCCCTATTCGGCGGAGACAATGGAGATCGTTTCCTCAAGCCGTGCCCGAAAGATTCCTGTCGTGGCCATCACAGATACGGCGGTCAATCCGCTGCGTCAGTTCGATGCCACGGTATTGACCGTATCAGAGGTCGATTTCGGCGCATTCCGTTCTTTGTCGGCAACACTCTGCATCGCAATCGCGCTTGCGGTGGGGGTCGGAACACATAGACAAAACTGAATATTCATATTGAAAATAGAAAAAATGGAATTTATAGTCCAAATGAAAGTTGGGGAGAAAAGCGGCGGATATCCTTAATCCGCCCCAGGCGCCTCGCGGCGCGGAGGAGACAGTTGGTGAAGACACTCGATCTCATCACGATCGGCCGATCGTCGGTCGATCTTTACGGCGCGCAGATCGGCGGACGTCTGGAGGACATGTCCTCCTTCAACAAATATATCGGCGGCTCCCCTACCAATATTGCAGCCGGTGCTGCACGGCTGGGTCTGAAAAGCGGGGTTATCACCCGCGTCGGTGACGAGCATATGGGTCGCTTCATCCGCGAACAACTGGTCCGCGAAGGCGTCGACATCCGCGGCGTGCAGACCGACAAGGAGCGTCTGACGGCGCTCGTCATTCTGGGCATTCGCGACCAGCAGCAGTTCCCCTTGATCTTCTATCGCGAGAACTGCGCCGACATGGCGCTGAGCGAAGACGATATCAATCCGGCCTTCATCGCTGAAGCCAACTGTGTTTGCGCTACTGGCACGCATCTCTCCCATCCGCGCACGGAAGCGGCGGTATTGAAGGCGCTGCGCCTGGCGCGCGAGAATGGTGCCAAGACGGCGCTCGACATCGACTATCGCCCGAACCTGTGGGGTGTGGCTGGCCACGGAGACGGCGAAAGCCGCTTTGTCGAATCGGCCAAGGTTACGCAGAAGCTGCAATCCACCCTCAACCTCTTCGACCTGATCGTCGGCACCGAGGAAGAGTTTCACATCGCAGGCGGCTCCACCGACACGTTGGAAGCGCTGCGTGCCGTGCGGGCTGTTTCCAACGCCACGCTGGTCTGTAAGCGCGGACCGATGGGCGCAGTGGTCTTCCCAGACAAGATTCCAGATAGTCTGGACGACGGCGAAAGCGGCGAAGGCTTTCCCATCGAAGTCTTCAACGTGCTGGGTGCGGGTGATGGCTTCATGGCAGGTCTCTTCCGCGGATGGCTGCGCGGCGAAGACTGGCCGACCACATTGAAATATGCCAATGCCTGCGGCGCATTTGCCGTGTCGCGCCATGGCTGCACGCCCGCCTATCCAAGCTGGGAAGAGCTGCAATATTTCTTCCGCGCCGGCATTCGCAACAAGGCGCTGCGCAAGGACGATCAACTGGAACAGGTGCATTGGGCGACGAACCGCAAGGGCGACTGGAGCACGATGCGCGTCTTTGCCTTCGATCACCGTATGCAGTTGGAAGCTATCGCAAAGGACGTCGGCGTCGACGAGAAGAAGATCGGCTCCTTCAAGGAGCTTTGTCTGAGGGCTGCCCATCAGGTTGCCGGTGGCAATCCCGGCTATGGCATTCTCTGTGATGGCCGGCTTGGCCGCGACGCTCTCTATCAGGCCGCAGGCTCAGGCCTGTGGATCGGTCGTCCCGCCGAATGGCCGGGCTCGCGTCCTTTAACGCTGGAGCCGGACCTTGGACCCGATTGCGGCGGACTGAACGAATGGCCGGCCGAACATGTGGTCAAGGTACTGTGCTTCTACCATCCGGACGATGACGAGGCGATGCGCGCCGAGCAGGAAGAGACGGTCTCGCGTCTCTTTGCTGCCGCACGTCGCAATCGTCTGGAGTTTCTCCTGGAGGTCATCCCTTCCAAGGTGGCACCGATCAATGATGAAACGACTGCCCGCATCATAGACCGCTTCTACGAGATCGGCGTGTATCCAGACTGGTGGAAGCTTGAGCCTTTGAAGAGCGAGGAAGCCTGGCGTCAGGCGACCGATGCGGTAAAACGTCATGATCCTTACGTTCGTGGCATCGTGGTTCTCGGCCTGGAGGCGCCGCAGAGCGAGTTGGAGGAGAGTTTCAGGCTGGCGGCAGGCTTCGATCTGGTGAAAGGATTTGCCGTGGGTCGGACGATTTTTGCCGAGGCCGCGCGCAGCTGGCTTGCGGGCAAGGTGAGCGATGAGGAGGCGGTTGCCGACATGGCAGCCCGTTATGAGGCGCTTTGCCAGATTTGGGACAAGGCGCGCGCCGTGCATGTAAAGGGAGAGGCAGCGTGAAGACGGTACGATTGACGGCGGCACAGGCACTTGTGCGTTATCTGGCAGCCCAGATGAATGAGGATGGCGAGCCTTACATCGCTGGCGTCTGGGCGATCTTCGGCCACGGCAATGTGGCCGGCATGGGCGAGGCTCTTTACGGCATCCGCGAGGAACTGCCGACCTATCGCGGCCAGAACGAGCAATCCATGGCGCATGCGGCGATCGCCTACACCAAGCAGCTTGGCCGCCGCCGGACGATGGCGGTCACATCGTCGATCGGCCCCGGCGCGCTGAACATGGTAACGGCTGCCGCCCTTGCCCATGTTAACCGACTGCCCGTGCTTCTGATCCCCGGTGACGTGTTTGCCAATCGCGGTCCCGATCCGGTGCTGCAGCAGATCGAAGATTTCAACGACGGTACGGTCTCGGCCAATGACTGCTTCAAGCCCGTCAGCCGCTATTTCGACCGGATCATGCGCCCCGAACAGCTTCTGACCGCATTGCCACGCGCCTTCCGCACCATGACAGACCCGGCTGATTGCGGCCCAGTAACGCTTTCCTTCTGCCAGGATGTTCAGGCCGAAGCCTTTGATTATCCGGAAAGCTTCTTCGACAAAAAGGTCTGGCGCCAGCGCCGCCCGGAGCCCGACAAAGCGGAGCTGGAAGAGGCGATTGCCGCACTGAAAGCAGCGAAGAACCCGATCATCGTCGCCGGCGGCGGTGTGCATTTTTCCGGCGCGACCGAAACGTTGAAGACCTTCGCCGAGCGTCACTCCATCCCTGTCATCGAAACGCAGGCAGGCAAGTCCGCGCTCGCTTGGGACCACGAGATGAATTTCGGTCCCGCTGGTGTCACGGGTGCGTCGAGCGCCAATGCGATCGCCGAAAAGGCCGATCTCATCTTCGGTGTGGGGACCCGTTTCCAGGATTTCACCACTGGCTCATGGGCGCTCTTCAAGAACCCGCAGCGCAGGCTGCTGGCACTCAACGTACAAGCCTATGACAGCGCCAAACACGATGCCATCAGCCTGACGGCGGACGCCAAAATCGGCCTCGAGAAATTGACTGAGGCGTTGGGCAGCCACCGCTTTTCCGCACCGGATGCCAGCCTAAAGCAGGACTGGTTCGCCAAGGCCGACGCCGTGACTGCAGCGCCCAAGGAGGCCAACAGCCTGCCCACGGATATGCAGGTGATCGGCGCGGTTCAGCGTGCCTCGCGTGACAATACCGTCGTCATGTGCGCGGCGGGCACCATGCCCGGAGAGTTGCACCAGCTGTGGAAGGCGAAGCTGCCGCTTTCCTACCACATGGAATATGGCTTCTCCTGCATGGGCTACGAGATTGCTGGTGGCCTCGGCATCAAGATGGCAGAACCAGAACGCGACGTGATCGTGATGGTAGGCGATGGCTCGTACATGATGATGAATTCGGAGCTCGCCACCGCCGTCGCCATGGGCGTGAAGATCACTGTCGTCATCACCGACAATCGCGGCTATGGCTGCATCAACCGGCTGCAGATGGGCACAGGCGGAGCAGAGTTCAACAATCTCTACGCCCACACCAACCAGAAGAACCCGATCGCCATCGATTTCACCGCGCATGCAGCCAGCATGGGCGCGGATGCGCACAAGGTCTCGACAATCGCGGAACTCGAAACAGCACTCGATGCAGCCCGCAGCGCGGACGTTCCGACCGTGATCGTCATCGATACCGATCCCTACCCGACACCAGATGCTGGGGGCTATTGGTGGGATGTCGCCGTACCGGAAGTCTCCGAACGCAATGAAGTCAAACAGGCGCGCGCAGCCTATGAATCCGCACTGAAAGAAAGACGCTGATCATGATTCTTTACGGTACAAACCCCATCGCCTGGAGCAATGACGACGACCGCACGCTCGGCGCTCACATCAGTCTTGACCAGTGCCTGGACGAAACATCGAAGATCGGCTTCGACGGCATCGAGAAAGGCCACAAGTTCCCGCAGGAGCCGGAAGCCCTCAAGGCCGTGCTGGAGCCCCGCAAACTGCGCTACGTCTCCGGCTGGCATTCGCTGAACCTTCTGACCAACTCGATCGAAGACGAGAAGGCTGCGATGCAGCCCGCCCTCGACCTTTTGAAGGCGATGGGCTCCAAGGTCATCATCGTGTGCGAAACCTCCAATGCCATCCATGGCAAGGATGCAAAGCCAGTCAATGACCGCCCGAAGCTCGCCGACAGCGAATGGACGCGTTTTGGCGAAGGCGTCGAAGCGCTGGCAAAACATGCGGCCGATCAGGGGATCGCGCTCGTCTATCACCATCACATGGGGACCATCGTCGAAAGCGAAGACGAGATTGACCAGCTGATGGAGAACACTGGCCCGCACACCAAGCTCTTGCTTGATACCGGCCATTGCCTGTTCGGCGGCGGCAACCCGGAGCGGCTGGCGAAGAAGCACATGGGGCGCGTCGGCCACATCCACGCCAAGAACGTACGTCCGGTCATCGCCAAGCAGGTTCGCGATGAAAACCTCTCCTTCCTCGAAGGTGTGCGCCGTGGTGTCTTCACGGTTCCGGGTGACAGCGAGGGGGGCGTCGACTTCCTCCCCGTTCTCAAGGTTGCCGCAGAGCATGGCTATAGCGGCTGGCTGGTGATCGAGGCCGAGCAGGATCCGGATGTGCGCAATCCTTTCGAATATCAGAGCCTAGGCCTCAAATCGCTGCGCGGCTTCGCGAAGGACGCCGGCCTGGACAAGGGCTGAACAGAAAGGTCAAGACATGGCAAATCTGCTGCGCAAACCCACCGGCACGTCCGGCAAGGTTCACGACATCACGCCTGAGAGCGCCAATTGGGGCTATGTCGGTTTTGGTCTCTACCATCTGAAGCCTGGCGAGACGGCGACCGAACAAACGGATGAGACCGAGGTCATTCTCGTTCTCGTCGAGGGCAAGGCGGAAATCTCGTCGGAAGACAAGAATTTCGGCGAACTCGGCGACCGGATGAATGTGTTCGAGCGCAAGCCACCGCATTGCGTGTATATCCCGGCAGGCTCTTCCTGGACCGTGACGGCCACCACCGACTGCACGCTTGGCGTTTGCACTGCACCCGCTCAGCCCGGTCGTGAAGCCCGGGTAATCGCCCCCGCCGGCATCACGCTCGCCGAGCGCGGCAAGGGCGGCAACACGCGCTACATCTTCCCGATCGCCATGGAAGATCGCGATGTGGCCGACAGCCTGCTGGTAACCGAAGTCTTCACGCCATCCGGTCACTGGTCCTCTTATCCGCCACACAGGCATGACGAGGACAACTATCCGGAGATGACCTATCTGGAGGAAACCTACTACCATCGGCTCAACCCGGAGCAGGGCTTCGGCTTCCAGCGCGTCTTCACCGAAGACGGTTCGCTGGACGAGACCATGGCGGTCTCAAGCGGTGATGTGGTGCTGGTGCCGAAGGGCCATCACCCCTGCGGCTCGCCCTATGGCTATGAGATGTATTATCTCAACGTCATGGCTGGTCCGATGCGCAAATGGCGCTTCCAGAATCACCCGGATCACGACTGGATTTTTAAGCGCGACAATCCGTAGGACGTCACCGTCGTTGTTAAACGCGCCGGTCCCCACTGACCTGTTTGACCCGTCATCGTCAGCGGCTATGCTGACGGCCGAGGATCCGCGGAACTGCGGTCCTATGGCGTCGGCAATCGGGGGCTGTCCTTCCAGTCGGTTTGCTCCTCTACCAACGTGGGAAAATTGTAATATACGCAGGCACCCAACGAGTAAAACTTCAAACCGTCAGCGACCTCTTGAGCCGACATTTCCAGCTCAAACATATCCACGTCGTTGCCAGCGCCATACAGCATAGCCATATAGGTCAGTTCCCGCAAAGCGCCTGGAGCTAGCACAGAGCCAAAAGCGACTGCGTCCTTCTTGGAAAACTCTCCCTTGATCACCCGCTGGATTTCCAGTTCCGCACGCACCATGCGAGATTGCAACGGTTCGTCGGCAACGAACCCTAAATCCCCTATGAACAAGGACTTCAATCGGGCTTCCACAATGATCTGCGCCTTCTCGCGCATTTCAGCGCGTGGTGGGCAAGCCTGCATGGCGTAAGACGGGACGGTGAACACCATCATTGCTCCAAGCCATGCAGCCAGCCAGATCTTTGCACGCACCATGTTCTTCATGTAGGCGAAGCCTCTCAGGTGTGGAGTAAAGTTTGGTAGTGCATGACCATTTTTTTCGCCCATCAAGCCTCTACCCGCAACGCAGTCTGGGGAGCATAGCTCTTGTCACCATAAAGGTTGCTGTCTTCCATACAAAGAAACGCTCGCACCCGGAGAAAGGTGCGAGCGTTTCCATTTTATGCAGAGGAATGATCAGACGATCTGAACGGGCTTGCCGGTCTGCCAGCTTTCGGTGGCAGCATCCGCCAGCTTCTGCGCCTGAAGACCATCGAAACCGCTTGGACGTGGCGAGGTGTTGCCCGCATCGACAGCATCGATAAAGGTATTGATTTCGTTGGCGTATGCCTGGGCATAGCGCTCGATGAAGAAGTTCTGTACCGGGTCGCCGGCAATGCCGTTGGCATTCCACAATTCAACGCTGGAATTCTGGATGTTGCGCGCCGAAAGCATGCCGGTCGAGCCATGCACTTCGATGCGCTGATCGTAGCCATACGTGGCGCGGCGGGAATTGGTGATGACGGCGATCCGTCCCGATGCAGTCTGCATCTGCACGGCGGCGGTATCCACATCACCTTCTTCGCCGATCGCCTTGTCCACCAGCGCGGAACCCAGCGCATTGACGACCACGAATTCTTCTCCCATCAGGTAGCGGGCCATATCGAAGTCATGGATCATCATGTCGCGGAATAGACCGCCCGACGATTTCACATAGCTTGCGGGAGGTGGGTTAGGATCGCGGCTGATGATCGTCACGATCTCGATCTCGCCGACATCGCCGTTTCGCAGCCGCTTCTCAACAGTTGCAAAGTTGGGGTCGAAACGGCGGTTGAAGCCGATCATTAGCGTCGACTTGTTCTCTTCCACCACATCCAGGCACTGGTTGATGCGATCGACCGAAAGCGACACAGGCTTTTCGCAGAGAATATGCTTGCCGGCCTTCGACGCCGCTTCGATGAGATCGGCGTGACTCGGTGTCGGCGTTGCGATCAGCACGGCATCGACGTCCGACGCCGCGATAATCTCCTCAACGGATGCGACACGCGCGCCCGTTTGCTGCGCCAGTTGCTCTGCCGCCGCCGGGAACGCATCCGCAACATAGGCAAGCTTCGCCTTGGGATTGGCAGCAATCGTTGCCGCATGCACCTTGCCAATACGGCCCGCACCAAGCACACCGAACCTGATCATTCCATTTGCTCCACGCTAAATTCCTCCTCGGGACGCCAATTCCGAAGAAGCAGTGGCGTCCTGTCATCAACCGATCTTCTGTCGATCATGATCGGTGAGACCCTAGCTCAAGCCAAGGCAAAATCAAGTGGAAATTCCATTAGGAGAATGGGTGAAATATTTATTCTATTCCATCTAACAAACTCTCGGCTTGACCATTTCCATCAATAGCGAATGAGCGCCTTCATGAAGCCGTCCGGTCTGTCGCGCGTTTCGTTCAAGGCTGTCGCGAGTTCGGAGATTGAATAGCTGTGGGTAAAGAGCGGAAAGGGGTTCATGTCTCCGGCCTGCACCGCAGCAACCGCTTGGCGCATGCCTTCGATATAGACGGCGGGATCGCGCTCGTGGGCGTTGATGACATCGATACCCTTCCAGTTCCATGCCTGCATATTGACCTGCCGCGGGCCATCTTGATGATAGCCAGCGATGATGAGGCGACCGCGTTCGCCGGTCAGATCTGCTGCCAAATCCAGCGGCCATTGCTTGCCCACGGCTTCAATGACTCGTTCGCAAAGGGCGCCATCCGTCAGCGCTTTAACCTCCTCGATGATCTTCCAGTGATCGTCCATGGCGATCGTCACGGCCGCACCCGCCTTTTTTGCTGCCTCAAGTGCGTAGGGCCGCCGGGAGATGGCGATGACGCGCGCGCCTTTTCGGGACGCCAGTTGTGTCAGCAAGCTGCCCAGAAAGCCGGCGCCGATGATGGCAACGGTTTGCCCCGCCCTGATGTCGGATCGATTGAAGATGTTCATGGCACAGCCGAGTGGCTCTCCGGGAAACGGCAGGCCTTCCAGTTCAGGCGGCAAGCGCACGAGCATGTTTTCATCGGCGATATCGTGTGTCGCGTAAGCGTGTGACGTCAGAGATGCCACGCGGTCGCCGACCTTGAAGTCAGTGACGTTTTCCCCCACAGCATCGATGATACCCCAACCCTCATGACCCAAACCGCCTGCCTCCGTCGGAAAGGTCATCCAGTCCGGACCGGCCCAGGGGCCAAGGTTGGAAGCGCAGACCCCGCACCCTTCCAGACGAATGCGAACCTGTTTGCCTGACGGTGTCGGTAGCGGCAATTCCTGCACCTCTACCGAACCTGGCCCGGTCACAATGGCGGCCTTCATCGTTGCGCTGTCCACGCTCGTCATCATGTTCATCGTGTTCTCCATTCGCTGGCAGCGACGGAATAGCCCTCTGCCTGATGCGCGCCGAACCGCCGATCATCCGACCGGTTCCGGAAGAAGGAGTAGATGAAGTCATAAATGAAAAAGATGTCTCTGAAGAAGGAACCATCAAAGGTTGCTCTTGTTCGGGGCGCCAGTCAAAGCGAAACATTTGTATTGAGGGTTTAATGAAAACCGTTCTCGTGACCGGCGGCAGTGGCTTTATTGGACGTTACGTTACCTCTGAACTTCTCGAACATGGATACGACGTTCGCGTCATGGATGCTCTCATAGAGCAGGTCCATGGCGATGCGCCTGAAGCACAGAAAGGCGTCTCCGACGTCATCTATGCCGACGTGCGCGACAAGGCGTCAGTTCTGCGCGCCATCGACGGCGTGGACGCAATCATCCACCTCGCAGCTGAAGTGGGTGTGGGCCAGTCCATGTATGAGATTGCCCGCTATGTCGGCGCCAACGATCTCGGCACCGCCGTTCTTCTGGAGACCATGCTCGGCAAGAACATCAAGAAGATTGTCGTTGCCTCTTCCATGAGCGTCTATGGCGAAGGCCTCTATGCCGACAATGCTGGCCGCCGCTTCGACACCATCCGACGCAAGCCCGCAGAGATCAAATCCAAGCAGTGGGAGCCGCTTTCACCGGACGGAGAATGGCTGACACCACTTGCCACCGACGAACAGAAGCCCGTCGAACTCGCTTCCATCTATGCTCTTACCAAATACGTCCAGGAGCGGCAGGTTCTGCTCTTTGGCGATGCCTATGGCGTGGATGCGGTGGCGCTTCGTCTGTTCAACGTCTTCGGTGCCGGTCAGGCGCTGTCCAACCCCTATACGGGTGTTCTCGCCAATTTTGCCTCGCGCCTGATGAATGGCCAGAGCCCGACCATCTTCGAGGATGGGCAGCAGAAGCGCGACTTTGTGCATGTGAAGGATGTTGCGCGCGCCTTCCGTCTGGCTTTGGAGAAACCGCGCGCTGCCGGCCACGTCTTCAACATCGGCAGCGGCAACGCCTATACGATCGCGCAGGTCGCGGCCCTTCTCGCAGACGCCATGGGCCTGCCGCATCTTCAGCCGGAAATCCTCAACAAAGCCCGCTCCGGCGATATTCGCCACTGCTTCGCCGATATCACCAAGGCGCGCGAACTGCTGGGCTTCGAGCCGCAGCATCGCTTGGAGAATTCGCTTGGGCCTTTCGTCGACTGGGTCACCTCCCAGGTCGCGCCCGACCGCGGGCCGCAGATGCAGAAGGAACTGCTTGAAAGAGGGCTGGTTTCATGACAGTGCTCTCTGCCGCCCCACCTTTCCACGATGAAGATGCCAAGTCTTTCGGCTTTGTCGAATGGTTTCGCCCCGGCGAATATCAGCGTGTCGAACGCGCCATGGCCGCCATTGAGAAAAGCGGTGCGTCCTACTTAAGGACGCATCTGTCATGGGCCGAATATCTGGCTCCGGGGGGACAGGAATGGTTCGACTGGCTCATTCCCTTCGTCGGCAGCCGCATCGATCTTCTGCCATGCATCGTCTACACGCCTCCGTCCATGTCCCGTACGGGCAAGTCTTCCGGCGCGCCGCACGATCTGAAATCATACGCCGACTTCATCGACCACATCATCACCCGCTACGGCGAGCATTTTGCCCATATCGAGCTTTGGAACGAGCCCAATAACCTTCTAGATTGGGACTGGCGAGTCGACAAGGAGTTCAACCTCTTTTGCGAGATGGTTGGTGGGGCCGCCTATTGGATACAGCAACGCGGTTTGAAGGCCGTGCTCGGCGGCCCCTGCCCTTTCGATCCCTACTGGCTGAACCTCATGGGCGAGCGCGGAGTGCTCAACGTGGTGGACGCCGTTGGCTTCCACGGTTTTCCCGGCACTTGGGACAGTGAGGAAGCAACCTGGGGCGGTTGGGACATGCATCTTGGCGAAATGCGCAAGATCGTCGATCGCTACAATCCGTCCGCCGAAATTTGGATCACCGAAACCGGTTACTCCACCTGGCGCAAGGATGAAGTGGAGCAGGCCAAGCGATTCCTCAAAGCCCTCAACGTCAATGCTGACCGGATGTACTGGTATTCCTGGCAGGATGTGGCACCGGACGTGGCAGTGCAGGAAGGCCTCTGGTTCGACCCACGTCACTACCATCTCGGCGCTGTCACCCATGACGATCAGCCAAAACTCTTGGCGCGGCTTCTGACGGAAGGCGGGATCGATCGGCTTCTTGAGGTCGACAAGCTGACCTCACCCCATGTGGCCACATCTACGACACCGGTCGTCATTACCGGCGGCAGCGGCTTTATCGGCTGTAATCTGGCTGACGCCTTCTTGCGTGACGGCAAGGATGTCATCGTTCTCGACAATCTCAGCCGGCCCGGCGTCGACCAGAACATGTCCTGGCTGACCGAAAGGCACGGAAAGCGTGTTCATCCCGTTCTTGGTGATGTGCGGGATTTTCACGGTCTTGAGCCGGTGTTTCGCGATGCGGGAGCGGTGTTCCATCTGGCAGCACAGACCGCGGTTACCACCAGCCTCGTGCACCCACTCGATGATTTCGAGACGAATGCACGCGGCACCATCAATATTCTGGAAGCAGTGCGCAAGGCTGGCAAAAAGGCGCCGGTCATTTTTGCCAGCACCAACAAGGTCTACGGGTCGCTTGAGGATATCGACTTCATCGAAGCGGGCGATCACTACGCGCCAGCAGACGAGACCATCCGTCAGAACGGTATTTCCGAGCGCCAGCCGCTGGACTTCTGCACCCCGTACGGCTGCTCAAAAGGCGTCGCCGATCAATATGTGCTCGATTACGCGAAATCCTTCGGTATACCCTCCGCTGTCCTGCGAATGAGCTGCATTTACGGACCGCGCCAGTTCGGCACCGAAGATCAGGGCTGGGTCGCGCATTTCCTCATCCGCGCCATTCAGGGCGAGACGATCTCTGTCTATGGCGATGGCAAACAGGTCCGCGACATTCTGCATGTCGATGACGCGGTGGCAGCCTATCGTGCCGTGCTCGCCAATATTGGTGCTTTCAGCGGCAAAGCGTTCAATCTGGGCGGTGGACCAGGCAATGCGGTCAGCATTCTGCAGTGCCTGCAGGAAATCGAAACGTTGCTCGGATGCCCACTCGACCTCGGCTTCCACGACTGGCGCGAGGGTGACCAGCGCTATTTCGTCACGGACGCGCGCAAGCTGGCACAACAGGCTGGCTGGCAACCGGCCGTCCACTGGAGGGATGGCTTGCGACATCTAGCGGAATGGCTGCTTGCAGAACGCTTCAATGGCATGTCGCTTCCACCTGCGACAGCGGAGCGGAGAATGCTCGCATGATGGGCACCCGCGACATCGCCGGAACGCGCGTATTGCTGACGCTCGATGCCGTCGGCGGTGTCTGGCGCTTTACCCTCGACTTGGCGCGGAACCTGAAACGAGCCGGCGTGGTCGTGATTTTTGCTGGCTTCGGCCCCGCGCCGAATGAAGGCCAAATCCAAGAAGCGCAGGCCATCGGCAAGCTGATCTGGCTTGATGCACCTCTGGATTGGACAGCAAACAGTCCGCGGGAGCTGCGAACAATCCCCGCTCTGCTGGAAGACCTGATTTCTCACGAAGCCATCGATCTCCTGCATCTCAACCTGCCGTCCCAGGCGGCAGCGTTGGAAACGCATGTGCCGGTGCTCGTCATGTCGCACTCCTGCGTCACGACGTGGTTCGCCGTCATGCGTAAGGGCGACATAGCTGAAGACTACGCCTGGCATCGGGAGATCAATCAGGCTGGTCTGCGTCGTGCCGATCTGATCGTGGCACCCAGCCAAAGCCATGCTGACCTTTTGAAGAAAACGTATTCGGACATCGGGCCGGTATCTGTCATCCACAACGCTAGCGCACTTCAACATCATGCTGACGAAGAGGAGAACTTCATTCTCGCCGCCGGACGCTGGTGGGATGAAGGCAAGAATGGCCGCGTGCTGGAGCTTGCCGCCGCAAACCTGCGCTGGCCGTTTCTGTTTGCTGGCGCCGATGAAGGTCCGCGTGGCGAACAGACGGGGCTCTCTCAAGGTGTGCGGCTTGGCCAGCTTGGCCATGAGCAGATCGTCAATCTTATGCAAAGGGCGGCGATCTTCGTCTCGCCATCGCGCTACGAGCCTTTCGGTCTTGCCGCACTGGAAGCGGCGCGCTGTGGCTGCGCACTCCTCCTCGCAGACATTCCGACCTATCGCGAACTTTGGGATGGTGCAGCACTCTTCGCCAATCCTCATGATCCACAAGACATGCTCGCGAAGATCGAGGAGCTGATTTCCGATCCGACGCTTCGGGAAGAGTTGGCGCAGAGCGCGCGTCAGCGGTCATTGGAATTCAGCGAAGAGCATCAGGCAAGCGAAATGATTGCGCTTTATCGGCGGGCGATGACCCGCGCGCAAGTGACGGCGGGGTAACCATGAAATTTGTATTCTACACGCACTCTCTGGTTTCGGACTGGAATCATGGAAACGCCCACTTCCTGCGCGGCGTCATGCGCCAGCTGATGAAGGCTGGGCATAGCGCTGTGGCTCTCGAGCCGGAAAATGCCTGGAGCCGGGAAAATCTTCTCAGAGACGGTGGTGAGAAGGCAATCCAGAGTTTTCACGAACGCTTCCCGGATCTGACCTCGCAGTCATACGGTGAAGAGTTCGATCACGAAGACGCCATCTCGGATGCAGACGTAGTCGTCGTACATGAATGGACCGATCCTTCTCTCGTCGAGCGGATCGGGCGGGCGCGCCGTGACGGCGGTCGCTTTACGCTTCTGTTCCACGATACCCATCATCGCGCCGTCTCTTCCGAACAGGATATTGCCGGTCTTCACCTGCAGGATTACGACGGTGTCCTGGCTTTCGGAGAGACGCTTCGTCAGCGTTATCTCGATGCTGGCTGGGGCGAGAACGTCTTCACCTGGCACGAAGCTGCTGACACGACGGTCTTCCACCCGCTCCCCGTCGATCGTGTGGAAGGCGATCTCATCTGGGTTGGCAATTGGGGCGATGACGAACGTTCCGCCGAGCTGACCGAGTACCTGATCGACCCCGTCCATGAGCTTGGATTGAAGGCAAATGTCTGCGGCGTGCGCTATCCGGTCGAGGCGCTGGAGGCGTTGAAGGCGGCAGGCATCACCTACCGTGGCTGGATTGCCAATGCCGAAGCGCCTCTGGCCTTCTCCCGGCATAAGGTGACGGTCCACATTCCCCGTCGTCCCTATGTCGAACACCTGCCCGGTATTCCGACCATCCGTGTCTTCGAGGCACTCGCCTGCGGCATTCCCCTCATCAGCGCGCCTTGGAACGACGCAGAAGGCCTGTTCCGTCCGGGGCAGGATTATCTGACGGTGAAGAGCGGCGAAGAGATGAAGCAGGCGCTGCGTGCTGTTCTGAACGATCCGGTGCTCGCCGCCGAACTCGTAAAGTCGGGTGCCGAGACGATCCGCAACCGTCACACCTGCGCCCACCGGGTCAACGAGCTTTTCGATGTCTTAAGATCATGCGGGACAGCGGGCGTCAAAACTGCGCTCCAGATGGAGGAAATGGCTCTATGAAGATCGCGTTTTACGGATCAAGCCTTCTTTCCTCCTACTGGAATGGTGCTGCCACCTATTATCGTGGCCTGCTTCGGGCGCTTGCCGCGCACGGCCACGCCATCACCTTTTACGAACCCGACGTTTATGGCCGCCAGCAAAAGCGTGACATCGAGCCTCCTGAGTGGTGCAAGGTGGTCGTCTATGACGGGACGGTGGAGGCTCTGAAACGTGTTGCAGCAGAAGCCGGTAGCGCCGACATTGTCATCAAGGCAAGCGGCGTTGGTTTTGAAGACGATCTGCTGCTGGACGAGGTTCTGGCCCACAGCCATCCAAAAGCACTGAAGATCTTCTGGGACGTAGATGCGCCCGCAACTTTGGCAGAGCTGCGCGCAAGCTCTGACCATCCGCTCAGGAATGCGCTGAAGACGCTTGACCTGGTCTTGACCTATGGCGGCGGCGATCCGGTGATCGACGCCTATCAAGCTCTTGGCGCGAAGGAATGCGTGCCGATCTACAACGCGCTCGATCCGCACACGCACCACCCGGTGCCTGCGGAGGAACGGTTCAAGACCGATCTATCCTTCCTCGGCAACCGGCTTCCGGATCGTGAAGCACGTGTAGACGATTTCTTCCTGAAGGCGGCGCATGCCCTTCCCGAGCGCAGCTTCATGCTCGGTGGCGCCGGCTGGGATGACAAGCCGTTCAGCCCGAACCTCACCTATATCGGCCATGTCCCGACGAAGGATCACAACGCCTTCAACGTCTCAGCTCGCGCGGTCCTCAACATATCTCGCGACAGCATGGCGCAGAACGGCTTCTCGCCTGCGACCCGTGTCTTCGAAGCGACCGGTGCCGGCGCATGTCTCATCACCGATCACTGGGAAGGCATCGATACCTTCTTCGAGCCCGGCGAGGAAATTCTGGTGGCGCGAGATGGCCAGGATGTCGCCGAGCTGGTGCGTGAGCTGACGGCGGAAAAGGCCGCAGCCATCGGTAAGCGTGCTCTCTCCCGAGCGCTTGCCGACCATACCTACGAACAGCGGGCTCATACCGCAGACGCGTTATTCAAGGCACGCCTTGCAAGATCGATGGAAGCCGCGGAATGACCAGTCAGCTGAATATCGTCTTCATCGGCCTTTCTCTTTCCTCGTCCTGGGGAAACGGCCACGCCACCACTTTCCGCGCATTGCTGCGTGGGCTCCACGCCCTCGGACATAAGAGCCTGTTTCTAGAGCGTGACGTTCCCTGGTACGCAGCCCACCGCGATCTGCCCTCGCCGGATTTTTGCGAACTCGCCTATTACGACGATCCATCGGAGCTGAAGAGCCGTTTCCACGACGAGATCGTCAATGCCGATGCGGTCATCATTGGCTCATATGTGCCGAATGGAAAAGAGGTCATAGAGATCGTGCGCCAGATGGCGCCTTCCTGCCTGTGCTTTTACGATATCGATACGCCAGTGACACTCGCGAAGCTTCGCCGCGGCGATGAGGAATATATTGCCGCTGAGCAGATTCCGGTCTTCGACATGTATTTGTCCTTCTCAGGCGGCGATGTCCTCACTCATCTGGAACGACACTGGAATGCAAAGCGCGCCGAAGCGCTTTACTGCTCCGTCGACGAAGCCGCCTACCAGAACAGCGGAAAGCCATTCGATTGGGATCTTGGCTATCTCGGCACCTATAGCCCTGACCGTCAGCCGAAACTCGAAAAACTGCTGCTGGAACCGGCGCGCAGACTTCCGCAGATGCGGTTCGTTGTGGCAGGCCCGCAGTATCCAGACGATATCGCATGGCCGGACAATGTCGAGCGGATCGAACACCTGCCGCCTGCGCAGCATGCCGATTTCTACAGCCGGCAACGTTTTACGCTGAATGTCACGCGGGCAGATATGGTGGAAGCGGGCTGGTCACCCAGCGTGCGTCTATTCGAGGCGGCCTCTTGCAAGACACCGATCATTACCGACCGTTGGCGCGGACTGGAGCACTTGTTCCCGAGCAGTTCCATCCTGATTGCCGATGGCAGCGACGACGTTGTGGGAATGCTGCAAAACCGCTTGCCTGCTGACAGATCCCGCATGGCCGAGGCAGCGTGGAGGATCGTGATGAAGGCGCATACCGGTCGGGCAAGAGCCAACCAGCTGACCGAATATATCCGCTCTTTTCACAAAGCGGCCATACGCGAACACATGCCCATTGAAGTTTCAGTTGGAGGAGTATCTTCATGACGATGCATACAATCAGAGACGGTAGAAAGACCTCTGTGGTCGCCGGTGGCGCAGGCTTTGTCGGCTCGCATCTTTGCGACGCGCTCCTGGCAAAGGGCCACCGCGTCATTTGCATCGACAGCTACCTGACTGGCCGGGCAGAAAATATCATCGCGCTGAAAAACCATCCGCAGTTCCGCATGATCGAAGCCGACATCTGCAATGTCCAAATCATTGATGAGCCAGTGGATCAGATCTTCAACCTCGCCTGTGCGGCGTCGCCTCCGCATTACCAGGCCGATCCCGTTCATACGATGATGACCTGTGTTCAGGGAACGGCGAACCTGCTTTCGATTGCTGCTTCCCACCACGCGTCGTTCGTTCAGGCCTCCACCAGCGAGATCTATGGCGATCCGGAAGAGCATCCGCAACGTGAGGATTATCGCGGCAACGTCAACTGCACGGGCCCACGCGCCTGCTACGACGAGGGCAAACGTGCAGCGGAAGCCTTGTGCTTCGACATGTTCCGCTCCGGCAAGGTGGATGCGCGCGTCGCCCGCATCTTCAACACCTACGGTCCCCGCATGAGGCCGGACGATGGGCGGATCATTTCCAACTTGCTCGTCCAGGCGCTGAAGGGCGAACCGCTGACCATTTACGGCAGTGGTAACCAGACCCGTTCCTTCTGCTACGTGAAGGATCTCGTCTCTGGCCTTATTGGCTTGATGGAAGTTCAGCCAAACCCGGGCTTGCCGGTCAACCTCGGCAATCCGGGTGAATTCACCATTAACGAACTGGCGGATCTGGTGCTGGAACTCACAGGCTCACGATCCGAAACAGTTTATAAGCCTCTGCCCACGGACGATCCGCAACGTCGTAAGCCCGATATCGGCCGGGCGCAGGCTCTGCTCGCATGGGAACCGACAATTCCATTGACAGAGGGCCTTCGCATGACAGCCGACTGGTTTATCTTCGCGCTGGGCGGTGCGCAGGAACTGGCACGCAAAGCGCGTAAAGTGTCTGCGTCTCAGATGCCAATTGCCGCCGAAGTATAATAATGGCAGCGCGGCTCAGTGAGTGGAGCCGCGTCCCTGCGCCGCAAGCGCCGAGACGATATGTCTGATTTCGTCTTTTGCGCTGGAGAGCACGAACGGCCCCTGATGGTGGCCGACGGCGCACAGAGGAACGAAGAAAATGTAGGGGATCGCCTTGCTGTCCAGGACTTCCATCAATGGCAGCATCATCTCGGGTCCATAGCGCACATCGATAACCGCGCCACCAAAATGCCAGTCGTGATCGCTGGTGCCTGTTGCGGCGTAAGGACCTTGCAGAAGCATCGATGCCTGCGACCAGGCGGACACGATTGCCGGTGTAAGCGTATCGCTTTCGCCGAATACGGCTATCGTCAAGCGGTCGTTCGTCTCCATGCTCTGCTCCGTGGAAGATAAGGTCATTTAGCAGTCCTTTGCCTGGACTGATAGTCCACTTGCTTTTTTCAGCACGTTCGCAATCGTTGCTGCATTCCACTTTTTTATCTGCTGAGGAACCGAACTGCGCAAACGCGGTTCGGGCGCATCACAAAATTTTATTGTGAGCCTATCGGGAGGAATAAATTGATGAGCAATGAAATGGTATTGATGCCGCATGAGCGCGGCTGGGCTGTTCTTCACAATGGTATGCTGACGAAAGTCTATCCCAGCCGTCATCTGGCCATGCAGAAGCTTAAGGACGAAGTAAGCCGTCGCTCACTGAAGAACCAGAAGACGCAGCCGGCCGAAACCATTCATGCAGGGCGTCGACAGGAGAGTTCGGCACAAAGGCGGGATCAGGCTTAGCCCTCTGATTGGGGTTGGCTAAATGCCGCAGCCTTAAGCATTCCCTAATCTTAAAGAAGCGGCACCGGAACCTCAGCCCCCCTCCGGCGTTCGACCCCTGACGTCTATGCATCATCTAACCGGAGGGCGAACGGATTATTGGGGTGAACCAATCAGTTCCTTATTGCGGCCCTGCACCGCTACCATCCGAGGTTTGGGCCGCGTGGAACTTCGACCCCTTTGCCCTGGCGGTGGTTGTCGCGCTGACGATGCTATCGGCGCTGTCACTGCATCGGCACCGGGCGCGGATCGCTACAGCAGTTTTCCTGGTATCGACCCTTCTCCTGATCTCGCCGCTCTGCGCCCTCACCACCGCGCTCTTCTCGGTGCGCGTGATCCATCACTTCATCTTGATGACGGTGCTTGCCCCGCTCCTTACGACTGTGTTCAGAACGAGAGGTCCGGTTTCCAGCCGTCTGCCGCCCGAGATGGCGTTCATCATTCACACCCTGATCTTCTGGTTCTGGCATGTCCCGCCCGGTTATGCTTTCGCCCTTAATGGCATGATCCCCTATTGGATCATGCAGGCAGGCCTTCTTGCCAGTACCATTTGGCTGTGGGCGATCCTGCTGTCGCCGAGGACGGGCGTTTTCACTGCGGTCACGTTAGCGCTTGCCACCGTTGGACAAATGGGAATGCTTGCGGCGATCCTCACGCTTTCGCGTGAGCCGCTCTTCGCCGCCCATCTGGATACGACCCAAGCCTTCGGTCTGGAGCCGCTTCAAGATCAACAGCTCGCCGGCGTCATCATGTGGACGGTCGGCCTCTTACCCTATCTGATCGTGGCGCTGATGCGCCTTTATCGAAGCGTTGCTTCACGGGATAACAATGGCAGCTGGCAATGGTGATGCTGCTGAAATTCATCCACATCGCGGCCATCTCAATCTGGGCCGCAACGCTGATCAGCCTGCCTGCTCTTTACGTGCAACGCGCCCATGTTGGTGACCGCTCTGCGCTCTATGCCCTCCAGCGTCTCGTGCGCTTCTGCTATGTCGTCGTCGCCTCACCTGCTGCCTTCTTGTCGATCCTGACCGGCACGGGCCTTATTTTCTTCCAACAGACCTTCACGCTCTGGTTCACCATCAAGCTCGGGCTCATCGGCGTCATGGTGACGGCGCATATTTTCACCGGGCTGGTCATCATACGGCTCTTCAACGACGGAGAGGTCTACCCGGTGTGGCGCTTCATCGGCGCTACCGCGCTGACGGCTGCCACCGTGCTCTCGATCTTTTTCGTCGTTCTTGCAAAGCCCGACTGGAGCCTCACCCTGATCCCGATCGAGGCGGGCGGGCTGAAGGAGATCGCACGGTCGATCAGTCCTTGGACGATACCATGAGCCCGACACCATGATCGAAGATCAACTTGCCGCCATGCCAGCCAGCCATCCCCGTGAGACCGGACGCGATCAGCGACAGGATCAGGCCGTGGGGCAAGACATCGATGGCAGAAAAGTAGCGCCCACCCCAATTTGCACCGCAGACTGCAATCAGCGACATACCGGCCACTGCATGCGCCCAACTGGCGACGCGCGCGCGAATGCCAGGAACGAGAAAGAGTTCGGCCGAGCCAATCAAGCCTGCAGCAATGGCGCTGAAGAATGCAATACCCGTGGTCCACAACCCGACACGCAGCCAAAACGGATCGGCACCCCACCAGTACATGACGTCTGCTCCGAGCGTGCCGAATACCAACGCGATTGGAAAATGTACCGTCATGGCATGGAGCGGATGACCTGCAACGGCAACGGCCGAACTCGCGTCCTTTTCCTCCAACTTGGAGATGACCGGATTTTTCTTCGGCGCTGTATCCAAAACACGTCTCCTCTTTCTCCGACAACCAGCAGGTGGGGTCGGAGGTTCCGCGCAATTTCGTTGGCCGTCACCCTGCCCTTTATGCTCGCCGGCTGTTCCGGCGACCTTTCCACACTCGATCCGGCAGGACCGGCCGCGAGTTCTGTGGCGCAGCTTTGGTGGATCATGTTGATCGGATCGGCATTGCTGTTTGCTCTGGTGATAGGTCTTTTCTTCCTGAGCCTCTTCTCCCGCAAGCTTGCACATGTGCCAGCCTCGCGCTGGATTATCGGCGGAGGAATCGTCATGCCCATTCCCGTTCTGACGGTCCTTTTGGGTGCGGCCTTTCTTCAGGGCGAAACGCTATTTGGCGCAAAAGCAGCGGCGCCGTCCGATGTCATCCAGGTTAAGGCGAGTATGTGGAACTGGGATATACGCTATGGTGCAGCTGATGCCTCGCCCAGTAGCCGCAACGTTCTTCACATTCCGGCTGGGCAGACGGTCGAGGTCGTCGTTTCCAGTACCGATGTGATTCACAGTTTCTGGGTACCGCGTCTTGCCGGCAAGATCGATGCGATCCCCGGGCACGAAACACGCATTCGGCTCAAAGCCGACAAGGCTGGCACATTTGGCGGTGTCTGCGCCGAATATTGCGGCACCGGTCATAGTGCCATGACATTCACCGTGATCGCTCACGAGCCTGGCGACTACCGGCGGGTGATAGAAGCACTTCCAGATTCACAAGGATCGACGTGACGCAAAAGATTTCACCCATTCGCCTGCATCGGGAACTGGAAGCCATCTGGGGAACCGGAAAAGGCTGGCGCCGACTGGCGGCCGTCAACCATAACATCATCGGCGCGCGCTTCATGCTGACCGCTCTGGTCTTCTTCGGCATCGGCGGCTTTCTCGGCATGTTGATCCGCACCCAGCTCGCAACCTCCGAAAGCCGCTTTCTCGATGCGGCGGAGTATGCCCAGGTCTTCACCATGCATGGGACGATCATGATGTTCCTGTTCGCCATCCCCTTCTTCGAGGGATTGGCGATCTATTTGCTGCCAAAGTTGCTCGGCGCGCGCGACCTCGCTTTTCCGCGTCTTTCGGCTTACGGGTACTGGTGTTACCTGTTTGGCGGCAGCATGTTGATCATTGCGCTGATTGCCGGCGTGGCGCCGAATGGTGGCTGGTTCATGTACACGCCGCTCAGTTCGTCGACCTACAGCCCCGGCATCAACGCCGATGTCTGGTTGCTTGGCATCACCTTTGTCGAAATCTCCGCCATGACGGCGGCGATCGAAATTGTCGTGACGATCCTCAAGATGCGTGCGCCCGGCATGTCGCTTGATCGAATGCCGATCTTCGCATGGTATATGTTGGTGGTGGCTGGCATGATGGTTATCGGCTTTCCGCCGCTGATCCTGGGCTCGATTCTGCTCGAAGCGGAGCGCGCCTTCGGCCTTCCCTTCTTTGACCCCACACGCGGTGGCGATCCGCTTTTGTGGCAGCACCTGTTCTGGCTCTTCGGCCACCCGGAAGTCTATATCATCTTCCTGCCGGCAGCTGGCGTCATCTCGACCATCCTGCCAGTCCTCGCCCGCACGACCTTGACCGGGTACAAGATTATCATTGCCGGCATACTGTCGATGGCGTTCTTATCCTTTGGGCTATGGGTCCATCACATGTATACGACAGGCATTCCGCATGTGGCCCTGTCGTTCTTCTCGGCTGCCAGCGCACTTGTTGCCGTGCCGACCGCAATCCAGATCTTCGCCTGGATTGCGACGCTCAGCCAAGGGCGGCCATCCTTCACCATCCCGATGCTGCATATTTTTGGCTTTTTCTTCGTCTTCGTCATCGGCGGTCTGACGGGCGTGATGCTGGCGATGGTGCCCTTCGATCAGCAGGCGCATGACACGCATTTCGTCGTTGCTCACCTCCACTACGTGCTTGTCGGCGGCTTCCTGTTTCCGATGCTGGCAGGCGCCTATTATTGGGTGCCGCACATCTCCGGCCGTCAGCCAATTCAGCACATGTCGCACGCGTCTTTTTGGATGATCTTCATCGGCTTCAACCTGACCTTCTTCATGATGCATCTGACCGGTCTGCTTGGCATGCCACGCCGGGTCGATACCTACCCTGCGGACTCGCCGTGGGAATGGCTGAACCTGATGTCTTCGATCGGCAGCTTCATCATGGCGATGGGCTTTGTGCTGGCTGCGATCGACCTCATTCTCGTGTTCTTTTTCGGACGCCCGTTCCGTCGCAATCCCTGGAATGCTGGAACCTTGGAATGGGCGATGCCGACACCCCCACCATCCTATAACTTCGCCGCCTTGCCTTCCGTCGACAAACGCGCAGACAGGCTCGACATCGACCGGATAGGAGCTGATCTTGCGGCAGGCGGCGGCTATCTCGGCTTCACTCGCAACGGCTGGATGGAGACGTTAGGTGTGAGTGCGGTTCGAGCTCGGCCCAGCCAGATCATCATCCTGCCGCGCCAGACCTATCTTCCGCTGTTGACCGCGCTGGCGACAGCTCTGTTCTTCATCGCTCTTTTGGCAAAGCTCTATCTTGTCGCCTCCGTGGCGCTTCTGGGCGTCATCATGCTCTTCCTAAGATGGACACCGAATGAGGCGGCGCAAAACACCGGCGGCGAATTATACGCAGGCAATGGACTAGTCTTACCGCCGCATTTCGAAAGCGGCGATCCTCCCTCGCTGATGGCGATGCGTCTGACTTTGCTCGTCACAGCCACGCTCTTCACCTCGCTTCTGTTCGGCGGCCTGTTCCTCTGGGTTTCGGCCCCGGGTTGGGAGAACCTGCGCCCCTCTTCCATCGCATCGCTTTGGACAGTGTTCGGCTGCGCCATCGCTATCACCGCTGCCGTCTTAGGCTCCCTACCCGCAAAAACTTTGCTGCAGAAACCCTTCCTGGGTCCCACAGCCACCGCGTTATACGCAATGGCTGTCGCGTTGCTCATGGTTGATCTCGTCAGGGCATACGGGATGGAATTTCATGCCTCCGATGCCGTGATCTATGCCGTCAATGCCTACGGTCTCATTCACGTCGGCATCGGGATGCTGTTGTCCGCATTTTGCATCTGGCGCATCCGAACCGGCTACGTCACGGAAACCCGCTTGGCAGATCTGCAGATCGCTGGTCTGTGGAACAGATACGTGGCCGCGACCAGCGCGATCGTGGCCCTATATCCTTATCTCCTCTCGCATCTGCAAGGTGGAGGCAGCTGATGAGATATGCGCTTGCCACAGCCCTTCTGCTGCCCTTCATCGGCTGGAGCCTGGGCTTCCTTCTTCTCTATGGCGTTCAAGCGACAGGCTGTTCACTAGGATGGCAGGATATGACAATTGGCCCCGTCTCCGCATTGAGAGCGATATTGATCCTGCTTTTCGTTGTCACGACCATCGCCATAGCGGCGAGCGTCTTTCTCGCGCTGAGCGCTGGGAAAGTCTCCTCAACCACAAGCACAGCAATGCTTACGGTGACCCGGTACACAGCGGGCGCTGCACTGTTTAGCACTGCCTACGTTTTTTCAGGCATCCTCTGGCTGGATTTGTGCTGAAGTGCCGAGGCTTTCTCGGCATCTAGAGGCGCGAACATAGAACTTTTCCCCATCTCGAGCGTTCCCACTTTGGTGGCTTGAAAATCTGCGCCATCCCCGAACATGTGTGCCCGCGAGAGGAAGCAGGATGACGGATGATCACGAACGGCTTGCACGACAAAACCAGTTGATCTCGTTCCTGCCGGATGACATCCGCTCGGAACTGCTTAATAGAGCAGTGGCGACCGATCTATCCGCGGGTGAAACCGTCATCAAAGCTGGAGAGAAGATCGAGAAGGTCTTTTTCATCTGCAGTGGCATCGCCTCGATCCTCGTCCAATCCCGGTCCGGTAAAGTTACCGAGTCAGGCATAGTAGGGCGTGAAGGTTATGTTCCATCCGGGGCGCTTGTAGATGCCGAGACGAGCTTCACCGAAGTGATCATGCAGGTGCCAGGCCAGGCGATGGTATTGGACATCACTGCTTTCCAAGCGTTGCGCAACCGTCATCGTATATTGGAGCAACTGCTGACCTGCGCAACTCATGCACTGCGCACTCAGATCGAGTGCACGTTGCTCTCCAACACGACGCAGACCGTCAGCCAACGTTTGGCACGGTGGATCCTGATCTGCCATGACCGCGTGGACGGTAACCAGCTGCATCTGACGCATGAGTTTCTGTCGCTTATGCTGGCCGTACGGCGGCCGAGCGTCACAGATGCCCTGCATTTTCTCGAAGGGAGAGGGTTTATCCGTTCGGAGCGCGCAAAGATCACCATTCGCAATCGCGACGCCCTCGAAGAATATGCCGGTGACATTTACGGCTTGTCTGAAGAAGAGCACGATCGGGTCTTTGCTCGCTTCCGTGCCTCAGCGCTTCTGCGCCCTGCACCCGCCGACAATCGTTCTGCGGGTTGATTAAGCTTGCGGAGGCCGCCTCAGCTAAGGGCGGCCCCTTTCGCTACGTGCCGTTACCGCGAAGCTGTACGGATAATCCGGCAGAGCTTGACGAGATCTGCCTCATAGCCGCCCTTCATGATGTCAACGCAGCGTTTCGCCAGGCGGATCTGCTCCGTGCGGGACATATCATTATAAGCACGAATGATGCCGTTGGCCGGCAGCGACGGATTTGTGCCAGGATTGATGGTTCCGGGGTTCGGTCTTCCGGGACCGGTGCCGATACCGACATCAAGATCGACGTCCAAGGCTCTCGCGCCTCCTACAGTCGCGCCAACCGAAGCGTTTAATCCACGGCTTCCACCGACAGACGCGTTCACGTCGGCATCTGCAATACTGCGGCCACCGACCGTCGCACTCGTATTGGCGTTGATGCCTCTGCTTCCACCGACGGACGCATTGACGTCTGCGCCAAGGCCACCTCCCGAACGGCCTCCCACACTGGCTCCGGCATTGATACCGCCGCTTCCTCCCACAGAAGCGCCGACACCCAAGCCCCCGCTGCCATTGCTGCCAACGCTTGCGCTAATTCCTCCCACACTGACGTCTAAGGCATGCGCATTGATCGGAAGCGCCAGACAGGCGCTCACCAACAAAACAGTATTCAGTCTTGTCATGATTTTTTCTCCTCACACACGATACTCACTCCACATCAGCATCAAAGATGCCATCTAAGAGTGTATATTAGAGGATGCTGTTTTGAAACATCTATATATATTCGATACCTAATATACGGTCAAAAGCGACTTCACTTTTCTGTGAAATTAGAGTTTTGTCTCATTTTGGTACAAGTATTGTGGGCCGACCAAACTATATGCGGTATTAAGATACTTGCCGCGCGAGTATATCGGCCATAAGTCTATTGTATTCGCTCTCGGCGCGGCCGTACGAGCCCCCGGCTTCCAGTTCCAGACCCTGACGGTTTATGATCGTTATCTGCCCGCGAGAGGCGCGGATCAAGCCTTTTCCCTCGAGAATGTGGAGCGCGACAGTAACGCCGGGGCGCCGCACGCCAAGAACAACTGCCAAGAACTCGTGCGTCATCGCCACTGTCGCACCGTCGATCCGGTCGTGTATCATCAGCAACCAGCGCGCGAGACGTTTATCGAGTTTTGATAGACCATTGGCAACGACCGTGGACGCCGTTTGTGCCAGCAACGTGTGTATATAGGTGAGAAACAGGTCCCGTAACGTGTCGCTGGCTCTCATCGCATCTACGACTGCCGACGAGGGCACAGCAATCCCATAGCCGCCCACCTGTACAAAGGTGCGATGTGCGGTTTCCGTGCTGCCGAGCACGATGGCCGACCCCGTCATGCCCTCTCGACCCGTTAGCCCGACTTCAATGCTTTTGCCACCGGACAGGTGACCGATAATGGAGGCAAGACCTGTTTCAAAAAAGATGACTCGTTCGATGGCGACATGAGGCTGCTCTATGATGTCATGGGCATTGAGCTTGATGATCTGCATGCTGGGCCGCAGCAGCTCAAAATCGTCCGGACGCAAAGCTTTCAATAGTTTATTGCGCACAGAGTTCTGGTCAGTATCCATTGAAGTCTTCATTCCCCTCGATCGTCCATCGGACGTTTGAGGGAAACTAAACACTTGAAAACTTTGAGCAATGCACTGTCATATACCGTACAGAAATTGACCCCCGCCAAACGCCCTATTCATATGATAAATATCTAATTAATATGTAATGGTACGAATGAGAGCCCGCGTCGTGCTGCGAGGTCTGCGTTCAAGGAGATGACGATGGCACCCGCCAGATACCTCATCCGAAACACGCTTCTCAACGCCATGGACGAGCCCAGCTTCAAAAACGTGCGTAGCCTTCTCAAGCGGGTCGAACTCCTCGCCGGGGCCCGCTTGTTCGAGACGGGAGAAGAAGCCGCCCATGTCCTCTTCATCGAGGAAGGGATAGCGTCGAGCTTCCTTCCGATGCCAGATGGACGCGATGTGGAAATCCTCCAAACAGGCCCTGAGGGCATGGTCGGACGCCATGCGATTTCAGCGACAGCTGACACCCCCTACCGGACCACGATGACGACAGATGGCCTCGTTCTCATGCTGCCGGTCAAGGCATTTGTCGATGTGGTGCGCCAACACCAACCTCTCCAGCACTTGCTTGAACTTTATGTCTACTGCTGTGAGCTTCAACTGGCGCAATTCGCAATATCCTGTCTCAGCCATCGTTTGAACGTCCGGCTCGCACGTTGGCTGTTGATGTGCCAAGACAGGCTGCAATCCAACGCGCTTCCGTTCACCCACGACTTTGTTGCCTCGTGCCTGGGAACGCGCCGCGCTGGCATAACCAACGAGTTGCACATTCTGGAAGGGATGCATGCAATAAAGGCTTCAAGAGGCCTGATCGAAATCCTGGATGCCGAGCCCATCAGAAATGTCGCGGGCAACAGCTATGGCTTGCCGGAAAATGAATACCGGCGCCTGATCTCGCCGCTGGCAATCGCCAGCCGCGAGATACAATTAGCCTAAGACGAAGCGTCTCCTTACTTCTGCATCCCCTTGACCATCTCAAGATGATGCTGGAGAGCAGGAAGCGTACTTGCCGCCCACGTCTTCAATTCACCCTGATCGCCGCCCTCGGAATAGCGTTTGAACAGATCGACAGCATTCTCATGCGCCGTCACCTGATCGTCGATATACTGCTCGTCGAACTCGGCGCCGTTCAACTCCTTCAGGCCTTCCATCATGTCGGCCTGTGATGAAGCAAGCGTTGTCGAGGGCGTGGCTTTGACCTTGCCGGACTCGATCATCTGTTTCATTTCCATCGACGTCTTTTCATGGTCGTTGATCATCTGCTGGGCAAAGGCCTTGGTCTTTTCGCTGCCTTTTTGAAGTGCCAGCTTGCTGGACTCGATTTCGAACATGTCGCTTGCCGAAGCCTGCTGAACGAAATCCTCGGTGGAGGGCGCCACACCCATGACCGAGTTGATACCGGTCTTCTCGGCAGCCGACTGCGCCGCCGCAGGTCCCGCAATTGCGGCGGTTACGGCGAGTGCTGCAATAAGAACTTTCATGTCTTCGATCTCCTCTTGTTGGGACTGCCCTAACCGGAAGTCTCAGGGCATGTTCCAAGATCGGAAAAAGCAAAAACACGGAACCGCCTTCGCATGGGCCGGTTGGGACAGCGCGAAAGGAGAACAATATGACCAAGGATACGCCATCCGCCGGCCCTGCCGGCACGACTGACCAGTGGCCGCGCTGGGAAGGCCCAACCACACAGAAACCGCGAGGCTATATGCCGGCAGCAGACGACCCTGAGAAAGACAGGGATGCCGTCGGCGAAAATCTGAAGGATCCTGAAAAGCGCAATATCAGCGACGCGCTCAAGACGAAGGACGATCAATAGCAGTGAGAACGGAATGAGGTTCAAACGCAGGGGTGATCCGACCGCGCAACAGCTACGTACTTACGAGAACGCTAACATAAAGCGACGACATCCACTTGCTGCCGGACCGGAAGAATGCCGAAATATTACTTCCATGTGCTGACGTCTGAGGGACGCGTGATCGATCCTGAAGGGAGCGAACTCGACGACATGGAGGCCGCCTACAGATCTGCAATCGAAGATGCCCGGGCTTTGATGAGCGAGGCAATTCTGGAGGGCAAGGATATTTCGTCTCGCAAGATCGAAATTTGCGACGTGCAGGGCATTCCGTTGCAGATCGTCCCCTTCCGGTCTGCTCTCACCGTCGTGGACTGACCAAGGTAACGCAGCCAGAAGCGCCAGCACTTGTCATCGACGACAACCTGTAGTCTCGCCGAAATCCCCTCACAAATCGCGTTGATGGGTACGCTTCCGAACGTTTACGGTTTTCCGATACCGCCATATAGTTGAGGCATTCTTCTTTCCTCAAGCATGGGCCGGGTCGGTACTGCTCGGAAGATATAATGGCTTTTCAATATGAACATCAAAGCCAAGGCGTTTTCTTGAACGATGACATGCGCGTCATCCAAGCGGCCTACAGCGGCGTCATGTCCGAACAATGGGAGCCGCTTGGCCCGGATACTGCGGATGTCGCTCGCTACGTGTTACGCATGTATGATCGGGGTATTGTTGACGCGGAAAAGTTAACGCGCCTGACGTCTCTGCACTTTCGCAACCGGCTTGATACGCTTCGTTACGGTTGACGCCCTATTTGCTTCTAAGTCGACGTATCGTCCTTGCGAAAATCAGGACCGATTTTTCGGCAGATGCTATAGCGTCAAAAATCAGGAACATTGCCCTTTGCCTGCGGTTAGCTGCAGTAACACAGACTACTCTGGGGCACACCGAGAATGGCTTCCATCGACACGAATACAAACAGTTGGCGCCACCTGTGCATCGACATGCAGCGCATGTTTTCGGAAGAGACGCCATGGCAGGTGGACTGGATGCCGAAAATCCTCGGTAACGTCGGCCGCTTGGTTCAGGAATGGCCGCAGCAGACGATATTTACCCGCTTCGTCCCACCTGCCAACGCGAAGGCGGCGCCGGGCCAATGGCAATCCTATTACCGCAAATGGTGGATGATGACGGGCGATCACATTCGCCGCGAGCTGACCGAGGTTATTCCGGAGCTTGCCGCCTTCATGCCACCGGCTGTGGATTTTACCAAATATACCTATTCTCCCTGGACGGACGGGAGACTGCACCATTACCTGAGCAAACGTGACGTCGATACGGTGATCATCTCCGGTGGCGAAACCGATGTCTGCGTTCTCGCTGCGGTTCTGGGAGCCATCGATCTCGGATACCGTGTCTTCCTGATCGAGGACGCCGTGTGCAGTGGACAGGATGAAACCCATGATGCGTCGCTGGCCCTGCTAAGAGGACGCTTTGCGGCACAGCTCACCCTGGTGAAAACGGAGGAGATGATCGAGAGCCTGAACGAAATTTTGGCCCATCCCTGAGATGCAGGAACGGGCCATAAAAGATGTGAAGTCTTGATCGGATTTTCAGTAGAGGTCGCGGCGCAGCGCCTCGCGAGCGCGACTGACACGGCTCTTGATCGTGCCGATGCGGCAACCACACATATCAGCGGCGTCGGCGTAGCTGGTACCATCCGCGATCAAGAGCAGGGCTTTCTTCTGATCCGAATCGAGATCTCCGATAGCGCGCATAACCTGTTGATGCTCCAGACGCCATTCCTGGCTAGGCGGCGTGGAGATCATCTTCTCGACACCAGCCGGCAGGCCAACGCGTTCGCGCTGAGCAACCTTGTAGCGCGTACAGAATGTGTTGCGCATGATCGTGAAGAGCCACGATTTCAGAGCCGTTCCCGGCGTGAACCGATGAACGGCACGAAGCGCTCGCAAAATCGTCTCTTGAACGAGATCGTCTACCTCTTCCTCCGTTCGAACAAAGCGACGGGCGAAGGCAGAGAGCGCGGGGCTGAGATCGGCAATTCCCATTCTCAATTCGGCGAGCTGTTCTTCCGTGACAACCACTTCGGATGCGGTGCTGGCGTTTTGCGTGTCCATATTCCCCTCCGTTGATGTAGGTCTTAATGCCCGGAAAGGATCATCGTTGCTGTACGTCAGCGTACACATAGCGGTTGAATTAGAAAAAACTAAAGGAACAGACCGGGAATCCGGCGGTTCGGAACAGCGTTTCAGGAAGGAACTAAAGATGCAAAAACGAGCCCTTATCGCGCTGGGGTTGATCGTCTTCGTCATCCTGGCTTTCTCGATATTCAAGCCAGGAGATGACACAAGACCGGGGCAGCCCTCACCGCATGCCATTGATCAGAGCCAATGACGCAGAAATAGTGCGGTGCAATTTAGGATTGAAGCCGCTTTCGTCTCCCCTCCATAGCGGCCAGCGCTGCACCGGCGAGGATCAATGGTAGGGCGGTTATAAAGGTGCTGGAGAGCGGAGACTTGAAGATGAGCAAATCCGCCAGGATCGGCCAAAGGATGGCGAGATATTCGAACGGCGCCAGCAAGGATGCTTCCGCATGCCGGAAGGCGACTGTCATGGCAATATGCGCAAAACCACCGAACAGCCCTGCCAGAACGAGAAGTACAAAGCCTGTATGGTCCGGCATGACCCACCCAAAAGGAACGGTAAAGAGGCCGCCGAGCATCGAAGCGATGACGAAATAGAAAGCGATGGCGCCTGGATTTTCCGTTCTGCTGAGGCTGCGCACCATGATGAGCGCAAAGGAGGTCAACACCCCCATGAGCAAACCTAGGATATAACCCCACATGCGGTTCTCGTCCATGACGCCATGCCCGATCTCCGGCCAGACCAGCGTGACGACGCCGGCAAGCCCAAAGAGCACGCCGCCGACACGCCACTTCGTCAATCGCTCGGAGAGAAGCACCACGCCTGCAATGCTGGTAAAGGTCGGCGAGAGATAGGTGAGCAACGTCGCTTCAGCCAAAGGCAGCCGCGCGATGGAAGCGAAGGACGCAAACATCGCCGCAGCGCCGAGACTTGAGCGAAGCAGGTGCCCGAGAGGGCGCCGTGTCGCGAGCCCGCGCGGAAATTCGCTGCGCCACCACAGAAAGATCACCAGCGGGATGAGCGCGAAGGCCGAGCGAAAGAAGACGATCTGGCCAACGGGCACTTCTCCCGAGGTTGCCTTGATGCAAATCGACATGCCGGCAAAAAGAAATCCGGACAGAACCCGAAGGCCGATGCCAAGCGTCTGGTTTTCGCTGATCGTTTTCAAGAATGCCCTCTGCGCGATGTCCTATCGAAGGAACTGGATATGCGGCCTGCCGTGAAAGCGCGAGGCCTCGACAACGGCGTCGACCGAAAAGACATCGCGCAGAAGATCTTGCGTCATCACCCGTTCAGGAGTGCCAGACGTCACGACCTTCCCCTTATCGAGCACGATCAGGTGATCGCAATACATGGCAGCATGATTGAGATCATGGAGCGCGATGATGCTGGTGACCGGAAGTTCAGACACGAGACGCAGAAGACTGATCTGGTGATGAACATCCAGATGATTGGTCGGCTCATCGAGAATGAGTTCCTTCGGGGACTGCGCCAAAGCGCGGGCAAGATGGGCCCGCTGCTTCTCACCACCGGAAAGGTTCTGCCACGCATCGTTGCGCTTGGTGTCCATTTCGGTGCGCTCGAGCGCTTCGTTCACAGCCGCATCATCTTCCCGCGTCCAGCCCGAAAACATCGATTTGTGCGGAAAGCGCCCCAGCTTGACGACGTCGATGACCTTCAGATTGACGTTGGTCGTGGCGTGCTGCTCAATGAAGGCGATCCGCTGGGCCAGCGACTTTCGGCGGATCGTTTTGATGTTCTCGCCGTCTAGCAGGACCTGCCCGGAATGCGGTTTCTTCAACCCGGTGAGCAGCCGAAGCAGCGATGTCTTGCCGGAGCCATTTGGCCCCAGAAGACCGAGCATCTTGCCCGGCTCGACGGTGAAGGAGATCCCGTCTACGATCGTCTTGGCGCCGACCTTCCAGACCAGATTGTCTGCTGTAATACTCATGACGCGCGTTGCAGCCTGTAAAGGATGACTGAGAAGAACGGCACGCCAACCAAAGCCGTTACCACGCCTATTGGCAGAACCTGTTGCGGGACCAATGTCCGTGATGCGATATCCGCCAGAACCATGAAAATCGCTCCGGTAATGGCGCAGGCCGGCAAGAGCCTTGCGTGCAACGGCCCGACGACGAAACGTGCGGCATGTGGAACGACCAGGCCGACGAAGCCGATGGTTCCCACCATACTGACGATGGTGGCGGTGATGACTGCAGTCAAGGCAAAGAGAATGATGCGTGTGCGCCCGACATTCACGCCAAGCGACGCGGCTGCCTCATCGCCGAAAGCGAAAGCATCGAGAACGCGGGCGTGTAACAGACAGCAGATGAGACCCAGACCAACCACGATGGACACGAGACCGACATCCGGCCAGCGCACACCGCCGAAGCTGCCGAGAAGCCAGAACATTACGTCCCGGGCCTGCTGAGCATTGCCGGACGTGGTAACGACATAGGATGTGGCCGCGTTGAATAGCTGAGCCGCCGCAACACCTGCCAGGATCGTTCTATCCGCACCGCCGCGGGCACCGTTGGACAGGAGGGCAACCAGAAAAAATGCCGCGAAGGCGCCGACAAAAGCGCCTAGGGACAGAGACACCGCTCCAGCTCCAATACCGAGAATGACGACGGCCACGGCACCGGTAGAAGCACCGGCGGATATGCCGAGAACATAAGGCTCCGCCAACGGATTGCGCAGCATGGCTTGCATGATGGCCCCGCAGATCGCAAGGCCCGCACCACAGAACACCGCCACGAGCGCACGGCTCAGCCTATACTCCCAGATGACAGCCTCATGAATGCGGCTGATTTCCACCGACGTCCAGCCAAGCTTGTTGGTGATGGCGGCATAGGTCGTCGATAGCGGGATGGGCAAATCGCCAATCCCGACACTGATGCCGACAACGAGGGCGATCGTTACGAAGCAGGCAAGATAGAGCGCTACGGAGGCGACCAGCCGCCGCGTTACGCTTCCTGAGCCATCCTTCGCTGCCACCGAACTCACTTGAGGCCGAGGGTCTTCAATTGCTGAGCAATCTGCTCGGCGCCATAAATCGTCTGAACGCTCGGGTTCATGGCCTGCGCCGGCATGATGACGAGCGCTTTGTTCTTGACGGCATTCATCTGGCTGGTCGCCGGATCGCTATTGAGGAACTTGATCTTGGCGTCAGCCTTGTCGAGTTCCCAGCGATTGCGATCGACCTGCGTCACAACGATGACATCAGGATTGGCGGCGATGATCGTCTCCCAGCCGATGGCAGGAGATTCGGTTTCGGTGGTGATGGCATTTGTCCCGCCCAGCAGATCGGCGATGTAGCCGGACGGGCTGTTCTTGCCGCCCAGATACGCGTCAGCCGATGGTGAAGGGCTGGAGAACCAGAAGACATAGGAAAGCTTCTTGCCGTCCTTCGGAGCATCTGCGCGCAGGGCCGCTTCGCGCTTTTTCAGGTCGGCAATGACGGCCTGACCCTTGCCGGCGACATCGAAGATCTGCGAGAGATCTTCGATCTCCTTGTAGAGCGTTTCCATGTTCCAGAGCTTGGAGCGATTACCATAGCCTGACTTGTCTTTGGACATGTCATCCAGAGCGCACATGCTTGGCGAAAGATATGTCGAGATACCGAGCTTATCGAAATCTTCGCGCTTCGCCACCTTGCTGGTGGGTCCGACAAGCGTCGGCAACGCGGCGGTGACAAAGTCCGGGTTCTGCGCCAGGATGGATTCGAAGGTCGGGAACTCGACGGTCAGAACCTTCACCTTTGCGTTTGCTTCAGCAACCTGCGGCAGGACCTTATTCGGCCAGAACGCGGTACCGACCATCTTGTCCTGCAAACCAAGCAGCAGCATGATCTCGGCGCTGTTCTGACCAAGCGCCACCGCACGCTCAGGCGCCTTGTTGAAGGTAGCGGTCGCGCCGCAATTTTCGATCGTTAGAGGATAGGTCGTGGGAGCTGCTGTCGCAGAAGTGGCCGCAAGCCCGGCCAACGCGCAAATTCCAACAGTCGCAAAAAGACGCTTCAACATCATGCAAAATCCCTATGACCGCGGCGCTCGCCGCATAATGCTTGCGCCTATAATCACCTCTCCAGGGACAAAACAAGACCGTTTACTTCATATTTTGGTGCGGCGCTGTCTAAAGGCGTAAAATTTAGCCGAACGCGCCGCGTCGTTGCGCCATCGTATGGACCTGCCCATCAGGGCGCCGTGTGATGCCGAAGCTGCCTTCAACCTGATGGATCACTATCCGCGCACGATCGCGGCGATCATGATAGCGGCAAAGGCCAGGAACATGACGCTGCCGACGATGATCGTGACCAACGCCTGGGCAGATATGTAAGTGCCAGCTACGCCACCAAGCACACGCGGCCATTGGCTTGTGCCTTTCCCCTGCGCCATCGGATAGCCACAGGCTGGGCAGGCAAAGGCCTTGTCGGATACTTTGCCCTCGCATTCCGGGCAGACGGTCAGTGCCATATCAATCTTCTCCGATCACGAACTCGACGCGGCGATTCTTCTGCCGGCCTTCAGGATTATCCGCGCCTTGCGCAGTCTGGTTTGGCGCGACGGGGAAGCGTTCCCCCTTCCCTTCTGTCACCATGGACGATGTGACGCCATTTTTCGACAGCCAGCTCTTGACCGAAGCAGCCCGGCGCTTTGACAATTTGTCATTGTATTCGTCGCTGCCTTTGGAATCGGTATGGCCGACGATCAGGACTTTCTTCGGCTCAATCGCCACCAGCGTCTCGGACAGTTGTGAGAGCACGCGTCTTGCATCTGGCCTGATATCCGCCTTGTCAAAATCGAAAAGGACATCTGCCGGCAGGTTGACGATGATATGCTTGCCTTCTTGTCGCGCGCCAAGTGCCGTAAGGTTGTTCTCGGTTTTGAGACGCGTCTCTTCATCCATCGGCTTCAGATCAAAGGACGAGGCCTCGCTGGAAAACGAACCCGTGCTCTCCTGGCTTTTCTCGATGAAATGCGAGGCCGGAAAGTCGATTTCATGAAAGCTCGACCGTTGCTCGCCCCAGGGCGCGGTACTCGTTGTAACCTGATAATCCGCAGCGTTCACGGGCAAGGCAATGACAAGCCCGAGCAGCGCAAGCGCTCTCATTGCTTGAGATCCAGTGGGATTGTGACACCAGGGCCGCTGCGGTCATCGCCGCTGTTGCCGGGATTGAAAACGAGAGACACCTTTTCGACATTGGCGGGGATGGTGCCGGGGAAGATGATATCTCCCTCCATCGTCTTACCGTTGGCGATCCGCATCCAACGATTGTCAGGGATTTGGCGCATGTGCAGTCGTTCTTGCTCGCCCTCGCCCCAGGCGAGATAGGCGTTCTCGCTATCATTCATGTTGACGAAATTGGTGCCGGGATTGTCGAAGCTTGCCAGTAGGCGGATTTTGGTGGCATCGGGACCGACCGATACGGACTTGACTTGTACCGTCAAACCGACGGGCACGCTGACCTGGCCTCCTGTGATGGTGATATTGCGTTCCTGCGCCTGCGCGATACCCGCAATAGACAAGGCAAGCGTGAGTGACACGATCCGAAGCATATGCTCTCCTCAAAATCCCCAAGCGCCGTGCCTCCCGATAAATGCGAACAGGAAGCAGTGGCTTGGTGAGAACATAGGCGTCAAAATGGCAACAATGTGCCGCGCAACCTGAAGAGGTGCAGCTTCTTCACCTACGATGATTATGGGATGCGTCCGCTCAAGGGCCTTGAAGCATTCACGGCGGCAACTTGGGCGCCGCCGCGTCTGTTTCAATCAGCGTGCCTGCGTCCACTCCGGCAGCCACTCGCGATGGGCGACGAGAAGGTCGTCGACCAGCGACCAGATCTGATCGAGATCGAGTTCGGCCGCCGTATGCGGGTCCATCATGGCGGCGTGGTAAATGTGCTCGCGGTTCTCGCTCATCATCGCCCGAACCGTCAGTTCCTGGACGTTGATGTTGGTGCGCATCAGCGCTGTGAGTTGCGGCGGCAATTCGCCGATGAAGGTTGGCTGCACGCCGTTATGATCGACGAGGCAGGGCACTTCCGCCGCGCAATTATAGGGCAGTGAGGTGATGCAGCCATTGTTGCGCTGGTTGCCGTAGATGACAGACGGTTCACCGGTCCAGACCGAGTTGATGATCGAAGAGGCATATTCCTTCGATTGCTTGACTTCGATCTTGTCAGCGGAGCGATAGGCATCCGCCTCTCCCTTCCAGCGTTCGATCTGCTCGATGCAGCGCTTCGGATACTCATCCAGCGGAATGCCGAACTTCTCGATCAGGTCTTCGCGACCTTCCTTGATGAAATACGGCGTGTATTCGGCGAAATGCTCGGAGCTTTCGGTGACGAAATAACCGAGCCGCGTCAGCATCTCATAGCGGACCTTGTTGGGGCAGCGCGGATTCCAGCCGGGCTTCGGCGCACGGCCTTCGCGGTAGCCACGCACGAGATCCGGGTAAAGGTTCTTGTAGCTGCCATCCGGCAGGCGGTGTTCGAATTCAAGGAAGAACGCCATGTGGTTGATGCCGGCGGAGCGATAGCGGATTTCCTCGTAAGGAATATCGAGATCGTGCGCCAGTTCCATCGCCGTTCCCTGAACGGAGTGGCAGAGACCGACCTGGCGAATCGTCGGATATTTTTCCGCAATCGCCCAGGTGTTGATCGCCATCGGATTTACATATTGGAGCATGATGGCATTGGGGCAGACCGCCAGCATGTCCTCGCAGATTTTCCACAGATGCGGCACGGTGCGAAGGCCGCGCATGATACCGCCGACGCCCAGCGTATCGGCAATCGTCTGGCGCAGGCCGTATTTGCGCGGCACCTCGAAGTCGGTGACGGTGCAAGGCTCATAGCCACCGATCTGGAAGGCGACGACAACGAAATCCGCATCCGTCAGCGCCGCGCGCTGGTCGGTAAATGTTTCCGCCTTGGCGCTGACACCAAGCGTCGAGATCAGCTTGTTGACGACGATCGCGCTTTCGTCCAGCCGCTGCTGGTTGATGTCCATCAGCGCAATGCGCGCGCCGGACAGGGCTGGACGCTGCAGCACGTCGCCGATGATGTTCTTCATGAACACCGTGGACCCTGCCCCGATGAACGCGATCTTGGGATTTCTTGTCATTTCTCTCTCCACTTTCGGAAATTATGCGATTTCGAACGCGGCGCGGACCAGCCGCTGCGTGTATTCGGTTTTGGGATTGGACAGCACCTCTTCGACAGGCCCCTGCTCGACGATCTGCCCGCGCTGCATGACGATGACGCGGTGGCAAAGAGCACGCACGACCTTGAGGTCGTGCGAGATGAAGAGGTAGCTCAAGCCCTTCTCGTCCTGCAGCTTGCGCAACAGATCGATGATCTGCGCTTGCACCGAGAGGTCCAGCGCCGATGTCGGCTCGTCCAGCAGCAGAAACTCGGGCTCAAGCGCAATTGCGCGTGCTATCGCGATGCGCTGCCGCTGGCCCCCGGAGAACTCGTGCGGAAAGCGGTTGGTGACGTTGTCAGGAAGCCCCGCATCTTTGAGAGCTGCCCGCACCCGATCCAGCCGCTCGGCGCTGTTGGCGCCGATGTTGTTAACGACCAGCCCCTCGCCGATGATTTGTCCAACCGTCATGCGCGGATTGAGCGAGGAAAACGGGTCCTGAAACACCACCTGCATGCGTGAGCGTAAGGGGCGCATCCCGTCTCGATCCTTGTCATGGATCGGCTGCTTGTCGAAGAAGATTTCCCCGCCCTCGTTGCCTATCAATCGCGTCAGCGCCTGCCCGAATGTGGTTTTGCCGGACCCCGATTCACCGACGAGCCCGAGCGTTTCGTGACGTCTGAGATCGAGCGACAGCCCATCGACCGCCACGAGATCGTGGAACACCGGGCGGAACAGACCGCCGCTGCGAAGCCCGAAGGACACCCGGACATTCTTGCCTTCCAGCAGAATGGGCTGGTCTTCCGATAGTGGCTTGGCACGACCGCGCGGCTCGGAGCCAAGAAGATGGCGCGTGTAAGGGTGCTGCGGCGCCTCGAAAAGTGCGGCTGTCGTATTGTGCTCCTGCAGCAGGCCTTTCTGCATCACATAGACGTAATCGGAGAAGCGGCGTACCACCGTCAAATCGTGAGTGATCAGGACGACAGCCATGCCGTGCTTCTTTTGCAAATCCCTCAGCAGATTGAGGATCTGCGCTTGTACGGTGACGTCGAGCGCGGTCGTCGGCTCGTCGGCGATCAAGAGATCGGGATTGTTGGCAAGCGCCATGGCGATCATCACGCGCTGACGTTGGCCGCCGGACAACTGGTGGGGATATTGGTCGATCCTGAGTTCCGGATCAGGAATACGCACTTCCGCCAGAAGTGCGATGGCCTGCTTGCGTGCCTCCGACTTGCTGACCCGGCGGTGCGCACGGATGGCTTCGGATATCTGCGTGCCGATGGAGTAGAGCGGATTGAGCGAACTCATCGGCTCCTGGAAGATCATCGATATCCGGCTGCCCCGGAGCTGCCGGCGTCTTTCCCTCGAGTATTTCAGTATGTCCTGGCCGTTGAACACCACCCGGGCATTGGGGCTCACCGTGGCGCGCTTGGAGAGCAGCCCCATGACAAGACGTGCCGTCACAGATTTTCCCGAACCGGATTCACCGACGATGGCAATCGTCTCGCCACGGTATAGCTGGAAGGAAATATCCTGAACGGCAGAGACTTCGCCATGCTCGGTCTTGAAGTTGACGCCAGCGTGGCGAACATCGAGAAGCGGTTCATCCGTATGAAGCGCTGCGTCGAGACGAGTTTCAGGGATGAGGTTTTGTGTCATCGTGATCTCTTTCTCGGGCTCAATAGGGGTCGATCGCATCGCGAAGACCATCACCCAGCGCGTTGAAGGCGAAGACCGTGACCAGCACGAAGCCGACGGGGGCGAGGATCCAGGGATAGGAACCGATGACCGAGTAATTGGCCGTATCCTGCAGCATCAGACCCCAGGAGATCAGCGGCGGCTTCACGGCAAAGCCGAGGAAGCCAAGGAAGGATTCCAGAAGCACGATCGTCGGAATGTTCAGCGTCACGGCAACGATCACGTGGCTCATTACATTCGGGAAAATGTGCTGAAAGATGATGCGCCGATCCGTCGCACCGATGGCTATTGCCGCTTTCACATATTCGATGCGTGCAAGTGCCAGCGTCTTGCCGCGTACCTCGCGTGACATCTGCGCCCAGCCGAGCGCCGACATGACGACGATGACAAAGCCGAGAAAGACATTCGTCGGAGCCGTCACCGGGATCAGCGACGTCAGCGCCAGATAGAGCGGCAGTTGCGGAAAGGCGAGCACCAGTTCGACGAAACGCTGCGCCCATGTGTCGAAGGCACCGCCGAGATAACCGGAGACCATACCAACTGTCGTGCCGATCGCGGTGACGATGGTGACGACGGTGAGCGCAATCATCAACGAGATGCGAGAGCCATAGATCGCACGGGAAAGAATGTCACGACCGAGCTTGTCCGTGCCAAGGAAGTGAATTGGCTTGCCATCCGTCGATCCGAAGAAGTGGATCGTGGACGGTATGATGCCGAAGAGCTTGTATTCGAAGCCGGTAACGAAGAAGCCGAGCGTGCGGGGATTTTCGAAGTCCGGTCCGCTGACGGGCTGGAAGGTGATGGGATCCAGCTTCTCGGAATCGACCATCGGATAGACGCGAGGCCTGACCAGATTGCCTTCCTGATCATGGATGGAGATCGATTCCGGCGGCATGAAGGAATCTTCCGACAGCATCGGATCGACGGGCGCGAAGAATCCCGCGAAGACCGCCATGATGAGCAGCGCGCAGACAAGCACGAGACCGAGCATGCCGGTAAACGAGCGCCGGAAGCGACGCCACACCAGGGCCTGGTAGCTTTCATTGCCGGCAGGAGCCTTTGTCGCAGTCGGCTCGATTGTTGTTTCGGCTGGAACCAACATGGTCACGCTCCTCCCAGTCTGACGCGTGGATCAAGGGCTGCCAGCAGCATATCGGCGATGATGTTGCCGATGATCAGCGTGGCGGCCAGCACCAGCATGAAGGTCGCTGTCACATAGACGTCGCCCACATGCATGGAGCCAACGATGGCTGGTCCGACGGTTGGCAGCGCGAAGATGATCGCGACCTCGATTTCGCCGGTCAGCATGTAGGGCAGGACCACACCCTGATACATGATGAGCGGATGCAGCGCGTTTGGGACCGCATGGCGCATGACGACTGTACTTTCGCGCAAACCCTTGGCACGCGCCGTTTCGATATATTGGGCATTCAGCGTATCGAGCAGGTTGCCGCGCATCACGCGCATATTGTAGGCGAGCCCGCCGAAGGTGGCGATGGCGACCACCGGCCATACATGCTTCACCAGATCGACGAACTTGTCCCAGGACCAGGGCGCGCCGCCGTATCGCGGCGAGAAGAAGTTGCCGATTTCGCTGATATTGAAGTGGAAGACCAGGAGATAGACCATGATCAGCGCCATCAAAAAGCGCGGAATGGTCATTCCGAGGAAGGCGATGCCGGAGAGGATCGTATCGACCCAGCTATATTGGCGCGTGGCCGCAAGAATGCCGAAGGTGATGCCGAGGACCGAAGCGAAGATGTGGCAGACGAGCGCCAGGATCAGCGTGCGCGGCAGGCGCTCAGCCACGATTTCGCCGACGGGCCGGTTGTAGAACATGCTGTAACCGAAGTCCCCTTTCGCCACCATGTTCCAGATCCAGTTGAAATACTGGATGATCAGCGGCTGATCGAGACCGTGGGCCACGGCATACGCCTTGGCCTGAGCATCGGCCTGCTCGAAGGAAGCGCCGCCAAGATTCATCAGCTGCGACCGGATGTAATCTGCATAGTTGCCGGGCGGCGCCTGGATGATCGCAAAGGTCACGATGCTCAGGATCAGAAGCAACGGAATTGCGGACAGAAGGCGGGTAACCAGAAACCTCAACATTGGAACTTCTCCTCAAGGGGACGGTGGCGGTTCAGGGCTATCAAGCCGCTAAACCGCCACCATTTGGGTTCCACGCCCCGCCTGATGCTGCGGGGCGCGGATCCGGGAGGATCACTTACTTCTGCGGACCATCACCGCCGGGCTTGCCGGGCAGCATGTCCTTGAAGAGCTGGTAGTCGCCCTGGTCGGCTGCCGGAACATAGAGGCGTTCGCGGATAACCGAGTCTTCAGCCCAGTTGAACATGTAGATCGGTGTTCCGTTCGGCACGTTCTTGAAGCGTTTGTTGATGATCAGAGCACCGGGATATTCCACGAGACCGACGGTGTTGACGTTGGTCGTGTAGATCTTCTGATACTGCTTGATCAGATCGGCCTGTTCCTTCGGGTCGCTTGCTGTGACGAACTTGTTGATCGTATCGGCAAGCTCCTTTTCGAATGGCATCAGGTCGAGCTCATTCTTGTTGTTGGCCCGGTGGAACCAACTGGTGCGCGGGCCAGTCGGAGCAAGCTGCGGCGTGTTCTGCACGACCGACGCCAGTTCCGCCTGGGTGCGATGAAGCGACCAGTCGAACTTGCCGCCAAAGTTTGCCGCATCGCGATCCTTGCTGGCCTGGGCATTCAGCACCACGCGGATGCCGAGCTTCTGCATCTGGGCGATGACGCCTTCTGCAAGGCTCTTGTCGGTGGTGTAGTCATTGCTGACAAGCATCGAGATTTCGACATCCTTGCCGCCAGCCGTGCCGGCCGGGAAGTTGACGATGCCATTACCATCGGTATCTTTCAGACCGGCTGCGGCCAGCTCCTTCTTGGCGCCCTCAAGATCGAAAGGATAGTAGAATGTCGACTGACGATCGTAGAAGTTCGAGCCGGAGAGAATGCCACCGGCATAGGTCGCAACGAAAGGACCCTTGACGAGCGAGTCGCCCAGTTCCTTACGGTTGGTCGCCATGGTGATGGCTCGACGGAAGTGCTCGTTTCGGTTCAACTCGCGAATGGCCTGCTGGCGGGCATCCGGATCACCCCAGCCGTTGGCCGAGAAGTTCATCTCGATATTGTAGCCAATCAGGCGCGGTCCGAAGGCAAGTCTTGCTGGCGCGTCCTTCTGGGCGGAGCGCTTCAGCGACTCCACGAAGTTTTCCGGCTGCTCGAGGTTGGAAATATCACCGGAGCCTGCAACCGCCTGAACGTCCCGGTCGGCCCATGTCGACAACTTGTAATGCGTCTCATCCAGATATGGGAGCTGATTGCCCTTCTCGTCGACCTTCCAGTAGTAGGGGTTGCGGCGAAGAACGATGATGTCGTCCGGACGATATTCGACCGGCACCCATGCGCCCATGACCGGGAAGTTCATGTAGCTAGGCGGGAACGCGTTCTTGTACTGATCGTAGGTATTCTTCGAATATTTCGGATGCTGCGGCTTCAGCATATGGGCTGGACCTGGGCAGAAGGTGCCGTAGGCCATGTTGTAGATGAACTGCTTCGGAAACGCGTCCTTGAAGGTCCATTCGATCGTGTATTTGTCGATGGCTTTCAGCGTCGTACCGGCACCGAATGTTTCCTGGGTGGCGCCATTCAACGGCGAGACGTTCGGATCGAGGACGTTGTCGTCCCAGTAGAACATCACGTCGTCCGACGTGAAGTCCTGGCCGTCGGACCACTTCGCACCTTCGATGAGCTTCATCGTCAGTTTGTGACCGTCCTTGGACCATTCCCAGCTCTTGGCAAGGTTTGGAAGCGGCTGAAGGTCGTCAGCCTTGACCTGGAAGAGCGGTCCGGTGCGCGTCAGGCACTCGAAGAGACCGATATCGATACCACCCCATCCCTGGTTCTGACCAGCCCAGTAGTTCCAGCCTTCCGGACGACCGCCAATGACATGACGCAGCGTGTCGCCGTAAACACCAACGCCATCGGGCATGTTTCCGGTCTTGTAGACCATCGGCTCTTTCGGCAGACGATCCTTAACCGGCGGCAGCTTCTTCTGGTCGACGAACTGCTTCGTCACCCAGGAAGGTTCATGATATTCCGGCAGTGCCTTATATTCGAGGATGGCCGATCCATCCACATATTGCACCTTGGTTTGCGCCGGGAAATCCGGCGGCTGCGGTACGACGGTCAGTTCCGACGCCATGGCGCCATATGCCAGGGCGGACACGCCAACAAGAAGGGCGGCCGTTTTCACAAGATATCGGTTTGTCATCCTCACTCCCCTTTTTTAACAGCGGCTGCACCGCCGTACCTGCTTTAAGACCAGGCCTCCCGCCCGGCATATCGACGGCCCTCGTCAGAGGCCCGCCTGATTTCGTTATTCGTCGCCTGCGATCAGCTCGCCTGCTTGATTGCGCGCAGTTCCTCGACGGAGCGAACGGCGCGACGCGCCGAGCCTTCCCATTCGCGAGTTTTCACCGTTGCGTTCTTCAAGCGCTCGCGCGCTGCTGGAACGGCATCGGCATATTGCGGCAGCCACTGGGCCTGCGCCACAATCATCTCGTCGACCATCTGCCAAACCTCTTCCGGCGTGGACACGGCGCCAACCAGCGGATCATGCAGCACGGCAAGCTTCAACAGGTCGATGTCACCGGTCACGGCCGCATGCACAGACATCCGCTGGACATTGATGGACGCCATGCAGGTCGCTGCACAGGCTTCCGGCAGGGTAATGCCGGAGACCATGTTGATGCCGAAGCGATCGACGAAGCCGGGCGACTCGATGATGGCATCTGACGGTAGATTGCTGATGACGCCATTGTTCTTGACGTTGAAGTGACCGCGATAGACACGCCCGGTCTCAAGCGCCTCGAGAATATGGCTGGCATGTTCGTTGGAGCGCTTGGCCGGATCGATCGGCTTGTCGGCAACTGCCAGGAACTGCGGAAACTCCGTTTCGAACCAATTGCGCGTTTCGGTGGAGTAGCGGAGGTAGCCGCCGGTTTCGCCGTGGATCCAGTCCGACATGTCGATCCAGCGCGAAATTTCTTCCGGCCGCTTGCGGTACCAGGGCAGATATTCTGACAGGTGGCCATTGCTTTCGGTGGAATAGACGCCAAAGCGCTTCAGCACATCGATGCGGAGCTTTTCCTGCTGCGAGAAGACCGGATGAGCTTCGAAGGCGGCAACCAGCTCGTCCTTGCCGATTTTGCGTCCGTTGAGCCGCAGATCGACGAACCACGTTTGGTGATTGATGCCGGAGCAGATGTAATCCAGTTCGGAAGGTGACTTTGCACCCAGAACTTCGGCAATCTGTTCGGCCCCATGCTGAACGCCGTGGCAGAGACCGACGGTATCCACCTTGCCATACTCGATCGCAGCCCAGGTATTCATCGCCATCGGGTTGGCGTAGTTAAGGAACTTCGCATCCGGCGCGGCGACTTCACGAATATCGCGGCAGAAATCCAAGATGACGGGAATGTTGCGCTGACCGTAAAGGATGCCGCCTGCACAAATCGTATCGCCGACGCACTGATCGATACCGTATTTGAGCGGAATGCGGATATCCTCGGCGTAGGCTTCCAAGCCGCCGACGCGAACGCAGCTGATGATATATTTGGCGCCTTCAAGTGCGCGCTTGCGATCCGTACTGGCAGTAACCTTGACGTTCAGACGATTAGATTCAACGATCTTATCGAGAATGGCCTTGATCATATCCAGGTTGTGCTGGCTGACATCGGTCAGCGCCACCTCGATATCGTGAAATTCCGGTACGCATAGAACATCGGTGAAGAGCTTCTTTGTGAAGCCGACGCTCCCGGCACCGATTATAGCGATTTTGAAACTCATAACGCCACCTCTTTTTCGAATGGAAAGGGCAAAACGGGCCGAAGGACTCTCGCGTCACAAAAACTCCACCGACCTTCCATCACATTGGAAAATCAGTGTTATTGACGGTATCGTCTTAAAAAATCCTGCTGGCTGTCTCCTCTGCGGGCGATTATGCGTATAAAGATGGGCAATGCCAGAGAAGGATTATGCTTTAATGGGTAATTTTGTGCTGCACAATTTGATCGACCAGGGGCCTTGCATGCGCGCGGTCTCCCTGCCACGCGGGCGCCAAACGCTTCACACCATGCCCACAAGTAGCGGCTATGAAATCCGCCACGGCGGCAACTATGATTGGGATGGCAGAAAGCGCGGACAGACACCGTTTACGGTGCTGCAACATTGTATCAGCGGCGCTGGCAATCTGCGTTATGAAAACCGCCATTATGTCGTCAAGCCCGGTGAAACTCTGCTTGTTCTTGTTCCCCACAATCACCGTTACTGGCTCGAAGACAATGAAGAATGGGAGTTCTTCTGGATATCCATGAATGGGGAGGAAGCCTTGCGTATTCATCGCAACATCCTCGCCGTGACGGGACCTATTCTAAAGCTTCAGTCGCAGACGATCGATCACCTGGCGGAATGCTGCTCCCGTCTCGTCAACGGTGCTGAAACGCCAGGCGCCGCCTCCGCAGTCGCTTATGAAGCCGCCATGACGCTCTATGACGACGTCTTCGGCTCGCATGCGTCCTTCGGCGGCGAATACCGCACCATGCAGCAGGTGCTGAGCTACATTGATGGGCACCTGAATGAGCGCCTTTCCGTTAATGATCTGGCCGCTGTGGCAGGGCTCAGCCGCGCGCATTTCTCTCGGATCTTCACCGCCAATGAGGGTGTTCCGCCGGCAGAGTTTGTCTTGCAGCGCCGCCTTCGGCGGGCGGCAAAGCTCCTGACCACAGCCGCGAATATTCCGATAAAGGAAGTCTCGGTGCTTTGCGGATTCGATGATCCGAACTATTTCTCAAAGGTGTTCCGCAGGCTTTACGGCACAAATCCGAGTGAATTTCGCACCAGTGGGATGTATCCAAGCGCGCCTCATAATTAGAAACACGCATCGTAACCGACCATCGGCGAGCCTGCACTTTCATTCGGATATATTTTCGAAATAAAACAGTTATGAAACATTAACTTCGCTCGTAAGACCGGGCTTTACTCTTATCAGCTACCAGTCTCATCATTGACGATCGACATATGGATGGTGAGATGAGCGACGGCTTTGCGAATGCACGGACTGTAGAACAGGCCCGATATCATGCTCTGGCACGGACCTGGCCCGCACTCTACATCGCGCTGTGCGCGGACATCATTGCCGTCGCATTCGTCCATTCCACTCTCGCACCTTGGTGGGCTTGGGCAACTCTGCCTGCAGTTCTGGTCCCGAAGTCGCTGATCTGGGCCTATCTCTGGCATCGCAAGCGCGATGTTATTCCGCCGTCGGCAGAATGCACGCGCTCGGTTCGAATTCTCGGTATCGAGATCACGGTGTGGATGGCGATGATCGTCGGCTGGCAGGTCTGGCTTTCGCATTGGGGAACAGGCGAGTCTCTGCTCCTTTTGGCGCTTTGCATGGGCGGCCAGATGGTCTTCCTGCTGTTTGGCCTCCTGCACCTTCGAGTCTCCTCCATTTTATCGGCCACATTCTGCGTTCTCGGCATGCTTTACATCGGCGCCCATTCCGGTTCTGCGCTGATCGGCATCGTTGTACTCCTGGTCGGCGGTGTCGCAGGCCTCGCCTATGTCGCACAAGGCTACTATCGCGATTTCACCAGCCTGGTCTCATCACGGCTTTCGATTGAAACCAAGACGCGCGAGATCGAGACACTCAGCGAAGACAACTTTCGCATTGCCAATACTGACATGCTGACAGAGATCGGCAACAGGCGTCGCTTCTTCCGTGATCTGGAACAGGCTCTCGACCACGCGCGCGAAGCAGACAAACCGCTGGCACTCGCCATCGTGGATCTCGACGGCTTCAAGGCCATCAATGACAGCAATGGTCATCTTGTTGGCGACCGGTTGCTGAAAGCCATGGCACGACGTTTGCAGGATATTCTCTTGGCCCATGCCGAGGTCTATAGGCTGGGTGGCGACGAGTTCGCCTTCTTCATCCGCGGGGAGAATGATCCCGAGACACTGGTTGGCCTCGGCGATGTGCTGATCGAGTCGGTAAAGACGCCGATCTTTGTCGATGATCTACGCCTGTCACTCGGTTGCTCGGTCGGGTTTTCCACCTTCCCGCAGGCCGGAACGACCGCGACGGAACTCTATGATCGCGCTGACTATGCGCTTTTCCATGCCAAGAAAACTGGAAAGCAACAAACCGTACTGTTCAGTTCAGAACATGAGGAAACCGTGCGCGAAGCGGCTCTGATCGAGCGCAGCCTGCGTGCGGCCGACCTTGAGAAGGAATTGTTCCTCACCTTCCAGCCAATCGTCGATTCCGGTCGCAATGAGACGGTTCTGTTGGAATGCCTCGCCCGCTGGCAGAACCCAGCCCTTGGCCTTGTATCGCCAGCGCGGTTCATTCCCGTTGCAGAGCAATCCGGCCTTATCTCCACCCTCACCCCGCTCCTGCTGCGCAAGGCGTTGGACGCCGTTCGCCATTGGCCGGATACGGTCGGTATTTCCTTCAATCTCTCCGGGCACGACATCACCGCTCCAGACAAAATTCTGACCCTCATCACGATCCTGGAAAAGAGCGGCGTATCTGCAATACGAGTCGAATTCGAAGTTACCGAGACGGCATTGATGATGAACTTGGACCAGGCCATCGCCAGCCTGAACGCGCTAAAAGCCACGGGGGCGCGCATCTCGCTCGATGATTTTGGAACCGGCTATTCGAGCCTGAGCCAAATTCAGCGTTTGCCACTGGACAAGATAAAGGTCGATGCCAGCTTCGTCCGCGATCTTATCGACAGCGAGGCCAGCCAGAAGATCGTCCGCTCCGTCAGCTCGCTCTCGCGAGATCTGTCGCTCGATTGCGTCGTCGAGGGCGTGGAGACGGAAGATCAGCTCACCATGCTGACCGAAATGGGCTGCAACCTGATCCAGGGCTATATCTATTCACGGCCGCTCAAGGCTGTCGATGTTCAGCCCTTCCTGGACCAGCAGGTTCGCACGGAAACGGTGGCTGTAGGCTAAGGGCCATAGCAGCGGCTGGTTCGGTACGGCTTAGTTCTGCGGAGTGTTGCCGGCCGGTCGCGGTGATGGCAAAGGCACGTCGGCGGCCGCGGCTTCATTCTGCCAGGTGGTGATACGGTGTACGATGCCAGGTATCTCGTCATTGAGGTAGCTCGGCTGGCCAGGAAGGCCCATTGGATACATCGCTTCGCGCGCAGCTTCATATTGGACGCTCTGGTTGGTGCAGAGCCGTAGTCTCATATCTTCAGGCTTTACGTCCGGTCGGTTGGCAATCGACTCAACGGTCCCGAAACTTGGCGCAAGCTGTCCTTCAAATCCTTCGTTCAGATACTTGGCAGAGCGTTCATTGCGCTCTCGCTCAGTGGTCGCGCCTAGCACTACGACCATGAGGCGCCGGTTGTCACGCTTGGCCACACCGACGAAGTTGCGTCCGGAGGCGCAGAGGAAACCGGTCTTCAGGCCGGTTGTGCCACGGTAGCGGGTCAGAAGCAGGTTGTTGGACGGGATTTCTTTGCCATTGATCGATACGGCAGAGACCTGAAAGAAATTCTGGAACTGCGGGAATTGCTGCTCAATGGCGAGCCCCAGGATCGCAAGATCGCGCGCCGTAGTATAGTTGTTCTTGTCGAACAACCCGTTTGGGTTGGAAAAATGCGTCCCCGTCATGCCAAGGCGCCTCGCCGCGTCATTCATCTTTTCGACGAAGGGCGCCTCGCCATGGCCTATCCGTTCGGCGACGGCCATGGCCACGTCATTGGCGGACGCGACGATCATGGCATAAAGAGCATCTTCCAAGGTCATGGCCTGGCCCTGCGAGAGACCGGACTCCAGAAACGCCTCGCTGACGGATTTCTTCGTCATCGTCACGGGGGTCGAGAGCGAAATCTGGCCGTCACGCAGTGCCTCGAAGGTGAGAAACGCCGTCATCAACTTCGTCGTCGATGCGGGATACCAGGGAACGCCGGCATCTTCCTGAACAAGCACCTGGTGGGTATCGGCATCGAGGACGAGAACGGGCGTGGCCTGCACGGACATCGGCACCATCATCAACGATGCCAAGCAAACGGAGCCAATCAGTCTTTTCATCTCAATGCCAGTCCGGTGTTGTGGAAAAGGGGTTCCCTTAACAGGTAAACGATGCGGATGCCACAGAAGCGCGCACGGCAAACGCGTGAGCTGCTATGCAAGAAGAACACATCACTGAGTGAATTTTTAGAATTTGGAGCGGGCGAAGGGATTTGAACCCTCGACCCCAACCTTGGCAAGGTTGTGCTCTACCCCTGAGCTACACCCGCTCAAAGTCCGACGGTTCGGGGTAGATCGCTGAACCGCGGGTCGCCATGTTGCGGCAACGGCCGCTATATCGCTCAACCGACTTTCAAATGCAAGAGATAAATGCAGTGAGGGTGCGATATATCTGTTTCGCCCAGGCAGCGACGCACGCACGGCACAAACGCCGATCGCTTCACGATGACCGTCGAAAACACCGAATGAAAACTTTAATGAGAGATTTGGAGCGGGCGAAGGGATTTGAACCCTCGACCCCAACCTTGGCAAGGTTGTGCTCTACCCCTGAGCTACACCCGCTCAAAAATCCGACGGTTCGGGGTAGATCGCTGAACCGTGGGCGCCGTCTTGCGGCGACGGGCGCTATATCGCTCAACCGTTTTTCAAATGCAACAGGGAAATGACGAAAACTCGGAGAAAAATTTGTGCCTCATCGCAAGCATCGGAAAAGGCTGATCTTTTGTGGTCGCGGCGGCAGAATGGATTGCAAAAGCCGCGGGTCAAGCCTATTCACCTTATCAAAGACACACGAAATCCGGCAAAGGCACGCAGTGATGGTTGCAGAGCATTCCCCCAAGACGGCGCAGGATCTTTTCACCTTTCTCGATGGCCTTGGCATCAAACACACGACCACGCAGCATCAGCCGGTCTTCACTGTTGCCGAATCGGAGTCGCTTCGCGATCTGATCCCTGGCGGCCATACGAAGAACCTCTTCGTTAAGGACAAGAAAGATCAGTACTTCGTGCTTACCGTTGAAGAGAATGCGACGGTGGATCTGAAGACGGTTCACAAGATCATCAATGCCGCCAGCAAGGTCTCCTTCGGCAAGCCGGAAAAGATGCTGGAATATCTGGGCGTCGTTCCAGGTTCGGTCACGGTGTTTGGCGCCATCAACGATACTGAAAACCAAGTGACCTTTGTGCTCGACAGCGAGTTGATGACGTATGACCTGATCAACGGCCACCCGCTGACTAATGATGCTACGACGACGATTGGTCGTGACGACCTCGTGCGCTTCCTGGAGGCAACGGGGCATACGCCGCTGATCTTGAAAGTCACGGAATAAACCACGATCTGTGCGGTATGAGCGCACCGGAACGAGATGATATGGGAGACGAGATATGAGCGGAATGGATAACCCTTACGGAGCCTCGCTCGGAGGCCAGATGACGGGCGCTGCCAGCTTCGGCGCCGGACAATCCGGCTCTCAAGGCGCCTATATAAAGGACACGACGACCGCGAATTTCTCGAAAGACGTCATGGATGAATCGCGTCGCCAGCCGGTGCTTGTGGATTTCTGGGCGCCATGGTGCGGCCCTTGCAAGCAGCTGACGCCCGTTCTGGAGAAGGTGGTCAATGAGGCGGGCGGACGCGTTAAGCTGGTCAAACTCAACATCGACGATCATCCTGCCATTCCCGGACAGTTGGGCATTCAGTCCATCCCCGCCATAGTTGCCTTCGTCGATGGCAGACCTGTCGACGGCTTCATGGGTGCGGTTCCCGAAAGTCAGATCCTGCAATTCATTGAGAAGCTAGCGGGCCCTGCAGGCGATGATCAGAAGGCTGAGATCGAGGCAGCGCTCGCCGAGGCGACACAACTTCTGGAAGCCGGCGATTTTCAAAATGCCGCCCAGCTTTTTGGCGCGGTCATGCAGGCCGATCCGGAAAATGCAGCAGCTGTCGCCGGCATTGCAGAGTGCATGATTGCTGTCGGACAATATGAGCGCGCCAGCGAGCTTCTGTCTTCTCTGCCGGAAGAACTGACCAAGGATGCGGCCGTGCAGGCAGCATCGAAAAAGCTGGCGCAGTTCGAAGAAGCCCGCAAGCTTGGCGATCCGGCTGCCTTGCAGCAGGCGCTGCAGCTTGACCCGGACGACCACGCCTCACGGCTCAACCTCGCCAAAATCCTGAATGCACAAGGAAACCGGGATCAGGCCGTCGAAGAGTTGCTGACCATCATGCGCAAGGACCGGACTTTCGAAGACGATGCAGCGCGCAAGCAGCTGGTTGTATTCTTTGAAACCTGGGGCTTCAAGGACCCGGCAAGCATTTCCGGTCGCAGAAAGCTGTCATCGATACTCTTTTCCTGACACCGTCTTGCGCTTTGCCGACCTGCTCCTCATCTAGATTGGAGCGGGAACGATGAGACATAAGGAATCCATCCGATGCATGTCGGAAATGCGAGATATCTGAAAGAAAGCGATCTACCCGAGACGATACCTGTCTTCCCATTGTCAGGCGCTCTGCTGCTGCCGGAAGGCCACCTGCCGCTCAACATCTTCGAGCCGCGCTATCTGGCGATGTTCGACGCAGCCATCGCAAGCCATCGATTGATCGGCATGGTTCAGCCCGCCCTGCAGGCGCTCGAAGCCGGAACCGAGGGCGGCGCGCTGAGCCCGATCGGCTGCATCGGTCGTATCACGTCATTTTCTGAAACGGGGGACGGTCGCTACGTGGTCTCGTTGACCGGCGTCTGCCGTTTCCGGCTACTGGAAGAGCTGGAGGAAAAGACGCCCTTCCGCGTCTTCAGGCAGGCGCCCTTCATTGCCGATCTCTCGGGTGAAGATGGGGAGGACGACATTGACCGCGTCAATCTCTTGCGCGTCTTCCGTAATTTCCTTGAATCGAACCAGTTGGAAGCCGACTGGGACAGCGTCGAGCGCGCCGGAAACCGCGTGCTGGTGAATTCGCTGTCGATGATGTCTCCCTTCGGACCGGCGGAAAAACAGGCTCTGCTGGAAGCACCGGATCTGAAATCCCGGGCCGACGCGCTGATCGCCATCATGGAAATCGTGCTGGCTCAAGGTGGTGCGGATGGTGGTGTGATCCTGCAATGAGCGACATCCATGGATGAAAAGCTGAGCAAGGTCGACCCGAAACTCCTCGATCTTCTGGTTTGCCCTTTGACCAAGGGCAGGCTTAGCTACGACCGCGAGCATCACGTGTTGATTTCCGAACGCGCCAAGCTCGCCTACCCGATCCGTGACGGCGTGCCGATCATGCTGATTTCAGAAGCGCGCAAGATCGAAGACTGACGATCTCGGGCCGTCCCCTCAAAATAGCAAAATCCGATAGGCGCCACGCAACGCACCACCGGCATACCTCCCGCAAGGAACCGGCATGGGTCCCACACGTTCGATCCATGACAACGACGTCATGTTGCGAAGGAGGCTGAACGATGGACGACAAGAAGGCACGCGAGACGATCGAAGAGAACGACACGAACACCGAAAGCAATGGAGATATTCCTGCTGCAGGCCCTCATGCGAAGAAGCATCTGACTGACGACAGCAAGACGCCGGGCGCTGGTTCTCTGCCAGACGAGGATGATGAAGACGTCAATCCAGGCGCCGGCTGAGCGGTGATCCTGTATCAAGCCCCGTAATGGGTCGCAGCGACAAGCTTGTAAGCTGCGGCCAGCGCGAAGCTAAATCGAGAAACTTTCTACCCGCACATTTAATGAGCAAGCGCACACAGACGGCCTTGCCAACAAAAAATACGCACGCCTTTTAACGCTTTTTCAAAAGCTTGACTGCAAAAGTCTCCTCTGCCGAAAACCAATAATAATCAACGGCATAGAAATCATAGAGGCTTTGGGGCAGCATGTTTATTGATAGAGTTCTGGCACGTTTCAATATCCAGACGAAGGTTATCGTCTTTATCGCACCGTTTATTTTGAGTATTCTCGCGGTTGGGATTTCCGGACTTTACACCTCTAAGCTGCTTCAAGGTCGAATGGATATTTCCAACACGACCCTGCAATCCTTGACCGGCTTCAAGCAGGTCTTTGAAAGCATGACGTCGTTTCTTCACAACACCACAGAAGAGACGCGCAGTACGCTCCATCACCAGATCGACGAGCAAGTCAGCTTTCTCAAGATGACTGGCGACGGACGTGATCCCTCTATTCAAGACGCCATCAAGAGGACTTCGCTGATCGGCGTCCAGGTGGATGAGCTCTGGTCGTTCTACCAAAAGGAGCAGGCGCTTCGATCGCAGATGAACGGCGATATGGCGGGCGCGATGAAGGAGCTCAACGGGCTTCTGGCGAACGCCACAAACATCCGCAGCACGCTCGAAACAGATGAGACAAAAGCCAAGGTGATGTTGCGCGAGGCAGATAAGCTTGTTCGCGGCGCAACCCTGATTGCGACTGTCGTGACAGAGTTCAACAAGCGGACTGTGCCTGAAGAAAAGATTGCTGTCGTTCGCGACGCGATCGGCGGGCTGGAGACGACCGCGAAATCGCTGTCCGCCATTGCAGTCGCCGACCAGAAGCTCGTCATCGATCAGATCTCCGAAAACGTAAAACAGATCCGCCAGCAGATCGATGTCGGCGTCGTCAACGACGCGACGGTAGGAACGATTGATCAGGCGATCAACATGATGAGGCCTGCGACGATCCGCCTTCAGGGGTTTGCAACGGTGAAATCGCGCCAGGCGACCGAGATGTTCGGGCAGTTGGATGGCAAGATCGAACCCGCCGAAAACTTCCTGACGATGGCACGCCAGATCGGCGACGACGCGAAAAACCTACAGCTTGAGATGGCTGGCTTTGCAGCAGCCCCGACGAAGGACGGGCTTGAACGGTTCCGTGATATGGCCTTCCGTCTCAGCGTTTCGGCTGGAGCGGTTATGTCCGATAAGACGATGTCGGAAAGCGCCGTTAAAAGCGCTACACTGATCGACGCACTTTCGGCAAAGCTTGATAAGAACGCCACCGATCTTCTGACCATGTTCAATCAGCGCAAGGCGGCCTTCAGCAAGGCGACGGAAGAAATTGGCCATATCTGGGAGCAACTGACCGGCTTTGCCGAGTCCCAGCGTCTTGCGGCAGATAGTGAGCGTAGCAAAGCCGACGGCATCTCGATCTCCGCCATGTTCGCCGGCATTCTCATTGCGATTTTCGCCGGCATCGGCTTGGTCATGACCTTCAAGGGTCCGATCCTGACGATCGTCAGCGCCATGAAGCGTCTTGCCACCGGCGACGTCAATGTGCCGCTTAACGGCAACACCCGTCATGACGAGATCGGCGACATGGCGCGCGCCCTCGAAGTCTTCAAGGAGAACGCCGCACAACGTTTGCGTCTCGAAGCGCAGACGCAAGAACAGCGTGCAGCAGCCGACGCGGAGCGGCAGATGAATGAGGCGGAGCGCAGGGAGCTCGACCGTCAGATCCAGTTCGCGGTCTCAGCATTGGGCGATGGCCTTGAGCGGCTTTCGTCGGGCGATATCTCAACCACGCTCGATACACCCTTCACCGGGCATCTGGAGCAACTGCGCGTCAACTTCAATCAATCCATGCAGCGGCTGCGTCAGACGATCGGTGGCATTCAGGACAATGTCGGCACCATCCGCATCAATGTCCAGCAGGTGTCGGCTTCGACGCTTGATCTGTCCCGGCGCACCGAGCGGCAGGCCGCATCGCTGGAGGAAACGGCAGCCGCCGTTGACGAGGTAAACTCCAACATGCGCAATGCTGTGGAGCGTGCACGTCAGGCCAACAGCATCGTAGACAATACGCGGCGCCACACCGACGAGTCGTTGACGATCGTCAGAAATGCGGTTGCGGCGATGGAGCGGATCGAGGCAGCATCGCAGACGATCGGCAATATCATCGAGGTGATCGACTCCATTTCCTTCCAGACCAACCTTCTGGCGCTCAATGCCGGAGTGGAAGCGGCCCGCGCAGGCGAAGCCGGCAAGGGATTTGCGGTCGTTGCGCATGAAGTGCGGGAACTGGCGCAGCGTTCTGCCTCTGCCGCCAAGGAAATCCGCCAGCTGGTTGCCGTCTCGACGCAAGAGGTCTCGGCAGGCTCAAGCCTCGTCAACCAGACCGGCGACGCCCTGGCGGAAATCGGCGTTCAGATTTCCAAGGTCAGCGATCAGGTGCACCAGATCACACAAGCGACCCAGGATCAGGCGGTCGTACTGCAGCAGATCAACGGCTCCGTCGGAGAAGTCGATGTGCTCACCCAGCAGAACGCCGCAATGGTGGAGGAGACGAGTGCAGCGACGCAGCAACTCAACACCGAGACAGATCAGCTGCTGCAATTGCTGCAGCAGTTCCGCCTGACGAAGGACAGGGTTGCCACGCGTTACGCAGCCTGATTCCAAAAGAGCAGGGCTGCTACAACAGGTCCGGTCATTCGGCCGGACCTATGCGTTTGTAGAAGAAGGTCGTGTCGCAGTAACGCCCATCGGGGAAGAGCGCGAAATCCGGGATGACGCCGGCGCGTTGCCAGCCGAAGCGCGGATAGATGGCTTCGGCCTCGCTGCCTGTTGCCGTATCCAGCACGAGAAGCGTCCGACCAAGGCCTGCCGCCTCGGCTTCCACATGCGCCATCAATTGGCGTGACAGACCAAGCCCACGCGCTGTTCGATGGATCAGGAGCTTCATCACGTCGCCCCGGTGAGGCTGGTTGGGCTTGGTGGCAAGACCCACCTGAACCGTGCCAACCACTTTACCATCGTGTTCAGCCACCGCATGAAGTGTCGTGCCACGGCCCACCGCTTCTGCAACATCCTGCCAGAAGCTGCGCGCGTCACCTGGCCCGAAGGGCAGCATGAAGCCAACCGAGGCTCCGCCATTAACGCAGTCCGACAGGACGTCGCAAAGATCCGGCAGGGCATCGAGTGTCTCCTGGCGGTCTAAAAGCCGGATGTCTATAATGTTCTCTTCCATCATATACGCTTTCTCTGGTCCAGCACGACGGCATAGCGAGCGGGACTATCGGACGGATTGTGAAAAATGTGGCCCTCGCCAACGGGCATGAAGAGGCAGTCACCCTGCTCTAGCCGGTAGGTCTGCTCTCCAAGCGTCATGTGGAGCACGCCCTCGAACAGCCAGACGTATTGGGTCATGCCCTTGCTGGCCGGGTGGGGCGGGAAGCTGACGCGCGCGGATGCGGGCAACGAAACTTCGACGATATCGACATCCGAGCCCGTACGGGGCGGCGAGATGGCGCGGCGGACATAACCGGTTTCCGGATCTTTCCAGGTGGGCTGATCGTCTCTTTTCACCAGCGGGGAGGACAGCGTCTCGCCCTCTGCGAAGAACTGCGACAGTGAAAGGCCAAGCGCGGCACAGATGCGCGCGAGCAGCGATGCGGTCGGGCTTGCCTCCCCCCGTTCGATCCGTGATATCATGGCCCGGCTCACGCCGGACGCCGTCGCAAGTCCATCGAGCGTCAGCCCACTCTGCTCTCGCAGAAGCTTCAGCCGCGCGGCAATGACGGATTCCAGCAAATCATTACGATTTTCCATGATAAGAGAATATTCGATCTTATAATGGAGTCAATGGACAAAGATGAAGCCGGACCGCTAAGCGCGCTCCGGCTTCGCAATTGTCAATCAGACACTCGCCCGCTCGGGTATGGGTGCCGCAACCTGCTCGTTGAGCCTGATGTCGATCCGCTTGCCGGTCTCCATGTTGAAGAAATGCAGTCTGGCAGGATTGATGGTGAGCGCGAAGCTTTCTGGCAGATCCAGCTCGGCGGGTAGCGCTACCGTCAGCGGTTGATCTCCGACAAAACCATGCACCAGCCGCTGTGAACCCAGCTCCTCAACATAATCCAGGCGAAACGGTATTGCCGGTTCATCGCCCAGCGCAACACGCAAATCTTCCGCCCGCATACCAACCGTTACCGGGCCGGATGTCGGCGCAACACCATTCAGCGACAAGACAGCAGGACCGATCGCCAGACGATCACCATGCAGTTCCCCAGACAGAAGGTTCATCGCCGGAGAACCGATGAAGCTCGCAACAAACGTGGAGGCGGGCATGTGATAGACGTCGAGCGGCGCGCCGATCTGTTCGATGCGTCCCGCATTCAGCACGACAAGGCGATCCGCCAGAGTCATGGCTTCCAACTGGTCATGCGTGACGTAGATGGACGTGGTGCCGAGACGACGCTGCAGCCGCTTGATCTCACCGCGCATGGAGACACGGAGCTTGGCATCGAGATTGGAGAGCGGCTCGTCGAAGAGAAAGGCCGCCGGTTTGCGCACGATGGCGCGGCCCATGGCAACGCGCTGGCGCTGACCACCGGAAAGCGCTCGCGGTTTGCGCTCCAGATAGGGTTCCAGTTGCAGCATGCGCGCGGCTTCTGCCACGCGTGCATCGATCTCCGACTTAGGCGTCTTGCGGTTCTTCAGGCCATATTCCAGGTTTTCGCGCACCGACATGTGCGGGTAGAGGGCATAGTTCTGAAACACCATCGCAATGTCGCGGTCGGCAGGCTCCACATCATTGACGATGCGATTGCCGATGCTGACGGTGCCCTCGGAGATTTCTTCCAGGCCTGCCACCATGCGCAGAAGCGTGGATTTGCCGCAGCCCGACGGGCCGACGAGCACGATGAACTCTCCGTCCTTGATGGAAATATCCACATCGTGGACGGCGCGCATGCCGTTGGAGTAATCCTTGCAGACCTGACTGATTTCGATATCGGCCATTGTCGGTATCCTTTTATTTATCGCTTTCGGTGAGGCCCTTGATGAACCAGCTCTGGAAGATGACGACGATCATCACCGGGGGCAGCATGGCCAGAACCGCCAGCGCGAAAGCCTCATTATAATCGGGAAGTTGCGAACCGACCCAGACCTGCAGGATCGACTTGATGCCGCGCATCAGCGTGAAGAAGCTCTCGTCGTTGGTCATCAGCATGGGCCAGAGATACTGGTTCCAGCCGTAGACGAACATGATGATGAAGATCGCTGCTACCATAGTGCGCGAAAGCGGGATCAACACGTCGATGAAGAACTTGATCGGCCCTGCGCCATCGATGCGCGCCGCCTCCAGCAACTCGTCCGGCACCGACTTGAAGAACTGGCGGAAATAGAAGGTGCCGGTCGCAGAGGCCAGAAGAGGCACGATCAGGCCAGTGTAGGAGTTGAGCAGCCCCAGTTTGCTCATCACCTCGTAGGACGGCATGATGCGGACCTCGAGCGGCAAAAGCAGCGTGGTGAAGATGATCCAGAAGGCGAGCGTTGCAAAGCGGAAGCGGAAGTAGACGATAGCATAGGCCGCCATCATCGACAGAACGATCTTGCCGACTGCAAAGCCTATACCGAGGATCAACGAGTTCATCACCATGTTGAACCCGGTCACCTGGCCGGTGAAGCCGCCTTTCTGTGTCAGCACCTTTTCATAAGTACCGACGAAATTATCGCCAGGCGTTAGCGCCAATCCGTTCATGTGGATTTCGGCTGCGGTATGGGTGGATGTCATGAAGGCAACGATGACGGGCAGAACCAGAAACAGCGAGCCGAGGATCAGCACCAGATGGTCGAGAGGCTTGGTTTTATACATGGCTCAACACCTCAACCGTAATGGATGCGTTTTTCGAGGAAGCGGAATTGCATGACGGTCAGCACGAAGACGACGACCATCAGGATCACGGATTGCGCCGAGGAGCCGCCAATATCGTTGCCGCGGAATCCGTCGAGAAACACCTTGTAGACCAAAGTGATCGGGTTGTTGGCCGCTTTGTCCTTCACCATCACGTCGATGACGCCAAAGGTGTCAAACAGGGCATAGGTGACGTTGATGATCAGCAGGAAGAAGGCAGTCGGCGCCAGAAGCGGCATGATGACGGTCCAGAATCGGCGAAAGCCGGAGCGGCAATCCAGATAGGCTGCCTCGCGCACCGATACGGGAACGCTTTGCAGGCCGGAGAGGAAGAAGATGAAATTATACGGGATCTGCTTCCACACGGAGACGAAGACCATGGCAAAGGCCGTGTCGAAATAATTGACGCCCACCTGCATGTGCCAGCCGAAGAAGGCGGCGATCTTGACGAAAGGGCCGATATGCTGGTCGAAGAACATCATGCCGATCAAGCCCGCCACCGGCGGCGCGATGGCATAGACGGAGATCAATAGCGTCTTGTAAGCCGAAGCACCGCGGATGACGGCATCGGCCTTGACGGCCAGCAACAGACCAATGGCCAGCGAAAATACCGTCACGAGAATGGTGAAGATGCCTGTGAACTTCGCGATGCTCAGATATTCCGCGCTGAACAGGGCATCCGTGTAATTCGAAAAACCGACGAAGGTCGAGCCGAAGCCAAAGGGGTCTTCGATATAGAAAGAGGACTGAACCGCCTGCACCGACGGCCAATAGAAGAAGACGAAAATGACCAGAAGCTGCGGCGCGAGGAAGAGATAGGGCAGCAGCGAAGGGGAAAACTGGACGCGCTTGGCCGTCTCTGTCGCCGCGGCAGGCTTCTTCGCTTTCGCGGCAAGGCCGGGAAGAACCTGTGTGGCGCTCGGTTGGGAGGGAACGTAGGTCACGTCCGCAAACCTTCCTTGGTTATGGACCGGGCTTCAGCGAAGACGTCCGTCCGTGATTTTTTAGAGAGCCCTGCTTGTGTGCCGCGCATCATCACTGCCCATGGGGCAAGGATGGCTGCGACTTGAAAGCGGCTTGCACATATTGGAACGGACCTCTCCCCGATCCGAGGAGAGGTCCATCGATTGGGCGACCGTGTTATCAGCCAGCGGTCTTGGCGAAGCGCGCCAGAAGGTCGTTGCCTTCCTTCTCGATGATGTTGAAGGCATCCTTTACGGAGACTTCGCCGGAGAAGATGCGGCCATATTCACGCTCCATGATGGCGCGGATCTGCGGATAGAAGCCGAGGCGATAGCCCTTGGACCATTCGCCGCCTGGAAGCGACAGCTGCTTGATGCCGACTTCGGCAACAGGCTGCTTCTCGTAGTAGCCTTCCTTCTTCGCGAGCTCGTAAGCGGCCTTGGTGATGGCCACGTAGCCGGTGGCTTCATGGTAGAACTTCTGAATTTCAGGCGAGGTCAGGAACTGGAAGAAGTCGGCAACGCACTTGTTTTCAGGCTCAGGCTTGCCGGACATGGCAAAAAGGGCCGCGCCACCGATGAAGGAGTTGGTGCCAGCGCCCTTGATCGCGCCCCAATACGGCAGGAAGGTTGCCGAGAATGGCATCTGTGCGGTCTTCTGCAGACCGCCGAACGAGCCCGAGGAACCGATCCAGAGGGCGACCTTGTTCTCTTCGAACGGCTTCTGGTTGTCGTTCCAGCCAGCACCGTAATAGGCGAAGTAGCCCTGGTCCTTCCAAGACTTCAGCTTCTCGAACATCATGATGAGGTTCGGATCGGTCACCTTCAGCTTGGTATCGACGACGCTGTCATAACCATTGTTGTTGGTGGCGAACTGGATGTTGTTGCGCGAGAAGAAGTTCTCGGTGAACTGCCAGGTCAGCTGCGACTGTACGAGCGGGATGAAACCAGCTTCCTTCAACTTCGGCGCGATGGCTTCGAATTCTTCCCATGTCTTCGGCGCTTCGACACCGGCCTTCTTCAGGGCTTCGGTGTTGATGTACATGATCGGGGCAGAGGAATTGAACGGCATTCCAACGAACTTGCCGTCTGCTGCAGCGTAGAAGTAGCGAACGCCAGGAATGAAGGCTTCGCGATCGAACTTGTAACCAGCCTTGGTGATGATGTCTTCCGCTGGGATAACAGCGCCCTTGGCGTTGATGATGGTGGCTGCACCTGCATCGAAAACCTGGAGAATGTTCGGCTGCTCGCCGGAGCGGAAGGCAGCGATGCCGCTTGCCAGCGCTTCTTCGTAGGAGCCCTTGGAAACCGGCGTCAATGCGCATGCGGTCTGCGCGGCGTTGAACTTCTGCGCGACCTCGTTGATGACTTCGCCATTGCGGCCACCCATGCCATGCCACCAAGTGATGTTGGTTGCCGCCATGGAAGACGTTGCGGAAACGCTGAAGGCCATCACGGCCATGGAAATTTTCTTGATCATCTTTCGATCCTCTACCGCCCTTGTTGGGTGAGGATGCGAATAGGGACGTTCCGTGACGGGGATTTTACAGTTTCATGTCAGATTTATTACGCATCAAGCTCCGAAATTGCAGGACAATGCCACCGGACAATCGACGGTAGATCATCGATCTTGCTTCGAGCGCGCCGGATTGCCGATGACGATATCGCCCGGCGCCACGCTCTTCGTCACCACCGACCCCGCACCGACTATGGCTCCATCACCAATCGTCACACCCGGCACAATGATGGCGCCGCCGCCGATCCAGACATCCTTGCCGATCAATACCGACCGTGCCCTTTCGATCCCCTGCCCGCGCAATGTGATGTCGCGATGGTGATCGGCACAATAGATGTGAACGCCGGGGCCGAGCATGGAGCCAGCGCCGATCTCGACGCTGCCGGAGTCGAGGATGGTGCAGCCTGCATTGAGATAGACCCTTTCCCCCAGGCTGATATTGAGGCCGTAACTGCAATGGAACGGCGCTTCGATGAAAGCACTTGCGGCGGCCATTTTTAGAAGCTTGCCAAGCAGCGGGCCAATCGATCCACGCTCGTCCGGCGGCAGTATATTGTGCTGATGAACGGCGAAACGCGCCTTGACCCGGAGCGCGTCCAACTCGTCATCGAGACAGCAATACCAGTCCCCAGCAGCCATCTTTTCACGTTCGCTCGACATGGAATCGTCCTCAAAAAGCATCGATGAAATGGACTGGCAGGCGCCGCGGCAAGACAGCGACGATGTCAAAACGCAAAGACAACAGATGCGCATCTTTACGTCGTGCCAGCCAGAGATCGGCAGAGGCGCGAATACGCCGTTGGGATTGAAGGCTGACAGCATCAACCGCACCGGTCTCCGATCGACGGGCTTTCACCTCGATGAAGGCGATGACGTCCTTGCGCCGGGCAATGAGATCGATTTCACCCAACGGAGTGCGGTAGCGCAGCGCCAGGATGCGGTAGCCTTTCAACATGAGATAGAGCGCCGCCCAATATTCGGCGGCATGGCCGCGTTTTTCCGCGCGACGACGTCTCACATGCCGCGCATCAGCCGCCATTGCTGTCCTTCATGTCGAGCAGTCGCTGGTAGAGTTCCTTGCGCGGCAGGCCGGTGAGCTTCGCTGCCTCTGCCGCCGCCTTGGCTGCCGGCATGGTGGACACCAGATCCTTCAACAGCTTTTCGACATCCTCAATGTCGGGGATGTCATCATAGGATGGCGGCTCAACGAGAAGCACAATCTCACCCTTCACCGTGCGGTCCTCGTCATAATAGTCCGCAAGCTCGCCTAAGGTCCCGCGACGGAACTCCTCGAACGTCTTGGTCAGTTCGCGGCACACGACGGCACGGCGCTCGCGCCCAAGCACCTCGGCTGCAACGCGGACCGATGCGCCAATGCGGTGTGGGGACTCAAAAAAGATGAGCGTTGCCGGAATTTTCGACAGCTCTGCAAAGCGGTCGCGCTTGCCACGGTCTTTAACCGGCAGGAACCCGGCAAACAGGAAGGCGTCGCTCGGCATGCCCGATCCGACGAGTGCTGCAAGCGGTGCGGAGGCGCCGGGAATGGGCACGACGCGAAAACCCGCTTCGAGCGCCAGCTGACCAAGGCGGTAACCGGGGTCGGAAACGAGCGGCGTGCCTGCGTCGGAAACAAGCGCCACCGACTTGCCAGCCTCTAAAGCCGCGATGAGTTTTGGTCCTACCTCCTGGGCGTTATGCTCATGGTAGGCATAGGGACGGTTGCGTATGCCGTATCGCTCCAGAAGGATGCGGGTCACGCGCGTATCCTCGCAGGCGAGGACGTCAGCGGAGCTTAGCGTTTCGAGCGCCCGCAATGTAATATCGCCCAAATTGCCGATGGGCGTGGCGACGAGATAAAGCGAATTCTCAAGCGGGCGAGCCGGAACGGAAACGCCTGCGACGCGAAAGCTTTTGCCCGAAGACGTTTCCGTCTGGTCGTCGTTGGTTTCGTCTGTCACGGGTCAGTCCAATCTATTTTGCCATTCCAGGGAAGCACTTATGGGCAATCGGACGCGGCTGAACAAGCGCAAGATATCACTCTTATCTGTGGATCACGCTTGTTAGCGGGGAATAGCACGGGCTAGCGGATGCTGGCCTCTTGCATTTCACACGATAACTCTGCCATTTTGCCCGTCCCATTATCCGGCATCAGGCCGGGAAAGACTATCTTGCCGGTCCGGCATTGCCGGGTCGCAACGGTTGAAAGCGGTAGCGTCCATGCGTATTACTCTTGAGCGGTCCAACCTTTTGAAGTCGCTGAACCACGTGCATCGCGTGGTCGAACGGCGCAACACCATTCCAATCCTGTCGAACATTCTGCTTCGCGCCTCCGGCGCCAATCTGGACATGAAGGCGACCGACCTAGATCTGGAAGTGACAGAAGCGACACCGGCCATGGTGGAACAAGCGGGCGCGACGACCGTGCCGGCACATCTGCTCTATGAGATCGTTCGCAAGCTGCCGGACGGTTCCGAAGTGCTACTGGCGACCAACCCGGACGGCTCGTCGATGACCGTTGCATCCGGACGCTCCAAATTCTCACTGCAGTGCCTGCCGGAAACGGATTTCCCTGATCTGACCGCCGGCACCTTCACCCACAGCTTCAAGCTGAAGGCGACCGATCTGAAGATGCTGATCGATCGCACGCAGTTCGCCATTTCCACCGAAGAAACTCGCTACTACCTCAACGGTATCTTCTTCCACACGATCGAAAGCGGCGGCGACCTGAAGCTGCGCGCCGTTGCCACCGACGGCCACCGCCTGGCGCGCGCCGATGTGGACGCGCCGTCTGGCTCCGAAGGGATGCCGGGCATCATCATTCCGCGCAAAACGGTTGGCGAACTGCAGAAGCTCGTCGATAATCCTGAACTCGAAGTGGCCGTCGAAGTGTCCGACGCCAAGATCCGTCTGACCATCGGCGATATCGTCATGACGTCGAAGCTGATTGACGGCACTTTCCCCGACTATCAGCGCGTCATCCCAACGGGTAACGACAAGGAAATGCGCGTCGATTGCGGCAGTTTCGCCAAGGCCGTGGACCGCGTATCCACCATTTCTTCTGAGCGCGGACGCGCGGTGAAGCTTGCCTTGACCGATGGACAGCTGACGTTGACCGTCAACAACCCGGATTCGGGAAGTGCTACGGAAGAAGTGGCCGTTGGCTACGAAAACGATCCAATGGAGATTGGCTTCAATGCTAAATATCTCCTGGACATCACGGCACAATTGTCCGGCGAAGATGCGATCTTCCTGCTTGCGGATGCGGGCTCTCCCACGCTGGTGCGAGACACCGCAGGAGATGACGCGCTCTATGTCCTGATGCCGATGCGCGTCTAACACGACAATCCTGAAACAAGCCGGCGGAATTTTCCTCCGGCTTTTTTTGGCTCTATCGACAAGAAGAATTTTTCCATAAGCGACATTTCCATTTTTATCTGCGTCATGCGAGACAAGATGTCGCCATAGTTTCAACAAATGGTGTTTGACAACAAACAAGGGGACAAGACATGGGACTGAGCCTGAAAGAACGCTTCGGCCGGAAATTCGAGGAAGAAATCCGCTTCTTCAAGGGGATGGTCAATCAGCCGAAAAAAGTCGGCGCGATCGTCCCGACCTCCGGCATCACCGCACGGAGGATGGCAAGTGTCGTCAACCCTCACTCAGGTCTACCCGTTCTTGAACTTGGACCCGGAACCGGTGTCATCACTAAAGCCATCCTCGGTCGTGGTCTCAGGCCCGATCAGGTGACAGCGATCGAATATTCAACGGATTTTTATCAGCAGCTTTTGCGCAGCTATCCCGGCGTGAATTTCATCAATGGTGACGCCTTTGACCTGGACAAGACGCTGGGCGAGCAGAAGGACCAGATGTTCGACTGCGTGATTTCCGCCGTTCCCATGCTGAACTTTCCGATGGCTGCCAGAATAAAGCTGCTGGACGAGCTGCTGAACCGCATTCCACCCGGTCGACCCGTTGTGCAAATTTCCTACGGCCCGGTTTCGCCGATCGTCGCGCAGCCACACCTTTACCATATCCGCCATTTTGACTTTGTCGTGCGCAACATTCCGCCAGCGCAATTGTGGACCTATACCCGCACCTAGTCTAACGTCGGTGCTATGTACGCACTTTACATCACCCACCCGCAGGTTCGCATCGATCCGAAAGTTCCCGTTCCGGAATGGGGACTATCGGACATAGGAGCAGAGCGAGCCCGAAGAGCTTTCTCGCAGCCTTGGGTGCGAGACTTGCGCCGCATTGTCAGCAGCACCGAAACCAAAGCGATCGAGACTGCACAATATCTTGGCCGCGCAAGCGGTCTTGACGTTGAACACGTTGAGGCGATGCACGAAAACGACCGCAGCGCGACCGGTTTTCTGCCGCCAGACCTCTTCGAAAAGGCTGCCGACTGGTTCTTCGCCCATCCGCATGCGAGCTATAAGGGCTGGGAAACCGCAGCCGACGCGCAGGCTCGCATCGTAAAAGCTGTCGCGTCAGTGCTAGCCGATCACGACCACAGCCAGCCCATCGCCTTCATCGGGCATGGCGCGGTTGGAACCTTGCTCAAAAGTCACCTCAGCCATGACGTCATCCGACGCAACGGCGACCAGCCGCCCGGTGGCGGCAATCTTTTCAGATTCGATCTTGCGGACCGGAAAGTGACATGCGACTGGACGCCCATCGAAAACTGGCAGGGGTGAAGATGATGACCACGAACGAGCGCCTGATCGTTGGCCTGGATGTTCCAACCGTCAAGGAGGCAGAGTCGATCGTCAACATCATTGGGGATGATGTCATCTTCTACAAGATCGGCTATCAGCTGGTCTTTGCCGGTGGACTGGAATTTGCTCGCGAACTTGCCCAAAGCGGCAAAAAAATCTTCCTCGACATGAAGCTCTTGGATATCGACAACACGGTCGCTTCCGGCGTGGAAAACATCGCCAAGATGGGCATGTCGATGCTGACCCTGCACGCTTATCCCAAGGCCATGCGAGCCGCCGTCGCAGCCGCCAAGGGCTCGGATCTTACGCTTCTCGGCGTCACGGTTCTGACCTCCATGGACAATACCGATCTGGCGGAAGCAGGCTATCAGGGTGACGCCCGGTCACTGGTTCTCAAGCGCGCCGAACAGGCGAGAGAAGCCGGAATGGGTGGCATCGTCTGCTCGGCTGAAGAATCCTCAGCCGTGCGCGACATCCTCGGACCCGACATGGCGGTCGTCACTCCCGGCATTCGCCCGACGGGTGCAGAGGCCGGAGACCAGAAGCGCGTCGTTACACCTTTCGACGCCATTCAGGGCGGATCCAGCCATCTCGTCGTTGGACGTCCCATCGTCAAGGCAGCCGATCCAAGGGCCGCCGCGCGCGCCATTCTGGACGAAATGCTGCGCGCCAGCTTTCCAGCCAATCGATAATGCCAGTCAACCGATGAGTATTGAGCCATGACCAAAGCCTATTGGATCGCCCGCGTGGATGTCCGCGATGCTGAACGCTACAAGGATTATGTATCGACGGCCAAGCCAGCCTTCGAACGCTACGGCGCAAAGTTCATCGCCCGCGGCGGCGCCTTTACGGAACTGGAAGGTCAGGCACGCGCCCGCAACGTCATCATAGAATTCCCTTCGATGCAGCATGCCGTCGATTGCTATAACTCGGAGGAGTACCAGGCCGCAGCTAAAATTCGTCAAGACGTGGCCGATGCGGAAATGGTCGTCGTCGAGGGAATCTGACCTGCGTTAGGCGGCTCGGTCTATCGCCGATCTGCTCCACACTGTTCTCTCTTCCCGTGCGCCGAGGTTTCGGCTAAGACACCAGAATATATCCATTAACGCTTCGCAGGAGCCGTCCTATGCCCTTGGCCAACCTTCCTCCTCTCGTCACCGTTTTTGGCGGCTCGGGCTTTGTCGGGCGGCACGTGGTTCGCACGCTGGCAAAGCGCGGCTATCGCATCCGCGTTGCGGTTCGCCGACCGGATCTTGCAGGTTTTCTGCAGCCGCTGGGTAATGTCGGTCAGATTTCCTTTGCCCAGGCCAACCTGCGCTACAAGGACTCGATTGTTCGCGCTGTCGAAGATGCCGATCACGTCGTCAACTGCGTCGGCCTGCTGTTCGAAAGCGGTCGCAATACGTTTGATGCTGTCCAGGAATTCGGCGCGCGTGCCGTCGCAGAAGCAGCAAAGGCCGCTGGGGCAACGCTGACCCATATTTCCGCGATCGGTGCCGATGCAGACTCGTCGATCGGATATGCCCGCACCAAGGGCCGCGCAGAAGCCGCAATCCGCTCCATTTTGCCAGACGCCATTGTTCTGCGCCCCTCCATCGTCTTCGGTCCTGAAGATGACTTCTTCAACAAGTTTGCCGGCATGGCCCGCACGCTTCCCTTCCTGCCATTGATCGGTGGTGGAAAGACGAAGTTCCAGCCCGTCTATGTCGAAGATGTCGCAGAGGCCGTCGCCCGCAGCGTCGATGGTCAGCTGAAGCCGGGCGCTACTTACGAACTTGGCGGCCAAGACATTTTGACCTTCCGTCAATGTCTTGAGGCTGTACTGGAAGCAACCTACCGCGAACGCCCGATGGTGAACCTGCCCTTTGGCATTGCGTCCTTGATGGGTTCGGTGGCATCGCTCGTTCCGCTGATCAAGCCTCCTTTCACCTCAGACCAGATTGCTCTTTTGAAAAACGACAATGTGGTATCGGCTGAAGCGGAAAAGGCTGGTCTGACTTTGGAAGGTATGGGGATCACGCCCGTTCGCATCACCTCTGTGCTTTCGTCCTATCTGGTCAGCTATCGTCCGCATGGCCAGTTCAGCAACGCCGGGAAGGCTGCTTAAAACGCAACTCCTCCTCTTCGAAACGCCATGGGCGCGCCAACTCTCCGAGTTGACGCGCCCATCGTATTTTAGCGAAGACCAATCCGACTGCGTGGCAGTGCGCGCGGTTTTTTCCAAAGTGCGCTGCAACCAAAAATAAGCCTGACCGTTATGACGTGAACGAGCGTCCGGCGTTTCATTCGCCGCTTCGTTCAAGGGGTGGGAATGTCGCGGAAACGCGTGGGGAATGCCGCAAGCGTGGCGCCAGGGCAACGGTGGAAAAGTCTTCACATTAACCCGGTGTTCAGCAACGTCAGTTATTGGTAAACGCCACAATCACGACACATCCTCCATCGAACAACCAAGCAGCGGCGTGACCGCTCGTGTTTTAATTTTGAAAGGCAATGAGAAATGGGCAGGTCTATCGCACTGTTTTTTGCGTGTGCGGCGTTGGTTGTTCTGGCAGGTTCGTTTATGGCTCCGGGTACGGTTGCCGCGGGCAAGACCGGTTGCTCTCCTGCTTACGGGGTTGACCCATGCGCAACGAGCTCCATCTCCGCCCAGTGAAATCGATGGCCCTGGTGGCCGTTGCGTGAAAAGGCTTAGGCGCCCGGACGGAAATCCAGGGCGCTTTTTTATTGAGCCGCGCGCAGCCAGGGGGCAATGGTTGGTGCAGCGCAGCATTAAAGCTTCGTTAAAATTGCTTCGACTATTATTTCGGGCCGAAGTCGCACTTTGAGCTTTTTTCCACCACAGACAGACAACCGCAGAAACACGAACGCTGAGCGCAAATGCCAACTCTTTATCACTCCTCCATGTCGACAGCATCACGGTTCGTCCGGCTGATCCTCGCCGAATATGGCTTCCAGGTCGATCTCGTCGAGGAACAGCCCTGGGAGAAGAGGCGGGAGTTCTTGGCACTCAATCCAGCCGGCACATTGCCCGTTTATCTCGATGACAATATGCGCTCGCTCTGTGGGCCTTATGTCCTTGCGGAGTTTCTCGATGAGGCCCATGGCGTATTGAAGCGCGACCGGCGACTGTTGGCGGAAGAACCGTTTCAACGCGCTGAAATCCGCCGTCTCACCGAATGGTTCCTGCAGAAGATGGAAAACGATGTCACCAAGCCTTTGGTGCGCGAGCGCGTTTACAAGCTGCAGATGACGGCAGCCCAGGGCGGCGGCCCACCGGATTCCAAACTTTTGCGCACTGCGCGCTCGAACATTCGCCAGCATATGAAATACCTCGAATGGCTGGCCGGTTCGCGCACATGGATTGCTGGCGATCGCTTGAGCTATGCCGATCTCGCGGCCGCAGCATCAGTCTCCATTCTCGACTATCTCGGTGAGATCAACTGGCTGGAAGCACCAATCGCCAAGGAATGGTACCAGCGGGTAAAGTCGCGCCCGTCCTTCCGGCCGCTACTGGCAGAACGCGTGCCGCGTCTTGCGCCCTCCTCCCATTACGCCGATCTCGATTTCTAATCCTGTCGCGACACATTATATATAGCGTTAAAGTCGGCACAGTGCCGACAGGCGTCCCAGGAGAGAAGCTATCGACACGGTCTTGCAGAAGCAGGAGCTGCGCGCCCGCAAGCTGACGGACTTCGTTCGCGCAGAAGCGATCAGCCTCGGCTTCGACCTCTGTCGGATCACCTCGCCGGACGCTATTCCGCAGGCGCCGGACCGACTGCGAGAATTTCTCGACAGCGGCTTCCACGGCACCATGGGCTGGATGGCGGAAACTGAGGAGCGGCGGGCCTCGCCTAAAACCCTGTGGGGCGATGTGCGCTCGATTGTCATGTTTGGCCTGAATTACGGACCGGATGAAGACCCGCGCGCCATCCTTGAGCAACCGGACAAGACGGCAATCTCCGTTTACGCCCGAAATCGTGACTATCACGATGTGATCAAGGGACGGCTGAAGGAAATCGCAACACGCTTTGCGTCGCGTGCCGGAGAAGACGTGAAAGTCTTCGTCGATACCGCTCCGGTCATGGAAAAGCCGCTGGCTGCCGCTGCCGGTCTTGGTTGGCAAGGCAAGCACACCAATCTTGTCAGCCGATCCTTCGGCTCGTGGCTTTTCCTCGGCAGCATGTTCACCACAGCCGAACTCTGTCTCGATGAGCCTGAGAAGGATCATTGCGGCTCCTGTCGCGCCTGTCTGGACGCCTGCCCGACCAACGCGTTCCCAGCGCCCTACAAGCTCGATGCGCGGCGATGCATCTCCTATCTGACGATCGAGCATAAGGGATCGATACCGCACAAATTCAGGCCGATGATCGCCAACCGCATCTATGGTTGCGATGACTGTCTGGCAGCGTGCCCCTGGAACAAGTTTGCCGTCAGCGCCTCGGAAATGAAGTTGCAGGCCCGAGAGGATCTCAAGGAGCCTTCCATCAACTTTCTCCTTGGGCTCGACGACGCGGCCTTCAGAAGCTTCTTCAGCGGATCACCGGTCAAGCGAATTGGCCGCAATCGCTTTATCCGTAATGTCCTGATCGCTGCCGGCAACTCGAAAGATCAGCGCTTCGTTGAACAGTGCAAAGGCTTGACGGTGGATACATCGCCAGAAGTGCGCGGCATGGCGGTCTGGGCCCTGTCGCAGTTGATGGACAGGCAAAGCTTCCATGCTTACGCTGCAACGCACACGACCGACGACGATTCGGACGTGCAGGAAGAATGGCGTATCGCAGGAGCCTAGATGTCGCAGCTGATGATTTTCGGTGCCGGTTACTCTGGCAAGGCGATCGCTAAAAGTCTTCGGGGCAGTATGGAGCGGATTTGCGGAACGACGCGGAGCGCAGAACAGGCCGAAAAGCTGCAGACGCTCGACATTACTCCTTTCATCTTCGATGGCGAGACGCTTAGCGACGAATTGCGGTCCGAGCTTGCGACCATCACCCATCTCGTCCAATCCATTGCTCCCGGCAAAACGGGCGATCCGCTCCTGCGCCTCCGCGGTGGGGATCTCAGATCGCTCATGCCGCAGCTGAAATGGACCGCCTATCTCTCCACCGTCGGGGTTTACGGCAATCACGACGGAGCCTGGGTAGATGAGGAAACGCCGTGCAAGCCCGTATCCGCCCGCTCGCTGGAGCGCGTTGAGGCCGAACAGGCTTGGACCAAAGCGGCGAGCGATGCGTCGGTGCCTCTGTGCATCTTGCGTCTATCGGGCATTTATGGACCGGGTCGCAACGGTTTCATGAACCTGGAAAAGGGAACCGCAAGACGCCTGATCAAGCAGGATCAGGTCTTCAACCGCATTCGCGTCGAGGATATCGGAGGGGTGAGCGGTTTTCTTGTCTCGCATAACGCCAGCGGCATTTTTAACGTGACGGATGACGAGCCGGCACCGCCACAGGATGTGGTGACATTCGCTGCAGGACTCATGGCGATAGAGCCTCCGCCGGAACAATCCTTCGAAACTGTGGACCTCAGCCCCATGGCGCGGTCTTTCTATGGAGAGAATAAAAGGGTGTCGAACGGGAAGCTCCGCGACATGGGCTTCTCGTTTCACTACCCCAACTACCGCACATCGTTGCGCCAATTATGGGAAAGCGGCACCTGGAAAGATGAATGAACGTTCATCTTGTTAGGGTGAAAAATCCTTCCACGCTGCCTTTTCAGGATGTTTATCATCGTCAAATTTCTCTTTAACCTTTTATTAATGTGCAAATTTAGGGGAATTTTTCAGCTTTTAGAAAATTATTTCACCCGCATTTTGTGAACCGGTGACTCGAACGCCCTTGCAGCGACCCCTCCAAGCTTGCGGTTTGATTCTAAACAAATTTCTTAGAAACCATAGACGGCTATCTAAAATCCCCCGTCGCGTCATCGATCACAAATATTACAGCCTGTAACAGTTCGTGATTGGAAGAAGGCAAGTTTTTGCCATTTTTCCCCGGCCCTACACTCCTCGCAATTCATTCGGCGCGGGGCCGAGTATCAGGGAAGCACAGTTTGACGACTATCCGACGCATGACTATCGCGGCAGCAACTATTGCCGCCTGCTGTTTTATCGCTCCTCTTCAAGCCAATGCCGGTAATGGTTGCGGCGGCGCATCTTGGTATGCTCTAACCTCCAAGACTGCTTCCGGCGAGAGGATGAACCCTTCCAATCTGACTGCAGCCCATCGCTCCTTGCGCTTCGGCACCAAAGTCAAGGTGACCAACGCACGCAACGGCAAAGCCGTGGTCGTTCGCATCAATGACCGTGGCCCCTTCATCAAGGGTCGTGTTCTGGACTTGTCAAAGGCTGCAGCCAAGAACCTCGGCATGGTCAGCTCCGGCACCGCCAAGGTTTGCTACGAAGTCGTTGCCGCCAAGTAAGTCTTGTTTTGCCGCATGCCGTTTCGCTAGATCGTTCAGATGTTTGACGCGAACCATGCATTGATTTCCGAACAGCTCTTTCGGGAATTCCAGCCTAAGCCTTGCCCTCGCCGCCATTCGCGTCTACCAACCGGGCAATCACGGAAATGAGGTAGACAATGCGTTTGGGCGGGCGTTTGGCCGGAGCAATCGAAGTGTTGGCAGATATCGAGGCGCGCAGACGCCCCGTCGCCGACGCACTGAAAGACTGGGGACTGACGCATCGTTTCGCTGGTTCCGGCGACAGGGCCGCCATCGGCAATATCGTCTACGATGCTCTTCGCATGAAATTGTCCCACGCGTGGTTGATGGACGACGACAGCGCCACCGCGCTTGGATATGCCGTCATGCTGCGGCAATGGGGCAAGACGCCGGAGCAACTGACGCAAGAGTTCGAGGGCGATAAGTTTGCACCTGCGCCACTTTCCGAAGATACAATCAACGCATTGACCAGCCGCTCCTTGGCGGATGCACCACTGCACATCCAGGGCGATATTCCCGACTGGGTTCAGCCATCGCTTGAAGCGGCATTTGGAGACGACTGGCTTCGCCAGGCGACAGCACTGAACGAACGCCCCACGCTCGATCTTCGTGCCAACACGCTGAAGGCAAGCCGCGACAAGGTGCTCAAGGCGCTGGAAGAGACCGGCGCAGTCGCAACCCGCATCGCGCGCCAAGGTATACGCATTCCAGCGGGCGAAGGTCCATCCCGTCTGCCCAACGTCACAGCAGAGCTGTCCTTCCAGAAAGGCTGGTTTGAGGTGCAGGATGAGGGCTCACAGATCGTCGCCGATCTCGCTGGCGCCTCGGAAAGTGAACAGATCCTTGATTATTGTGCCGGCGGGGGCGGTAAGACCCTCGCCATGGCGGCGTCCATGAACAACAAGGGCCAGGTCCACGCCTTTGACGCCGACCGCAAACGACTGGCACCTATCATCGAGCGTCTGAAGCGTGCTGGCACGCGAAACGTCCAGGTGCATGATAGACCCGCCGGATTGAATGCCTTCCACGAAAAATTCGATCGCGTTCTCGTGGACGCCCCTTGTACAGGCACCGGCACGTGGCGCAGACGTCCCGATACGAAATGGCGTCTCACGCAACGCAATCTTGAAGAGCGCGTCGGTCAGCAAGCAGAAGCGCTGGATCAGGCAAAGACCTTCGTGCGCCCGGGCGGAGAACTGCTCTATGTGACCTGCTCGGTTCTACCGGAAGAGAACGAACGTCAGGTTCGTCGCTTCTGCACCGAAAACCCGGAATTCTCCATCACGTCAGCGCTCGACCGGTGGACAAAGATCTTCGGATCGGCAGCGGCCACGCCTCACTCCGCAGATGGTGAAACGGTCACTCTGACGCCAGCGACGACGGATACGGATGGCTTCTTTTTCTGCGCCATGACCCGAAAGGCATAGAAAGCATTTCTCATATGAACGACACTACCGGCGATAAGATCGCCGGTAGTTCGTTTGTTGGAAATCTTCTAAACTAGAATATTTGACACCAGTTTACGATTGGTTCAGAACTCGCCTTCACAGCCTCGTTATCGCAGTGCTGGACAGGAGAGAGCATGTTCCGCAAAACCATTCTGAGCGCCAGCATGGCGTTTCTTGCAGCTTCGTCGGCCTTTACTGCCACTCCCTCACGGGCGGCGACCGATCCTGGAGCCGTCGTCAAGCATTATGCAGAACTGGCGCAGGCGAAATATCAGGATTCGTTGACCACAGCTCAAGCGCTGGACAAGGCGATCGACGCGCTGATCGCAACGCCGAGCGAAGCGACGCTGAAGGCTGCCCGCGAAGCCTGGATCAAGGCCCGCGTTCCCTATCAGCAGTCTGAAGTTTATCGCTTCGGCAACCCGATCGTTGATGAGTGGGAAGGCAAGGTCAATGCATGGCCGTTGGACGAAGGCCTTATCGATTATGTCGATAGTTCTTATGGCACGGAAAGCGATGAGAACGAGCTTTACACCGCCAACATTATCGCCAACAAGAAGCTTACGGTTGGTGGCGAAGTCGTCGATGCATCGAAGATCACGCCTGAGCTAATTAGAAGCCTGGCGGAAGCCGGTGAAGTGGAAGCCAACGTCACCACGGGCTACCATGCGATCGAGTTTCTGCTGTGGGGCCAGGACCTGAACGGCACCGGCCCGGGTGCAGGCAACCGCCCCTACACCGACTATGATACAAAGAATTGCACCGGCGGCAATTGCGACCGCCGCGCCGATTATCTGAAAGCTGCTTCCACCCTGCTCGTCTCTGACCTGAAAGAAATGGCCGCGAACTGGGCGCCGGATGGCGAGGCGACGAAGAACGTCGAAGCCGATCCGAAGAAAGGCTTGACCGCGATCCTGACCGGCATGGGCTCGCTATCCTATGGCGAGCTTGCCGGCGAGCGCATGAAGCTTGGCCTGCTGCTGCACGATCCAGAAGAAGAGCATGATTGCTTCTCCGACAACACATACAACTCGCACCTCAACGACGCGATTGGTATCGCTTCGGCCTATACTGGCGAGTACACGCGCGTCGATGGCACCAAGATGACCGGACCTTCGCTGTCCGAACTTGTTGCCGCCAGCGACAAAAAGCTGGACGACGAGATGAAGGCGAAGCTCAACAAGACGCTCGACGCCATGCACGCCATGGAAAAGCGCGCTCAAACCGTTGAAGCCTACGACCAGATGATCGGCGAAGGCAACAAGGAAGGTAACGCCGTGGTGCAGGCGGCCATCGACGGGCTTCTCGACCAGACCAAGACGGTCGAGCGCGTCATTGCCGCTCTCGATCTCGGCAAGATCGAGCTTGAGGGCTCCCAGAGCCTCGACAATCCGAACGCCGTCTTCAAGTAAGATAGCTCGATCCGGAGATTGGATGAGGCCGTCCTTCAGGCGGCTTCATCAGTTCATTTTCATTTCCTCCAAGCCGGATCATCGTGAGCCGAGCACATGAAGCGCACTGATCTCGTTCGGCTCGTCACGCCCACCCTCGCCCTTCTCGTGTGCGGCCTGCCGTCATTGGCTGCCGATACGGCACGCCGTGACATTTCCGAAAGCGATCTCGCGCGCGTTCGCGCCGTCACACAACCGACGACCGATTTCTCCAAGGCTGAACCTTTCGAGGTCATGTCCGCCGGTGCTACGACAACAAGGGTCGCGACGGGTAACACGTCTTTTTCCCAACCATCCGCCAACATCGACTTGGAACAGGGTCAGAATTTCAAACTCGGCCACGCGCTTTTTCAAAAGCTATGGGTCTCCGCACCCTCGTCGACACAGGCCTCCGATGGTTTGGGGCCGCTCTATAATGCCCGCTCCTGTCAGACCTGCCACGTCAATGACGGACGGGGTCGCCCGCCACGTGAGGGCGAGGATGCAGTCTCGATGATCGCCCGTCTTGCTCGCCCTGGACGCACGCCTGAGGAGAATAAGCTTCTCCAGGATCATCGTGTCCTCAATTTTCCTGACGTGACGTACGGCGCGCAACTGCAAAACCTTGCCGTGCCGGGTTTGCAGGGGGAAGGAAGACTGAGCGTTTCTTATGAAGAGCGGAAGGTCACGCTTGGCGACGGAGAAATCATATCCCTGCGCACGCCGACCTATCGTGTCGACGGCTTGGTGGCTGGACCTCTTGGAGCCACGACGTCGATATCACCCCGCATTGCGCAGCCGACACTTGGCCTGGGCTTGATCGAAGCGATCGCTCAGGAAGACATTCTCGCTAACGCCGATCCTGATGATAAAAACGGCGATGGGATTTCCGGCAAGCCTGCCTTTGTTCGCGATCCTCGTTCAGGCGAGCTTTTGCCCGGTCGTTTCGGCTGGAAAGCCCAGAATGCCACGGTGCGGGATCAGGCTGCGATGGCCTTTTCACATGATCTCGGCATATCGACACCTGATGCCCCGAATGCCTACGGGGACTGCACGGAGAGGCAGACGGACTGTCTTGCCATGCCAACTGGCGTACAAAAACGGTTGGGCGACACCGAAGCGCCTTCCCCTGTCCTCGATCTCGTGACGTTCTATACCGAAAATCTGAGCGTTCCTGCCCGACGCAATGTCGATGCCCCCGATGTTCTGCGCGGTAAGCAGATGTTCTACGACAGCGGTTGTGCCGCCTGTCACACGCCCAAATTCGTGACCCAAAGGAATGCGAGCGATCCGCTTCACTCCTTTCAGCTGATCTGGCCCTACTCGGATTTTCTCCTGCATGATATGGGCGACGGTCTGGCCGACGGGCAGCAGGTTGGCGATGCAACAGGTCGAGAATGGCGCACGCCGCCACTTTGGGGTATTGGCCTCACAGGCGCCGTGAATCGCAACGAATTCTACCTGCATGACGGGCGGGCGCGTAGCCTGACCGAAGCCATTCTTTGGCACGGGGGTGAGGCGCAAAAGGCACGTAACATGTTCGCCACTTCGCAAAAATCCGACCGGCAGGCATTGCTGACATTTCTGGAGTCTCTTTGATGGACATTTCGATGCGGAAACTTCTCGCCATCCTGCCGCTGACAATCTTTCTCGGGTTCAACGCAACCAAGGCCCAGGATGTGGAGCTGATGCCACCGCCGCCACTCGACCCTGTTAAGGTTCGCACCACGATGGAAAAGGCCGTCGACGGCTTCATTCGCCCCGGCTACCAGGCCTTCCGAGACAACGCCCGTCTGCTGGAGGGCAAGATGCAGGAATTGTGTGCCGATCCATCTGACGACAAGATAAAGGACGCCAGACAGAGCTTTGCAGATACGGTGGATGCTTGGTCGCATATCGAAATTGTCCGTGTCGGTCCGGTCATCGAGCAGAACCGCTTCGAGCGTATCCTCTACTATCCAGATAAAAAGGGTTTGGGCTTGAAGCAGGTCCAGCGCTATCTCGCGGACAAGGACGAGAGCGTCACGACGGCAGAAGGCTTGAAGAGCAAGAGCGTTGCGGCTCAGGGTCTCGGCGCTCTCGAATTCGTGCTCTACGGCACTGGCGCCGAGGCTTTGACCGGCCAGAAGAATGACTTCCGCTGCCGCTACGGCGCGGCGATCGCCGGCAATCTTGCCAATATCGGAGAGGAACTGACAACGAGCTGGACGGCACCGGATGGGACAGCAAAGAGCTGGAAAGAGCCTGGGCCGAACAACCCCGTCTTCCGCGATGAGCGCGAGGCGCTGGTTGCGATGCTCGGTATTCTCGTTCACGCCTCAGAGGCGATCCGCGACCACCGGATCGAGACCTTCTACAAGGGACCAGACAATGTGAAGTTTCCGCGCACCGCTATCTACTGGCGCTCGGGTCTTACATGGAAGAGCATCGGCGACAATATCGCTGCCGTTCAGGACCTGCTCCACACGGCAAAGATGGGCGATCTCCTGCCGCCGGATCAGCGGTCGATCATCGGCTCTATCGACTTCATCGCCAAGTCCATGGTGAGAATCTCCGGCACAATAAATCCCGATGTCGAAAAAGCCCTTGCCGACGACAAGGAGCGCGCCAAGGTCGATTACCTTTTGCTGAACGGCAAGGATCTGATCTACCGCATCAACGACCAATATGGTGGCGCTATTGGTCTAAGCTCCGGCTTCTCCTTCTCGGACGGAGACTGACGTGAGCAAGGATCGGCGGCTCCTGATTGATCGGCGCAGCTTCATCAAGGCGGCGGGGGCGCCTTTTCTGGCCTCGCTTGCGCCGAGTTCGCTCTTCGCTCTGGAGCGCACGGACGCCGTTTTCGCCTCCGCCTTTCGCGGTCGCGACGGCGGCTATGGCGTGGCCACCTTGAGTGAGGCAGGCGAGATCATCGACAAGATCGCATTGCCTGCACGCGCGCACGGGATGGCTTCCAGTGGGGCCACGGGCATGACGGTCGCTTTTGCCCGCAGGCCCGGAACATTCTTTGTCGCGTTCGATCCGCATGGCCGCAAAGCGCCTGTCGTCATGAACACACCGGAAGGCCGACACTTCTACGGTCACGGACAGTTTTCGCCGGATGGCACGATCCTATATGCCAGCGAAAACGACTTCGACGGCAATCGCGGAGTGATCGGTCTTTACGACGCCCGCAACGGATTTCATCGTATCGGTGAATACGACGCCTATGGGATCGGCACTCATGACATGACGGTGAGCGCAGACGGCTCGATGATCGTAATTGCCAATGGCGGTATCGAAACCCACCCGGATTTCGGCCGTACCAAACTCAATATCGATCGCATGGAACCTTCGCTGGTGCTTCTCGATGCTACGAGCGGCAGCCTCATCCAGAAACACACACTTCCTGAAAAACTAAAGCAGCTTTCTACCCGCCATGTCGATCTCGGCAACGACGGCCGCATCTGGTTTGCATGTCAGTATGAAGGCCGGCGCAATGACCTGCCGCCACTCGCTGGCTATTTCTCCAAGGGCAACGACCTGAACTTCGTTGAGCTTCCCGATGAAACGACCACCCGTTTGGCCAATTACGTCGGCGCCATCGCCGTCAACCGCGAGGCGGGACTGGTCGGACTGACGTCTCCCAACGGCGATGCCTTCGTGACGCTGAACGAAACAGACGGTGCAGTTCTCTCGCAATTGACATTGAGAGAAGCGGCGGGCGTTGCCGCATCACAACGCGGCGTCATTGCGTCCTCCTATGATGGGGAGTTTGCGGGCAAAACGAGTGCGGTTTCATGGGATCAGCATATTGCGCGGATCTCACGATAATTTGCTGAGATTACGCGGGAACCAAAGCTCTTCCTCACCATTCATCCGGCATGAAGCACGCGCTCGTCGTCTATCTCGTTTTCATCGTTGTGGTTGTTACCTGTGGCGCGTTGATTGGCATCAACAACGTCCCGGGCGACTGGTACCAGTCGCTCAATAAGCCGCCGTTCAATCCACCCAATTGGATTTTTGGTCCGGTCTGGACAACGCTCTACGTGATGATCGCCATCGCGGGTGCACGCACATGGTTGCAAAGTCGCATGGGCGGACGCATGCAGCTTTGGGGCAGCCAGATGCTCCTGAACTTCCTCTGGTCGCCGATGTTCTTCGGCATGCAGAGCCCGGCAGCGGGCCTGATCATTATCATTCCGATGCTGGTCTGCATCATGGCCTTCATCATCATGACCTCCAGCCGTGATCGCCTGTCCATGTGGCTGTTTGTGCCTTACGCGGCCTGGGTCTCGTTTGCCACTCTCCTCAACGCCAGCATCCTATATCTGAACTGACCCGCTCCTGCGGCTGAACATGTGTCTCTAGGTGCCGACCGAGCGACCTTGTCTTGCGCGTGCGCCGACGCCATGCCATTTTTGAATGAAAATGAGAGGCAGGGGAATGGCATTCACCGATCCTGGCGATTTTCGCCAGCGCATTGAAAAGAGCTTTGCACGCCAAGGTGTCGTCCAGGCGATCAAGGCGGAGCTCTCGCGCATCGAGCACAGGCTGGTCGAAATCGAACTGCCATTTCACCCGAAGCTCACCCAGCAGCATGGCATTTTGCATGCGGGCGTCATTGCAGCAGCGCTGGACACCGCCTGCACCTACGCCGCCTACACCATCGTCGAGCCTGAAGCGTCTCTGTTGACGATCGAGTTCAAGGTCAATCTGATGTCTCCAGGGCGTGGCGAACGCTTCCTGTTTCGTGGCGAAATCACCAAGCCCGGGAGCAACATCATCGTTGCCGATGGACGCGCCTATGCGATCTCCGATGGGCCTGCCAAGCTGATTGCCTCGATGACCGGAACGATGATGATTCTAAAGGGTCGGGAAGGGTTCAACGAAAATGAGCTATGAACTGGTCGAGATCGAAGGCAAGCGCCTTCTCTTTGTTATGGCCGCCGATGCCGAATACGGGTCTCATCTCAAAGCCCGCTTCAAGCCACTGATGACCGGCGTTGGCCCGGTTGAGGCTGCGGTCTCTATGACCGCGGCACTGAGCGACCTCAACGGCCAGGCACGCCTGCCGCATCTCGTCGTTTCGCTTGGCTCCGCCGGTTCTCGCACGCTCGAGCAAGCGGAAATCTACCAGGCCGCCAGCGTCTCTTATCGCGACATGGATGCCTCCGCCTTCGGCTTCGAAAGGGGGCGCACACCTTTTCTCGATTTGCCGGCGGAAGTGGCATTGCCCTTCGAGATACCCGATATCTCGAAGGCGCGCGTGTCCACCGGTGCCAATGTCGTGTCCGGAACTGCGTATGAGGCCATCGATGCTGATCTGGTGGAGATGGAAACCTTTGCAATTCTGCGCGCATGCCAGCGCTTTAATGTGCCACTCATCGGGCTGCGCGGCATCTCCGACGGCAAAGCGGATGTTCACCATATTGATGACTGGACCGAGTATCTGCACGTCATCGACGAGAAGCTTGCAGCGGCCGTCGATAGGCTGCAGGACGCGATAAAGGCAGGAGCGATCGCACTCTGACGCTTGCGCGACAGCGCATTTTCTGGCTTTTCACGGTATCTGCCGGGTTGCCTTACGCTCGGCAATTCTTTAAAGGCTCGCCATGACCCAGATAGCCCATCCCGACAGCATCCTCATCATCGATTTCGGCAGCCAGGTGACGCAGCTGATTGCGCGCCGCATCCGCGAAGCCGGGGTCTATTGCGAAATCCATCCGTTCCAGAACGCCGCAGAGACGTTTGAGAAATTGCAGCCGAAGGGCGTCATTTTCTCCGGTGGCCCTGCGTCTGTTACGGCAGAGGGCAGCCCGCGCGCACCGCAGGCGGTGTTCGATGCAGGCATCCCGATCCTCGGCATCTGCTACGGCCAGCAGACGCTTTGCACCCAGCTTGGCGGCACGGTTGAAGGCGGCCATGCAGCGGAATTCGGCAGGGCCGATATCGAAATCAAGAAGGCAAGCCCCCTCTTTGACGGCTTCTGGGAACTGGGCGGCCGTTACCCTGTCTGGATGAGCCACGGCGATCGCGTCACGCAGCTGCCTGATGGCTTTGAGGTGGCCGCGACGTCCGAGAACGCGCCCTTTGCTATCGCAGTCAATGAAGAGCGCCGTTACTACACCACGATGTTCCATCCGGAAGTGGTGCACACGCCGGATGGCGCGAAGCTTCTTTCCAACTTCGTGCACAAGATCGTTGGTCTGAAATCCGACTGGACGATGGCAGCCTACCGCGCCGAAATGATCCGCAAGATCCGCGAGCAGGTTGGCGATGGCCGCGTGCTCTGCGCGCTTTCCGGCGGCGTTGATTCCTCCGTTGCGGCGATCCTCATCCATGAAGCGATCGGCGACCAGTTGACCTGCGTTTATGTCGACCATGGTCTGATGCGTCTTGCCGAAAGCGAGCAGGTCGTCGGCATGTTCCGCGACCATTACAATATCCCTCTGGTCCACGTGGATGCCTCCGACCTGTTCCTGACGGAACTGGCGGGCGTTTCCGATCCGGAAGTCAAGCGCAAGACCATCGGTCGCCTGTTCATCGAGACCTTCGAAGCCGAAGCTGCGAAGATCGCGGCCGACGGCAAGGGCGCGCCGGCATTTCTGGCACAGGGCACGCTTTATCCGGACGTCATCGAAAGCGTGTCCTTCTCGGGCGGTCCATCCGTCACGATCAAGAGCCACCACAATGTCGGCGGTCTTCCCGAGCGCATGAACATGAAGCTTGTCGAACCGCTTCGTGAACTCTTCAAGGACGAGGTCCGGGCCCTTGGCCGCGAACTCGGCCTGCCTGAAAGCTTCATTGGCCGCCATCCCTTCCCAGGTCCCGGCCTCGCTATCCGCTGCCCTGGCGTCGTCACCCGCGAGAAGCTCGACATTCTGCGCAAGGCGGATGCGATCTATCTCGACGAAATTCGCAAAGCCGGCCTCTACGACACCATATGGCAGGCGTTTGCGGTTCTGCTCCCGGTTCAGACCGTCGGCGTCATGGGCGATTACCGCACCTATGATTTCGTCTGCGCTCTACGCGCGGTCACGTCAGTGGACGGCATGACGGCAGATTTCTACCCCTACGACATGAACTTCCTTGGCCGTGCGGCGACCCGCATCATCAACGAGGTCAAGGGCATCAACCGCGTGGTCTACGACGTGACGTCGAAGCCACCCGGCACCATCGAATGGGAATGATTGAACGTCTGCCAGTTCGATGAACTGAAAAATGTAACCGCCGGTTTTCGCCTGAAGAAACCGGCGGTTTTTTGTGTGTGAGGCTACGTTTTGTTCCTCGAAGCGGGCGCCACCCCGGCCATGAACAAGCGAGTTTATGAAACAGTCGGCCAGCGCTTCGACATTTTTTCTCGTCCTCGGCTCAACCTTTCATCCGCACGGCGCGTTAGGGACCCATTGTTCCCAGCACCGCGGACCCAACATGCCTTCAGCCTTTCGATTCGATCTCCTCGCCAAAAGCGGTTATGCCGCACGCGGTATCGTTTTCATGCTCGTTGGCGGGCTGGCCCTCCTATCCGGCGTCGCGGGCGAGAAAACCGAAACCAAATCTGCGATTTCGACATTACTGAGCCAACCCTTCGGACGCATCTGGGTGGGCGCCATCGGCATAGGGCTCCTTGGCTTTGTCTGTTGGCGGTTGGCGCAAGCCATCGCCGATACGGATGATCACGGCACGAGTGCCAAAGGACTTGTCGTTCGAACGGCTCTTATCGGAAGTGCTATCACCTATCTCGGTCTTGCAGGTTTTGCGCTGGGCCATAGCGTTCTCGCCGGTGGTGGCAATGAAGGGTCGGGCGAGAAAGACCTTGCCCAATGGATCATGTCGCAGCCCTTCGGATCCTATCTTCTGATTGCAGTCGGAGCCGGTTTCGTCATCGGCGGCGGTGTTACCGCGGCGAAGGGACTGACGCGGAAATTTGAGCGCTATCTTCGCATCCCAGACAACAACGCGATCGCAACCTGGATCTGCGTCTACGGGCTCGTCGCTCGCGGACTGGTGTTTGCAATCATCGGCGTTCTGTTCATTACGGCTGGAATAAAGGTCGATCCGCAGGAAGCCGGCAGCATGGGTGATGCGATGCAATGGCTGAGGCAAATGCCGTTCGGCAGCGCGCTCTACATCTGCGTCGCCGCCGGACTGGCAGCCTTCGGCATCTACAATCTCATCGAAGCTCGATACCGCACAATCCCAAGCCCGTCCTTAAGCGCGGTCACGCGGTCCGTACAATCGGCTCTGCCGGGTCGGTGAAGAGAAACGTCCAACACTGTCCGATGATCTAACGTTTCGAAAAAAGGAAACCCTCCATGGCGAGCAAGACAATAGAAGACATTTCTTCGACGATGAAGAAGATCGATTTTTGCATGATGGCGACACACGGCTCTTCCGGCGCGATCACCAATCGCCCTATGAGCAACAATGGCGATGTCGAGTACGACGGCGATTCCTGGTTCTTCTCGCTGAAGGACACGCACAAGGTCTCCCATATCAACCGCAATCCCCAGGTGACGCTCTCCTTCACCGAGCCGCCGAGCCTGCTTGGCAAGCCTGGCATGTTCATCTCGATCGAAGGCGCGGCCGAACTCATCGAGGATAAAGCCGCTTTCGAAAGCCATTGGGTTTCAGATCTTGATCGTTGGTTCACCGAAGGCGTCGATACCCCCGGCTTGGTCCTGATAAAGGTGCGCGGCGTGCGGGTACAATATTGGGACGGTGAAGAGAACGGCTCCATCGAACTCTAAAGCGCCAGGCGTTTTCGCAGCGATTCCGATTTCGGGCAGACGCTGTAGATGAACGCATGTCGGCGGTGGATTGCGGCGCGGCACCAGCCAGCGGCCGCATGCGGGAGCTTCGTCAGGCTCCGCCAAGTCCCTCAGACATACCTCTCGCAATTGCTTGCAATTGCGCTCCGAGTTCCGCTGTCTTGTCATCACTTGCTTCGCTGCGCAAAAGGCTGATCGCAATCCCAGCAATCGCGGTGCCGGAGTGATCTCGAAGTGCAGCACCGATACAGATCATTCCTTCGCGGATCTGCCCGTCATCAATGGAGAAGCCGCGTGCTCGCGTGACTTCAAGCTCACCCTCAAGCTCCTCGAGGCTGCGCACGCTGCGCGTCGTCAGCGGCTTGGGAAAATCGGCGAGCAGATGATCGAGTTCGGCAGGTTTGAGGTCCGACAGCAGTATTTTGCCCGTTGCCGTAAAAGGCGCGGGCAGTCTCATACCGATGCGGAACGTCTGCCCCAACGGCTGATCTGAATTGCGACAGCCTACATAGACGACTTCTGCGCCTTCCCGAACCGTCAGCGTTACGGTGTAGGGATCGAGTTTGCGGTCCCGCGCAAGCACTTCCTGGAAAGTGGTGACGATGTCGAGCTGAGACAAAAAGGCGTTTGCCCATCGCAGCGGATGAGGTCCGATCCGCAACGCGCCGTCCGGCGTCTTCGCCACCAGATCTAGCTCAGCCATCACTGCCAGTAATCCATGCGCCGTACTCTTCGGAAGGCTGAGGGCGCGTGCGATTTCGGCGGCGGTCAGATTTTTGCCGGAGGCAAGAATATCCAGAATGCCGACCGCTCGACGCAGGGCGGGTACGGTTTGAGCGGACGATGTGTCGGGCTCGTCATTTTGCATGTCGTCTCCTTGACAGTATCGGCAACAGCCATCATAGTTCAATATATGGATCGCAGTTCAATTAGATGAACTATTTGGAGATCACTCTGTGCTCACGCTGAGAAATCCTCGCCTTCTAACCGATGCCTGTCTGATCAACGGAAAGTGGATTCAATCGGATAGTTCCGAAACGATCAAGGTCGAAAATCCAGCGACGGGCGAGGTCATTGCTCACGTCCCATCCCTTACGCCAACTCAGGTGGAGCATGCGGTTGAGGCTGCGGAGAAAGCCTTTGTCGTCTGGCGAAGCCGGTCTGCGAAGGAGCGCGCTTCGCTACTGCGGCGCTGGTTCGACCTTATGGTGGCACATGCCGACGACCTTGCCGCCCTGATGACGGCAGAACAGGGAAAGCCGCTTGCTGAAGCGAAGGGTGAAGCGCTCTATGCCGCGTCCTTTGTGGAGTGGTTCGCCGAGGAAGCGAAGCGCGTCTATGGTGAGACTATCCCCGCACCAACGACCGACAAACGCATCACCATCCTCAAGCAGCCAATCGGTGTCTGCGCAGCCATCACGCCGTGGAATTTTCCAGCGGCGATGATCACTCGCAAGGCGGCGCCGGCACTTGCCGCAGGCTGCACGATGATCGTCAAACCTGCCGAGCAAACGCCGCTGACGGCACTGGCCCTCGGTGTGCTCGCCGAGGAAGCCGGAATTCCAGCGGGCGTGCTGCAAGTCGTGACAGGCAAGGCGCGGGAGATCGGCAAGGTGTTCACCGATAGCGACGCAGTGCGCAAGATTTCCTTCACCGGATCAACCGAAGTTGGACGCGTGCTGATGGCTCAGTCGGCACCGACGATCAAGAAACTCTCTCTCGAACTTGGCGGCAACGCGCCCTTCATCGTCTTCGACGATGCCAATATCGATGCGGCTGTCGAAGGCGCGATCGCGTCGAAGTATCGCAATGCCGGACAGACATGCGTGTGCAGCAATCGCATCTATGTGCAGGGCGGAATTTTCGACGTCTTTGCGGAAAAACTGGCAGCGAAGGTGAAGGCGATGAAGGTCGGAGCCGGCACAGAGGAAGGCGTCACCATCGGCCCACTGATCGATGAAGACGCCGTCAAGAAGGTCGAGGAACACGTCGCGGACGCTCTGGCGAAAGGCGCGACCTTGGTTACCGGCGGCGGACGACATGCCCTTGGCGGCACCTTCTTCGAACCCACCGTCATTGCCGGCGCAAATCAGACCATGAAAGTTGCCCGCGAGGAAACCTTCGGACCCGTTGCACCCCTCTTTCGTTTCGAAACGGAAGAAGAGGTGGTCGCCATGGCCAACGACACCGAGTTTGGCCTGGCGGCCTATTTCTACACCGAGAACGTCAGCCGCACATGGCGCGTCGCGGAAGCTTTGGAATACGGCATGGTCGGACACAACACCGGCATGATCTCCAATGAAGTTGCCCCCTTCGGTGGCGTCAAGCAGTCCGGCCTTGGCCGCGAGGGCTCGCATTTCGGCATCGATGAATATCTTGAAATCAAATATCTCTGCTCGGCTATCAGCTGAGACGTGATCGGGAGGACACTATGACGATCAATCCGTTCGAGTTTCGAACCGTTCCCGCCATACAGGTTGCCTGGGGCGGAGCTGCAAAGCTTGGTGAGATTCTGGCTGGCCGGTTCTCTCAGCGCAAGGCACTTCTGATCACCGACAGCGGTCTGGTGAAGGCAGGGCTTATTGAACCGATTTCCGAAACGCTGTCTTCCAGCGGCTTCTCCGTCGAGATCTTCGACAAGGTTGTTGCCGATCCGCCGGAACATGTGGTCGCCGAATGCGTCTCTTCCGCCAAAGCCTTCGGCGCAGATATCGTTATCGGCCTGGGCGGTGGATCGTCGCTCGACATCGCAAAGCTTGTAGCCGTGCTTCTCGTTTCCGATCAGTCGCTTGCCGATATGTACGGGATCGGCAACGTCAAGGGATCGCGCGCACCGTTGATGCTGGTACCGACGACTGCCGGAACGGGCTCCGAAGTCACCAATATCTCGATCATCACCACCGGCGAGACCACCAAGATGGGCGTCGTCTCGCCCCAGCTTTACGCGGACTTCGTCCTCCTCGACGCCGAGTTGACCGTCGGCTTGCCGCAGGTCCACACTGCAGCCACCGGCATCGATGCAATGGTTCATGCGATCGAAGCCTATACCAGCAAGCACAAGAAGAACCCGCTCTCAGACTGCCTGGCGCGCGAAGCCTTGCGTCTTCTCGGTGACAATCTGGTCGCAGCCTGCAAGGATGGTTCCAATCGGCAGGCGCGCGAGGCGATGCTGCTGGGGGCAACGCTTGCCGGCCAGGCCTTCGCCAACTCACCGGTCGCGGCCGTGCATGCTCTGGCCTACCCGCTTGGCGGCCACTACCACATTCCCCACGGCCTCTCCAACGCTCTGATGCTCGGCCCCATCCTTCGGTTCAACGCGGTTGCAGCCGCGCCCCTTTATGCCGAGCTCGCTGAGGTCTTGAAGGTGCCGGGCGAAGGTGACGCCACGACGCGCTCCGCAGCCTTCGTGCAGCACATGGAGAAGCTGATGGATGAGAGCGGTGCGCCACGCCGTCTGAGAGATGTCGGCGTAACCGACAATAGCCTCGCAATGCTGGCGTCAGACGCGATGAAGCAGACGCGTCTGCTCGTCAACAACCCCGTCGAGGTGCGCGAGGAGGATGCACTGGCGCTTTATCGGGAAGCATTCTGATCACCTAACCCATTCAGGAAATCTATTCTCAGGGAGGAAATTGTCATGACTGATATCAGGCTCTACATGCTTCAATCCGGGACCTTGAAGTGCAAGGTTCACAACATCAAGATGAACCAGGGCGACGGCGCGGACTACGAAATTCCCGTCCCCTTCTTCCTGATCACGCATCCTGATGGGCATACCGTCATCGATGGCGGTAACGCGATCGAAGTGGCCACCGACCCCCGCGGCCATTGGGGCGGCGTGTGCGATGTCTACTGGCCGGTACTGGATAAGGATCAAGGCTGCGTCGACCAGATCAAGGCGCTCGGTTTTGACCCTGCCGATGTCAAATACGTCGTCCAGTCCCACCTGCATCTCGATCATACAGGCGCCATCGGTCGTTTTCCGAATGCGACCCATATCGTGCAACGCCGGGAATATGAGTACGCCTTCACGCCGGATTGGTTCGCGGCAGGCGGTTACATCCGCAAGGATTTCGACAAGCCGGGCCTGAAATGGCAGTTCCTCAACGGTGCCGATGACGATCTCTATGACATCTATGGCGACGGAACGCTGACGACTATCTTCACCCCGGGGCACGCGCCGGGCCACCAGTCCTTCCTGGTCCGCGTACCGGATAGCAAGCCGTTGCTGCTGACGATCGACGCCGCGTACACGCTGGATCACTGGGAAGAAAAGGCACTGCCAGGCTTTCTCGCCTCCACGGTCGATACGGTGCGCTCCGTCCAAAAGCTCAGAACCATCGCAGACAAGGCAGATGCGATCGTGGTGACAGGGCATGACCCCGATGCTTGGTCGACCTTCAAGAAGGCTCCCGAATATTACGGCTAACCGTTTCATCGGCAGCGCTAACCAGTCTCCACCGCAACGATCAAATATGGAAAAGCCGGGCACTGCATCAAGCAGCGCCCGGCTTTATTCGAAATTGAACTTCACAGTGCGCAGGCCAGTGAGGCGCGCGACCGGATGTTACAGCTGAACCTTATCGAAAGCCTTGGGATCGATGCCCAGCGCATCAAGGTCGGAGCCGGCAGGCTTGCGGTGCGCGCGTACGGCAGCAGAAACCGAAACAGCGGCGCCGAAAACGGCAATGGTTTCACTGAAAAACTTACGCGATGTCTTTGCAACCGAACGCATTTCTTTCTCCTTTTGGGTTGACCTGAATATGGGCAAAACCACCCAAGTCTACAACTCATGATATAGCGCAGGAGCCATGCGGCGGAGCTCGAACTCCTTTGGATGACTGCCAAGACAAATTTGCATGGGTCCTAGCGCTTTGACGGGATCCAAGATTTTGTTAATCCATACTCAGCACGGGAGACTGCGAGCATGGCAACGGTGATTTACGGGATCAAGAACTGCGACACGATGAAGAAGGCGCGCGGTTGGCTGGACGCGAATGGCATCGAGGCGGTCTTTCATGATTACAAGACGCAAGGCATCGATCTCGACCATCTGAAAGGCTGGTGTGAGGCTGCTGGATGGGAAACCGTCCTGAACCGCGCAGGCACGACGTTCAAAAAGCTGGATGACGCAAAGAAGACCGATCTCACTCAAGAGAAGGCGATCGGGCTGATGTTCGAGCAGCCATCGATGATCAAGCGCCCGGTGTTGGAAACCGAAGGCAAAATAACCGTCGGCTTCAAGCCTGAGACTTACGCTTCGGTTTTCGGCAGATAGGCCATGTCCAAGACAACTCGCGCGACGCAGATGCTGACCAAGGCTGGCGTAACCTTCACCACCGTTTCCTATGAGTATGATCCGAATGCCGAGCGCATCGGTCTCCAGGCAGCCGAGTCCATCGGCGAACCACCGCATCTGGTACTGAAAACGCTGATGGCCGAGGTAGACGGCAAGGCCGTCTGCGTTGCCGTCCCATCCGATCGCGAAGTCAGCATGAAGAAGCTTGCCGCAGCCTTTGGCGGCAAGTCCGCGCATATGATGAAGCCGGCAGATGCCGAGCGAGCCACCGGCTTCCATGTGGGCGGCATCAGCCCATTCGGACAGAAGAAGCAGGTGCCGACCGCCATTGAGGTCCAATCGATGGACCACGCTTACGTCTATATGAATGGCGGGCAACGGGGGCTGCAGGTGCGCCTTTCACCCAAAGATGCGCTCGCTGCGTTGAAGGCCACGGCGGCGCCGCTCGTCGCCGATTGAGCAATCCCACTGGGAAGGTGGTTGGCTTTCCCGACGGATGGTCTATTGTCCAAGCCCGTTCAAGCAGACATGTGAAGGCAGATCATGAGCGTTTCTCCTATCGATCCCGTCAAACTCGAAAAGCTGGCCGAAGTCGCCATCAAGGTTGGACTTCAGCTCCAAAAGGATCAGGATCTGGTGATCACCGCACCGCTGGCGGCCCTTCCGCTGGTGCGCCAGTTGACCAAGCACGCCTATATGGCAGGCAGCGGTCTCGTCACCACCTTCTATTCCGATGAGGAAACGACGCTCGCCCGCTATCGTCATGCAAGCGATGCCAATTTTGACAGGGCGTCCAGCTGGCTCTATGAAGGCATGGCGAAGGCCTACGCAAATGGTGCGGCAAGACTGGCGATTTCCGGCGACAACCCCATGCTTCTCTCCGAGCAGGATCCGGCCAAGGTCGCGCGCGCCAACAAGGCCAACTCCACGGCTTATAAGCCAGCGCTTGAGAAGATCTCCAATTTCGACATCAACTGGAACATCATCTCCTATCCCAACTCTTCCTGGGCCAAGCAGGTCTTTCCAGACGTCAGCGAAGACGAAGCAGTTCGTAAGCTGGCCGATGCGATCTTTGCAGCATCGCGTGTCGATGTTGCCGATCCGGTGGCAGCTTGGGTCGAGCACAATGCCAATCTTGCCAAGCGGTCGAAGTGGCTGAACGGCGAGCGGTTCGCCTCGCTGCACTTCACCGGTCCCGGCACCGATGTCACGATCGGTCTCGCAGACAGCCATGAATGGCATGGCGGTGCCTCGATGGCGAAGAACGGCGTTACCTGTAACCCGAATATCCCGACCGAGGAAGTTTTCACCACCCCGCATGCGCTGCGTGTGGACGGTTATGTCTCAAGCACCAAGCCACTTTCCCATCAGGGCACGCTGATCGACAATATCCAGGTCAAGTTCGAGGCTGGCCGCATCGTCGAGGCCAAGGCTTCCAAGGGTGAATCCGTGCTGAACAAGGTGCTCGATACCGACGAGGGCGCACGCCGTCTCGGCGAAGTGGCGCTTGTGCCGCATTCCTCGCCGATTTCAGCGAGCGGCATTCTCTTCTACAACACGCTGTTCGACGAAAACGCCTCCTGCCATATCGCACTGGGCCAGTGCTATTCCAAGTGCTTCATCGATGGCGCGTCGCTGAGCCAGGATCAAATCAAGGCTCAAGGCGGCAATTCCAGCCTCATCCACATCGACTGGATGATTGGCTCCGACAAAGTCGATATCGACGGCATCAAGCCGGACGGCTCCGTCGTGCCCGTCATGCGCAAGGGGGAATGGGCTTAAAATCCGCCCGGGCTTCTTAGCGATGAGAAGCCCGGCACACTGTCCCGGTCGGAGCATTTATCGGCGGTGATCTTTCAACGATCGCCACCCCGTGCCGATCAGCCACCGCGACCATTCCAGAAGAGCTAGCGCCTATTAGACTAAAGTCATAAGCCAAAAGCATCGCTCTTCCTTTCGTTAAAATTCTGTCACCTTGCAGTCAGGTGCATCGTGCCTGGAAGGGCCAGTTCGAGGGGAGTCGAGCTGTTGCGATGCGTCTTCTTGATTTCAGTGGAGGACAGCCAATGGCAAATATAGCAGCGACGGGTGTGGAAAAAGCCCGCCCCATGACGGGGGAGGAGAAGAAGGTCATTTTCGCCTCTTCTCTCGGTACGGTCTTCGAGTGGTACGACTTCTATCTCTATGGTTCTCTCGCCATCTATATCGGCGCGAACTTCTTCAGCCAGTATCCAGAGACGACGCGCAATATCTTCGCGCTACTGGCCTTTGCCGCTGGCTTCCTCGTCCGCCCCTTCGGCGCTCTGGTGTTTGGTCGTCTCGGTGACATCGTCGGGCGTAAATACACCTTCCTCATCACCATTCTGATCATGGGCTTCTCGACCTTCGTGGTCGGTATCCTGCCCGGCGCGGCACAGATCGGCATTGCCGCTCCCATCATCCTCATCATCCTGCGCATGCTTCAGGGCCTGGCACTCGGCGGTGAATATGGTGGTGCGGCAACCTATGTGGCCGAACATGCGCCAAACGGCCGTCGCGGCTATTACACCTCCTGGATCCAGACCACGGCAACGCTCGGTCTCTTCCTCTCTCTGGTCGTCATTCTTGGCGTTCAGTTCAGCGTCGGCAAGGAAGCCTTCGCAGCTTGGGGCTGGCGCATTCCCTTCCTTCTGTCTGTCTTCCTGCTCGGCGTGTCGGTCTGGATTCGCGTGAAGATGAATGAATCGCCTGCCTTCAAGAAGATGAAGGAAGAGGGCAAGACCTCCAAGGCGCCGCTCAGCGAAGCCTTTGGTCAATGGAAAAACGCCAAGATTGCGGTCATTGCACTTCTCGGCGCTGTCGTTGGTCAGGCGGTGGTCTGGTATACGGGCCAGTTCTACGCCCTTTTCTTCCTCCAGAGCATTCTGAAGGTGGATGGACAGTCGGCAAACATCATGGTCGCCTGCGCCCTGCTGATCGGCACCGGTTTCTTCGTTCTTTTTGGTTGGCTCTCCGACAGGATCGGACGCAAGCCGATCATCATGGCCGGCCTCGTTTTGGCGATGCTGACCTACTTCCCGCTGTTTAAAGCGCTGACCTGGGCGGGTAACCCGGCTCTTGCCGAAGCTCAGTCTACAGTGCGTGCGACAGTGACCGCCGCTCCTGGCGACTGCAAGTTCCAGTTCAACCCAACGGGCACGGCAAAGTTCACGACATCCTGCGATATCGCAACCTCGTTCCTTACCCGTAACTCCGTTCCCTACGATGTGGTGGAAGGTCCCGCCGGACAGCCTGCCACTGTGAAGATCGGCGACGCTACCATTACCGGCTACGACGCAGCCTCCGCCGGTGCCGATGCGGCGGCAAAGGATCGCGCTTTCCAGAAGCAGATCAACATTGCCCTGCATGACAGTGGATATCCGCTGGTTCGCGGTGCCGCTCAGGTTCCGGAAGCCAAGCTCGATGCCTTCGTTGCGGCCAACCCGGAACTCGCGCTCAACGCCGATGCAGTGCGCGCTACACCTGCCAAGACCGTGCCGGTCGACAAGCTCGTTGCCGACAAGCTGCTAACCCCAGCCGAAGCCAACGGTGCGACGGAGATGGCCGTCTACACGGTTCCTGCAGCTGGCGCCTTCTCCATGGTTGCGGATCCCGCAGCCGTGAATTGGGTGGTGATCATCGCGGTCCTGACCGTCCTCGTCATCTATGTGACGATGGTCTATGGCCCGATCGCGGCACTACTGGTCGAGCTTTTCCCGACCCGCATCCGCTACTCCGGCATGTCCCTGCCGTATCACATCGGTAACGGCTGGTTCGGTGGTCTTCTCCCGGCAACGGCGTTCGCAATGAGTGCTGCCAAGGGCGATATCTACTACGGTCTCTGGTACCCGATCGTCTTTGCTGGCATCACGCTGGTGATCGGCCTGCTCTTCCTGCCGGAAACGAAGGACCGCGACATCCACAAGATGGATTGAGCAATAGCTATAATCTAAAGAAAACCCGGCGAGACAATCGCCGGGTTTTTTGTTTCTGACGTTTCAAGACTTTAGGCGTTCAGGCTCTGCAGTGCCGCATTGACGCGATCGCGCCAGGCTCTGTTCTGAACCAGCGCTGGTGGGAACAGCCCGTCGACGGCAAAGAATGAGGCCGAGGGGTCGCTTGGATCGATGTTGGAAGCAGCAGCGAGAATTTCCCCCCGACGCGGGTCGTCAAGATTTCCACGCTTGTGGATCGACGCAATCCAAAGTGCGATCAGATAAGCAAACTCTGCTGCATCCCGACCAGCTTCCAGCGTCTCCACCGTTGCCGCCAAAGCGCGCTGCGGCAGCTTCTGGCTGGTATCCATTGCAATCTGGATGTTCTTGTGCGCAATTGTCGGATTGGCAAAACGCTCGATGAGTTCATCCATATAGGCCGGAAGATCGATGCCCGGCACAGGATCGAGCGTCTTGACCGCCGCCTGCATGTGCCGCCTGACCTTCTCGACAAATTCCGGCACCGCCATGACATCGCGCACGAATTCCAGATCGTTGAGAATACCGAGATGGGCAATCATCGTGTGCGGGCCATTGAGCAGCCTCAGCTTCATCTTCTCATAGGGTTCGACGGCGTTCGCGAAGACAGCCCCACCTGCCTCCCAGGCGGGACGACCTGTGACGAAATTTTCTTCGATGACCCACTGCATGAAGGGTTCGGTCTCGATCGAGAGCTTGTCTTCAACACCGAGTAGAGCTTGTGCACGCGCGCGGCTTTCCGCTGTCGCCGCAGGGACGATGCGATCGACCATGCTGCAGGGGAATGCGCCGTTTTCGGCGATCCATCGTGCCAGCTCGGGATCGCGACGCTCCGCCATGTCGAGCACGAGGCGACGAACCACATGGCCGTTGGAGGGCAGGTTGTCACAGCAGAGCACCGTGTAAGGAGCGATCCCCTTCTCGCGGCGCCTGGCAAGACCTTCGACAAGGAAACCGATGGCACCGATAGGCGCGTGAGGATTGGCGAGATCGGCTGCAATCGAGGGATGCTTGAGATCCAGACCCCCGGTCACAGGATCAAGGCCATAAGCCTTCTCGCTGACGGTGAGCGTGACGATCTTGATGGTCTCGTTGGCGAGATAGTCGAGCACGTCCGTGCCACGCTCGGCCGCGCAAAGCCAGTCTACCGTCGCGCCGATGACCTCTGCGGTGTCGCCCTCTGCGTTGCGAACGATGATCGAGTAGAGACCATCTTGTTCCGCCAGCGCTTCCACCGGATCGGGTGACCGCAGGTTGACCGCGACAATGCCCCAGGCCCCAAACTTTTCGGCCAAAGCGCGCTGCGTATAGACGGCCTGATGGGCGCGGTGGAAGGCGCCAAGCCCCATATGCATGATGCCGGGCTGCAAATTCGTCCGGTCATAGGTGGGCTGTGCAACCATGTCAGGCAATATGGTGGAAGAAGACAATCTGCTCATAATCAAATAATTCCGTGAGTGGGATGTGAAAGAGTACGTTCGATGCCGCGAAGCTCTGCCAGCCCTTTGAGGCGACCGATAGCCGGGTAACCGGGCTGTGCGCCACGCGCCACATCGTCGAGGATTTCCTGGCCGTGATCCGGTCGCATGGGAATTTGATGATCGGAAAGACCGGCATCCAGGCGGCGCTTCTCTTCTGCAAGAAGAGCAGCAATCACGGCAACCATATCCGTGCCGCCTTCCAGATGCTCGTCCTCAAAGAAGGAGCACGGCACGGTATCGGTGTCGCGGGTGACGTTGCGCAGGTGAACGAAGTGGATGCGATCGGCAAAGCGTTTGGCGATGAAAGGCAGATCGTTATCCTGCCGCGCGCCGAGCGAGCCGGTGCAAAGCGTCACGCCATTGGCTCGGCTATCGACCGCCTTCAGCATATGGGCGTAATCCTCTTCCGTCGAGAGAATGCGCGGCAGACCAAGCAGTGGCCAGGGTGGATCGTCGCCGTGGGCGCAGAGATTGATGCCGACCTCTTCGGCGACCGGCACGACCTCGGAGAGAAAATCGACAAGGTTCTGCTGAAGTCTCGCGCGGTCGGTGCCGTGATAGCTGCGCAACTTTTCCAGAAGTTGATCGAGCGTATAGCCGTCAGCGGAGCCGGGAAGCCCTGCGCCGATATTTCTACCAAGTGCGGCAATCTTCGCGTCCGGCATATCACCAAATCGGCGCGCCGCCTCTTCCACCAGCCAATCCGGATAGTCGGCAACTGCGTTCGGGCGCTTGAGAATATGGATATCGAAGGCGGTAAAATCAGTCAGATCGAAGCGCATTGCCTTAGCACCGTGCCGGGTCTCCCATCTGAGATCCGTTCGCGTCCAGTCCAACACCGGCATGAAGTTGTAGCACACGGTGCGGATGCCGCTGGCAGACAGGCGGCGAAGCGTTTCCTGCCAATTGACGATATGCTGCTTCCAGTCGCCCGTCTGGGTCTTGATATCTTCCGACATCCAGACACTCTCCACCACATCCCAGTAAAGCCCGCCCGTCCTGATTTCCGCATGACGTTTTTCGATCTCTTCGACGGGCCAGACATCGCCGGTTGGAACATGATGCAAAGCGCTGACGATGCCGACGGCACCGGCCTGTGCTGCATCCTGAACCGTTACCCTGTCCACTGGTCCGAACCAGCGCCATGTATGTCTCATGATCTTATCCTCTGAATTTCAGTTCTGATCGCTGAAGGTGATCTGCACCTTGCAGGCCACTTGGCGGTCACCAGCCTGTTCGAAGGCTTCGACCGCCTGCTCGAGCGGAAAATGATGCGAAATGATGGGGCGCACGTCGATGGCGCGCGACGAGATCAGGAAGACGGCTTCACCAAACTCTGCGTCAAAGCGTTGCGACCCTCGCCAGACGATTTCCTTGCCCACCAGCAGATTGAGGGGAACTGTGATGTCGCCCGTGACCCCGACCTGCACGAGCGTACCGCGTGGCTTGATGGCGCTGAAGGCGGACCGAAGCGCAGGTGCGGCGGCCGAGCAATCGAACACGACATCAAAGCTGCCCTTGTTCTCCTGATAAGGCGCAAGCGCCTGCGGATTGGTGGCGACGTTGATGGTTCCCGTCGCGCCCATAGCCGGTGCCCGGGCAATTGCTGCGTCAGTCAGGTCTGTGACGATAATCTCTTCCGCACCGGCTTGCCTTGCGGCGGCAACCGTCAAGAGCCCGATCGGCCCTGCTCCGGTGACGAGCACGCTCTTGCCCGAAAGATCGCCAGCTTGTGCCACGGCGTGCAGGCAAACGGCAAGCGGTTCGGCGCAAGCTGCTTCATGTGCGCTCACGCCTTCGGCAAAGGCAAAACATTGTTTGGCGGGCACGACCAGATGATCTCGAAACATGCCTTGTTCATGCGGCAGACGCATGGCGCTTCCCATAAAGCGCATGTCGAGGCAGTGGATGGGCTGCCGGTTGAGGCAGTATTTGCAGGCGCCACAAGGTTGTGATGGATTGACCGCAACCAGCGCGCCAATCGCAAGATCGCTGACACCAGCGCCAAGTCTTTCGACATAGCCCGATGCTTCATGGCCGGAAATGATCGGCTCGCGCACCTGCACCGGCCCGAACCCACCATCCTGGTAGTAGTGGAGATCCGATCCGCAGATGCCACCAGAGGCCATGCGAAGAAGGACTTCGCCTTCCGCTGGCTCCGAATAATCCTGCGTTTCGACCTTAAGGTCTCTTTTGCCATAAAGACGCGCCACGCGTGTCAGCATTTCCAGTCGACTTTCTTTGTGGTGTTAGACGAGGCCCGCGCGACAAATGCCGCGCGAGCCGAAGAGGTGTACCTATCGGATCAGTCCCATTTCCTGCGGCAGCCACAAAGTGATTGCCGGAATGAAGGTGATCAGGATCAGTGCGACGAAGAGCGGCACCAGCCATGGGAGGATGGCCATCGTCGTTCGCTCCACCGAAAGCTTGGCCACACGTGAGAGAACAAAAAGCACCATGCCAAGCGGCGGATGCAGCAGGCCGATCATCAGGTTCAGCGTCATGATGATACCGAAATGCACCGGATCGATGTGGAACTGCAAGACAAGCGGCAACAGGATCGGCACCAGAATGGTGATGGCGGCAATCGTGTCGAGGAAGCAGCCGACAAACAGCATCAGCAGGTTTACCAGCACGAGGAAGATCCACTTGCTGTCCGTTAGCGTCAGGATGGCTGACGACAGCAATTGGGCCGCTTGGCTGACAGTCAGCAGCCACGCAAAGACCGATGCGGCGGCCACGATGAACAGAACCGATGCCGTGGTCTCGATCGTATCGAAGGTTGCCTTGGCCAGCGTCTTGAGCGTCATCGTGCGATAACGAACAAGACCGAGGAAGAGCGACCAGAGAACCGCTGCAACCGCAGCTTCCGTGGGCGTAAACCAGCCCATCGTCATGCCACCGATAAGGATAACCGGTGTCATCAGCGCCATGACGGCGGAGAAGTCGAAATACCAGTCGCAGAAAATCAGCACAACGAGGGCGATGAGAATGGCGAGGTTCAGCGACAGGCCAAACATCGTCATCACATAGATGCTGACCGGAACCAGCATGACGACGAAGACTTCGAAGGACGCCCCGAAGATGGTGCGCAGGCTGAAGGGCGTGTCCGATCCCCACTGCTTGATATAGGCAAAGACGGCAACCGTGATCATCATCAACAGTGTCATGACGACGCCAGGAACGATGCCTGCCATGAACAGCGCCCCGATGGAGACGTTAGCCATCATGCCGTAGATGACGAACGGTAGAGACGGTGGGAAGATCGGACCGAGGGTGGCCGAAGCGGCGGTGACGCCGACAGCAGCTTCCACCGGATAGCCATGATCCTTCATCGCCTTGATCTCGATCGTGCCGATCCCCGCAGCATCTGCCAGTGCCGTGCCGGACATGCCGGAAAAGATCACCGAGCCGATGATGTTGACCTGGGCAAGACCACCCTTCATCCAGCCGACAAGTGCGACAGCGAAGGAGTAAATACGGCCCGTCACACCGGCCGAGTTCATCAGGTTTCCGGCCAGGATGAAGAAGGGAACCGCAAGAAGCGGAAAGCTTTCCACGCCGGCGATCATGCGTTGTGCCGCAATAATGTCCGGCGCGACATTGTAGGAGACGATGTAGAGCAGTGACGAGACTGCCATGGAGATGGCAACCGGTAGGCCGACGACCATCAAAACGAGGAAAGAACCGATCAGCAGTAGCATCTCAAATCTCCTCACTCGTCTGGAATTCTTCCGGCCGTTCCAGAACGGAGTAGCCGCGACGCTGGTTGGCAACGAAGACCTGGACCGAGCGCAGGAACATCAGCACGAAGGCGCCGAAGACGGTGTAGAAAACGATGTTGCGTGGCAGCGCCACAGTGACCATTTCCTCGTCCGCGACGATCTCCAGATAACGCCACATCAGCCATGAACCATAGGCGAAGAAACCGATGCGGATGATATCGACGAGAATCGCCATGACGCGTGTCAGGTCCGGTGGCAGGTAGTGGTAGAGAACATCCACTTGAATATGACGCGACATCCGCACGCACATGACCGAGCCCAGGAAGACAACGCCGATCAGGCAGTTGACCGCGATTTCCTCGGTCCAGGCATAGCTGTCATTCAGCACGTAGCGGGTGAAAAACTGGAGAAACACGCATCCCGTCATCATCCAGAAGAGGGCAAGCGTCAGCCAGTCTTCGAAAGCATAGACGGAAAGATCGGTATCGGGCGGTGCCTCGTCAAAGGTGTGGGCAAGCTCCTCAGGCGTGACCTGAGTATGAATTTCCTGCGTCATTGAACTGTTCCGGTTGGAGCATCGGCGCAAGCAGCAGAGTGAAAAAGCGCTCGTCTGCCGGTGCTGAAAACGAGAAGGGTGGCGCGGAGCAAGCCCCGCGCCATGCGCGATTTACTGTATGGCGCGGATCGCTTCCCAATCGGCCTTGTTGTATCCGAAGTCTTCGAACTTCACCTTGTCGAGCACATTCTTTTCAAAATCGGCCTTGTCGACCTCCGTCACCGTCAGGCCACGCTTCTTGAAGTCGTCCACAAGTGCCACTTCACGCTCCTCGATGATCTTCGTCGTCTTGGTGGCAGCCTCCTGCATCACGTCGACGAAGATTTTCTTGTCTTGATCAGACAGGCTTGCCCAGCGCGACTTGGAGATGACCGTGTTGAGGTGGTCAACGATGTGGCCGGTCAGAACGATGTTCTTCTGCACTTCGAAAAACTTCTTCGCCTCGATGGTCGTCAACGGGTTTTCCTGCGCATCGACGGTGCCGTTTTGCAGCGCGAGGTAGACTTCGGCAAAAGCAATCGGCGTGGTGTTGGCGCCGCAAGCACGCGGCATGGCGAGATAGGCGGGTACGTCCGGCACACGCATCTTCACGCCATTCAAGTCGCTGCACTTCTCGATCGGCTTGTTGGATGTCGTGTGACGCGTTCCGTAATAGCTGACCGCCGCGATAACGTTGCCGGTCTTGTCCTCATAGCCTTTGGCCAGTCGCTTGAAGACGTCGCTCTTGGTGTAGGCAATCAGGTGTTCTGGATTGCGGAAGATGTAAGGAAAGTAGGTCACGCCGATCGGCTTGGAATCGCGCGCTGCGAAGCTCGAACCGGAAATGATGATATCGACCGTGCCGAGTTTCAGGCCTTGGTTGATGTCGGCTTCCTTGCCGAGCTGAGAAGCAGGGAATACGTCGATCTTGTAGCGACCTTCGGTGCGCTTCTCGATCTCCTTTGCGGCCCAGACCGACTCGGTGTGGAAAGGTTCTGTCGTCTCGTAAACGTGAGCCCATTTCAATACGGTCTGCGCTTGGGCAGACAGCGCAGAAGCCATGATGATGGCAGTGGCACCAAGCAAGGTTTTCAATCTGAACGTCATTTCTTTCTCCTCCCGAAATCGTGTCAGATGTTCATTCTCTACCGCCCTTATGGAAAGAGCGGCACCGTCCCTCCCCTCAAGCCTCCTCTCCGAAGCTTTGAGAAAATCTCTTTTGCGACTGGCTGAGATGCCGCTGCATGGCAGCTTTCGCCGCCTCTGGATCGTTTGCGGCAATCGCGTCGCGGATCAGAGCATGCTCTTCCAGTGCCGAACGCCAAGTGCGCGGCCCCTCGAAATGACTGGCAAGACGCTCGAAATAGGGCGTCATACGCCGGTCGAAGATATGTCCGGTGAAACGGTGGAGCGTCACATTGCCGATGATGTCGGCGATTGCGAGATGAAATGCCCGGTCATGAACGAGCATCTTCACCGCATCACCTATGGCATCTTCCATCCGCTTCAAATTCTCGTCCAGAAGAACGATATGCGAGGCTTTGGCTCGTTTTGCCGCTTCTTCTGCAATTCCGCCTTCGATGATGCTGCGTGCCTGAAGGATTTCGAAAGGCCCGTCGCTGTCATCGGACGGCAGGATGGACAGTGCCTTGGGTCGTTGACTCACATAGACGCCTGAACCCATTCGGATCTGGATGTAACCTTCGACCTCAAGCACGATCAGCGCTTCGCGCACAGTTGGCCTCGACACCGCAAAACGCTCGGCAAGATCCCGCTCCGCCGGAAGCTTGGCGCCATCGGCAATCTCGCCTGCCTCAATCAACGTCCTGATCTGGTCCGCCACTTGCCTGTGAAGGCGACGCGGCTCAAGCGCCACAAACATGATGTCCCCTCCCGCTGCGGCATTGGTAAAGTGGTCTTACCAATGCCGATCATTAAGGCTGATTGACCGGCGAAGTCAACCGGCAAAAACTAAGGCCTCCGCATCCCAGCCTTTCGCATCAGCCAAATGGCTGCGTGATGCCGAACCGCTTTGCCAATTCTGCGAAGGACTGCCGGGTCGCAGGATCCAACACGACACCTTCGCGCTCCCTGTCGGCTGCGACTTCCCATTCACGGTCTCCAGGCGCCATAACCCGCGCACCCTCACGCGCTGGCGAGGTTCTGAGCGTTTCAAGATACCGCGTCATCGCGCCTTCGAAGACGCTCTTTTCCAGAAATGCCTCCGGCTTCAGCGCAAGAACAAAGGCGCCCATGCCTCGTGGCGTTGAAAAATCCGGCCCACCCATGGATGCAATGTCGAAGCTCAGCTTCATGCCGGTCAACACGGCGCTGAAGATTTCCGCCACGCCGCCCAATGCTGCGCCCTTGAAGCCGAATTCGCCGCCGAGCGGCGCAAGCATTGCGGCTGCCTGCGGGTCCTTGGTGTCGTGGCCTCCTTCATCCGAAGCAGTTGCGTCCGGCAATGGTTGACCAAGGCTGCGATAAAGCAGCACACGGTTATAGGGGATAGAACTTGTCGCCATGTCCAGGAGCCAGGGATTATCTCCGCCGGACGGAACACCGACGGCAATCGGATTTGTGCCGTGAAAGCGCTGCGCGCCATCATGCAGGCGCACAAAGCTATCCGAGTTGCAGAACGTGATGCCGATGAAACCTCTTCTCGCCGCTTCTAGTGAGTAGGCGCCGGCAGGACCGAAGTGCGACGTGTTGCGGATGGCAACCGCTCCAACGCCGAATTGCGCAGCCAACTCGGTTGCGTGTGTCATTGCCGTGTAAGCGGCCAGAGCACCATGCGCATCGTCCGCATCCAGGGTCTCCACAGCGCCGAACCCGGCTACCTTGCGAAGGCGCGGTGTACGATTGATGCGACCGCCCTGCATGGCGGTGATGTAATGATCGAGCAGGCGGACGCCGTGACTATCCACGCCGTAGCGTGTGCCATGCATCATGGCCCGTGTTGCAGCGTCAGCGGTTGGCGCGTCTGCACCGCTGGCAGCGAAGACGGCACGGCAGAACCGGTCCAGCAACGTCAAAGGCACTTGGGTGCGCACTTCGCCTTGCATCATCCCTGCTCCTCTCCGTAAATGTCTTATGCATACACTAGACATTGTTTTTCTGACGTGCAATCCCTGTGATGGTAAAAACGATTGCGGGTCTGGAACGAGACGGAAGGTGAAAGCAGAACAATGAGCATCGCCAAGACCGGCATCGCACCCCGACTTTACCGCAGAGCCTGCGACCTGCTGGCCGCGGATATTGCCAATGGCGTCATTGTTCAAGGGTCCCGGTTGACCGAGACCATGGTCGCCAGTCGCTTCGGCATCAGCCGCGCGCCGGCACGCCAGGCGCTGGCGGAATTGGAGCGTCTTCATCTGGTGCGCAAAGCCGAGAGTCGCGGCTATGACGTCGTGGCAAAAGTCCGGCCGGCACCGCCGATGCAGGCACTTGACCAGAATTCGGTCGCAGCCGCTGATGCTATGCGCATGCAGCCGAGATCCAGCTGGGAGCTGATCTACGATAATATCGAGATCGAGATCGTCTCACGGACGTCGCTGGCGGACTGGCGGATCAACGAGGCTATGCTGGCAAAGCATTACAGCGTCAGCAGAACCGTGGCGCGCGACGTGGTGGCCCGGCTGCAGCAGCGCGGCATCGTGCACAAGGATGAAAGCGGAAGATGGTATGCGCCCGCACTGACGGGAAAGCATATCGATGAACTCTATGAGCTTCGCTGGATTCTGGAACCCATCGCGCTTGAAAAAGCTGCTGCCAATCTTCCAGAGGGGCTGCTGCTCTCCTTGCGCAAGAATGTTGCAGACGCCATTCAATCGCTCGACAAGATCGATGGGGAGGCGCTCGATGCGTTAGAACAGCAGCTCCATGTCGAGCTTCTCGGCTACTGCGACAACACCTCGCTCATGCGCGCGATCAGCTTGCCGCAGGCGCTGCTTGTCGCTCACCACTTCCTCTACCATTGGACCATGGAGCTCTTCGATACCGAGCCGTTCCTGCCGGAACATCTGGCAATTTTTGACAGTCTGCTGGCGGGCGATATCGAGGGCGCGAAGGCGGCACTGGTTCATCATCTGCAGGTCTCCAGAAGTCGTGCAATGAGGCGCATCAAGGCTGTCGCCGAAGTCATATCGCCAGACGAACTGCCCTATCTCGAAAAGCTGGAGAGCCACTAAAAGTAGCCTTCGACAAGCCACACTACCCTATAACCGGAGGAGGGTTATCCATCATGAAAATCGCATCCGTCCATCCCTTCATTCTCCATCTGCCACTCACATCCGATTCCATTTCGGACTCGACCCACTCCATCACCCACTGGGGCGTCGTCGGCACGAAGATCGTCACCACCGACGGGTTGGAAGGCTACGGCTTTACCGGCACCCATGCGCATCTGGCTTCAGACAGGCTGATTACCGCCTGCATTCGCGATTGCTATGCACCGCTTCTGATCGGAGAAGACGCCAACGACCACTCACGTCTATGGACCAAGCTTGCTCGCCATCCCTCATTGCAGTGGGTCGGGCGTGCAGGGATAACCCATCTGGCACTTGCTGCCGTCGATGTGGCGCTATGGGACCTGAAGGCGAAGAAGGCTGGTCTACCCCTCTGGAGCTATCTGGGCGGCGCGCGTACTGAAAAGCTCGAAGCCTACAATACGGATATCGGCTGGCTGTCTTTCTCCAAGGACGCTCTGATCGAGGGTTCAACCAGAGCCGTCGAACAGGACGGATTTACCCGGCTAAAGATCAAGGTCGGCCATGACGATCCGAATGTCGATATCGATCGCCTCACCGCAGTGCGCAAGCGTCTCGGTGGATCGGTGCGCATCGCCATCGATGGAAACGGCAAATGGGATCTGCCAACCTGCCAACGCTTCTGCGCCCTCGCGCGTGATCTCGATATCTATTGGTTTGAAGAACCGCTTTGGTATGACGATGTTGGTAGCCACGCGACACTTGCCCGCAACACGTCGATCCCGATCGCGCTTGGCGAACAGCTCTACACTGTCGATGCCTTCCGCTCCTTCATCTCAGCTGGCGCCGTTGCCTATGTGCAGCCGGATGTGACCCGCCTTGGCGGCATCACCGAATATATTCAAGTGGCAGATTTGGCACTGGCCCATCGCCTGCCCGTCGTGCCCCATGCTGGCGAAATGAGCCAGGTGCACGTCCACCTGAGCTATTGGCACCCCGCCTCGACGATCCTCGAATACATTCCCTGGATCAAGGACCACTTCGAGGAACCCGCGGATGTTCATGGTGGCATCTATAAACGGCCGCAACGCCCGGGTGCCGGTACGACAGTGTTGGAAGAAAGCTTTGCCCGCTTTGGCAAAAGCATAGATTGAAGCGACGACTGCGTGATCAGAGCGTGCGATAACCACGCTTGAAATAGATCAGTGCCTCTTCGCCCTCGCCAATGACAGTATCGACGACATCACAGATGATGATGTCGTGGGTGCTGCCATCATGGATTGCGCGGACACGGCAGTCGAATGAGGCGAGCGCGCCTTTCAAAACCGGTGCACCCGTCGCAAGCGATGACCACTCGCCACCTGCAAACCGCTCGTCGCTCGGCGTCTTGCCGCCGAACAGCCGGCTCAAATGCTCCTGATCGGCCGAAAGCGTGTTGACGCAGACCACGGCATTTTCAAACAGCGTCCGGTAGGCTGAAGAGCTGCGATTGATGCAGACGAGCAGTGTGGGGGGATTGTCGGATACGCTACAGACGGCGGTCGCAGAAAATCCCGCCCTGCCCGCCGGACCATCTGTGGTGACGACATTAACCGCGCCGGCAAGCTGCGCCATTGCGTTTCTGTAGTCGAGGCTGCGCTCTTCCGCAGTCTTGATTCCCATCGCGGCTTCCTTTTCACCATCTGATATGCGCATCTAAAACGACCTTTGCTAACAAGTCATCAAAGACCGGATGTGCGTGTCGCTCCCACATTAAAGGCTTGAAGCAAGTAAATCGAAAAATCTGCCCGTTCCCGTGAGATTCTGCCTGAACCTGAACGCGGTTGATTGATAAGAAAAGGCCCCGGACATTGTCCGAGGCCAGTCATTCGGTGAATGGTTCACGCTCGCAGCGCAGCACAAGAGCGCATCGCCGTCAAAACTCTTCCCAACTACCCGTCTTCAGCGCCGCGTTTCCACTGAAAGAGGATGCAATGCGATTGACGAGGTTTCGGGCAGGAGATCCCTTCGGGCTCGGGGCAGGAGCGACAGGCTGCGCCGAAAAAGCAGCCTGGACGTTGCGCTGGGCCCCCGTTTCGAACGCTGCCACCAGTGCAAACAGAGAATCTGCCTCCTTGGCAAGCGAATGACTTGCTGCTGTCGACTCTTCCACCATTGCGGCATTCTGCTGGGTCCCCTGATCCATCTGCGAGACCGCGTTGTTGATCTCCTTGATGCCGGTTGACTGTTCACGCGACGCCTCGACGATCGAGAGCACGTTGACGCTTATGTCTTTCACCTGCGCAACGATATGAGTAAGCGCCTCACCCGTCTCACCAACAAGTCCGACGCCGTTCTTTACATGTTCGCCGGACTTCGCGATGAGTGCCTTGATGTCCTTGGCGGCGCTGGCCGATCTTTGAGCAAGTTCGCGCACTTCCTGAGCGACGACTGCAAAACCCTTCCCCGCCTCACCGGCACGTGCGGCCTCGACGCCAGCGTTGAGTGCCAGCAGATTGGTTTGGAACGCAATCTCGTCGATGACACCAATGATGTTTGAAATCTCCCTCGACGACGCTTCGATCTCGTTCATGGCGCCGATGGCCTTCGTCACGACCGTTCCGGAGCGCTCTGCATTTTCGCGTGTTTCGCTGACAAGGCGGCCAGCTTCTTCTGCCCGGCGCGTGGTATCCGCAACCGTAGTGGTGATCTGCTCCAATGCCGCGGCGGTTTCTTCGACTGACGCTGCCTGCTGTTCTGTACGCCGTGCCAGATCGTCGGCAGACGCTCTGATCTGGTTGGAGCCAGCAGCGATACCTTGCGCGTTTCCACTGACCTTGATGATCGTATTCTCCAACCCTTCTATCGCGCCGTTGAAGTCTACGCGGATCTTGTCGAGACGATCTGCAAAGTTGTCGTGGATCCGGTAGTTCAGCTTGCCATTTGCAAGAGCACCAAGACCAGCACCGAGCGTATCGACAACGTGCTTCACTTCAGCAGCCTCTTGGGCCTGCTGCGCTTCGCGCTCCAGACGTTCACGTTCTGTCAGCGATCGGTTGGCCTCGGCTTCGGCCTCAAGCTTGAGACGCTCCTGGGCGTTGGTTTTGAAAACTGCAACGGAGCGGACCATTTCGCCGATCTCGCTGCGGTCTGGCTCAACACCCAATGCCGCATCGGCACGACCTGCTGCAAGCTCGCGCATGGTGCCGACGACGCTGCCGATCGGACCCGTGATCGAGCGCGTAATGATGGCGGCAAGAACAGCCACGACGGCGAGGACGCCTATGGATGTCAGAACCGATGCCATAAGGCCGCGCTGTTCAGACGTCGCAACGCCAGTTGCATAGGTACTCAATTCCGCGCCGACCTTGTCTTCGACCGTCTTGAGAACGTTGATGCGGTCCGTGGTCGCCTTGTACCAAGCCTCTCCGCTAACGCCACTCAACTGGCCGCCAAAGGGCGCCTGTAGAAGGACGGAGCGTTGCGTATCGACGAGCTTGGAGGCATCGCTGCCAAGAGCAGCCTCCAGCGCTGATCTTTCAGCGACGCCAGCATAGGAATCGAAGATTGAGAAATAGACGCCCTGCATGGCGCCGAGGCGAACGAATTTCTGATAGCTTTCTGGAGTGATGTTTCCGGTGGTAAAGGCCGCGGTACCCACGGTCCGTTCCTGGCCCGCCCGTTCCTTCCCTTGGAGTAGCGCGGAATAGGCGATGATACGATTGGAAATGCTGCTATCCGTCGTTAGAGAACTCATCGATTCAATGAGCTTGATCTGGCTTCCGATCGTGTCGGCGAAATAAGCGCCGATATCGGCAACAGACGCCTTTAGCGAGGTGATGTCCTGGCGCATGGCGGTGAGCTTGTCGAGCTTTGCTTGCGCGGTGATTGCAAGCTGCATGAAAGTAGGATCGCCGGCGGCCTCTTCGGTCGTCAGATTAAGCCTTCTGAATGTCGCGATCGCGGCATCGGTCACGATGCGCTGTTTTTCGAGAAGAGGTCCGAACTCGCCCTGACCCTTCGCACCCACAAAGCCGGCAGAAGCGCCGCGCTCTTTCTGAATTTCGTGGACCATACCACCGATCAGAGGCGCCATGGCGGAAATTTCAGCGACGGAACTGGCTTGAGAGGCAACGTCTAGCCTTCGGAAATTATCTTGCACCACCGCGCCCAGAAGAGCGATTGTTGGGATAGCGGCAACCACGATGATCCGGGTGCTGATTTTCAAGTTCCTGAAAAAATTCACTTTTGCCTCGATCCATCTGAATAATCTTCGGCAGCTCTTGACCGCCTGCGACGACTTTCGTCATGGATGAAGGTAATAGGCTAAAATAATTTATGATCAGTTTAATTGCCTAATTCATAATCAGATGTGACAGCAGTTGATCACATTCCTCATGATTTAACGAACAGGTAAGGATTAAAGGTGTCTTCCCCTGCGGGATGCTGGGGAAGACGATCCATTGCGAGGCTGTCTTGCTCTCAGTCCATCTGGACGTTGGCTTCCTTTACCACCGGACCCCATTTCGCAATCTCTTCCGAAACGTGGGTCTTCAGTTCTTCCGGCGACGAACCGACGATCTTGGCGCTGAAATCGGCCATGCGCTTTGCAACATCCGGATCGGACAGTGCCGTCTTGGCGGCTTCATTCAACTTCGTAATCGCCTCAGGTGGCGTCCCTGCCGGTGCGAAAAGCGCGTTCCATGTGTAGGTCTCATAACCAGGCACGGTTTCGGCAATGGTCGGCACGTCTGGGAACGAGGAAGCTCGCTCAGCCGTCGTCACGCCCAGCGCCTTCAAGGTTCCAGATTTGATATGGGCAGAAGAAGACGGCAGATTGTCGAACATGATCGAGATCTGGTTGCCAAGGAGGTCATTCAAGGCCGGACCGGAACCCTTGTAAGGCACGTGCTGCATTTCAACGCCGGCCATGCTCTTGAACAGTTCGCCGGAAAGATGAAGCGGCGTCCCGTTTCCGGAAGAGGCATAAGCATGCTTATCCGGCTCCTTCTTCAGAAGCGCAATCAGTTCGGCCACGTTGTTGACGGGCAACTGTGGATTGACCACGAGAACGTTAGGCACGACAACCAGAAGAGAAATGGGCGCAAAATCCTTTTCAGGATCATATGGCTTTGTCTTGAGGATCAATGGGTTGAGTGCGTGTGTCGCAACCGTGCCCATCAAAATTGTGTAGCCATCCGGCTCGGCACGTGCGACGCGGTCGGCACCGAGATTACCGCCAGCTCCGGCGACATTTTCCACGACGATCTGCTGGCCGAGAGCGTCACCCATTTTTTGCGCTATGACACGCGCAACGACGTCGGTGGAGCCGCCTGCCGCGAACGGCACGACGAGCGTGATTGTGCGCTCAGGATAGGCCTGCGCGTAAGCCCCGGTGTTGAACGTCAATAAAGCTGCGGCAGATGCAGCGAGCATCAAAGCGGCACGGCGTTTCAAAGATCCAATTGCCATAAAATCTCCTCCTCGAGGCCCAACGGCCTGGGAGACATAGTACCGAAAGCAAGGTCCGTAGCAACCTCTACACGCGTTCTCCGCCGAGCAACCTTCCGATTTGTTATGAAATACACGCATTGAGGGTTTCAGCGTATTAGCCGTCTATCTCGGACAATAAAAAACCCGCCGTTAAAGCGGGTTTCTCAGGGACACAACAGCGACAGCTCTGTTAAGCGCGAAGCACGCCGCCCGTCGCCTTTTCAACATTGCCGACGATCTTCGCAGTCAAGGCTTCGAAGTCCTCATCCGTCAAAGTCTTGTCCATTGGCTGAATTTGAACCTCGATGGCGATTGACTTCTTGTCCTCTCCAAGTGCGGCGCCTTCGAACACATCGAAGACATTGACGCCGGTGACGAGCTTGCGATCGGCGCTCGTCGCCGCCTTGATGATGGCGCCTGCCTCAACGGATTTATCGACCACGAACGCAAAATCGCGCTTCACGGCCTGGAACGGCGAAAGCTCGAGCGCTGGCTTGGTGCGCGTTGCCTTCTTCTTCGGTTCAGCCATGGCATCGAGGTAAATTTCGAAACCGCAATAGGCGCCAGAGACATCTAGCGCGCCCAAGGTCTTTGGATGAAACTCACCAAAATAACCGAGAATGATCTTCGGTCCCATCTTGATGGTGCCGGACCGGCCCGGATGATACCACGATGGCGCGCCAGCCTCGATCTGCACATTCGCCATGGGCAAACCGCAGGCTTCGATTACGGCCAGAGCATCGGCCTTGGCATCATAGACATCGACGGGCTTCCCACCGCCCTTCGCAGGGTTCGACCACATGCGTCCAGTACCTGCAAGCGATGCGGTGCCACGGCGAACGCCACCGGCAACGCGCCGCTGGCCTTCCGGCGTATCGCCTTCATAGGTGCCCGAAACCTCGAAGATCGCCACGTCGCCATAGCCCTTGTCGGCGTTACGCTGTGCCGCCGTCAAAAGCCCTGGGAGCAGAGAGGGCCGCATGTCGGACATGTCGGCTGCGATCGGGTTGGCAAGCTTTAGCGCTGGCGAGCCGCCACCAAAAAGCTTCGCCTGTCCTTCCGGAATGAAGGACCACGTCACGGCTTCCAGCATGCCGCGGCTTGCGAGCGCGCGCCTGGCTGTCCGCGTGCGCACCTGCAGCGTGGTCAAGATACGCCCATTGATAGCGCCGATGCTTTCAAGCGGTTCCGGCTTGATGTTGTCGACGCCGTGCATACGCATGACCTCTTCCACCAGATCGGCTTTGCCATCAACATCCGGGCGCCAGGAGGGCACCAAAACGGATACGCGTTCGCCAGAGCCTTCGATACCGAAGCCCAGGCCCTTGAGGATTTCAAGGCTTTCGTCTGCCGAAACCTCAAGACCCGTCAGGCGCTTGACCTCGGAGAGCGGGAAATCGATCCACTTCGGCTCATAACCCTTGTAGCCAACGATCTTGGCTTCTCCAGCCACACCGCCGCAAAGCTCAAGTACCAGTTCCGTCGTGCGCTCAAGGCCTGGCACCATGTATTCCGGATCGACGCCGCGTTCGAAACGGTAACGCGCATCGGTGATAATGCCGAGCGAACGGCCGGTCTTTGCGATATTGATCGGATCCCAGAGCGCCGACTCGATGAGAACATCGACGGTATTCTCGTCGCAGCCGGAATGTTCGCCACCCATGACACCGCCGATGGACTCAAGCCCATTGTCGTCAGCAATCACCACATTGTTCGGGCCGAGCTTGTATTCGCGCTGGTCGAGAGCGAGAATGGTTTCGCCTTCCTTTGCGCGACGGACAACCAGATCACCCTTCACCTTGGCGGCGTCGAAGACATGCATCGGACGGCCCTGATCGAAAGTCATGTAGTTGGTGATATCCACCAGCGCATTTATGGGGCGAAGACCGATGGCAAGCAAACGCTGCTGCATCCATTTCGGGCTCGGACCATTCTTCACGCCGCGCACGATACGAAGCGAAAAGCCGGGGCAAAGTGCTGCATCATCCAGCTCGAGTTTGACGTCGACCGGCGTCGAACCCTCGACCTTGAAGCTCGGCGCAGGCCGTGTCTTCAATGTGCCGAGACCGGATGCCGCCAGATCGCGGGCGATGCCGTAGATCGAGGTGCAGTCAGGGCGGTTCGGCGTGAGATTGATCTCGATGACCGGATCGTCCAGCCCCGCATAGGAGGCGAAGGACGTGCCGACCGGCGCATCGTCCGGCAGGTCGATAATGCCATCGTGATTGTCGGACATGTTGAGCTCCTTTTCGGAGCACATCATGCCATGGCTTTCGACACCACGGATCTTGCCGACAGACAGCGTCACATCGATGCCCGGTACGTAGGTTCCAGGGCGCGCCAAAGCGCCCACGAGCCCAGCACGTGCATTGGGAGCGCCGCAGACGATCTGCACCGGCTTGCCGTCACCGGCATCCACCGACAACACCTTCAGGCGATCTGCTTCAGGATGCTTTTCAGCCGAGAGTATCTTGGCGATGACGAAAGGCTTGTAAGCGGCCTTGTCGTCGACATCCTCGACCTCAAGACCGATGGCCGTCAGGCGTTCGCAGATCTGGTCCAGAGATGCATCGGTATCGAGATGCTCTTTCAGCCAGGAGAGTGTGAATTTCATGATCTATTGCTCCTCGACTCGACCGATCAGACACTCAGACCGCCGAACAGCGTCGGCATGTCGAGCGGTCGGAAGCCGTAATGGTTCATCCAGCGAACGTCGGCGTTGAAGAAATCGCGCAGGTCCGGCATCCCGTACTTCAGCATGGCGATGCGATCGAGACCCATGCCCCAGGCAAAGCCCTGATACTCATCCGGATCGAGACCGCCGGCGCGCAGCACATTCGGGTGCACCATGCCGCAGCCAAGGATTTCCATCCAGTCCTTGCCTTCGCCGAATTTGACGATTGGGCCGGAACGGTCGCACTGGATATCCACCTCGAAGCTTGGCTCCGTGAAGGGGAAGAAGGACGGGCGGAAGCGCATCACGACGCTATCGACCTCGAAGAAGGTCTTGCAGAACTCTTCCAGTATCCAGCGAAGGTTCCCAACATGCGCCTTCTTGTCGACCACGAGGCCTTCGACCTGGTGGAACATGGGCGAATGCGTCGCATCCGAATCCTGACGGTAGGTCTTACCAGGGATAACGATGCGGATTGGCGGCTTCTGTGCTTCCATCGTGCGCACCTGAACCGGCGAGGTGTGCGTGCGCAGCACCTTGCGCTCACCCTTTTCATCCGGCTGGAAGAAGAAGGTGTCGTGCATTTCACGCGCCGGATGGCCTTCCGGGAAGTTCAGAGCCGTGAAGTTATAGTAGTCGGTTTCGATATCCGGACCTTCGGCAATGGCAAATCCCATATCGGCAAAGATTGCCGTAATCTCATCGACGATCTGGCTGATCGGATGGATGCGACCGCGCTCAGCCGGAGACTGGCGGACGGGCAAGCTGACATCGAGCGTCTCGGCCTTCAGCCGCGCTTCAATGGCTGCGTCCTTCAACTCGCTCTTGCGAGCGGTCAGGATGTCCGTCACTTCATTCTTCAACTGGTTGATCGCGGCACCGCGTGTCTGACGTTCTTCCGGCGTCATCGTGCCCAGCGTTTTCAGAAGCTCGGAAACCGAGCCCTTCTTGCCAAGCGCCGAAAGGCGCACGGCCTCAATGGCCGCTTCGTCCGCCGCCGCAGCGATCTCCGACATCAGTTGCGATTTCAAAGTGTCCAGTTCAGTCATCTTTTCCTGCCCTGCCGGAGGTCTTGGCCCCAACATCGGTTTCAACAGCATTCTTTAGAAAGTCGGTCGCCACGATAAAGCGTCGCAGATCACTACCCATCTGCACGCGGCCAATCAACCGGGCGAGCGGCAAAAATCGGCCAAGCACGCGCACGAGACGATGCAATTCATCGATCGTCGCCTGCGGAGCATTGGCAGCCCATCCCCGGTAGGCCGCGTCAAGAGTTTCGTCGGTCTTCTCGGCAAAGGCGCTGAGTGGCAAAAACAGCAGCCAGAGATCACGCGCCTGAGCGCTTGCAAGCGGCATGACCGCCTGCGGCTCTTCCTCGAAATCCATGAAGCCGATCCGGCCGTCCTTGAGGAAAAAATCGCGAATGTGTGGGCGTCCGTGACAAAGACCGGCCGCGTGAAGTTTGCCGAGTTCGATCGCCGATTGAATAAGCAACTGATCAGGATGCCCGGCACTCGTCTTACGCGCCACGATCCCCTGAATAGTCGGTCCAACATCTTCCAGTACGATAGCAGTTTCGGAGGCGTAGATGATCGCCGGAACGGTAAAACCCGCATCGCCGAACTCGATCATCCGTCGCTTTTCGCGTGCCATCATCTCGACAGGCGAAAGCACAGGGGATGGTCTCAGGAAGGCATAGGGAAGCAGGCGCGCGGCAAAGCCCTGCAACTTGCTCCACCATCTTGGTTCTTCCGTGCCCTGTCGCTTGATCCAGACGGCACCGGAACTCAGTTCCAGCCGCTGGATACGTCGTTCGCTCATCAATAGGGTCTGCATGAGCGCAGCAATATCGGCGTCTTCCAGATGAACATGGAAGCCCTTCTCTCTCTCGCTCGCGGTGGCAGCCTGCAGCATGATTGTCCCGTCCAGCGTCAAAGCGCCTAAAGCATGTCGCGCAAACGTGTAAAGCGGTTTTGCGACAGCGACATCGGTAATGAAATAACCCAAAAGCGTATAAGCGAAGCTCGGAGATCGCGACATACTTCAGAGGCACTTCCTCCGAAGAAGGAAGCATTTCAAACGTAAAACCCGCCCCGGTTGCCCGGCGCGGGTTTCAAATGAACAACAATTTGTCCGCGCCGTAATTACTTTACAGCGGATTCAAACTCGTTGGCCGTACCTGCATCCTTGAGGTACTCAAGAGCCTTCTTCGCGGCATCGACGAGCGCGCCGAAAGCTGCCGGCTCGTGGATAGCCATGTCGGAGAGAACCTTACGGTCGACTTCGATGCCAGCCTTGTTCAGGCCGTCGATGAAGCGGCCATAGGTCAGGCCGAATTCGCGGACAGCAGCGTTGATACGCTGGATCCACAGAGCGCGGAAGTTGCGCTTGTTGACCTTGCGGTCGCGGTAAGCGTACTGCTTGGAACGGTCAACCGCTGCCTTTGCTGCGCGGATGGTGTTCTTGCGACGGCCGTAGAAGCCCTTGGCTGCCTTGAGTGTCTTGGTGTGCTTGGCGCGGGAAGTTACGCCACGTTTTACGCGTGCCATGTCATGATCTCCTTAAAATGTCCAAAAATGCGGAAAAGTCTTAGAGACCGTTCGGCAGGTAGTTCTTGACGACCTTTTTGCCGTCAGCTTCGGCCAGAACCATGGTTCCGCGCGCGTCGCGAATGAACTTGTTGGAACGCTTGATCATGCCGTGGCGCTTACCGGCGGCGGCTGCGAGAACCTTGCCGGTGCCAGTGATCTTGAACCGCTTTTTAGCAGCGGATTTCGTCTTCATCTTGGGCATTTTGCTACTCCGTTATTTTGTATCGAAACAGGCAGACGAAGCCCGTTTCAAGCTATTCAAGAACGGCCACGGCATGCCCTGCCGGACCGTTCGGACGCGCGCTTATAACCGCAGTTATGGAAAAGCGCAACGGGGAAGCAAAACTTCCCCTGCGAGAGTGGAAAACGCTGGGCCTAATGCCAGCGCGCCCAGGCATTACTTCGGTGCAAGCACCATCATCATCTGGCGGCCTTCGAGCTTCGGCTCGGCTTCCACCTTGGCGATTGTCAGCGTGTCTTCCTTGACCTGCTGAAGCAGCTTCATGCCGAGTTCCTGGTGGGCCATTTCGCGGCCACGGAACTTCAGCGTCACCTTCACCTTGTCGCCCTCTTCAAAGAAACGGTTCATCGCCTTCATCTTCACCTCATAGTCATGGGTGTCGATGTTCGGACGCATCTTGATTTCTTTGACTTCGACGATCTTCTGCTTCTTGCGCGCTTCGGCTGCTTTTTTCTGTGTGGAATATTTCAGCTTACCGAGATCGAGAATCTTGCAAACGGGCGGTTCTGCGTTCGGCGAAATCTCGACCAGATCAAGACCGGCCTCTTCCGCCATCTTCAACGCCTGATCCGTCGGCATCACACCGAGGTTCTGGCCTTCTTCATCAATCAGCTGAATTTTGGGAATGCGAATTTCCCTGTTGGAGCGCGGGCCTTCCTTGACGGGGGCATCGGCTTTGAACGGTCTGCGAATGGTCGTATTCTCCTGATCTGTTTCGATATCGCGTCGGCAAAAACAGCTTGTCGGTGCAAATGGCTGAAATGTCGTGAACGCTTCTGGGATGTCAATAGCATGGCTTTGCAAAAAAATCACCTCCTGTCGTGGTTTTTACGAATCTGGTCTACAGGGGAAAGAAACGTAAGGAGAATGAGATGACCCAGGCACACGAAGCCGTAGAGTCTATTGTGGTTGGCAGTGGTGATGCCGCACGCGAGATCGCAATCCTTGCTCGCGCAGCGCAAGCTTTGGATCATCGCCCTGCACTCGTGTGGCTGGGCGGCTATCGATCGGACATGACCGGCACGAAAGCCATGGAGCTCGATCGCTTTGCGCAACAGGAGGGACTGGCCTGCATCCGCTTTGATTATTCGGGCCATGGAGCATCGAAAGGCGAATTCAGACAAGGGACGATCTCCCGTTGGCTGGAAGAATCGCTTGCCGTTCTGGACGACAACGCACCCGAAAGCGTCGTTCTTATCGGTTCGTCCATGGGGGGATGGATTGCGCTTAGGCTAATCGAGGAACTGCGCAAGCGCGCTGTCGGCCCAAGGGTCGCAGGGCTCGTTCTGATCGCCCCGGCGCCGGACTTTACTGCTGAACTGATCGAGCCCAATCTAACGGAAGCGGAAAAGGCATCGCTCGTCGAGCGGGGCTATTTCGAGGAACGCTCGCAATACAGTCCCGAACCAAACATCTTCACCCGCGACTTGATGGAAGACGGGCGCAATAATCTCGTCTTGAAGGGCGTGATCGATACCGGCTGCCCGGTCCATATTCTGCAAGGCATGCGAGACGAGGACGTTCCTTATCAACACGCACTTCGTCTGATGGAACATCTGCCCGCCGATGATGTGGTCTTGAGCCTCATCCGCGACGGAGACCATCGTCTGTCCCGACCACAGGATATCGAAAGAATGCTGAGTGCAGTCAGAAGCCTTCTAGGCTAGGCATTTCAGCAACGGTCTTAACCATAATATTCATCTTGCGTTCATAGACGGCCCGGTTCGGATTGACACTTACCCCTTATCTCTCTTAACACTTTATTAAGACTTCAAGGGACGGGTTTGATGATGAATGCATCGCAGGCACGGGCGCTGCTCATAGCAGTAGCGGCCGGACTACTTTCTGCGGCCTCCGTGCAGGCTGAAAACAAAGGCAGCCCTGCCATGGTGACGGGCGGCATTACATCTCAGCCAATCGGCCATTACGAATTTTGCCAGAGATACGCTTCCGAATGCGATATCCGCAGCAAGCTGACACCTCCGCCACGCGTCACCGAATATGGCTGGAGTGTCATTCGCGATATCAACACGGAAGTGAACACCACCATCGTCGCCATGACGGACCAGGAAGTCTATGGCAAGGATGAGTATTGGGAGTATCCCAAGACCGCCGGCGATTGCGAGGATTTCGCACTACTGAAGCGCAGGAAGCTGATCGAGAAAGGCTTTGCCGTCTCCGATCTCCTCATCACCGTCGTGCGCAAGCCAGACGGCGAAGGCCATGCAGTGTTGACTGTGCGAACCAATGACGGCGACTTCATCCTCGACAATTTGTCGAACGAGGTGAAGCTGTGGACCAACACCAACTACACCTATTTGAAGCGTCAGGCGTCCTTCAACACCGGTCGCTGGGTCTCCATCGAAGATGGCCGCGATGTTCTGGTCGGCGCATTGCGCTAAACAGGCCGGGTTGGCGAAAGCCTGAGTGCACATTTATCAAAGCGCAGAACGCGATGTCTTCTACGAGACGTCGCGTTCTGCTTTTAGGCGTGGCACGAGAGACCAGCCCAATGTCGAGCCTGCGGCAGCCACAAGAATGGCGACCACGCCGACGATCTGCAGTGGCTGCAGTTGATGGCCGAAGGCGAGACGATCGATGATGATCGCCGCCACCGGATAGATAAAGGACAGGGCACCGGTGAGGTTGGTTGGCAATTTCTGGATTGCACCATAGAGCAGAATATACATCAGTCCCGTGTGAACGACGCCCAGCGTCACTAAAATCATCCAGGCTTTCGCCTCGATGCGCGGCCCATCCTGTGAGAATGGCAGCAGTAGAAAAACACCCGTCACCACCTGAATAAGCGCGATCAATTGCGGCGGAACACCCTTCAATTTCTTGGCGATGATGGCCGCCAGGGCATAAAAGAACGCAGCTCCAAGAGCGAGCGCAACTCCCGCCAAATAGTTGTCACCTGAAATTCCTGCGCCGGCCTTCGCCTGGATGATCGCAAGCGTGCCGACAAACGAGACGACCAGAAACACGATCTTATTGAGCGTCAGCCGTTCGGACAGGAACAGCGCGCCCATGGCGACGAGCATAAAAGGCTGGGTATTGTAGACCCCGGTCGCGATCGAGATCGATGCACGTGGATAGGCCGCAAACAACAGCAGCCAGTTCGCAACAATCGCGACACCACCCAGCGCTGCGAGGCCGAGCTGCCGGCGCGAGATGGTTCCAGGCCGGAAAAATCCAAGCGTGACACAGATCGGCAGAAGGATCGCCGCACCGAACACGCAGCGCCAAAACACGACGCTGGTCACGGGTTGGTCGGACAGAACCACAAACAGACCAATGGTTCCGGAGATCACCATCGCGCTGGCCATTTCGATCACGCCGCGCACCTTTTCAGTCATCATCTTGAGCCCCTCATTTCGACGTGGGGATCTTAATGGACCTGATCGGCATTTACCTTTATTCTTAGAAGGCTTTCCTTTAATACAGCCTTTCAAAAGAAGGATCAGAACCGTTTTCTCTTTAAAAGGAAAAGCCCATGGTCGACGATACGGATAAGCGCATTCTGGAGCTTTTGTCGAACGACGGAAGAATTTCGGTTAAGGATCTGGCGCAGCATGTGGGACTTTCGGCGCCGAGCACATCCGAGCGGATCAAGCGGCTGGAAGAACGAGGCGTCATCCGCGGCTTTACAGTGGAAATCGACCCGTCGAGTATCGGCTTTAATCTCCAGGCCATTATTCGGGTTCGTCCCTTGCCCGGCAAGCTGCATGTTGTTCAGCAGCTTATCGAAGAAATCCCAGAGATTTCAGAATGCGACAAGGTGACGGGAGACGATTGTTTCATTGCGCGCCTGCACGTCCGGTCGATCGAAGAGCTGGATACGATCCTCGACCGGATCGCCGACAAGGCGGAAACCAACACATCGATCGTAAAACTGCAGCCGGTCAAACGCCGGCTGCCTCCTTTATCGTGACACCTATCCGTGGCCGATGATGATACCGGCTGCTAGAACGAGCGAGCCGCCAAGCACCACCTGAAAAACAGCGCGCAGGAACGGCGTTTCCATGAACCTGTTCTGGATGAAGGCGATAGCCCACAACTCAATGAAGACGACGACGGCTGCGATCGCCGTTGCCGTCCAGAAATGCGGTATGAGGTAGGGAAGCGCGTGGCCGAGACCTCCAACAGCCGTCATGATACCGGATGCCAAGCCGCGCTTCAGCGGCGATCCGCGACCTGAAAGCTTGCCATCATCATGGGCGGCCTCGGTAAAGCCCATCGAGATACCGGCACCGACCGACGCCGAAAGACCGATCAGAAAGGTTTGCCAAGTGTCCTGAGTGGCAAACGCTGCGGCAAAGATTGGTGCGAGCGTTGAGACAGAGCCATCCATGAGTCCGGCAAGTCCCGGCTGCACGTAGGTCAGCAGGAACTGCCGCTTGGACGTTTCGTCCTCCTCCGAGCGCGCATCTTCGGGAAGATGCTTGTCGCTGAGCATGCCGGCAATGTCTTCGTGGCCCCGCTCCGCTTCCGCCAGATCGCCGAGCAGCTTGCGCGTCTCTGCGTCAGTGACGTGGCGAATGGCCTCGTCATAGAAGCGAATAGCCTGTTGCTCCATCTCCTCTGCTTGCTCGCGAACATGGTCAAGTGACAGCGTCTTGATCAACCAATCCGGCTTGCGCTCGTAAAAGCCGCGCACATGCTCACGACGAATAAGGGGAATGACATCGCCGAAGCGGCGTTTGTGCATATCGATCAAAACGTTGCGATGCGCGTGCTCGACCTCGGCCATCTCATCAAAAATCTTGGCGGAGTTTGGATATTGTGCACGCAGATGATCCGCATAGGATCGATAGATCCTGGAATCGTCCTCCTCCGACGAGATGGCGAGTGCGAGGATTTCCTGCTCGTTAAGGGAGGAAAATGGACGTTTGGAGGAAGAAAAGAAACTGCGGAACATCGTACCATCCTTTTAGAATGATTCTAATTACCTCCACGCTTTCGGCTTCGCAAGTCTTTTTAGAATAATTCTAAGAATGTATTTTAGCGTCCGTAAGCCGCTTGAGACGAAACCGCCTTGCTCGGTCAAGCCAACGTCTCCGCTTATGCTGATCGTCGCGAAGGCTTCGCCATTGCGATACGTCGAAGGCGGAACGTGCCGATCCGGAACATTGCTGGCGATCAGGCATTCCCTTTCGCAATGCCGCATCCGGCCGTGTTGCTTCCCCAATCCAGCAAATCGAGAGCACAATGCCGACATCAGACAAGAAAATCCGTTATGCCGTCGTCGCCGGAGGCCAGATATCACAACAGGCCTTCATGCCCGGCATCAAGCAAACCAATAATTCCGAGCTAACAGCGTTGGTCACCGGCGATCCCGTCAAAGCCGACAAACTTGCCGGGCTCTACGGCATCAAGGCTTGGTCATACGAGCAATATGACGAACTGCTGAAATCTGGCGAGATTGACGCCGTCTATGTGGCGACCCCCAACTTTCTCCATGCCCCGTTCGCCGCTGCCGCACTGAAAGCTGGCATTCACGTCCTACTGGAAAAACCGATGGCATCCAGTGTGGAGGAGGCGGAACAGATCCTCGCGGCCCAGAAGAAAAGCGGCGCCAAGCTGATGATCGCGTATCGCCTCCACCATGAGCCCGGCAATGTCGAGCTTTTCACCCGCGCTCGTAATGGTGACTTCGGCGACCTCCGCAGCTTCTCGTCGACCTTCGCGCAGAATGTTGCCGAAGAAAATTCCCGCGGTCATAATGGCTATTGGTGCGGCCCTGTACCCGATATGGGTGCTTATCCGCTGAATGCCGTGCGCAATCTCTTTCGTAGCGAGCCTATCGCAGTTCATGCGATGGGGACCAAGACCAAGGATCGCGGCTTCAACTTTCATGACACGGTCGCGGTCACCTTGCTGTTTCCGCAAGAGCGTACGGCGCAGTTTACCGTCAGCTATGCGACTGCATCGGCCGAGAACTTCACATTGGTTGGAACGAAGGCAACCATTGAAGCCTCGCCCTGCTACATGTTCGGATCGTCCGTCGGGATCGCTTATCGCGAAATCACCGATGACGGGGAGAAGGAGCACGTCTTCGAACCGGTCGATCAATTCGGTAACGAGACACAGTATTTTTCCGACTGCATTCTAAACGGCCGAAATCCGGAAGCAGATGGCGAAGAGGGCCTGATGGACATGCGCGTCCTTGCCGCTGTTGAGCGATCACTTGAGACCGGGCAGACCATAACATTGCCCGCAGCTTCACGATCTCGCAGGGTCGAAGGCGATCAGGCTCTCCATTTGGATCCTGCTGAGCAGCCATCGGAAGACGAGATGATCAGCATCATTCCCCAGTCGAGGTAAATCGGATCGACGCGCCTCGAGCCATGATTCAGCAATCCGCGACACGGGAACAAGCCCCCCGTGTCGCGGTTACGGGAAAATAATCACTCTGGAGAAGACGACAATGGCTTTGAAAGCGATCGCGCTCAACGCAACCTTGAAGACGTCCGACAGCGAGCCGTCATCGACTGACCGCATGCTTGAACTCATCGCAGCGGCGATGTCAAAAGATGGCGTTGAGACGGAAACTATTCGCCTTGCCGACTTCAATATAAAGCCAGGCGTAACCTCCGATGAGGGCGAAGGGGACGACTGGCCGTCCATTCGCCAGAAGATCCTCGACGCGGACATTCTCATCCTAGGCACGCCAATTTGGCTTGGACAGCCAAGTAGCGTTTCCAAGCGTGCATTGGAACGTATGGATGCATTTCTTGAAGAGACTGACGACGCTGGCCGAATGGTATCTTACGGACGCATTGCCGCTGTTGCAGTCGTCGGCAATGAAGACGGCGCCCATCATGTCTCCGCTGAACTCTATCAAGCCCTGAACGATGTCGGCTTTACGATTGCCCCGAACGCTGTGGCCTATTGGGTGGGCGAAGCAATGGGCAGCACGAATTTTTCCGATCTGGAGCACATTCCCGAAACAGTGACCAAGGCTGTCGACATGCTGGCGCGCAACAGCGTGCACTTGGCAAAGCTGACGAAGGCAAATCCCTATCCTGGTGAGGACTGAGCCAGGGTATCTAATTTTTTGTCGAAAGCTCGGCTCCGCCTTGACCTAGATCGAAAGCGATCATTTCGTCGGCTAATTGAGCTATAGCGTTAGAAGCTTGGTGGCGTGCAGGCACTGATCACCTCGCACGGCACCGGCCCGACGCAACGGAAAATATGCGGACGTCTGCTTTCGAAATAATAGGCGTCACCCGGCCCAAGAATGCGACGCTCGTCATCCACGGTCACCTCCAGTCGGCCCGAAAGCACGATGCCGCCCTCCTCCCCATCATGCACCAAAGGCACACGGCCGGTACTGGCGCCGGGCTGGTAGCATTCTTTGAGAATCTGCAGGCTCCTTCCAAACAGGTTGTCGCCAATCTGCCGGTAAGAAATCGGCCCTTTGCCAATCTCGACCAGTTCCTCGGCAGCATAAAAGGCTTTGCGCGGCTTGTCTGGCTCGAAAGCAAAGAACTCCGCGAGACCGATCGGGATGCCGTCCAGGATTCGCTTCAGGGCGCCAACGGACGGATTGGCAGAATTGGACTCGATCAGCGAAATCGTCGAATTCGTCACTCCTGCTCGTCTTGCCAACTCACGCTGCGACAACTTGTGTATCGACCGAAGATGACGCAATCTGTTGCCAATATCGACGCTCATTGAAATCTCCGCGTTTCACATGTTCGGTATATCGCAAACATACACTCTCCTGCTCAGTTAAAACAATAGCTTAGGGCTGAACAGAAAAGGACTTGTTTGCGGCCATAAAGTCGCGGATGGATGCATCATCCAAGTCAAGGGGACCCTTATGGACCATCAAAGCAAACCCAACATGCCAAACCTTTCCAATTTCTGGATGCCATTTACGGCGAACCGCCAGTTCAAGGCTTCACCTCGTCTGCTGGCGAGTGCTGAAGGCATGTACTACACCGATATCGACGGCAACCGGATCCTCGATGGCACGGCCGGCCTGTGGTGCGTGAATGCTGGCCACGGCCGCAAGCGCATTTCCACGGCTGTCGAACGCCAGCTCTCCACGATGGATTTCGCGCCGACATTTCAGATGGGCCATCCTATCGCGTTCGAGTTTGCCGAAAAGCTCGCCGCGCATGCGCCGGGCGGTGCCGCTGCCGAGCTTGACCGTGTCTTCTTCACCGGTTCGGGATCTGAATCGGTCGACACTGCGCTGAAGATCGCCATCGCCTATCAGCGCGCGATCGGTCAGGGAACGCGCACACGTATCATCGGTCGTGAGAAGGGTTACCACGGTGTCGGCTTCGGCGGCATCTCGGTCGGCGGTCTCGTCAACAACCGCCGCGTCTTCCCGCAGATCCCTGCCGACCACATGCGCCATACGCTCGATGTGGAGCGCAACGCTTTCAGCAAGGGTCTTCCACAGCATGGTTTGGAGCTTGCCGAAGATCTGGAACGCCTCGTCGCGCTTCACGGCGCAGAAACGATTGCCGCGGTGATTGTCGAACCTATGTCGGGTTCGGCCGGCGTCGTTCTGCCACCGAAAGGGTATCTGGAAAGGTTGCGTGCCATTGCCGACAAGCATGGCATCCTCGTGATTTTCGATGAGGTCATCACCGGCTTCGGCCGCCTCGGACAGCCATTCGCCACGGATTACTTCGGCGTTGTTCCAGATCTGGTCACCACGGCTAAAGGTATTACCAACGGCTCGATCCCGATGGGCGCAGTGTTCGCAAAGCGCTACGTCTATGACGCATTGATGCACGGCCCGGAGAACCAGATCGAACTCTTCCACGGTTACACCTATTCTGGCCATCCCGTTGCCTGCGCAGCCGGCATTGCGACGCTGGAGATCTATGAGGAAGAAGGGCTACTGACACGCGCGGCATCTCTGGCGCAGAAGTGGGAAGATGCGCTTCACGGATTGAAGGGCGCACCACATGTTGTGGACATCCGCAATCTCGGCCTTGTCGGTGCCATCGAACTTGCGCCCCGCGACGGCGCGCTAGGAACGCGTGCTTACGATGTCTTTGTCGATTGCTTCAAGAAGGGCCTTCTCGTCCGCGTCACCGGCGACATCATTGCGCTGTCTCCTCCTCTGATCATCGAGGAAGACCAGATCGACACGATCGTCTCGATGATCGGTGACGCTCTTCATCGGGCTGCTTGATCGCCGCGTCCGTAACGAAAAACGTCCGGGTTGGAGAGCCAGCCCGGACGCAAATTCGACCAAAGTTTACTCAAAATTTAGCGTTTTTATCACTCTGTTATTAAACGACAAAAAGCATCATATCCAAGCAAAGTCACGCTTTGCTTTCTGCACTTCGTATCGCCTGTTTCACTGAATTTGGGCCGCTCTGCGGTGACTCGATTTGAACGATTTGGCTGATCGCTTTGGCAACCTTCTGAGTCTGCACACGTATGTCGGGCACAGCAGTAATTTCCCAAAACTGCCCCGCTGTCAAGGCACCCACCGCGTAGAGCCGCGGCTGTTCATGCCCATCAAGAGTGAGAACGTGGGACTGCGCATCGACCCGAATGCCCAGCCCGAGCGGATCGGTATCGATTAGCTTGTCCGCGACCATCTGTTGCAGAAGTGGCGAGTGGGCGACGCCCGCACGCTCCATTCCGGTGCAATTTACCAGCCAGTCGAACGCCATTCTGACCTCGTCCGTTCCGCCCCGTTTGCGGTAGGTCAGGAAAGGTCCCCCCTCCCCTTTGGCAATTCTTTGTACGAAGCCAGCGTGAACTTCGACCACTCCTTGTTCGAGCAGCGCATCGAAAACTTCATGCACTTGGGGCGCTACCCGGTGCCGATGAATATTCCACCATGCGAGTGCATGGCGAAGGAAGCGCGCCCGCTTCTGTTCATCAAGCGATTGCCAGAGTTCTTGGGTTTGTGGGCGAAGGCCGTCCATAACCGCACGCCACTCAGCGCCTGCCCGCACGATCCCTCGCAGATCGGCAAGGATTTGGCTGATCTCGCTGCAATCTCCGCTAAGCTTCGGGCTTACAGGAGCGACGGGAGACGTGCTATGACTATGCGGAACAAGGCCCCGGCGAGAGATGACGTGGATCTTTCCGCGATGCCCAGCATTCCTCAGCGATAAAACCTGGTCAATCATCGTTAGACCAGAGCCAAGAATACAGACAGTGTCATCGGGCTGAACCTTGGAGAGCCAATTGAGGCGCCATGGGTTTCGGACGACGCGGCGCAATAGCGCCATGTCGGCGTCTCGAGTTAGCCGCGGCAAACTGGCTGTGCCAACGCCAAGGCATAGCACTGCCTGGCTGGCAATTAGCGAGCTTCCGTCATTGAGGCGAAACGCAACCTGCCCGTCATCGTGTACGGAGCAAGACATTGCTTTGGCTTTGATAAAGTCAACCCGAATTTGCTGTCTCTGATCTCGGAGAAGCGCGGCAAGCGTGTCACGCAAATAAAGCCCATAATCATTTCTGCTTGCAAAACCCGAGCTAGCGACATCCCGCCCCCGACTCTTCAGCCAGTTGAGGAAGTCATCGGGCCGGTCGGAAAAAGCGCTCATTCGCGCCGCCGGTACGTTTAGCCGATGAAGATGTAATTCCGTACGATATGCCGTCCCTCTGCCGAAGCTGGCATCATCACCGACGACGGCAATCGATGTTCCAGCGGGAAGCAGTTGCAAAAGATTGGTCACCAGACTGATCGCTGAAAATCCGGATCCCACTACCGCGACGTCATAGATCATATTGGCCTCCTTGATATTACATGGCCAGCAAAGCGTACACCGCCGCAAAAAGCAAATGAAAGCACTGACACATACAGGACAGACTGCTTGTCGCCGAGCGCCGATAAAAATCGGTTAGCCGCGGCTAACACGGCAAAAAGAGTTCCGGCCGCGCAACCCCGCTGCCCGGTGAAAACCAATTTTTTGATTCAACATGCCCTTGTATAGCGCTGAAAAGATTCATGTTTGGGCTGAGAAATGCCTATTGCGTCAAAAAGAGAATCGGCGCTTATATCCCAGTTGCGGAAAAATCCGATTTCGACGGAAAAAACCGCAACTGATCTAACGAGCGGAAAAAGAGAAATGACACCTGGTGCCGACCCAAACATTGCTGAAAGAGCGCCCGATCTGACGAGCCTCATATTACAGCATTCGGCAGCTTTGTCTGCACAGCTTCAGGCGCACAATGCTCACACATTTGCGCCGCTGTCCGAAAAGACGATGCGCACCTTCTCTCCTTCCGAAACGGCAAAGCTGATCGGTATCGGCGAGGCCTATTTGCGGCAGATCGCGGCAGAGATGCCGGATCTCAGCGCCTCCCAAAGTGGAGGTCGCCGTAGCTACTCCGTCGATGACATCCACGCCATCCGCAAACATCTCGATCAGGGTGCTCGCGGTACACGGCGTTACCTGCCGCATCGTCGTGACGGTGAAGCGTTGCAGGTCGTTGCAGTGATGAATTTCAAGGGCGGCTCGGGCAAGACGACGACCTCTGCCCATCTTGCTCAGTATCTGGCGTTGCGCGGCTATCGTGTTCTCGCGATCGACCTTGACCCGCAAGCCAGTCTCTCCGCCCTCTTCGGCCACCAGCCTGAATTGGATGTCGGCCCCAACGAGACGTTGTACGGTGCTATCCGATATGACGACGAACAGCGCCCTGTCGCTGAAATCGTCCGTGGGACCTATATCCCGGATCTCCACATCATTCCCGGCAATCTGGAACTGATGGAGTTCGAGCACGATACCCCGCGTGCTTTGATGCGCAGGGCACCTGGCGATACGCTGTTCTTTGCCCGCATCGGTCAGGCGATCGCGCAGGTGCAGAACTTCTACGATGTCGTTGTCATCGATTGCCCACCGCAGCTCGGCTATCTGACACTCTCAGCCCTAACAGCTGCCACATCGGTTCTCGTCACGGTTCACCCGCAGATGCTGGACGTCATGTCCATGAACCAATTCCTGGCGATGACTGGCGACCTTCTCTCCGAAATCGGTCGTGCCGGCGCGCGCTCCGATTATCACTGGATGCGATATCTCGTCACCCGTTTCGAGCCGAGCGATGGACCGCAAAACCAGATGGTCGCGTTCCTGCGTTCCATCTTCGGCGAGAACGTTCTGAACCATCCGATGCTGAAGAGTACGGCGATCTCGGATGCCGGTTTGACCAATCAAACCCTTTTCGAAGTCGAGCGTACACTCTTCACCCGGTCGACCTATGACCGTGCGTTGGAAGCCATGACCAATGTGAATGCCGAAATTGAAGGCCTGATTAAAAAAGCGTGGGGTAGAACCGCATGAGCAGAAAGCAAATCTTCGCCAATCTCGGTGGTAACAGCGCCGATAACAACGAGGCTGCTGCGGAACGTCCGCGCCCGCGTATCCGTCCTATTCTTGGCTCGCCGGATCTGGTTACAGATACCGTCAATTCACCCGTTGGGATGATCGGCCAGTCGCTCAATGAAGTCTCGGAGCGCAGCAAACGCGCAGAAGAAATCGAGAAGAAGCTCGCTGAAGGTCTCGCGATCGTTGCCCTTGATCCTGCAGATATCGATCCGTCGTTCATTCCTGACCGCATGCCGGCCTCCCGCGAGGCGGATGTGGGACTTGTCGAAGCTATCCGTGAGCAGGGGCAACAGGTTCCGATCCTGGTCCGCCCACATCCAGACAAACCCGGTCGCTATCAGGTCGCCTTCGGACATCGTCGTCTTCGTGCCGTTGCGGAGATCGGCATTTCCGTTCGTGCCGTCGTCCGAGATTTGTCGGATGAACAGCTCGTCGTCGCACAGGGGCAGGAAAACAACGAACGCCGCGATCTGAGCTATATCGAGAAGGCGCGCTTTGCCCAGAAGCTGCAGCTCCGCTTCTCCCGCGACACCATCATGGCGGCAATGTCTCTCTACAAGAGCGACCTTTCCAACATGCTTTCGGTCGTGGGGCGCATTCCCGATGACATCGTCGACAAGATTGGTCCGGCGCACGGTGTCGGCAGACGCAACTGGATGGATCTCGCCGATCAGCTAACGTCATCAAAGGTAAACGATGTCGCTCGCTCCTTCCTCGAAGAGGATCGCATCGAAAGGCTAGCGTCGGAAGAGCGTTTCAAGGCGCTGCTGGAATATCTCAAGCCGAAGGTAGAACCGAAACGCAACGGCGTTCTGGCGTCCAAGAGCGGTCAGAAACTTGCGAAGATTGTGGAGACAGACCGGAAGATCGACATCTCCATTGATCGTAAGGAAGCACCTGAGTTCGCATCTTTTGTTCTGGAGCACCTGCAAACTTTGTTCGAGGAGTACCGCTCCAAACAGTAACATCGCCCATCTCACGGGGGTCGATTGCGCTCTCGAGTGAGTGACGAGTTTGAACACCATATCAAGGCGCGGTACCGATTTTAGAAAAGTCGACGCGCTTTAACGAAACCAACGACTGAAACAGAAACAGGAGCATTTGGCCCAAAAGAAAAAAGCCCCCGAACGTTGCCGCGCGGAAGCCTTTCTTTGATTTAAGCACCCGAAGAATCTCATTTCCGCGAATCATAGTCAAGAGTCTTGGCATCGAAATCTTTTCGGTGAGCGATTTTCTTTTGCCTTTTTGAAGGTGAGAGACATGAATAGCGATATTGTAACGACGCCCTTTGGGCGGCGAGGAGTAAGTTATGCCCAACTCGCGCACCAATTTGCGTCCCAACGCATCAAGGCGGAGCAGTCCGTCGACAAATGGAAGCTGTTCCGTCGCATATGCGAAGCAAGAACCGTTCTTGGCGTTTCGGATCGGTCTCTTGCCGTTCTCAATGCACTTCTGAGCTTTTATCCGAAGACAGAACTGTCCGACGAACATGGTTTGGTGGTCTTCCCATCTAACGAACAGCTATCGTTACGCGCTCATGGGATGTCGGAACAGACACTGCGCCGGCATCTCGCAGCGCTTGTCGACGCGGGTCTTGTTCTGCGCAAGGATAGTCCAAATGGGAAGCGATATGCCCGGAAGAACCGCGCTGGCAGTATCAGCGATGCTTTCGGATTTTCGCTGTCACCTCTCATCACGCGCGCCAGCGAAATTGAAGTCATTGCAGAAATGCTAGCCGAAGAGCGTCTCCAACTTCAGCGTCTTCGTGAAAGGATCAGCCTCTGCCGACGTGATATCGTCAAATTCATCGAACTTCTGGCAGAGGGATCGGACAATGAGAGATTTGACGTCTTTCGCGCACGTCAAATTGTCATCACGTCCAAGCTTGATCGCAAGACCAGAGCGCCGCAGCTCAGCCTTGTTCTGGAAGAACTGAACGAAATTCGCGATGAACTCTCTAAGCTTTTGGAAAAACAGGTAGAAATTGAAAAAATAAGCGCCAATGCCTATCAAAATGAGCGGCTTATACAGAGTTCAGAATCCGAATCCTATTTTGAAGATGCCAACCTTGTGGAAAACGCGAGCGTCCCGGAAACCGAGATGCTTACAACAACTCAATCTGCGCCAGAGGCAACTTTAGGCATGAAAGATGACGGAACTGTTAGCGAAGAAAAATATGATCTCCAGACGGTGCTAAGAGCCTGCCCGGAAATATCGCTTTACGGCCCGAATGGCGCGGTCAGGAGCTGGACAGACCTCAAAAGCGCTGCAAACGTTGTGAAAACCATGCTCTCCATCAGCCAGTCAGCTTACGATGAAGCGGAGAAACGGGTAGGCTCACAGGCTACATACACAATCATAGCGTGTATCTTGGAAAGATCCGAGCAGATCTACTCGGCCGGTGGTTACCTTAGAAGCTTGATCAATAAGACGCACAGCAACAACTTCAGCGTGAAACCGATGCTGATGGCGCTTCTCCGATCTAAAATCTCAAAGAGCACCAGCCGACCGCCATTGCTGTGCTGAGAACCTTCTTTGCGCCGCGCAATACGCTTCCCTGAAAAGCTCAGGGCGAGGGAGAATTGATCCATAGGACCAACATAAGCTGCTCATGACATTCGTAATCCACCCAGGGCTTCCCATATCAAAGGAACGAGAGTGAATGACAGGGAGCAGTCAATTGAACGACCAAAGCCTATCATTGAAGCCGATGGGGCCGGTGATGGAGACCTCGACAGCAAAAGCGCTGCTAGCACTCATCCGCAATCCGCTGGATGCATTGCCGCCAGCCGTCTTTACCGAACCGCTGGTATTTTCGAGAACTGCTGGAAGGGTCAGCATCTACATCTCTGATCCAGCGCTCATTCACGAGGCGCTCGTCAAGAATGCGGATGTGTTGGGGAAAGGCGACCAAGTTCGTCGCGCGCTTGGACCGGCACTTGGATCGGGATTGTTGACTGCCGATGGAGCGCATTGGAAATGGCAACGTCAGTCGGTTGCCAGCGCCTTTCGCCCATCCTCCTTGACGGACCTTCAGCCAGCTATGCTTGATGCTGCGCGACAAACGCGTGACCGACTGTTGCGTGACCGAGATGAGACTATCGATATTGGTCACGAGATGATGAAGACAACCTTCGATATCATTGTTGAAACGATGATGTCGGGCGGTCACGGCATTGATGTGGGGCGTGTCGAGCGCAGCATCACCGACTATCTTCGACCCAGCGGCTGGACCTTTGCACTTGGTGTCGTCCGTGCGCCAGAGTGGACACCTTATCCAGGGAGAGGACGCGCGAGGAAGGCGGTGGAGTTTCTACGCTCAAGTCTGATGAGCGTTTTGGAAGAGCGCCGACATACCCCGTCAGATCGTCATGATCTCGTCTCCATGCTGATGTCCGCAGCCGATCCCGAAACCGGGCGCATGATGACCGATGTTGAGATCATCGATAATCTGATGACCTTCATCACGGCGGGACATGAGACTACGGCCCTCGGTCTTGCCTGGACATTCGATCTTCTGGCGAGACATCCCGAATGCGAGGCGCGGGTGTTGGCGGAAATCGAAGAGGTAACGCAAGGCGGCGAAGTGGAGCCGGACCATATCGCGCAGTTTCATTATACGAGACAGGTGTTTTCGGAAGCGATGCGGCTCTACCCACCGGCGCCGATCATCACTCGGACGGCGCTCGAAGACTTCAAACTTGGCGACTACCATGTGCCGGAAGGGACCGTTATGTTCGTTCCGATCTACGCTGTCCATCACCACGCAGCGATATGGAATGCGCCTCAGACGTTTGATCCTGAGAGGTTCACGCCGGAGGCCGTAAAAGCTCGCCACCGCTATGCCTACATGCCCTTTGGAGCAGGTCCGCGTGTGTGCATCGGAAACGCATTCGCCATTATGGAGGCCGTTGCTGTTCTCGCCGTCATTCTTCAGAAGCTTCGCTTGAAAAATGATAGCGGTGCGCCTGAGCCACTGATGAAGGTAACGTTAAGGCCAAAAACGAGCCTGAAGATGAAGGTCGAGCCGGTCTGAAGTTGAACGCGGCGTAGGACTGGCTTTAAATAGAAATAATGGCCAGCGATGATCCGCTGGCCATTGGTGTTTTACATATCGACTTTGGCGTTCTCGCCCATATCGGGGCGAGTGTTGCTTACGGCTGCCGCTGCCATCTTGATGTAGCTGATGACGGTGCCGGGGCTGTCCCAATATTCAGCAGACGACGGTGTAACCTTCAGAACGCGGATGGACGGGTCTTCCGCACTGTCCCACCAAGCTTTCGCCGGCGTCGACCACAGGTCGCGAATGCGCTCACGGTCGTTCTGCACCTCAGCAACGCCGGAAATCGAGACGTATTTCTGTCCTTTCGAATCTGCGAAAGCGAGGCAGACATTTGGATATCGTGCGATCTCCTCATCCTTATGACTTGCAACATCGGTTAGGAAATAGAAGGCATTTTCCAACCGCTCCGTGTGGGCCGCCATAGGGCGTGCGCGAAGATCGGAACCGGTCTGCGTCGTCAGCATGCAAAAGCCGATCTTGTCAGCCAGATCCCAAACCTTGCTCGTGTCGTCTTCGATATGTGCCATCTGGCCCTCCTCTGATTTATCCTCCTTCAACGAGCTTTGCAGCGACATCGTTCCTCTCAAGGAACCTCGAAAGCATGCGGCCAGTTGTCCTTGTGGTTCTAAACGGCAGAGAGGCAGTGACATGGAGAGCAAAGAGCTTGGTAGAAGTGATCCCTGGAGCGAGCGAAACTTCGTTCTGGTTCTGGAGGATGGCGAGGAAGCCTTCGGCGCCATCACCAAGTTCTGTGAGGAGCAGAACATCACCGGAGCCTCATTGACAGCAATTGGTGCCTTTAGGCAGGCGAAGCTAGGCTTTTTCAACTTTACCCAGAAAAGCTACATCGACATTCCGGTCGATACCCAATCGGAAGTGCTCAGTGCCATTGGTGACGTGGCTGTCGATGACGAAGGAAATGCCAGCGTCCACATGCATGCCGTCCTCGGTTTTGCCGATGGCTCGACCAAGGGCGGGCATTTTATCAGTGGTATCGTCCATCCGACATTGGAGATCATTATCCGCGAAAGTGCCGTCGCGCTGCGTCGCCGCAAGAAACCGGAACTGGGCATCGCCCTGATTGATCTATGAGGGGAGGGGAGTGACGTTGTTTTCCAATCCAAAGGTCTCCTCACATCGCGTCAAAGCGGTGATGCATATCCAGCTTGACTGTAAAACTTAATTAGCGGGTAGAAATTGTTTCTTCACTAAATTATTAACTTCGACATGAGAGGATGTGTGACACCGTACTTCAGGAACACACCCCATGGCGCTCTTTTTCAATTCCGATGCCGCAAAAATCTTGAATGCACTCGATCTATCCTTCGCCGTCATCGAGTTTGACGTGGATGGTAACATCCTCAAGGCCAATAAAAACTTCTGTGACCTGATGGGTTACTCGCAGGCTGAGCTTCAGGGAAAACACCACAGCATTTTCCTGGACGGCGACTATGCGCAATCCGCCGATTACAAGACTTTCTGGAATAAACTGCGCGGCGGAGAGTTCATCTGTAGCGAGTTTACGCGTCTTGCCAAGGACGGGACTGAAATCTTCATTCGCGGCAACTACAATCCGATCAAGAACAGCGCCGGCAAGGTGCTGAAGATCATCAAGTTTGCCAACGACATCACACAGACCAAGATGCACGGCATCGATACGGGTTCGAAGATAGAGGCAATCTCGAGAGCCCAGGCGGTGATCGAGTTCAAGACAGATGGTACGATCCTGTCTGCAAACCAGAACTTCCTGAAGGCGCTGGGCTACACGGCTTCGGAAGTGGTCGGCAAACACCACAGCATGTTTGTTGATCCAGCGTATGCGGCGAGCCCGGCCTACATGGAGATGTGGCGCAAGCTTAATGCTGGTGAATTCATCGCCGACGAGTTCATGCGTCTGGGCAAAGGCGGCCGCCACGTCCACATTCAGGCATCCTATAATCCGGTTTTCGACTTCAAGGGACGGGTGTTTAAGGTCGTCAAGTTCGCAACCGATGTGACGGACCGCGTTGAAAACGTCGAGAGACTGGCGAACGCGCTGACGAACCTTGCCAACGGCGACCTGTCACAAACGATCGATACGCCCTTCATTTCAGTGCTCGACCGGCTGCGTCGCGACTTCAATGCTGCCTCGGCAAAACTACGGGACGCCATGGCGACCGTGCGCAACAATGCCGAGACGATTTCTGCAGGCGCGCACCAGGTCCGCATTTCTGCTGACGATCTGGCAAAACGGACGGAACAACAGGCAGCTTCGGTTGAAGAGACGGCGGCAGCACTTGAGGAAATCACCACTACGGTGAAAGATTCCAGCCAACGCGCCGAAGACTCCGGTCAGCTTGTCGGGCGTGCGAAAGCGCATGCAGACCGGTCCGGCGAGATCGTCAACGAAGCCATGGTAGCGATGGACAGGATCAACCAGTCATCGAATGAGATCTCAAACATCATCGGCGTGATCGACCAGATTGCCTTCCAGACGAACCTGCTTGCGCTGAATGCGGGGGTTGAAGCTGCACGTGCCGGAGAAGCCGGAAAGGGCTTTGCTGTCGTCGCCCAGGAAGTCAGAGAATTGGCGCAACGTTCTGCCTCCGCGGCGAAAGAAATCAAGACGCTGATCACCGCTTCAGGCGCCCAGGTCGCCAATGGTGTCACGCTGGTCGGCAAGGCTGGTGAAGCGCTTCAGGAGATCGCCGGCAACGTTCAGGATATCAACAAGGACATTGGCGCGATCATCGAGTCGGCTCGCGAGCAGTCGACAGCCCTCAACGACATCAACCGCGCTATCAATCTCGTAGACCAGGGCACGCAGCAGAATGCAGCCATGGTCGAAGAGCAGACGGCCGCAAGCCACGGTCTTGCAGCGGAAGCAAAAGCGCTCTTCACCTTGCTTGAGCAGTTCCGTTTCGACGACCGGCCGCCCGCCAACATGGTGACATCCAAACCCGTTACGGCCAAGTCGTCTGTCCAGAGATCGGCGCCGAAATTCGTCTCGCAAGGCAATGCAGCGGTGAAGGCTGAATGGACGGAGTTCTGATACGGCCATTTGGGATCAGCCGCTATCACCTATGACAGTTTCCATCATCCCGTGATCATAAAAGCGCGGCCTCAGGAGAAACGCTGCTCCTGAGGCCGTGGTTTGACTTTGCACGCGATAGTTCCACCAATCGGGAAGACGTGCTAGGACCACGGCAGTCGCTGCCGAAAGTCCGAAGCTGTAGTGCATTTAAATTTGACTTTAAAAGGAAAGATTTTTATGTGCAAACACGCTGATGAAAGCGCAAGTCGATAACGGGACGACCATAGACCATGAACAGCGTGAGCCCCATTGTGGATGAAATCCAGATAGAACCTAGCCGCACGAAGCGCCTGAAAGCGGGCACACGTGACGCGCATGGTGCGCTCGACAGCTTCATCATGACCGCCAAGCCGTTCGAAAGCCGCGAAAACTTCGGCAAGTTCGTGAAGACGCAGTATCTGTTTCATAAGGATCTCGATGCGCTTTTCTTCAATGCGACCCTCGACGGCCTTCTTCCGGACCTGAAAGGACGCCGTCGGATCGGTCTTATCGAGCAGGATCTGCACGATTTGTCTCTCGATATTCCGGAAAAGCAGAATGCCCGCTTTCAGCAGAACGACAAGAATTTCGATCTGCCAGAGGCAATGGGTTGGCTCTATGTGGTGGAAGGGTCCAATCTGGGCGCCGCCTTCCTGCTGAAGGACGCTGCCAAGCTCGGACTTGGCGAAGAATTTGGCGCACGCCATCTTGCAGGGGCACCCGAGGGTAGAGGCTTGCACTGGCGTACATTCACCTCAGCGCTCGACGAGATCGAACTGACGGAAGATGAAGAACGTCGCGTTGTTTCCGGTGCGCAAGACGCCTTCATCGCGGTCCATAACTACGCCCGTCAGATGATGGCGTGAAGAGTTTCGGTCACCAAAAGACTCTCTTGCCTTGAAATGGGGAGAGGTTGGGTCTGTGTGAATAAAACTCAAAGATCCCGCTTGCTGCGCCAGTTGCCTTTAAAGGTGCTCTGTCCTACATCAGACGGGCTTTTGAAAAGGAATTGCGCATGGCGAAGATCAAGAACGTTGCGATCCAGATGGATCATGTTTCCGGCATCAACATAGCCGGAGATTCAACATTCGCCATTAGCCTCGAGGCCCAGGCCAGAGGGTATCGCCTTTTCCACTACACGCCCGATCGCCTGTCGATGCGCGATGGAAAAATTTACGCGACCGTCGAACAGATGGAACTGCGTGATATCAATGGCGACCATTTTTCCCTCTCTGAGCCTGAACGGGTGGATTTGTCGACGATGGATGTGATCCACCTGCGCCAGGATCCGCCCTTCGACATGGCCTACATCACCTCCACGCATCTTTTGGAGCGTATCCACCCCAAAACGCTGGTGGTGAATGACCCGGCTTGGGTGCGTAACTCCCCGGAGAAGATATTCGTCACGGAGTTTGCGGACTTGATGCCTGCAACTCTGATCACTAAGGACGTGGCCGAAATCGCTCGTTTCCGTCAGGAGATGGGCGATATCATCCTTAAACCCCTTTACGGAAACGGCGGGGCAGGGGTGTTCCACTCCACCCGCGATGACCGCAACTTCTCGTCCCTTCTTGAAATGTTCGGCCAGATGTTCCGCGAGCCTTACATCGCGCAGCAATATCTGCCGGACGTGCGCAAAGGCGACAAGCGCATTCTTCTGGTAGACGGCGAACCTGTCGGCGCCATCAACCGTGTGCCGGCTGAAAACGATGCGCGCTCGAACATGCATGCGGGCGGTCGTCCGGAGCCGACGGAACTGACAGCGCGAGAAAAGGAAATCTGCGAGCGCATCGGCCCGGCACTGCGCGAACGCGGCTTCCTCTTCGTCGGTATTGACGTTATCGGCACGTATATGACGGAAATCAATGTCACCTCTCCCACCGGAATTCGCGAAGTGAAGAAGTTTGGCGGCGCAGATGTTGCAAGCCTTCTTTGGGATGCGATTGAGCGCAAGCGCGACGCTCAGGGATGATACGTATGGTTTGTCCGTCTTCGCCTTCGCGTCAGAGCATCAGGCTCTAAAGCCCCATTTCAGCGCCGCAGTCCCAGGATGATGAGGAGGGACGCGACCGCGAGCGGCAGCCATAGGTGCACGAGCCCGATTGCGCTGAATGCGGGAAACTGTTCCTTGCAACCGGTCGGGTTCATACCGCAGCCAAGCGGGACAAAAAAGAAGAACCAGATGAAGGTCAGGCATACAAGAAGCGCCCCTGCGATCAGCAAGATTGTCTTCAACTTGTCCTCCGTCTTGAGAGACTACACCCGGCAGAGTGAAACTTTGTCCTATGCGCTGAAGCTCTGACCGGCATTGGCATCACGTCGATGACAGACCGCTAAGGCGTTTCGAGATCACCCGGATTTTCTCCCCACGCTCTTTCTCTTGCTTATTGCATGCCGCTATTGCAGAACCTCTGCACAGTTTTACGCAACATGCAAACAATTGAGCCGCCCGTCGATTGATCGGCTCACTCATATGATGCCCCGGAGTGCAGAGTGCTCCAGCCTTTATCGCCCTCTTGGAGTATGTCCCGTGACGCGCTTGAACGCATGGGTGAAAGCGCTTTGCGACGTATAGCCAACGGAAAGCGCGACATCCGAGATGCTGCGCCCGTTCGCCAATTGCCGCTCTGCCAGGATCATGCGCCAGCGGGTCAGATAGTCCATGGGAGCGCGGCCAACGCGCTGCGAGAAGCGAAGCGTAAGAGAAGAGCGAGACATGCCGACTTCCCTCGCCAGGGAGTCGATCGTCCATCGGCGGGCTACATCATCATGCATCAGCCTTATCGCCTTTGCTATTCGGGCATCGGCCAGCGCCGCTATCCAACTGATATTCTTATCGGGGTCGGTGGAAATGTAGGAACGGATAGCCTCCACGATAAGGATTTCCGCCAACCGCTCCGCTACCAAGTTCCCCCCAACTCTTTCGGCATCCGCTTCGTCTTTGAGAGTGGACAGGGTCCGCGCGATCGAATGAGCACGCGTTGAACCGGGATCAATCCGCAGAAATGTTGGGAGCGCATCGAGGAGGAATGGAGCGTTGACACTGGCAAACCCGCTGCCGCCACCCATTAGCATTGTGTCGATACGATCTCCCAAACGCACCGTGTTGTGGCCAGGAGGAGCATAGAGCGTCATACCGTCGCAAGGTTCGATATCGGGGTGACTTGCGACTGTATAGGAGGTGTTGCTGAGCAGGATCACATCTCCTTCAACCAGCACTTCCGGATCACGATCAGCCAGGATGAGCCAGCATCGCCCCGTCAAGACGGCGATGAATTTCAAGCGCAGCCTTCCGTCAAACGATAAGGACCAATTGCCACCTGCCTCAAGACTGGTGCCACGCACGCTGTGCGTTTCCAAAACCGACAGGACCTCGGAAAAAGGATCTCTCATTTTGATTTTGGCCGATCACGACAAAGACTAAGCCTATCAAGCATAGATAGTCCGCGGAAGCCACTTTATTTTAGCAACGCTGAAACCAGAAAGGGGTACCTCATGACCATTCAGGGAAAAGTCGTCGCCATCACCGGCGCTGGTCGCGGAATCGGGCGTGCGACGGCGCTTCATCTCGCTCTACGCGGCGCGCGCGTGGTGATTGGCGCGCGCAATAAGACAGAATTGCTCGACGTTGCTCAGGAGATCGAAAGACATGGGGGTGAGGTAGCTTTACGCGCCACAGATGTGACGAAGCGGCCTGACCTTCAATCGCTCATCAGTCTAGGCTGCGAGTGTTTCGACAGGGTCGACGTGCTCGTCAACAATGCAGGTATTGGCCCAATCTCGCGCTTCGATGCCCTGCGCGTGGAGGATTGGGACGCGATGATCGACATCAATCTTAGAGGTGCTCTCTATGGCATTGCTGCTGCGCTTCCCGTGTTCGCGCAGCAAGGAACAGGCCATGTGATCAACGTGATATCTACTGCAGGCCTGAAGATCGTGCCGACCATGGGCGTTTACGCCGCGACTAAAAACGCACTGCGTACCGCGACGGAAGCTTTAAGGCAGGAGTCTGGCGCTAAGCTGAGGGTCACAGAAGTATCTCCTGGCTTTATCGATACGAGCTTCACGGATTCATCGATTACCGATCCGGACGTAAAGGCCATGATCAACCAACAGAAGGAGCGATTGGCGATCTCTCCGGACTCCATCGCGCGAGCCATCGCATTCGCCATCGACCAGCCAGAAGATGTCGAAATCGGCAGTATCGTCGTTCGCCCAACCGCGCAGGATTGAAGCATGGTCCAAGCAAAAGTGCGCAGCGATTTGCGATAACGACATGCAGCATAAGACGGAGCTAAAGCGTAGGGAGCGACTCTAAAAGATCGCGAAAGGCTCTGGTGTCAGATGAAGTTCTGTCCCGTCGTGACCGAGGGTCTGCAAAACTGGTTCTGCTCAGAATTATTGTGCCCGCATCTTCAGTCGGATGCGGGCACAATAGTATCGGTCTTATCTCGAGACATCGATTTACGGCGAAGATCGGGAATGTCTCGATCGTTTTCGATTAGACAACCTGCCGGAATTCCTCGTCTTCTCCGTCCGGTCCTCCCATCGACATGTCAATGGCGAACCCCTTTGCGAGAGCCTGTTGTGCGTGGACGCCACCGTTTGCAGAAGACTGGCGCATAGGTGCTGCGGGCTTAGCTGTAGGACGTTTCGCTACGGCTGGCTGACGAGTCGCTGCCGGTCGAGAGTAGCTCTCCGCGCGTTCGACCCTAAAGAAGGCGATGCTTGCCTGAAGCTCTTCGGCCTGTGCGGCCAATTCTTCCGATGTGGCAGACATTTCTTCCGAAGCACCGGAGTTCTGCTGCGTCACCTTGTCGAGCTGCTGGATCGCTTCGTTGATCTGGCTTGCACCAATATCCTGCTCGCGGCAGGCCGCAGAGATTTCAGCCACCAGTTCGGCCGTCTTGCGAATGTCGGGCACCAGGCGGTTCAGCATGTCGCCAGCTTCAGTCGCAACCTGAACAGTCTCACCAGAGAGCGAGGAGATTTCGGCTGCTGCTGCCTGGCTGCGTTCTGCCAGTTTGCGCACTTCAGAAGCGACTACCGCAAAGCCCTTGCCGTGTTCGCCGGCGCGCGCAGCTTCCACAGCGGCATTCAGTGCCAGAAGGTCGGTCTGACGCGCGATTTCCTGAACGATAGAGATCTTCTGCGCAATCGTGCGCATGGCAACGACGGCGCGGCCCACGGCTTCACCGCTGGCCTCTGCGTCCTTTGAGGACTGGCGAGCAATCTTCTCTGTCTGAGCGGCGTTGTCGGCGTTCTGCTTGATGTTGGCAGCCATTTCTTCCATAGAAGCGGACGCTTCTTCGGCAGAAGATGCCTGTTCGGTTGCGCCCTGCGAAAGCTGCTCGGAAGACGAAGACAGTTCCTGGCTACCGGATGAGACGTTGTCGGCTGCAGCCAGCGCATCGCCGACGACACCGCGCAAGCGCTCAACCATAGACTGCAGCGCAATCCCGAGCGTGTCGCGCTCCGACAAAGGCTTTGGCGTCACGGTCAGGTCGCCGTTTGAGATCTTGTCCGCTACGCTTGTCGTTTCACGCAGATTGGTCACCATGTTCAACATGGCAATGCCAAGCGTGTCCTTGTCGGAGAGAGGCTTCACGTCTTTGGAGAGGTCACCAGCGGCGATCAAGCTGGCAATCTCGGCCGTCCCGCGAAGATTCGTGGTCATGCTGTTGACGGTCCCGACGAGATCCTTGATTTCGTCGTTGGTTTTGACAGCCACATCATTATCGAGATTGCCGATCGCGACGCTTTGCAACACCGCCTTGATCTTGCCGAGGCCACTGCTGATGCCGATCGCGATCCATGCCGCGATAATCAGGCTGATGATGATAGCTACCCCGACGGCAACGATCAGAGTCATACGCACCTGCTCGTAAAGGCTGTTGGAATCTGCGAGCATCGACGCTACGCGCTCTTCCTGAATCTTGACGAGTTGTTGCGTCCCTTTGCCCACCTCTCTTGCCAACATTCGCATTTCACCATTGGAGAAGGCGGTTGCGCCAGCCGCGTCGCCGGCAAGAAGCATTTGATCGTGCTTGGTAGAAGCCACATCGAACTTTTCGAAGTCGGCGGCCGTTTGGAGCCAGTACGGCTTGCCCTCCTGGGAAACCCCATCAAGGCCGGTCTTAATGGTTTCGGTGGTATCGCGCATAAGGTCGGTTACGACTTTCAGGAAGCCATTCGCCTCTTCCATGGACCGTGCCATGACAGCGTTCTTCTGTTGCCGAATAATTTCCGAAAGGTTGCGGTCGATCTGAAGCGCTATCTGCAGACGTTTCTCCGGCCCGCTCACCACTTCACTAAGAGCTTGATTAACTGTCCCCAGGCTCAGGATGCTGTAGGTCGAAATCCCTGCGAGAACGAGTAGGATGAAGGCAAATGCCAAGATCAGTTTTAGCTTAATCGTAAACCGCATATTAGATGTCCCTTGCGCGCTTTATGATGGTGTCGCGGCCACCAGCGACGATCGAGTGCCAATCGACATTGCCGGCCGCTCTTGATGAGATGAGATTTTGGCACGAGCCGCGGGTAGGTGTGAGTAACGTTCGCCATGTCAGGCTGCAGCAAACGATGCTACAGGACGGCTTCGAGACGTTGCTCTGGGGATAGCCGGCTCGCGAGACGTAAAACTAAGGGCCTTCGACGAAATGGCTGAGATGAAGAGTTGGTGGTTGCAACTTGCCGAGCGCGAGGCCGAACGTAGCGCGACGTGCAAGGGAATTGTTTATAGCGACCAATTTGATCCGCATAATTTTCTCATCAGCAAGGCTTAGTGGAATTCCCGATCAAAGCCAGTGGCAGCAGTTGTGGGGCTGGTCGGGTGTAACGACATCTTTCGGGAAGGCCCGCGCATCATGCGGTGGGAAAGACTTAAGTCTTCTGAAGCTCAAGATCGAAGCTTTGATGAAAGACAAGCTAGGTCGATATGGTAAAAATTACGTTACTGCTTTTGAGAAATAACGATTATTTTAATCGCATGAATTGTTGAGATTACAATTGCGCGAAAATCCCCTGCCTAGCGCTATGTAAGGCAATGTGTTGCAAATCCAAGCTGCCAATCAACAGGTTATTTGCTGATATCTGCAGACATACAAAGATTGATAGATATATCGACAGTTAGATCGTGGCAGCGTCAGTACCGCGATAAAGTAAGGTAAGCCTCCGCAACTGCCGGAGGTTCAACGTTGGGCGCTGATCACCAGCGACCATGGATTTGATCGCCTCGGAGCCACTGTTACGGCGTTTGCGCACCCGTCGTTGCGAGATAGACGGAGTACAGCGATTTGGTCGCGGTGATGAAGAGCCGGTTCTTCTTTGGGCCGCCAAAGGTCAGGTTGGCCACCGTCTGCGGCACCTTGATCTTGCCAAGAAGAGTGCCTTCCGGCGAAAAGCAATGGACGCCGTCGCCGGCGCTGGTCCAGAGGTTTCCGGCTGTGTCGATACGGAAGCCATCGGGTAAGCCGCTGTCCAGGTTGCAGAACTCCCGACCATTCGTCAGCTTGACGCCATCGACTACGTCAAACACCCTGATATGGCGCGGGCGCGAAACGTCGTGACTATAGGAGCTGTCGGCGACGTAGAGCTTCGTTTCGTCGGGGGAGAACGCTAGTCCGTTCGGCTGCACGAAGTCGTCGACGGCGATCTGCACCTCGCCGGAGATAGCATCGATCCTGTAGACATTGCGGGTCTTCTGCTCAGGTTCAGACTTGTAGCCCTCATAATCGGAGAGAATCCCGTAGGTGGGATCGGTAAACCAGATGCTGCCATCGGATTTGACCACCACATCATTGGGTGAGTTCAATCGCTTGCCGTTATAGCTGTCAGCCAGCACCGTGATCGAACCGTCCACTTCGGTCCTCGTCACGCGGCGACCGCCGTGTTCGCAGGAGACCAGCCGGCCCTCGCGGTCGCGGGTGTTGCCATTGGCGAAGTTGGAGGGCTGGCGGAAGACGGAAATTCCGCCATCCGGCACCCACCGAAGAATACGCTGGTTGGGGATGTCGCTGAAGAGCAGGCAGTTGAGATCGGCAAACCAGACCGGACCTTCGCTCCATCGGCAGCCGGAATAGAGTTCTTCGAGTTCGGCGTTGCCGACGATCAGGTGACGGAAGCGGTCGTCGCGAATGTCATAAACGGAGCTTTGATCTTTGGTCATGAGCGTCAATCGGCTTGAGAGTGGTGAGTTGATTCAGCGAGTAGCCTTCGGGCCGCTCGCCAGGAAAATCACGGAAATGATAATCAGGCCAGTGAGGATAAGGCGGGCACCTGCTCCAAAGCCATAGGTGTTCAGCATCGAAACGACCAGGAACATGAAGAGCGACGCCCCCCAGATGCCGGGCACGTTGGAATCGCCGCCCGCAACCGCCGTACCACCAATGACGACGACGGCGATCGACATCAGCAGATATTCCGACCCCATGTTGAGCGCAGCACCGCCCGAGAAGCTTGCCAGAAGATAGCCGGCGATGGCTGCGAGAACCGAGCAGAAGACGTAGGTGATAAAGCGTGTGCCATCGACGGGGATGCCGGTCATGCGGGCTGCAAAGGTGCTCTGGCCGATCGCCGAAATCCAGCGTCCGTAAAAGGAGCGGTCAAGCAGCACCCAGGCAATCACCGAGAGTAAAAGGGCGACGAGCGCGACATTCGGTATGCCGAAAGTGCTGGAGATGGCGAAGTTCGCCAGCATCTCCGGCGGCTTGATGCGAAGTCCGCGATTGGACCAGATGGCGATCGACTGGACGATAAAGCTCATTGACAGTGTCGCGATGATCGGAGGGATGCGCAACAGCTTGATCAGCGTGTAATTGCCGATACCGATGGCGATGCCGATCAGGATGGCAACGATCAGCCCGGGCAGGATGAGACCGTCGGAGACATCCATGAATTTCAGCGCCAGCGTGCCGGACAGCGTCATCGTGGCCGGAACGCAGAGATCGATATTGCCTGGCCCAAGCGTGATGACAAACATCTGGCCGATGCCGACGATGACCGAAAACGCGGCGAATGTCAGTGCCGCATGGGAAAGACCGAAGGAGCTTGCGCCGCCGGTGAACATCACGGTGATGATCCAGACGGCCACCGTCGCGGCAAAGGACCAAATCCACGGCTTTTTGGTGAAGGCAGCGAGGCGGCTCATTGGTTTTTCTCCCGCTTTTCAAGACGGTTGAGCAGAATGCGCAAGGCAAGCACGATGATGAGGATCGCGCCCTGCGCACCGATCTGCCAGTCCGGCGAGATGCGCATGAAAGACAGGAAAGAACCTGCAAGCGTCAGCGTCAAGGCACCGATGACCGCGCCGATCGGAGACACACGCCCGCCGACAAACTCACCGCCGCCCAGGATGACGCCGGCAATCGACAGAAGAGTATAGCGTAAGGCAATATTGGCATCGGCTGACGTCGTCAGGCCAACGAGTGCGATGCCTGACAGTATAGCAAAGAAACCGGCCAGCGCAAAGGTCGCAGCACGAATGCCGACGACCGACCAACCGGACCGCTCGACCGAGCGCAGATTGCCGCCAACGCCGCGCATCAGAACGCCAAAGGAAGAGCGCATGACGATGTAATGAGCGACAAACGCGATAACGATGCTGGCAATGATGGCGATCGGTACCAAAGGCGGCTTTGCCGTCATCAGGGCGCGGATAAAGGCGGGTGCCTGTCCGCCGGGCGAGGGTAGGATCAGCACGGCAAGACCGCCCCATACGAAGCTCATGCCGAGTGTCACCACGATGGAGGGCAGGGCGCGCAAGTGAATGACGGCGCCAAGCACCGCATAGACGGCGATGGCTGCTGCAAAAATACCGATGCCGACGACCGGGGACTCCTGCAGAAACGTCGCGGTCACGCAGGCACAGAAACTAACGAAGGTACCCATCGATAGGTCGAGGTCGTTGACCGACATGATCAGCATCTGCGCGATGGTCGCAAGCGCGATTGGGACTGCCAGATTGAAAAGCAGATTCATGCCCGTGTAGCTCATCGCCCGCGGCTGCATGTAGAAGACGGCAGCGAGCAGGAAGGCAAGCGATGCGGCGGGAATGATCAGGCGAAGCGTGTTGGCCGAGATCTTCATGCATGCGCCTCCCCGGAAAAGGATGCAGCCAGCACATTCTGTTCGGTAATGTTCTCGCCAACAAGCTCGGCCTGGATGGCGCCGTCGCGGAAAACGTAAACGCGGTCGCACAGGCGAATTTCGTCCATTTCCGTCGAGTACCAGATGAAGGTCCGACCGTGTGCCGCTTCCGTCCTCAATATGTCGTAGACCTCCTGCTTAGTGCCGATATCGACGCCGCGCATCGGGTCGTCCATCAGTACGGTGCTGGCCGTTGTCGCCAGTGCACGGGCAAAGAGCACCTTCTGTTGGTTGCCACCAGATAGGGATAGGATCTTGTTGCCCATATCGGGCGTGCGGATTTCGATCCGCTTCTTCCACTCAGTGCCGAGTTCGGTCTCGCGTGATCTGTCGACCATTCCAGCAGATGAAATATCCCGAAGCGATGCTATGGAGAGGTTTTTTAGAATGCTCCAGAGCGAGAAGGTGCCGTTGAGGCTTCGGTCTCCCGCAACGAAGGCAAGGTCCGCCTTGCGGCTGGGCAGCCAGCTGTTGTTCTTTGCCAGATACAGATCGAGCAGCGCTTCTGTCTGTCCGTGGCCGCCGAGACCGGCAAGGCCTATGATCTCGCCGCGATAAGCCTCAAAGGTAATCTCCGAACCGCGACGCGGCGCCATGGAGAGGACCTTCTCGCTGGAGCGAAGACGGGTGATCTTCTGTTTGTCCTGATCCTTGACGACACTGCCCATGGCTTCGACCAGCGTGCGGGTCGTAAAGTCGCTGGCCGCCCGATTGGCAACGACGCGGCCATCCTTCATCACGACGATGCGGGTGGCGGTCGAGAGGATTTCGCCGAGAATATGGGAGATCAATAGTACAGAGCCGCCGTCGCCCACGAAACGGCGCACATAGGCCATGAGCCGTTCGGCAAGACCCGCGTCGAGCGAAGAGGTGGGTTCATCGAGAATGACGAGCCGCGGCGCGTCCGGCGTTCGGCAGAAGTTGATCGCAATTTCCACCATCTGGCGTTCGGCAATCGTGAGGTCTGAAATCGTCGCTTCGCAGTCGATGCCGTTGCCGGGAAAGATCTCATCGATGGTCTGGCGTATCGCGGCAAGCGCACGGCCGCGCCAGTTGCGTCCGCTCATCCCGGGATGCATGATCCGTACATTCTCACTGATCGTCAGGTTGGGGCAGAGCGACAGTTCCTGGAATACGCAGCGCACCCCACCGGCGCGTGCTGCCGAAATGCCTAAGCGTCCTGGCGCACCGCCATAGGCAATCGTCCCCTCATGCGGCGTCAATCCACCATTGATGACATTGACGATGGTGGATTTGCCTGCGCCATTATGGCCGACAAGACCAAGACATTCGCCTGCGCGAATGATGAGATCGGCGCCGTCCAACGCCTTGACGGCGCCGAAGACGACTTTGACGTCGCGTACGGCGACGACTTCTTGCCTCTCGATGATGTCATTCATGAGCAACGCCAATGGTCTGAGATAGTCGATAAAATGGATGCCCGCTGCGGCGACAAGTAAGCCGCAGCGGATAGGAGGTGATGCCTGGCCTTACTTGCCCGCAATTACCTTCTGCGCATCAGCCTGGGAGTAATCCACATTGGCAACGCCACCCTTCTGGGTGTTCTTCAGGTTCTCTTCGAGATTGTCCTGATCGATCCGGAGGAAGGGAACGGTGAGGTCCTTCTTCACCTCCTTGCCGTCGAGAATCTGCTGCGCCACCCAGAAGGCGAGCGTCGAGACACCGGGCGCAATCGAGACCGACATGGTCTTGTAACCGCTGGCGTCCTTCTGTTGCTTCCACCATTGCAACTCATCTTCACGGTTGCCCATGATGATGGTCGGTGTCGGGCGCTTGGCAGCCGCAAAGGCCTGGGCCGCGCCATAACCGTCTCCGCCCTGGGTAACGACAGCCGCAATGTTCGGAAGGCTCGGCAGAATGCCGGCGACAGCGCGCTGCGCAACGTCCTGTGCCCAATCGCCATTGACGGAGCCAACGATCTTGAACTGCGGGTTCTTGGCAACGCCGGCTGCAATGCCGGCATGGATTTCGTCATCGACAGACACGCCGGCGAGACCGCGGATTTCAAGAAGGTTGCCACCCTTCGGCATGGCCTTAGCCAGATAGTCGATCTGACTTTCACCCATGGCCTTGAAGTCGACGGCGATGCGCCATGCACAAGGCTCGGTCACTGTGCCGTCGAAAGACACGACGATGATACCTGCATCGCAGGCTTCCTTGATCGCGCCGTTCAGCGCCGTGGGAGAAGCAGCATTGATGACGATGGCGTCATAGCCCTGCAGAATGAGGTTCTGGATCTGTGCGGCCTGTTCCGTTGCCTGATTTTCGGCAGTCGTAAAGGCGTCCGCGGCTGCAACCTGCTTGTCGGCGACCGCCTGCTTGGTGATCTTGTCCCAGCTCGTCAGCATCGCCTGACGCCAGGAGTTGCCGGCATAGTTATTGGAAAGCGCGATTTTCTTCGCCGAGGTATCGGCATGAGCGGTGATCGGCATCGCGGCGCATAGGACAGCCGCCGACGCGAGAAGCATCTTTCTAAAAGCCATTGATTTTCCTCCCTGTGGCTTGCTCTTTTGGAGCCTGGAATATGTTTCGCCGCAAACCTTCCCCACGGCGCAAACGCAATTCCGTTGCACTGGAGCTCCTTTCCCCAGTAAGAGCTAAAATGACCAAGAAGGGCCGGCTTGTATAGGCGCATCACGGCAATCTTCGTGCGGATTTACGCATAAAGCTTGCGGGTTCCCGCAAGACGGAAAGCCTCGCGGGGCGCAGAATGCCGAGCGGGCTCGTCCTATACGTCGCCGCCCGTTATGGGAGATGCTTGGGAGGGCATCGGTACATGCTGGATACACCGAGCAGCACGCTGTTTCACCACTATATGGGCATATCGCGTCTGCTCGCCGGGCAGCTCGAATTCAACGCCATCATTCAGGCGGTAGCGACCGAGATCAGTCATATCATCCCGCACGACCATATGGATGTCTGCATCAAGCAGCTCGATGACAAATACCACATTGCCTATGAAAGTGGCCTCGCCAGTGCCTGGAGCCGCCAGCCGCCGGCGCTTCTGACTGGCAGCCCAATACGGTCGGTCCTGTCGGGAGAGGTCGATTATCTCTTAAGCGGTGATGCCTGCGCCGATCCACGCTTTCATTTCGACGGCGCGTTCTCCAGTCCGATCCACGACCTCGATTTGCATAGTCGTCTGCACGTGCCGATGAAAGTGCATGGCGACATCATCGGAGCACTCAGCTGCTCCTGCCATCAGTCCAACGCCTATGCGATGGATGATGTGGCCAATGCGCGCGCCGTTGCCGATCTTTTGGCGCCGTATTTCTACGCGATCCGCGCGGCGGAGCAAGCCAAGCGCTCGGCCATCGAAGAAGCGCAGGCCAATGCCCGCGAAGAGGGTTTGCGTCTGGGCGCGCTGCAGCTGACCGAAGCTCTGGAGGCCGAGCGTCAGCGCATCGGCATGGATTTACACGATCAGACGCTCGCAGATCTGACGCGGCTTGTCCGTCGTATCGAGCGCATGAGCCGCGCGACCGAGGTGTCGGGCGAAATGCTGGAGCCGGTCATGCGAAGCCTGCAACAATGCATGCAGGACCTGCGCGGCATCATCGAGGAAGCCAAGCCTTCCATTCTGCAGCTTTTCGGTCTGGTGCAGGCGATCGAGACCTATCTCGACCGGTCTGTGAGAGACAGCGGTTTGGCGATCGACTGGTCTGTCGCCGACACCACGAATGGCCTTGTCGATACCCTCGATAACTCGGTGGCCGTCTCATTGCTGCGCATCGTTCAGGAGGCGGTCAACAATGCCATTCGCCACGCACAGCCGACGAAGATCGAGGTCGAGCTTTCGCAGGCCCATGACGCCCTGCGTGTCACCGTATCTGATGATGGTTGCGGCTGCCCCGCAGATATCAGCTCAGGTGGCGGGCTCGGGATTGGCAACATGAAAACCCGTGCGCGACTGATTTCTGCGGATTTTCATCTCGGCTCTCACCTGGAGGGGACTGGCACCTGCATCACCCTGACGTTGCCGATAGGGACCAGCGAAAGGCCGGAGGAGGCATAAGATGGATGTTTTGATCATCGAGGACGACGTTCTGCATCGCGCCTATCTCAACGAGGCGGTGAGGGCGGCTTTGCCGGAATGCGGTACGGTGCTGGAAGCGGAAAATGGCCGTGCAGGTGAGAAGCTGGCGCGAGAAAATCGCGCTGCCCATATCGTCATGGACCTGCAGATGAATGAGCGAAACGGAATTGAAGCAGCCCGCACCATCTGGAAAGAGAGACCGGATACCCGCATCCTCTTCTGGTCCAATTATTCGGATGAGGCCTATGTTCGCGGCGTCTCGCGCATCGTGCCCGAAGGGGCGGCTTATGGCTACGTGCTGAAATCCGCCTCCGATGACCGCTTGCGGCTGGCGCTGCGCAGCATCTTCATCGAGGCCCAATGCGTGATCGACCGCGAAGTCCGCGGCTTGCAGGAAAAGAGCCTTGGCAAGGCGCATGGTTTTTCTGACACGGAATATGAAATTCTGATCGATATGGCGCTGGGGCTGACCGACAAGGCCATTGCAAAGCGCCGGAATCTCTCGCTGCGCAGTGTCCAGAACCGCTTGCAGAGCCTTTATGAGAAGCTGAACGTGCATCAGTCGACGGGTGAGGACGATGCCGAAGGCCGATATAATTTACGCACACGGGCGATCACCATCGCGTATCTGCGCAAGCTTTTGAATTACAGCGCGTTGGAGAGAGCGGAACGCGAGTTGGCCGAGTGGCATGGGGGGAAATGACAAAGGCCCGGCTAGTTTGCCCCACTTCTTCAGATAAGGAATATTCTGCTATGGCGGAATTGGTCGTTAAACTCCGAGCACTACGGCCGATCTTCTCAGCGCTGTTTAGCTTTCTAATGCTAAATGCCGCGTGTTGAACTGGCATCTTCCAGCGCCGCCGCTCCAGTTTCTAATCTCAATTTTTTCACTTCTCCCATGATATCCAGGTCGACATTCTTATCGGAGACCCTGAAATTCCACGGTGGTTCAACACAGGTTGACCAGAGCTTTTCGCCGGTCTTTCTCCAGACCCCGAACTCCAACTCCGCAGACATGAGAACGTAGTCCTCATGCCGTGTCCAGCGCAAGAAGCCGTAATCGGTGCGATCCTCGAAGATCCTTTCTCGTTTATGGATGTTATAGCCCAAGAGACGCTCTCCCGCTCCGATGAATAGAATCGAGGTCTCCGGAACGACGAGGAAGCCGGGATGGAATGTTCCACTGGCATCCTCATATTTCTGAGTAATGACGATCTCAGGTAACCTGTGCGGATTGCCTCCATCGCATAACACCCCCAAGAACAGATCGCGTCCTTCTAGCGCATTCGGCTCAATTTGATCCACGAAGGCGGCACTTTTCACATAGCTGTCGTAAATTGGCGGAAGGCTTCCGTCTTCGATCAACAACGTCCAGGTTCCGACCGCAACCGAATGCAACTAGCGCCTCCTGTAGATGACTGTTCTGCGCCTTAATCGACGAGGTGGCAAAAAATTGAACAATTGCTTCCTTCGCGCGATGGTTCAAGAAAATATTTGCAATGAGAAAAGCGCCTTCAATGTCGCCACTGTAGGCGCTTCAGCATCATTGTTGGTTCCACCCTCAAGTCTCGGTAGGTGGTTGGAGTTTGAATCAGGTCTGCCGGTTTTCGATCAGTAAGGATCAGTTCATCTGGCTGACGAAGCGGGTTTCGAGATAGGCCTCGACCGCTTCCGAACCACCTTCCGTGCCGTAGCCGGAATCCTTGACGCCGCCGAAGGGCACTTCCGGAATGGCGAGACCATTGTGGTTGATTGTCAGCATGCCGGCTTCGACGCGCTGGCCGAGAGCATGAGCCGTCGTCACCGAACCGGTAAACGCGTAGGACGCCAGGCCGAAGGGCAGGCGGTTTGCCTCTTCGATCGCATCTTCCATCGTGGAGAAGCGGTTGACGATCGCCACCGGACCAAAGGGCTCTTCGTTCATGATCTTTGCGCTTGTCGGAACATCCGTCAGAACGGTTGGCTCGAAGAAGTTGCCCTTGTTGCCGATACGCTTGCCACCAGTCTTCAGCGTGGCACCATGCGAGACGGCGTCATGGATCAGGTCCTCCATCGCGGGGATACGGCGCTCATTGGCCAATGGTCCCATGCCGGTGTCGGCATCGAGACCATTGCCGACCTTCAAGCCCTCGGCATATTTGACGATGCCGTCGATGAACTTGTCGGCAATGCTATCCTGAATGAGGAAGCGTGTGGGTGCAACGCAGACCTGTCCCGCGTTACGGAACTTGGCTGCAGCCGAGACTTCGACCGCCTTTTCAAGATCGGCATCCTCGAACACCAGCACGGGTGCGTGGCCGCCGAGTTCCATCGTGGCGCGCTTCATGTGCTTGCCCGCGAGTGCCGCAAGATGCTTGCCGACGGGAGTGGAGCCGGTGAACGAGATCTTGCGGATGACCGGATGCGGAATGAGATATTCCGAAATCTCGGCCGGAACGCCATAGACGAGGTTGACGACGCCAGCTGGAACGCCCGCATCGGCAAACGCGCGAATAAGTTCTGCCGGCGAGGCTGGTGTCTCTTCCGGTGCCTTGACGATGATCGAACAGCCGGTTGCGACCGCTGCCGAAAGCTTGCGCACCACCTGGTTGATCGGGAAATTCCAAGGCGTGAAAGCCGCGACCGGGCCCACGGGGAATTTGATCGCCAGGTTGGAGACGCCGCCGAAACGAGCCGGGATAACTAGGCCATATGTCCGACGCGCCTCTTCGGCGAACCAGTCGATGGTGTCGGCAGCATTATTGATTTCGCCTTTGGACTGAGCGATCGGCTTGCCCTGTTCGCGGGTCATCAGCCAAGCGATGTAGTCAATGCGCTCGCGCAGAAGATCGGCAGCCTTGCGCATGATTTTCGAACGCTCGAAGGCGGAGGTGTCGCGCCAAACCTTGAAGCCCTTATCAGCTGCGGAAAGTGCCAGATCAAGGTCTTCCTTCTCCGCATGCGCGATGGAGCCGATGATTTCATCGGTTGCTGGGTCGGAAACGGCGATTGTTTTGCCCGAGAGCGCGTCGCGCCACTCGCCATTGATGAAGAGTTTAACGTCGGGATAGCTGTGCATGTGAGGACCTTCGCGATTTTTTCCGGCCGGCAGGGCGCCGGTGCTATTCGTCAATCAGCAAATCGATTGCCGCATGAAGCGGAACGGGATGTCCTCGGCGAAACCAAGGACGGCGGTGAGCCCCTTATATTATTTCGCTGGTCGCCGGTTTCAACCGCTAAGGTCTAAAAGTATGACTTATTTTGCAATGCAAAAGACCCGGCACAACGGCCGGGTCTTGAGGATAATGGCCATGCTTAGAAGAACGCCTGAAGTCCCGTCTGCGCTCGGCCGAGGATCAGCGCATGAACATCATGCGTGCCCTCGTAGGTGTTGACCGTTTCCAGGTTCTGCGCGTGGCGCATGACATGATACTCGATCTGAATTCCGTTGCCGCCGTGCATGTCTCGTGCTTGGCGCGCGATGTCGAGCGCCTTACCGCAATTGTTGCGCTTTATGATGGAGATCATTTCCGGCGCCATGCGATGCTCGTCGAAGAGACGACCGACGCGTAGCGATGCCTGGAGACCAAGCGCGATTTCCGTCTGCATGTCGGCAAGCTTCTTTTGATAAAGCTGCATGCCAGCCAGCGGCTTGCCGAACTGCTTGCGGTCAAGCCCGTATTGTAGTGCGCGGAACCAGCAGTCTTCCGCGGCGCCCATCACGCCCCAGGAAATGCCGTAACGCGCCCGGTTCAAGCAGCCAAACGGACCCTTAAGCCCAGAGACGTGGGGCAGCAGCGCATCTTCGCCCACTTCCACACCATCCATGACGATTTCGCCGGTGATGGAAGCGCGCAGCGACAGTTTGCCGCCGATCTTCGGTGCCGATAGGCCTTTCATGCCCTTTTCCAGCACGAAGCCGCGGATCTCATTGTCATGCGCTTCCGACTTTGCCCAGACGACGAAGACATCGGCGATCGGTGCGTTGGAAATCCACATCTTCGAGCCGCGCAGACGATAACCGCCGTCGATCTTCTCAGCACGCGTCTTCATGCCGCCAGGATCGGAACCGGCATCTGGTTCGGTCAAGCCGAAGCAGCCGATGAGTTCGCCTGAAACCAGACCCGGCAGGTACTTGTCCTTCTGCTCTTCCGATCCGTAGGCAAAGATCGGGTAGATGACGAGCGACGACTGAACGCTCATCATCGAGCGATAACCGCTGTCGATACGCTCCACTTCACGCGCAACAAGACCGTAGGCGACGTAGCTTGCATCGGCTGCGCCGTATTTTTCCGGTAGCGTCACGCCGAGCAGACCGGCCTGCCCCATCAGGCGGAAAAGTTCCGGCTCCGACGTTTCGGACAGATAGGCTTCCTGAACGCGTGGAAGAAGTTCGGCCTTGGCGAAAGCGGCGGCGGAGTCACGGATCATCCGCTCGTCGTCGTTCAGTTGATCCTCAAGCAGAAAAGGGTCCTGCCAGTTGAATGATGCACGTTCGCTCACGGTGAAGTCTCCACTTTTGTTGAAGCGATTATTGGCAATCGATCGTCGCGGGGCAAGCTATGTTTACTCATCCAGCTATTACCGATAGGAATGCGCCATGACCTCACTCAGCCGCAAACTCCTGCCCTCCACCAGTGCGCTCGCCGCCTTTGATTCCGTGGCGCGGCTTGGCAGTTTCTCACTGGCGGCAGACGAGCTTTCCCTGACCCAAGGGGCGATAAGCAGGCAGGTCATGTCGCTGGAAGAGCAGCTTGGGGTCCGACTTTTCGAGCGAGGCGCGCGGGGCGTATCGCTGACGCGAGAGGGCGAAACCTATGCCAAAGCTATTGGTATTGCGCTTGGCGATATTCGCTCAGCTTCACTTCAGGTCATGACCAAAACGCATGCCAACACGCTCAATCTCGCCATGCTGCCCACCTTCGGCACGCGATGGCTGTTGCCGCGCATCCCAAAATTCGTTGCGGCCCATCCGGAAATCACGCTGAACTTCGCCACGCGCATCGGCCAGTTCGATTTCGAAAAGGACGGGCTGGATATGGCCATTCATATCGGCCAGCCGGATTGGCCAGCGGCGGAAAGCGTTTTCCTGATGGACGAAATGGTCGCGCCTGTCTGCAGCCCGTCTTTCCTTGGCAGTCATCCGATCGCTAAAGCTGACGACATCGCCGGTCTTCCGTTGCTGCACATGGCATCAAGGCCAGGCGCGTGGGATCACTGGTTCAAGAGCGTGGGTATCGTCGCGCATCAAGCGCCCGCCATGCGCTTCGAACAGTTTTCCAGTGTCGCCCAAGCCTGCATTGCAGGTCTCGGCGTCGCCCTGATGCCGCTGTTCTTGATAGAAAACGAGCTCAAGTCTGGGCAACTTGTCCAGGCTGTCGATCAATCGGTCAAAAGCCCCAGTTCCTATTATGCCGTCGCTCCGCTGTCGCGCATCAACCACATCCCGGTCGTATTCTTCCGGCGCTGGCTGCTCAGCGAAAGTGAAACGTTTCGCGCGCAGGCCTCTGGCTAATTCTCGCTCTGTTTGTAGAGTTTCCCCAGCAAGCTGATGCTTGTGGCGAGAATTTCATCCTGCATCAATTTTAAGCTTGCGAAGACCCGAAATATGGTCCTAGATCGCGTGCGACGAGGAATGGTTGAATTGCGGCACGACGAACTACATCCTTTTCTCGCTTCATCCCATCTATCGATAAGCCTCTGGTTTGAAACGATAAAGTTCTGCGTCACTCCTGGAATAACTTGAAATGCAACTGGTTTTCGACGGTCATAATGATGTGTTGCTGCGTCTGTGGCACAATGGAAAAAAAGGCGGGGACCCTGTTGCGGAATTCGTCGACGGAACGTCGCAAGGCCATATCGATGCACCGCGTGCCAGGACTGGCGGCCTCGCTGGTGGTTTCTGTGCCGTCTACATCCCCTCTGGCGATTTGATTCTACAGGAGCCGGACGAAAACGGCCATTACGTGACACCGCTCGCCGCACCTCTTCAGCGGCAGCCCTCTCTCGATGTAGCCATGGAAAAGATGGCGATTGCCTATCGTGTGGAGCGCGCGGGCGGGTGGAAGATTTGCCGCTCTACAGCCGATATCCGCAAGGCGATGGACGAGAACATCTTTGCCGCCGTTCTTCACATGGAAGGCTGTGAAGCGATCGATGAAGATCTCGATGCGCTGGACATCTTCTACGCTGCCGGTCTTCGCTCGCTTGGCCCTGTCTGGAGCCGCCATAACGCCTTCGGCCATGGCGTTCCTTTCGCTTTTCCCATGTCGCCGGACACCGCGCCTGGCCTCACCGCTGCCGGTTTTGAACTCGTCAAGCGCTGCAACCAACTCGGCATTCTGATCGACCTTGCCCACATTACCGAAAAAGGTTTCTGGGATGTGGCAAAGACCAGCGATCAGCCGCTGATCGCAAGCCATTCCAACGCGCATGCTTTGACGGGTGTCGCCCGCAACCTGACTGACGTTCAGATGGATGCCATCAAGGAGCGAAATGGTCTCGTCGGCTTGAATTACGCTGTGACGATGCTGCGTGCCGATGCGCGCGACGACGCAAACACGCCGCTGTCCGACATGGTGCGCCACATCGACTACATGGTCGAGCGCATGGGCATCGATTGCGTCGCTCTCGGTTCCGACTTCGACGGCGCAACCGTGCCAGCAGAAATCGCCGACGCCGCTGGCAATCAGAATCTGGTTGCCGCTCTCAAAGCTGCTGGCTACTCTGAAGTAGAGCTTGCTAAAATTTGCCGGGAAAACTGGCTGCGTGTTCTGGCTCAAGCTTGGCATGAGCCGACCTGATCAAGAGTGATACCAAACCTATAAAGGGGAGAACAATGACGAAGTCGCTCAATAAAATGGCCCGTATTCTGGCAACCAGCGCCGCATTGTCGCTGATTGCGCTATCCGCGCCACAGGCCTTTGCCGCTACACCTGCCGATACGCTGGTCGAAGGTTTCGCTATCGATGACATCATCACGCTCGATCCGGGTGAGGCGTTCGAGCTGTCGGCCGCAGAAGTCACCGGCAACACCTATTCCAAGCTGGTCTCGATCGATCTCAACGACACGTCCAAGGTTGTCGGCGATCTGGCCGAAAGCTGGACGACGTCGGATGACGGTCTGACCTATACTTTCAAGCTGAAGCCCGGCCTTAAATTCGCTTCCGGCAATCCCGTTACGGCGGACGATGTGGCGTTCTCCTTCGAGCGTGCCATCAAGCTCGACAAGTCGCCTGCCTTCCTGCTGACGCAGTTCGGCCTGAAGGGCGACAACGTCACGGAGAAGGCCAAGGCGACAGCACCCGATACCTTCACGCTGACCGTCGACAAGCCCTATGCGCCAAGCTTCGTCCTGAATGTTCTGACTGCAACGGTTGCCTCGGTTGTCGACAAGAAGCTCGTGATGGAAAAGGCAAAGGCCGTCACGCCGACAGCCGACTACAAATACGATACCGACTTCGGCAATGAATTCCTGAAGACCGGCTATGCTGGCTCCGGCCCGTACAAGATCCTCGGCTGGAAAGCCAATGAAGCCGTCATCATGGAGGCCAACCCCAATTACTATGGCGAGAAGCCGAAGCTGAAGCGCGTCGTCTATCGCCACATGAAGGAAAGCTCAGGCCAGCGTCTGGCACTTGAAAACGGCGATATCGACGTGGCTCGTAACCTGGAGCCGGGCGACATGGAGGCCGTTTCCAAGAAGGAAGGTCTCTCCATCACCTCCGCGCCCAAGGGCACTGTCTATTACTTCAGCCTCAACCAGAAGAACGAGAACCTGAAGAAGCCGGAAGTCGTCGAAGCTTTCAAATATCTCGTCGATTATGACGCGATTGGCGCGACGCTGATCAAGGGCATCGGCGAAATTCACCAGACCTTCCTGCCGAAGGGCCAGTTGGGTGCGCTGAATGACAATCCTTACAAGCTCGACGTGGCGAAGGCCAAGGAACTGCTGGCCAAGGCTGGCCTGAAGGACGGCTTCACCGTCACCATGGATGTGCGCAACACCCAGCCCGTGACCGGCATTGCGGAAAGCGTGCAGCAGACGCTGGCCCAAGCCGGCATCAAGCTTGAAATCATTCCGGGCGACGGCAAGCAGACGCTGACCAAGTATCGCGCCCGCACGCACGATATCTATATCGGCCAGTGGGGCTCGGACTATTTCGACCCGAACTCCAATGCTGAAACCTTCACGATCAACTACGACAACTCCGACGAAGGCAAGAACAAGACGCTTGCGTGGCGCAATGCCTGGGACGTTCCGGAACTGACGAAGGAAACGCAATCTGCGTTGCTGGAGAAGGATAGCGCCAAGCGCGCCAAGATCTATGAGGATCTGCAGAAGAAGGTTCTGGAAACCGGACCCTTCGTCATCATCTTCCAGCAGACGGAAGTGGCGGGGTACTCCAACAAGCTTAAGGGCCTCAAACTCGGCCCGAGCTTCGACACCAACTATGTCTTCAACATCGGCAAGGAATGATCCGGCAGGATCGGTCCATTGAGTATCGTTGAAACTTCCGCAAGGGCGAGGCACGGCAAACGCCGTCCCAACAGGCGCCTCATGGCCGTTCTTGGCTTCATCGTTACCGTCGTCACCACCTTTTTGGGGCTGCTGGCGGTAACCTTCTTCATCGGTCGCGTCATTCCCATCGATCCGGCGTTGGCGATCGTCGGCGATCGCGCGCCTGCGCACGTGGTGGAACGCGTTCGAGAAGAACTGGGTCTGAACCTGCCGCTTTGGCAGCAGTTTTTCATCTATCTGAAACAGGCTCTCACGGGCAATTTCGGCACGTCGGTGCTCACAACCAATCCGGTGATGGACGACATCAAGCGCGTCTTCCCGGCAACCATCGAGCTTGCAACGCTTGGTACATTGATCGGTGCCATCTTCGGCGTTCCGCTTGGCGTGCTGGCGGCGGTCAAGCGCGGCAGCATCATCGACCAGATCGTGCGCGTCATCGGCCTCATTGGCTATTCGGTGCCGATCTTCTGGCTTGGCCTTCTGGCGCTTCTCTTGTTCTACGCCAAGCTGAACTGGGTCGCCTATCCGGGCCGTATTGATATCGTCTACGAGTTTACCTTTACGCCCACGACCGGATTCTATCTGTTCGACGCCTTGTGGCAGGGCCAGTGGGATGTGTTCTGGGATCTCTTCCGCCACATCATCCTGCCCGCCGGACTGCTCGGATATTTTTCGCTTGCCTATATCAGCCGCATGACGCGCTCTTTCATGCTGAACGAACTGGCGCAAGAATATGTCGTTGCAGCACGCGCCAAGGGCTTATCGGAAACGCGCATTATCTGGTTCCACGCATTGCGCAACGCCGCAGTACCGCTGCTGACCGTGATAGTGCTCTCCTATGCCGGCCTGCTGGAAGGCTCGGTTCTGACAGAGACGATCTTCTCCTGGCCAGGGCTGGGCCTCTACATCACTAACTCCCTGCAGAATGCGGATATGAATGCCGTTCTCGGCGGCACCATCGTGATTGGCGCTGTCTTCATCGGCATCAATCTTCTGTCCGACCTGCTCTACCGGACGCTCGATCCAAGGACGCGCAGCCGATGACGGATGCTCTACTGAAACCCTATAGCCGCGAATGGCTTCTGTCCGACCGCCCGACCTCGCGAAAGCAGGCCCGGCTTGGACGTGCCTACGTCATCTGGCGACGCTTTTCCGAAAACCGACTTGCGCTTGCCGGTCTCGGCATCATTCTGGCGCTCGTGCTCGTCGCAATCTTCGCCGATGTGTTAGCACCGCACTCCGCAGTGCAGGGCGATCTGCGCAATGCTCGCCTGCTGCCTCCGGGTACCGATGGCTATTGGCTGGGTACGGACGATCAAGGTCGAGACATTCTGTCCCGCCTGATCTACGGTTCGCGTTTGACGCTTTTCGTCGTTGTGCTTGTCGCCATCATCGCCGCCCCGATCGGGCTCATCGTCGGCACCGTGGCAGGCTATGCCGGTGGATGGATCGATGCGGTGCTGATGCGCATCACCGATATCTTTCTTGCCTTCCCCAAGCTCGTTCTCGCGCTTGCGCTTGTGGCAGCCTTGGGACCCGGCATCGAGAATGCGGTGCTTGCTATCGCCATCACCTCATGGCCGCCTTATGCCCGTATCGCGCGCGCCGAGACCATGACGTTTCGCAATTCCGATTTCATCGCGGCAGTGAAGCTGATGGGCGCGTCTCCGTGGCGTATCGTGCTCAAACACGTCATCCCATTGTGTTTCTCTTCTCTCATCGTGCGCGTGACGCTCGATATGGCCGGTATCATTCTGACCGCCGCCGGTTTGGGCTTCCTCGGTCTCGGCGCCCAGCCACCGCTTCCTGAATGGGGTGCGATGATTGCGTCTGGCCGCCGATTTATCCTCGACCAATGGTGGGTCGCCGCCATGCCGGGCGCTGCCATTCTCATCGTCAGCCTTGGCTTCAACCTGCTGGGTGACGGTCTTCGCGATGCGCTCGATCCGAAGGAGGCCGGCCAGTGACCACATCTGCGACGACACCTCTTCTAACCGTCGATAATCTGCGCGTCAGTTTTCCAACCAGAACCGGCCTCGTCGAGGCCGTGCGAGGCGTGTCCTTCACCCTTGGCAAGGAACGTCTTGGCATCGTCGGCGAGTCCGGCTCCGGCAAATCGCAGACCGGTCGTGCCATCATGGGCCTGACACCGAGCCACGCGAAGATCGAGGCGGATGCACTTCGCTTCGGCGATATCGATCTTCTGAAAGCACCCGCAAAGCAGCGCCGCGCCATTCGCGGCAAGCGGATCGCGATGATCCTTCAGGATCCGAAATATTCGCTGAACCCGGTCATGACCATCGGTCGCCAGATTGTCGAGACGCTGAAGACGCATGAGCGGATTGGATTTTCCGAAGCCAAGAAGCGCGCGCTCGATATGCTCGAGGCGGTGCAGATTCGTGATCCCGAACGTGTCTTCGGTCTCTATCCGCATGAAGTATCCGGCGGCATGGGACAGCGTGTGATGATCGCCATGATGCTGGTATGCGGTCCGGAACTCCTGATCGCCGACGAGCCGACATCGGCGCTCGATGTGACGGTGCAGCTGGAAGTGCTCGATATTCTAGACAAGCTAGTGCGTGAGCGTGGCATGGGCCTGATTTTCGTCTCGCACGATCTGCGGCTTGTCTCTTCCTTCTGCGATCGCGTGCTGGTCATGTATGCAGGCCGTGTGGTGGAAGAGCTTCCATCCGCCAATCTGCAGAACGCCAAACACCCCTACACGCAGGGGCTTCTCAACTGTCTGCCGAAGATCGGCGAGCACCGGCATCCGCTGCCGGTTCTTCAACGCCAAGTGGAGTGGCGTCTATGACGGTCGTACTGTCTGCCAAGGATATGGTCGTGGACTTCGACGGCTATTTGGCGCTGGATCGCGTCAGCATCGAGGTCGCCAAGGGCGAATCCTTCGGTCTCGTGGGCGAATCCGGTTCCGGAAAGTCTACACTCTTGCGCGCGATCGCCGGTCTCAACCACTTTGATGAAGGCACCCTCATGGTCGACGGCCGGACATACAGCAAAAAGTCGCGCGACAAGACCTTCTACCGCAATGTCCAGATGGTTTTCCAGGATCCCTATGGTTCGCTGCATCCGCGCCAGACTGTGGATTCTATTCTGCTGGAGCCATTGGTAATTCACGGGATGGATAACAAGGAAGCGCGCATCACCCGCGCATTGGACGAGGTAGGGCTCGGCACCGGTTTCCGCTTTCGCTATTCGCACCAGCTTTCGGGCGGCCAGCGCCAGCGTATCGCGATTGCCCGCGCTCTGATCCTGGAGCCGAAAATCCTGCTGCTTGATGAGCCGACATCGGCGCTCGACGCGTCGATCCAGGCGGAAATCCTCAATCTGCTCGAACAGGCGCGCAAGGACAGGGACCTTACCTTCGTCATGGTCAGCCACGATCTCGGGGTGATCAGTCATATGTGCGACCGACTGGCGGTGATGAAAAGCGGCAAGATCGTCGAGTCGATGGATGTGCATCAGCTGGAAACGAGAGAGTTTTCCGCTGATTACACACGGCAGCTGATGGTGGCGAGCGAAGGTTTCCGGCGCGATTGAGTTCGTCATGATCCTGGCCTAAGACCTGATCGTGCTGGATGGTCGATCAGGTCCAGCCCTGACGCAACGGCTTGGACAGGAAACGCCATGCATTTACGCGCTCTGATGTATTTCGATGAGCTGGTTCGAAGCCGTTCCATGCGCGCAGCCGCCGAAAAGCTGAATGTCGCGCCGACGGCGATCAGCCGCCAGATCGAAAATCTCGAAGAGCATTTCGGCACGCCCTTGGTGGAACGGTCCAGCCGCGGGGTGACGCTGACTGCGGCTGGCGAGCTTCTGGCAGCGCGTGCGGGCAAGACGCTGCGCGAACTCACGCTCGTCCATCAATTGATCGATGATCTCAAAGGCCTGGAACGCGGAGAGGTGACGGTCTTTGCCAATGGCGCGGCCCTCAATCTTCTGGCGCCCGTACTGTCACGCTTCACCCTCCGATATCCAAAGATCCACTTTCACGTGGAAATCACCAGCGCAAATCAAGCCGTGGAGGCTCTGCAGACGGCTGAGGCCGATGTCGCCTTGATGCTGTTTGCTCCGCAGCCCTCGCAGGTGAATGTCCTCGTCAGCAAGGATATCGCCTACGACGTTATTGTTGCTGCCGATCATCCGCTGGCCGGAGCAAAGATTGCTTCGCTTGAGGAACTAACGGGCTTGGCGCTGGCGCTGCCGGCAAAATCCTTTGCCGCCCGACAGGCGATAGACGAGATGTTTTCAAAGGCCGGGATCGAGATCGATCCGGTCTTTACTGTCAGTTCACTGGAACTGCTGCGCGAACTGGTGTTGGACAAGGCGGCCATCACGCTGTTGCCCGCGCTTTCGGTCTCACGCGAGATCCGGATAGGCCAAATGGTGGCCGTGCCGCTTTCTGGTTCGAACGCCGTAAGCACTGCGATCCAGCTTTGCACCGCGCCTGATCGAGAATTGTCTTTTGCGGCTTCAAGCTTCGTTGCCTTTATGGAGGAGACCATGCGGAACGGCGACGCGAAATAGCGACTTGATTCATCCCCTTCCTTTCGTGTAGCGATTAGCGCAACGCGGTGAACACATAAATTGATCACCGGGGGAACATTGTCGCAGGCGGGCGGTTCTGCTCCGCAGATGCTGCATCGTGAGGGGACGTCATGACACTTGGTTCGGTCTTCAACTGTTTTCGCCTTTGCCGTCGGGTCTTGCTGGGTGCAGCATTGGGGGCAGGGCTTGCCGTCGCCGTTGGCGTCTCTCCGGCCTATACGGCGCAAAAGACCAGCATCGTGCTTGGCATGGGGATCGAGCCGCAGGGGCTGGATCCGACGATCGCGGCACCCGTCGCTATTGGTCAGGTCACGTGGCAGAACATATTCGAAGGCCTCACGACCATCGACAAGGACGGCAAGGTGCAGCCGCAACTGGCAGAAAGCTGGACGATTTCCGAGGACGGAAAGCTCTACTCGTTTCACCTTCAGCAAGGTGTGACGTTCCATGACGGCGAGGCGTTCGATTCCTCTGTCGCCAAGGCATCGCTTGATCGCGCCCGCGGCGAGGCATCGGTCAACCCGCAGAAGCGGTTCTTCGCCGCGATCGACACGATCGAGACACCGGATGCGAACACGCTGATCCTGAAGCTGAAACAGCCGGCGGGGAGCCTGCTTTATTGGCTGGGCTGGCCCGCCTCGGTCATGGTCGGTACAAATTCCGCGGAAAACAACAAGACGACGCCTGTCGGAACGGGCCCATTCAAATTCGTCAGTTGGGCCAAGGGCGATAAGGTCGAACTGGCGCGCAACCCCGAATACTGGAACAAGGATGCGGATGTGGCGCTCGAAAAGGCGACCTTCCGGTTCATCCCGGATGCGCAGGCGCAGGCGGCAGCCCTCAAATCCGGCGATATCGATGCCTTCCCGGAATTCGGCGCGCCAGAGTTGATGGGCTCGTTCGAAGGCGATGCCCGTCTCGGCATCGTCATCGGCAACACCGAACTCAAGGTCGTTGCCGGAATGAACAATGTCCGCAAGCCTTTCGACGACAAGCGTGTGCGCCAAACTCTGATGATGGCCGTAGATCGCAACATGGTTATCGAAGGCGCATGGTCCGGCTTCGGCACGGCGATCGGCAGCCACTACACGCCGAACGATCGCGGCTACGTCGATATGACCGGCGCGATGCCCTACAATGTCGAGAAGGCTAAGGCGCTGCTTGCGGAAGCCGGCTATCCGAACGGTTTCAGCTTCACCATGAAAGCGCCGCAGATGGCTTATGCGCAGCGAAGCGCGCAGATACTGCAGGCGATGTTTGCCGAGATCGGCGTGACCATGACGATCGAAACTACCGAGTTTCCGGCAAAATGGGTCTCCGATGTCCTGAAGGGTGGCAATTATGACATGACCATCGTTGCTCACGCGGAGCCGATGGATATCGATATCTATGCGCGCGATCCCTATTACTTCAACTACAAGAACCCGACATTCAACGAGATCATTCGCAATATCGAACTGACGTCCGATACCGACGTGCAGGACGGTCTTTACGGCGATGCACAGAAGATCTTGGCGGAAGATGTGCCGGCGCTGTTTCTCTTCGTTATGCCCAAACTTGGCGTCTGGGATAAGAAGCTGCGGGGCCTTTGGCAAAACGAGCCGATCCCGTCCAACGTGCTGACGGATGTTCGCTGGGAAGACTGACCGGCATGGAGCAAGGCTCACTCATACCCCTCTCCATCAGTCCGCACACCTCGGCCTCAAGGTTGCAGATCGGCGAATGGCGTGGGCTTGACCTCTCTTGCGCGTCCAACTTGGGCGAGAGGGTTATCACAGGTCAATCTCCCTCCTTGCGGGGTCGATGCGCGGAAGGGCAGAGGGGGATGAGACATCTCCTCGCAGTTTGCGGTCATCTCGCTCCATGACCGCCCTCATCCTCAAACGCACGCTCGGTCTCATCCTCACGCTGCTCGCGGTTTCGCTCCTGATCTTCCTTGTCATGGGCCTGTTGCCTGGCGATCCGGCAGCGATCATGCTTGGAACCTCGGCAAGCCCGGATACGCTCACCGCCCTGCAAAAGCAGATGGGGCTCGATCAGCCGTTGATGCTGCGCTATGTCAGTTGGCTGGGTGGTGTTCTTGCCGGTGATATGGGGCAGTCCTACACCTATGGCGTTCCGGTCATGGGCCTGATCGTCGAAAGACTTGCCGTCACACTTCCGCTTGCCTTGATCGCTGTCAGCCTCTCTGTTGCGATCGCAATTCCGCTAGGCGTGGTGGCCGCGCATCGGCGGGGGGGCGTATTCGATGTTGTCGTGGGCCTCTTTTCCCATGCCAGCATATCCGTGCCCGGCTTTTGGGTCGGGTTGCTGCTCATCATGTTGTTTTCAACCACGCTTGGATGGATGCCGTCCGGTGGTTTTCCGGGTTGGGGGGCGGGGATCTTCGGTGCCTTGAAAGCGTTGATCCTGCCGTCGCTCGCTCTCTCGATGAGCCAGGCGGGCGTGCTGATCAGGGTATGCCGTGCGGCGGTGCTGGAGGTGCTGAATGAAGATTTCGTTCGCACGGTCCGGGCCAAGGGTATCGGCAACGCCGCCATTCTCTGGAAACATGTGCTGCCCAATGCGCTGATCCCGGTCGTCACGATGATCGGCCTGCAATTCACCTTCCTGATCGCCGGTGCCGTTCTGGTGGAGAACGTCTTCAATCTACCGGGTCTCGGAAGGCTCGCCTATCAGGCGCTCACCCAGCGCGATCTTGTCGTCATGCAGTCGGTGGTTCTGTTCTTCTGCGCACTGGTCATCATCATGAACTTCCTCGTCGATCTGACCTATCTGATCATTGATCCGCGCCTGCGAGGCTCGACGCGATGAGCAGCGCTGCAGCGAGGCGTCGAATTCCCCTCATCCTGGGCGGTGCCGTGATCGGCATTCTGTTTTCAGTGGCACTGCTGTCGCTTGTCTGGACGCCTGTTTCGCCGACGAAAATCCAGATTCTCGCCAAGCTGAAACCCCCGCTTGCGCAGGGGTTGCTCGGGACGGATCACTTCGGTCGCGATGTCGCGTCGATGCTGATGGCGGGCGCCTGGAATTCTCTTTCCACATCCGTCGTCGCGGTGGCGATCGGCGCAAGCACCGGCACGCTTCTCGGCGTCGTCGCCGCAGCGCAACGCGGCTGGCTGGAAGCCGCCATCATGAGGCTTTGCGACATCGTTTTTGCGTTGCCTCCCATTCTCTCGGCCATGATGCTGGGCGCTTTCATCGGCTCCGGTCGCTTCACCGCCATCATCGCTATCGGTACTTTCATGGTGCCGGTTTTCGCAAGACTGACCTGTGGCGCGGCGCGGCAGATGTGGGCGCGCGATTTCGTGCTGGCGGCTGAGAGCATAGGCAGAAGTAAGGCGGGCATCACGCTTTCGCATGTCCTGCCGAATATCGCGCACCTGATTATCGTGCAGATCAGCATACAGCTCGGGCTCGCAATCCTGACTGAAGCGGGGCTCAGCTTCCTTGGTCTCGGCATGCCGCCGCCGACACCCACCTGGGGACGCATGCTTTGGGAGTCGCAGACGTATCTTGCCACCGCGCCATGGCTCGCCATTCTACCGGGACTGGCAATCGCCTTGACGGTCCTCGGGTTCAATCTTCTGGGCGATGGATTGCGCGATCTGCTTGATCCCCGTTTAAGACGATAGCCTCCTTCCCGGGTTTGACAGGTCGGCGCAAAAAATGTCAGCACTTGGGAATGAAAAGCTTGAGGCAAAGACATGGCCAGACGATCCGATAGCGGTGGGCGGTTAGACGATGCGGCACGTGCCGGATGGCTCTATTATGTCGCCGGTCGCACGCAGGACGAGATCGCTGCCGCCATGGGCATATCCCGCCAGTCGGCGCAGCGGCTCGTCTCGCTTGCTGTGGCCGAGCGTCTGATCAAGGTCAGGCTCGACCATCCGATCGCCGCGTGCCTGGAAAAGGCGCAAGCGCTGCGCGAGCGTTTTTCCCTCAAGCATGTCGAGGTGGTTCCAAGCGATCCCGCTGGTACCTCGTCTACGGTGGGAATTGCCGAAGCGGGCGCTGCGGAAATCGAACGCTGGCTGCGACAGCCGGACCCGATCGTACTCGCTATAGGGACCGGACGAACGCTGAAAGCGGCTGTCGACCAGTTGCCGCCCATGGAATGTCCTCAGCATCGGATCGTTTCGCTCACCGGAAATATCGGTCCGGATGGGTCGGCGGCGTATTACAACGTCATCTTTTCCATGGCCGATGCGATCAAGGCCAGGCATTTTCCGATGCCTTTGCCGGTTCTTTGTTCATCCGCCGAAGAACGCGAACTGCTGCACGACCAAACGATGGTGCGCTCCACGCTAACGCTTGGAGCGGCGGCGAATGTCACCTTCGTCGGAGTTGGTGAACTGGGAGAAAACGCGCCCCTCTGTCTCGACGGATTCCTTGCCGTCGACGAGATGAAGCGGCTGATTGCAGAGGGCGCGGCCGGCGAAATCTGCGGCTGGTTCTTCGACGGCGACGGAAAGATCATGGCCAATCCCATCAATGACCGCGTCGCCTCGGTTCCAGTTCCCTCGCGCGAGACATGCACCGTTGTAGGCATTGCGCAGGGGCGGAAGAAATCGCCCGCCATGCTGGCCGCCTTGCGAGGCGGTTTGCTGAACGGGATCATCACCGACGAGCAATCTGCCGAATATATGCTCACACATTGAGCAAAAATATCATATCAAAATCAGAGCATTAGCATCTCCTTGTGCATTGCAGCGCAGGATGATGCTTGACTTTATGTGCTCGAAAGTGAGTAATTGCCCTCGAGCAAAGCGAATGCTCATTTTTCTTCTGGGAGGAAGATCATGACATTGAAGACACTTCTGCTGGGCGCGTGCTCGGCTCTCGCATTTTCGGGCCTCGCGTCTGCAGAAACACTGACCATTGCCACCGTCAACAACGGTGACATGATCCGCATGCAGGGACTGACGAAGGAATTCACCGACAAGAATCCGGACATTCAGATCGAGTGGGTCACGCTGGAAGAAAACGTTCTGCGCGAACGCGTAACGACGGATATCGCCACCAATGGCGGCCAGTATGACATCATGACGATCGGCAACTACGAAGTTCCGATCTGGGCCAAGCAAGGCTGGCTTCTGCCGCTCGAAAAGCTCGGTGACAAGTATGACGTCAACGACATGCTGCCATCGATCCGCGGCGGCCTGACGGTCGAAGGCAAGCTCTACGCGGCGCCATTCTATGGCGAATCCGCCATGATCATGTACCGCAAGGACCTGTTTGAAAAAGCCGATCTGAAGATGCCGGAAAACCCCACCTGGGAATTCATCGGTGATGCAGCCCGCAAGATCACCGATCGTAACGCCGACATCAACGGCATCTGCCTGCGTGGCAAGGCCGGTTGGGGCGAAAACATGGCCTTCATCACCGCGCTCACCAACTCCTTCGGTGGCCGCTGGTTCGATGAAAACTGGAAGCCGCAATTCGACCAGCCCGAGTGGAAGAACTCGCTGCAGTTCTACGTCGATCTGATGAAGGATGCCGGCCCGTCCGGTGCAGCTTCCAACGGCTTCAACGAAAACCTGACGCTGTTCCAGCAGGGCAAGTGCGGCATGTGGATCGATGCGACTGTCGCTGCATCCTTCGTGTCGAACCCGAAGGACTCGACGGTTGCAGACAAGGTTGGCTACGCGCTGTTCCCCACGCATGGCGAATTGAAAAACCACGGCAACTGGCTGTGGTCCTGGAACCTTGCGATCCCGAAGAGCTCGCAGAAGGCTGAATCGGCAGAGAAGTTCATTGCCTGGGCAACCAGCAAGGACTACTCCGAACTGGTCGCTTCCAAGGAGGGCTGGGCTAACGTTCCTCCGGGCACGCGTACCTCGCTCTACAAGAATGCTGACTACGAGAAGGCAGCACCTTTCGCCAAGACGACGCTTGCGGCCATGAACGCAGCCGACATCACCAAGCCGACGGTCAAGCCTGTGCCTTATACCGGTGGTCAATTCGTGGCGATCCCCGAGTTCCAGTCGCTCGGCACCACGGTTGGGCAGCTCTTCTCGGCGGTCGTTGCAGGTCAGTCTTCCGTTGATGATGCGCTCGCAGGCGCTCAGTCCACCGCAACTCGTGAAATGACCCGCGCCGGTTACATCAAGTAATCCTCCCGAAGCCCGCCGTCCGGCGAAAGCCGGGCGGCGGAGATTCTCGATCGTCTTTATAATCAAAAAAATGCACCGCCTGCGGTCTTGATGCCGCGCGCGACTCTGGGAGGGCAGCGAATGGCAACGCAGAACACCAGGAACCTGGCGCGCGTGATGATGGCGCCTTCCGTTTTCCTGCTTCTTATCTGGATGATCGTACCACTGGCGATGACGCTGTGGTTTTCCTTCCAGAACTACAATCTCTTGAATCCGGCCAATGTCAGTTTTGCGGGCCTCTTCAACTACAAATTCTTCTACACCGATCCGGCCTTTTTCCAGTCGATCTGGAACACGCTGATCATCGTTGGTGGTGTGCTGCTGATCACCATCATCGGCGGCGTCGCCATTGCGCTTTTGCTCGACCAACCGATCTTCGGCCAAGGGATCGTGCGCATCCTGGTGATCTCGCCTTTCTTCGTCATGCCGCCAGTCGCCGCACTCATCTGGAAGAACATGATCATGCACCCCGGGTACGGTGTGCTTGCGGACCTGAACAGGTTCTTCGGCTTTCAACCCATCGACTGGTTTTCGCGCTTCCCGTTGCTATCCATCGTTATCATCGTGGCGTGGCAATGGTTGCCCTTCGCAACGCTTATCCTGCTGACTGCCCTCCAGTCGCTGGATGGCGAACAGAAGGAAGCGGCAGAAATGGACGGCGCGAACTTCTTCAACCGCTTCATCTATCTGACGCTGCCGCATCTGGCGCGTGCCATGACGGTTGTCATCCTCATCCAGACGATCTTCCTGCTGGGCGTCTATGCGGAAATTCTGGTCACCACCAATGGCGGACCCGGCTATGCCTCCACCAACCTGCCGTTCCTGATCTACCGGACTGCGCTGCTTGGTTATGACGTGGGCGGTGCTTCGGCCGGCGGTATCATCGCCATCGTGCTCGCTAATATCGTCGCCATCTTCCTGATGCGCGCCGTCGGCAAGAACCTCGATCGATAAGGAGACGTTTCATGGCTCGCAAAGTCTCTACCCGTTCGAAGATCGGCTTTACCATCGCGGCATGGGTGGTTGCGCTCATCCTGTTCTTCCCGATCCTGTATGCCTTCCTCACCTCCATCAAGACGGAGCCGGAAGCCATTGCAGGCTTCAGCCTGTGGCCATCGGGGACGCTGGAAAACTACGTGACGGTGAACACGCAGCGCGACTACTTCAAGCCCTTCATGAACTCGGTGGTTCTATCTGTCGGCTCCACGATCCTGGCACTGCTCATCGCCATTCCCGCCGCCTGGGCCATGGCCTTTTCGCCGACGAAGCGCACCAAGGACATCCTGATGTGGATGCTCTCCACCAAGATGATGCCGGCCGTCGCCGTGTTGGTGCCATTCTATCTGATGTTCCGCAATGCCGGACTTTTGGATACGCGCATTGGCCTGACGCTGATGCTGACGATGATCAACCTGCCGATCGTGGTGTGGATGCTCTACACGTACTTTCGTGAGATTCCAGGCGAAATCCTCGAAGCTGCCCGGATGGATGGCGCGTCGCTGTGGAACGAGATCGTCTATGTGCTCACCCCGATGGCGGTCCCTGGCATTGCCTCGACGCTGCTTCTCAACATCATTCTGGCTTGGAACGAGTCTTTCTGGACCATTCGCTTAACGACCACCAATGCAGCACCCCTGACGGCGTTCATCGCGTCCTTCTCCTCGCCTCAGGGCCTGTTCTGGGCGAAGCTTTCTGCCGCTTCGATGATGGCAATCGCTCCAATCCTGGTGCTCGGCTGGTTCAGCCAGAAACAACTCGTGCGCGGCCTGACCTTCGGCGCTGTGAAATAAGGATCATAACAATGGGCAGCATTTCGCTTAAAAATGTTTCGAAGGTCTTTGGCGAAGCCAAGGTCATCCCATCCATCAATCTCGATATTCAAAACGGTGAGTTCGTCGTCTTTGTCGGCCCGTCCGGCTGCGGCAAGTCCACACTGCTGCGCCTGATTGCCGGGCTTGAGGATGTGAGCGGTGGCCAGATCATCATCGACGGCAAGGACGTGACAGAAAAGGCACCGGCCGAGCGTGGCCTGGCCATGGTGTTCCAGTCCTATGCGCTTTATCCGCATATGAGCGTGCGCAACAATATCGGTTTCCCGCTGAAGATGGCGAAGATGGAAAAATCCGCCATCGATAAGAAGGTCAATGACGCCGCCGCCATCCTCAATCTAACGGATTATCTCGACCGCCGTCCATCGCAGCTCTCAGGCGGCCAGCGCCAGCGCGTTGCCATCGGACGCGCCATCGTGCGCGAGCCCTCTGCGTTTCTATTCGACGAACCGCTGTCGAACTTGGATGCAGCGCTGCGCGGCACAATGCGGCTGGAAATCTCCGAGCTGCACAACACGCTGAAGACGACGATGATCTACGTGACCCACGATCAGGTGGAAGCCATGACGATGGCGGACAAGATCGTGGTTCTGAACCGCGGCAATATCGAGCAGGTCGGTTCGCCGCTCGATCTTTATCGCAGCCCGGCCAATCTTTTCGTCGCCGGCTTCATCGGCTCGCCGCGCATGAACCTGGTCAAGGGCGCCTATGCCTTTGGCAAGTCTGCCGAGACGGTCGGTGTGCGCCCGGAACATCTGCTGCTGTCGAAGGACAGCGGTCTTTGGAAGGGTAAGGTCAATGTGGCCGAGCATCTTGGCTCAGACACCTTCCTGCATATCGATGTCGAGAACATTGGCATGATTACCGCGCGTGCCGGTGGGGAGTTCGCGTGCCAGCATGGCGACATCGTCTACATCACGCCGGACGAGACCAAGGTCCACAGGTTCGACGACAAGGGTCTGGCAATCCGGGCATAGCGCTTGGCTGCTGCGATTGGGCAAAAGCCATCACGACTGGACCGTGAGCGCGTCTCCGTCGCGCAGGTTCGATTAGGAATTACTTGAGGATTGTCTCATGACATGCAAACTCTCGCTTGCAACGCTTGATCAGGCCAAGGCCACCGCTGAGGTCCCATCCTATTCGAGGGACGACCTTTCGGCGGGCATCGTTCATTTCGGCGTCGGCAACTTTCACCGGGCGCATCAGGCGATCTATCTCGACGATCTCTTCAACACCGGCGCCGATCATGATTTTGCAATCATCGGTGCTGGCGTGCTGCCATCGGATGCCGCGATGCGCGAGAAGCTTGCCGATCAGGATTTTCTGACGACCGTCGTCGAGCAGGACAATAATCGCACAGGCGCTCGCGTCACCGGACCGATGATCGACATCCTGCCGGTCGGTGACGCCAAAGCGATCATCGAGGCGCTGGCCGATCCAAAGATTCGCATTGTCTCGATGACGATCACTGAGGGTGGCTACTTCATCGATGCGTCCGGCTCGTTCAATCCACAGCACCCGGCCATAGCCGAGGACGCCAAGAACCCGGATGCGCCGAAGACGGTTTTCGGGCTCATCGTTGCAGGGCTTCGAGCACGCCGCGACCAAGGCATCCCGGCCTTCACGATCATGTCCTGTGACAACATCCCCCACAATGGCAAGGTCACGAAGAATGCCGTCGTCGGCCTTGCAGCCCTGTCCGATCCAGCCTTCGCAACCTGGATTGGTGAGAACGTTTCCTTTCCCAATTCCATGGTGGACCGCATCACGCCGGCCACCGGCGATCGCGAGCGCTCCATTGCCCGCGACGATTTCGGCATCGAGGACAACTGGCCGGTCTTCTGCGAAGAGTTCAAGCAATGGGTCATGGAGGACAACTTTCCCGCCGGGCGCCCGGCGCTGGAGAAAGTCGGTGTTCAGTTCGTCGCCGACGTAGCGCCCTACGAACACATGAAGATCCGCATCCTGAATGGCGGACATGCCGCGATTGCCTACCCCGCCGCACTTCTCGATATCCACTTCGTGCATGAGGCGATGGAGCATTCGCTGATCCGCGCCTTCCTCGCCAAGCTGGAAAAGGAAGAGATCATTCCGATCATTCCACCGGTGCCGGATACCAATCTCAACGAATATTTCGACCTGATCGAGCGCCGCTTCCTCAACCCGAAGATTGGCGACACCATTCCGCGCCTGGCGCAGGATGGCTCCAATCGCCAGCCGAAATTCATCCTGCCTTCGACTGCGGACCGCCTGGCCCAGGACCTTGACATTGTCGGTCTCTCGCTGGTCTCTGCCCTTTGGTGCCGCTATTTCTACGGAACCTCGGATAGCGGTAAGCAGATCGTCTTCAACGATGCGAGTGCTGAGCGCTTGCAGGCGGCAGCGATCAAGGCAAAGGACGATCCGATGGCGTTCCTAGCATTGAGCGACATTTTCGGTGACGTTGCGAACTCAGACCTCTTCCGCAAGCGCTTCGCGCATGCTCTAAACACGTTGTGGCAGCAGGGAACGGCAAAGACGCTGCAACTCTATCTGGACGATAAACTCATCGAAAGCTGACATCATGCCAACCGAGACCGGCCCTTTGGTGATCTTCGACTGTGATGGCGTTCTCGTCGATAGTGAGCCGGTTTCAGTCGCCGTCCTGATCGACATGCTGGCGCATCTGGGTGTGCAGATGACCGAGGAAGAGGCCTACCAGCGGTTTCTCGGCCGCAGCCTCGCCAATATGACCGCAACGCTTTGGGAAGAATACGGTATTGAAACCGATATCGATTTTCTCGAACATATGCGAAGCGCGCTTTTTGAACGCTTCCGCCTGGAATTGAAGGCCATCGAAGGCATTGCCGAGACGCTGGACCGGCTCAACGTACCGCGCTGTGTGGCATCCTCCAGCCAGCCGGAACGCATCCGCTACTCTTTGGGCCTGACAGGCCTCGTCGAAAAATTCGAGCCGCATATTTTTAGCGCGACCATGGTGAAGAACGGCAAGCCGGCACCGGATCTTTTCCTGCATGCCGCACACGAGATGGGCGCGGAGCCCGCCAATTGCATCGTTATAGAAGACAGCCCGGCTGGCATCGTCGCGGCCAAGGCAGCCGGAATGCGCGTTTTTGCTTTTACAGGCGGCTCTCACGCACGATTTCCCGCCTTCCGCCAACAGATCGCAGCGCTCGAACCTGATCTCGTGTTTGACGCCATGCCGGATTTGGTCCACCTTGTGCGCGACCGACGGGGCCGCCAAGGCTTTAGAGCAGAGGCTGGTTGACGTGCAGGTGACGACACGGAACGGTTCTCTCCCCGCTTTCGGCAAGACAGGGATGGGAAACTAGCTTCATGCGCCAATATCTCGTTGCGGTCGATGTCGGAACAGGCAGCGCGCGCGCCGGGTTGTTCGATCGCCATGGTGCAATGCTGTCTCGCGCGACCCATCCCATCATCATGCAAAGACCGAGAGAAAACCACGCCGAACACGATTCCGAGGACATATGGAAGGCCGTCTGCCTGTCAGTACGGTCTGCCATGGCCGAGGCGGCGGTCCAAGCTGAGAGTGTCGCTGCCATAGGCTTCGATGCCACATGTTCGTTAGTAGCGCGCGGCAAATCCGGCGAACAGGTGTCTGTATCGACCACCGGCGAAGACCGGTTCGACACGGTGGTGTGGCTTGATCACCGGGCCATCGACGAGGCGGACTTGCTGACTGCGTCCCGTCATCCGGTCCTGGATTTCGCCGGCGGATCGATATCGCCAGAGATGCAGATGCCAAAGCTGATGTGGCTTAAGAAACATCTGCCTCAAAGCTGGTCGAGAACCTCTTACTTTTTCGATCTTGCCGACTTCCTCACTTGGAAGGCGAGCGGCAGTGCTGCTCGCTCCAACTGCACATTGACGGCGAAGTGGAATTTTTTGGCGCATGAGCGGCAGGGCTGGCGTCAGGATTATCTTGACCTTGCCGGACTTGGCGATCTGCAAGAACGTGCATCGCTCCCTGCAAGCACCGTAGCACCAGGTCAAGCCGTTGGTACACTTTCGGCCAAGGCCGCCGGTGAATTGGGACTCGATACGCAGTGCCGGGTCGCGACTGGCATGATCGACGCTTATGCCGGTGCGCTTGGTGCGCTTGGCGGTAGCCTTAACAACAACGTAGAGAGCAATGTGGCGCTGATCGCCGGCACATCCAGTTGCCTTGTCGCGCTCACGCCCAACCGCATGCATGGTCGCAGTCTGTGGGGACCTTACTGGCAGGCGGTCCTGCCTGATCACTGGCTGGTAGAGGGCGGACAATCGGCAACCGGCGCACTGCTCGATCATATTGTCCGGATGCATGCTGCGGGCGGCGAACCGGATGCAGCACTTCACCGTCGCATCGTCGACCGCGTCATGACATTGCGGGCAAAGCAGGGCGATGGTTTTGCCAGCCGGCTGCATGTCCTGCCGGATTTTCATGGTAACAGATCGCCGCTTGCCGATCCGCATGCCAGGGGTGTGATTAGCGGCCTGACGCTCGATACCTCGTTCGACAGCCTCTGCGCCCTTTATTGGCGCACGGCCGTTTCGATCGCGCTCAGCACGCGCCACGTTCTCGATGCAATGGAGGGATTCGGATATCGAACCACCACGCTTCACGTCGCGGGCGGGCATATCCACAATCCGTTGCTGATGGAACTCTATGCTGACACGACAGGCAAACGGGTCGTGGTGCCGCAGACCAGCGATGCCGTGCTGCTTGGGACCGCTATGACCGCCGCCGCAGCGGGTGGCGTTCATGTGAATTTAGCGGAGGCCGGTGCTGCCATGTATCCCGGCCACGAGGAACGCCAGCCGGACAGGTCGCGTGCTTCGGTCTATGAAAGCGACTACAGAAAATTCCTCGCAATGTATCGACATCGCGAGGAACTGGATCGTCTTTGAGAGAATCGGTGGAGCGCCTTTGAGTGCGTGCTTCAGATCACCGGGTAAAGCGACCAGAAGAACAGATCATGTTCCTGATCGCGATCGCGCTGCTCGGACTCGTCACGCGCGACATGATCCTTTTTCGACCCGCTCTCACGCTTGAGCTTTTCCTCCTGTGCTCGACGGCCAAGGCCGAAGAGATCGAAGGAAAGCATGTTGTAGCCTGCAACCATTTTCATTCCTCCTGTCACCGAACTTAACAATGTGTAAAGTTTCGCGCGTTGCCACGATTTCGTCAAGATTGAGGGAGGGATTCCTGTGTCACTGCTGTGGACGAGATAGAAAGATCCTTCCATAAGCAGCGTTTGATCGAGAGCATTTTTTCAGACGCTTGGATTTGTCTGCTTCGCAGCCGTGGATGAATATAGTGTGTCCACCACCACCAAAGCTTCAACTGCCGGTGTTGAGTTGCCTTGGAATTCCAGCGCCTGGGCCAAGGCCTGGATGTTGGCAATCACCGCCTTCTTGCTGGCGCGTCGGCCCGTATGGTTGAGGCGGATCAGGCGATCTGAGCCGGGACCGACGGCGGCGCCGATATCTGCTCCATCAAGCCTTGCGGCCTGGAGAAGATCGCTGCGGTCGATGTCAGCGGGAAGTTTAACGGCGGTGACCAGTGCCGAAGCCAGCTCGTCAGTCACCCAAAGTTCGACGCCGAGCGCCACCACGGCCTCGCGCGTCGCCCGCGCCGCCAGACGATGCCGCGCTTGAACCGAATCTATCCCTTCCGCTTCCAGGCGCTCAAGTGCGGCATCTAGCGCGAAGAATTCGAGCGGCGCGGGCGTGCCCGGCAGAGCACCTCTGCCGCTATCGAGCCATTGCTCTTTCTGATCGAGAAGAGAGAGCATCGAGTTGCGCGGCGCGCCTCCATGCTGCAACATCTCCCAGGCGCGGTCGCTGACGGAAATCGCCGAGATGCCTGCGGGTCCTGCGAGCGACTTTTGCGGGCCTATCACGACAATGTCGATGCCTTGCTCATCCACATTCAGCGCATGGCCGCCAATCGACGCGACCGCATCCACGACGGTGAGCACGCCTCTTTCTCTTGCAAGTCCGACGATGTCCTCCAACGGGTTGAGAATACCGGTGGCGGATTCGGCGTGGACCAGCGAAAGTACAGCGATATCGGGATGTTCATCCAATTGCTGGTGCACTGCCTCTATCGCGATCGTCCGCCCTGGCTCTGCCACCAAATTGATGACGTCGCTGCCGCCACGCTTAAGCCAGTCTCCGAACCATGCGCCGTAGGGGCTGGTCACAATGTTCAGGGCTTTCACGCCCGGACGTGCGAGGCTGGTGGCAACGGCTTCCAGCGCCAGAACCGCCTCTGCTTGAATGAGGAGCACATCGTTTTGCGTCTTCATCAGAGCCGCTAATCTATCAGCAAGCTTTGCATAACGCTCCGGCGGGAACGCGGGCACGTCGAGCAAATGGCTCCAATTGCGATCAGGCATGGCTTTGGTCCTTGCGAAGTGTTGGAACGGCTGCGATCAACCGTCTTGCTGTGTCGGACTGCGGGTTCGAGATCACGCTGTCGGTCGCTCCATATTCGACGATCCGACCCGTCTCCATGATCGCAACGCGATGGCAAACGGCACGAATGACCGCCAGATCGTGGGAGACAAACAGGCAGGAAAGGCCGGTTTGGTTCTGTAGGGACACCAGCAATTCCAGGATCTGGGCACGGACGGAAACATCAAGCGCAGAAACGGCTTCATCCATCACCAGAAGGGACGGGCGACTGGCGATGGCGCGAGCGATCGCGACCCTCTGCCGCTGTCCGCCCGACAGTTGCAACACAGGGCGCGTGCCGTATTCCGCGCCGAGCCCCACCCGTTCCAGCAATCGGGCGATCTCTGCTTGCCGATCGCGCGGTTCGACGATCCTGTGGATTCGTAACGGCTCGCCGATCGCTTCTGAAACCGTGGCGCGCGGATTGAATGCCCCATGCGTATCTTGAAACACCATCTGGATGTGACGCCGCGCGGCTCTCAATTCCTGTCCCGACAGGGCCAGCCAGTTCCGACCCTGGAACCGCACCTCGCCGCCATCCGCCGGCGAAAGCCGCATGATGACGCGCGCCAGCGTTGATTTTCCACAGCCGGAGGGACCTGCAAGCCCGAGCGTTTCGCCGCGCGTCAGCGTGAAGCACACATCTTCGAGCGCCTGCACGGTTCGTCCCCGCGATTGATATCGCTTGGATAGATGACTGACGGAGAAGAGCGTTTCCATCAACTCGCCCTTCGGATCATTAGCGGGGTGGTCATATCAAGGTGCGAGGAAAGCAGACGCTTGGTGTAGCCGCTTTTCGGATGGAAAAGAACCTCCGGCGCCATGCCTGATTCCACCAGTTTGCCCGATTGAAGCACCGCGATCTCGTCGGCGAGGCTCGAAGCCAGCGCTATATCGTGCGTGATGAAGATCAGCGTCATGCCATTGGAGCTGACAAGGCGGTCGAGAAGCCGAGCAATCGCGGACTGGGTAATTGTATCGAGAGCGCTTGTCGCCTCATCGGCAATCAGGATTTTTGGAGAGGCGGAGACGGCGGCGGCGATGGCCACACGTTGCCGCTGCCCGCCGGAAATCTGATGTGGATAGGCCGAAAGCAACGCATCGGGATTCGGCAGTTGCACCTCGGCCAGCAAATCTTGAGCATGAGCCCGCGCCTGCGCTCGGGTGAAGCCAAGATGACGAACAGCCGCCTCCGCCACCTGCTCGCCGATCGTCAGCACCGGGTTCAGGCTGGCGCTTGGGTCCTGGAACACATAGCCGATATCGCGCCCTGGCGCCGGAAACAGTGATTGGCTGCTCTTATCTTGTTTTCCGTTCCAGATAAAATGACCTTCTGTCCTCGCGCCGGGCGGCAGCAAACCGGCGATACAACGTGCCAGCGTGCTTTTGCCAGACCCGCTTTCACCAATAATTGCCAGCCGTTGTTTTTCCTGAAGCTGCAGCGATACCTCGCCCAGGGAAGGTTGCGCAGCCCTGGCATAGGTGACGCTGAGCCCTTCGATGTTCAGCAGCGGAGCGCGGCTCATTGTACTTCTCCCCGAACGGCGAAGGCCTTGTTGATGCCTTCACCCAACAGATAGACCCCAAGAACCGTCGCAAGCAAAGCCGTCCCCGGAATGATGGAGAGGTATGCCGCAGACCGAAGCACGTTTCTGCCTTCCGCGATCATCCCACCCCAGGTGACGATGTTCGGGTCACCAAGCCCGAGAAAGGAGAGGGCGGCTTCAGTCAGTATCGCGGCCGCGACGATGATTGCGGCGAGCGCCATAACAGGCGGCAAGGCGTTGGGCAGAATTTGTCGGAAGGCGATTTCCATCGGGTGCATGCCGATGGTGCGGGCGGATGAGACATAGTCGCGCTCACGGATCGACAGCACTTGCGCGCGCGTCAAACGCGCCGGATCGGCCCAGGCGCCGAGCGCGATTGCAATTACGACGATGGGCAGAGAGGAGCCGATGGTGCTGACGAAGGCGAGTGCCAAGAGAAAACTCGGCACGATCTGAAATGCATCGGTAACCCGCATCAGCGCCTCATCGACGATCCCGCCTGCAAAGCCTGCAAGCGTTCCCATGACGGTGCCGATCAGAAGGGCTGCGGCGGCCGCGGAGAGGCCGACAAGCAACGAACTGCGCGCGCCGTGGAACAGGCAGGCCAGAACATCTCGGCCGAGCGTATCGGTGCCGAGCGGCAAAGCCGGATCAGTAAACGGCGCAATCAATGGCGCTGCGACGATGGAAAGCGGGTCGTTCGGGAAGACCAAAGGCGCCGAGAGCCCCGCGACAGCCACGATGATCAGGATCGCGAGCCCGACAAGGCCTTCGGGACTACGGTACACTTGGCGAAGAACCATCACGCTGTTTCCTCTCCGCTGCCGATGCGCGGATCGAGAAGCGCGTAGAGCAAATCGACGATCAGGTTAACGAGGATGACGAAGACGGCGCTGACAAGGATGATGCCCATCAACAACGGTGTATCGCGTCCGGCAACCGCTTCTTGAGCCAGCCTTCCGAAGCCCGGAATTGCAAAGACGCTCTCGATCACAACAGAGCCGCCCAGCATCGTCGCAGATTGAAGGCCAAGCACCGTGAGGAGGGGAAGGGCAGCATTGCGTGCAACATGGCGTAGCACCACCCGGCTGCGTGATAGCCCTTTCGATTGGGCAAACGTGACGAAATCCATTCGCCAGATCTCGCCCATGGCGCTGCGCATCACGCGCAGGAAGAGGGCGAGATAGATAAGGCCAAGACTGGCAACAGGAAGCGCCAGATGTCGCGTAATATCCATTGCCCGGGCGAAGCCTTGCTTGCCGGAAGCGATGGTTTCCAGACCCGAGGTAGGGAGCCAGCGAAGCTTGACGGCGAAGACGAGCACGAGGACGAGGCCGAGCCAGAAACCCGGCACGGCATAGAGTGCGAGCGATAATGATGATAGCGCCCGGTCCAACAGGCTCCCGGGCTTCGCTCCAGCGAGAATGCCCAGAGCAGTACCAATCATGAAGGATAGCAGCGTGGCGCTTCCCATCAACAAAAGGGTGTTCGGCAAACGCTCGATGATCAGCGAGAGAACGGGCCTGTCGAAGGCGACCGACCAGCCAAGATCGAGTTTCAGGACAGACGTCGCATAAAGCCAGAGCCGCCAGAGGGCCGAGTGATCCAGCCCATACTGCGCCCGCAGACTGTCGCGAAGGCTGGCATCTCCACCCCCGATGGACACCAGATAAGCATCGACGGCATCGCCCGACGCATTTTCCAACAGCAGGAACGTGAAGAGAAGCACGATGATCAGAACCGGAATGGCGCTGATCAGCCTGCGACGGAGAATGCGGCCCGCGCCTCCCACCTTACTCCTCGACGGCGGTGTCCGCCCAGTTTGAAACTGCCCACCTTGGATTATCTGCAACGTTTTTCACCGTATCGCGGGCAACCGTAATGAAGCCCCACTCGGCAACGTTGATGATTGGAAGGTCTTCTTTCACCTTCTGCTGGAAGGTCTTGTAGAGGTCGGTTCGCTGCTTCTCGTCTACCGTTTCTGCGGCCTTGTCGATAAGGGCGTCCAGTTCCTTGTTCTCGTAACCGCCCTGGTTGGAGAAGGGCACGCCAGCGGGTGTCCCTGACTTCACCAGGATAGTGGTGGAGATGGCGGGGTCGCCGCGAAAGACGGTCGGTGCAACGGCGAGATCGAATGCATGGTCAGTGTAAACCGCCTTTTGATGCGCAGCAGCGTCATTATTTACCAGCTGCGCGTCGATGCCAACAGCGGAAAGCGCCTGGCGCAGATAAGCGCCGAATTGCTTGGTCTCATTGAAGTAGGGCGCTGGCAGCAGCTTCAGTGAGAAGCGGGTTCCATCGGCACCACGTGGATAGCCGGCCTCGTCCAGAAGGGCATTGGCCTTCTCGACGCTGAAATCGTAGAGCTTCACGTCGGGCGTATAGAACTGCGGCGCGTTCTTCGGCACAGGACCAGTCGAATTCGTGGCGTAGCCCAGGAAGACCGTGTCAACGACAAGCTTCTTGTCGATCGCGTGAGCAATGGCTTGCCGCACCTTGAGATCCGCAAGCTCCTTGCGGCGGTGGTTGATCTCCACCACGAGCTGATAGGTCAGCGCTTCGTAGCCATCGGCAATAACCTTGATGCCGGGTTCCTTCGCGATACGGGCAAGATCCGTCAGTGGAACGGCGGAGAAGGCTGCAAGCTGGATTTCGCCAGCTTCAAGTGCGGTTGCGGCACCTGCGCGATCAGGGAGCACGCGATAGATGATTTCGCTGAGCTTCGGCTGACCCTTGCTCCAGTATTTGTCGTTTCGCGTCAGACGGTAATATTCGCCGGGTTTGTATTCGGCAAAGACGAACGGCCCGGTACCGACCGGTTTGGTATTCAGCGGGTTGGTGGCGATATCGGTGCCGTCATAAAGGTGTTTCGGCAGAACGCTCGTCACCACTGGAAGCGCGTTGCGGATAAGCTGGAACGGTGTGGGCTTGGAGAAATGAAAAATGGCTGTGTGCTCATCCGGCGTTTCCACGCGATCGAGATTGGCGAATACCAGCCGACCGAGATTCTGAAGTGGCTTCCAAACGGAAAGTGCGGAGAAGGCGACATCGGCGGAGGTGAACGGCTTGCCGTCATGCCAGGTCACGCCCTGGCGCAACCTGAAGGTCGCACTCAAACCGTCCCGCGATCCTTCCCAGGACGTCGCAAGCCGCGGTTCCAAACCGTTCTTGCCGTTGAAGGAGGCTTCGGCCAGCGGCTCGACGATCTTGCTGGCAATGTAGAAAACACCATTGGACGCCACGATTGCCGGGTTGAGGTTCTTCGGCTCCGAATCCGCTGCCACAACCAGTCTCTCGCCGCTATCCGCAGCCCAAGTCAAATCTGCCCGCATCAGCGTGGTGGAGGCTGCAAGCAATGCTGCGGTTTTCAGGAGAGAACGGCGCGAGAGGGAGGACGGCATGAGGGACTCCGGGTTCGGATGGCGGGCGGCGTCATGCTGCCATTTAGGACCATGACGGCTTCAGTGTCCATGGGAAGTCTTTGCATTGACAGCAATGTTTTCACACTGCTGCCAAGGTCAAAGACAATTCTTTTCATGGCCGTCTTTTAAGCCGCGAAAAATCTTTCGCGGCAGCAGAAAAGGTGTGGGCGTCATTGCGGGGCTGAAGAGCCGACGTCTTGTCGCGGTCCTGCTGTCTTGGCGCTTAGTGCTTTTAATACGCTATCGGCTTCGTAAATGGCGCAGACGATATGGTAGAAAGTGCTGGCCGGTGCCGGTTCGTCGAGCATCGGCGCATCAGCCGGCCACTTGTCGAACCAGAGGCCTTTGACCGGAGTGTCGAGAAAGGGCTGGATCGCCATCACGGCTCGCGAGGCTGAAGTGAGATAACGGTGGCGTTCCTCACCTTCGGTGGCGCTTGCCAAACGAACGGCGGCCTTAAGCCATTCCGTCTGCGGCCAGAAGCGTGCAAGCGCATCATGGACACTGAAATCGTCGAGAAGGCTCATCACCGCGACTTTCCGGCGCGGGCAAATACCGTGGCTTTCGCCGATTTCGAACATCCGCTTTGCCTTTTGAATGGCATCGAAGCTGTTGCGCAAAAGCCCCCATCTGACCAGAAGCCAAGCCCACTCGAACTGGTGACCGGGCTCCATGATGCGGCCTTTTTCGCCTGGTGCAGGGGCCCAATTCTTGTCGAAGAATTCGCGCAGACCGCCATTTTTCTGATCGATGAAACGTGTCATCGCGAGATTTGCAATCTCGTCGGCCACAGCGGTCCAGGGACCGGTCGGGTCCACCGTTTCCCAGGCCAGCATGGCTTCGAAAAGATGCATATGGGGGTTAGAGCAGAGCGGATAGCGAGATGGATTGTCTTCTTCAAAACCCTGTTCGGAATGAGCATAACGCTCTTTGAGCAACGAGAGAATGCCGAGCGCCCGCTCCAGCATCTCGTGCTTTCTCTCCGGCAAAGCGGTCGCCGTCTGGGCTGCAGCAAAAAGGGCGAAGGCCTGATTGTAGAGATCGAAGGATGGATCGATCAGCTTTCCGGAGGCATCGGCGAGATTGCCATAGAGTCCGCTTTCCAGAAGATATACCTTATCGAACCAGTCGAGACCGTGATTGATGGCGCGCTGCCACTCGCCGTTCCAACCGTTTTCGCCAGCTGCCGCATAGCAATAGGCTTGGCGGGGCTGTACTCGGGCGCGACGATTATCGCCCAAAACCGGCTTGCCATCTTGACCGACCCTCTCGTGAAAGCCGCCGTCGGGTTTGGCCGCGCCGGCCTCCCACCATAATGGCAAAGCAGCCTCTTCCAGCCATCTCCTCAAAGCGGTGACTTCATCCGTCAGTTGTGCTGTGGCGCTCAAGGTCTGGTCTTCCATGCTGTTGCTCTTTCCGTATTTTCATTTCGTCGCGCCGCGCGTCAACTCGTCATAGCGGCTGTCGCCCAAAAGGGGAACCATTGGCCCAATCTTGGTCAGAGGATAAAGTTCCCGTGAGGGAAAATGAACGTCGTGCCGCAACGAGCGGCATCAATCTGTGTCATCGACATTTCGGATTGCTAATTCATGCCGCTCACGTATTTCGTAACCATGATTGTGTCACATGTGATTCGTGATGTTCGGACCCCGTCAAAGGGGCGTGGCGGGGTGATGAACACCGCCATTGCGATAGCATTGGCATGCGGCGTGGCCATGACGCTCTCAGGTTGCAATACGCCGGCAGGTGTCCAGCAGTCCGGGGTGCCGAAAATGCTGACACCGGAAGAAGCGCTGATCTTTCCACCACCCGGCGGCCCGGAAGTTCTCACCGTCATCAATCGCAACTATGCCAACGCCGTTCAGCAAGACGTGATTCTGCGCTCGGATGCGGCGACGCCCGGTCAGAATTATCTCAAAGTACAGCTTTACGGACCGCAAAAAGCTGAAGATACGGGCAGAGGTGGACTGTCGGAGAGCAGCCTGCGTGCCTCTTCGATCTCGCGTGAGATCAGAAGTGCGTTTCCCGGCGTGGCGATGTCGACCTCCGCCGAATATCTGCAGAACAATTACGGCACTTTCTCCTACGCGTCGGGCAGAGGTTATGGCAACGACGCCTGCATTTACGGATGGCAGCAGATTCGATCCCCGGAAAGCGCGCGACAGGGCTTCAAAAATCTCGGCCGCATCAATGTGACGCTCCGGCTCTGTCAGTCCGGCGTTACGACACGCGACCTCCTGACGGTGATGTATAATTACACGATCACCGGCAACTATCTGTCTACCAACTGGAATCCGTATGGAACCGCCCTAGACCCCGACAAGAGCCTCGGGCGCGCAGGCAATCCGATCTACCCGGTTTCGGGTGCTGCTCCCATGCAGCCTGGCACCCAGACACCTCTAGCGGCTCCCGTTCGAGCGCGGCCACGCACCTCTGTGACGGTCTCGCCAGCCCAACCGCCTGTCGTTGTCCAACAACAGCAAGCTGCCCCAGCCAGACCGGCTGTTCTCATCCCGTCTCCGGCAGCGCCAGCGGCGGCGGGCAGCAGACCGGCAGACGTGCCCCCGCCGGTACGGCGTATCGAAACGAAACGGGTTGCCATTCCTTCGCCTGCCTGCGTCACAGGTCAAGCGAACGGGCAAACCTGCAATTAACTGTTTTAAGTGTAACTGATCCACCTGGTCTTCTCGTTGCAGTTAGGGCCAGTGGCATGAGGCCAGGGAGCGGTCCGCTTCTTATCGACTTGATGTAAAGGTTCGCTGATGAGCAAGGTCATCGCTTTCACCCTCTGGCTGTTCGTATCGGCCTGTGTCTTGCTGATCATCACGTTACCCGTCAGCCTACAGACGCACCTTATCGCGACTGCCATTTCGCTGGCTTTGCTTGCCACCATCAAATCGCTGAACGGCAAGGGTGCATGGCGGCTGATCGGTCTCGGCTTCGGCACCGCAATCGTGCTGCGCTATGTCTATTGGCGTACGACCAGCACCTTGCCGCCCGTCAATCAGCTCGAAAACTTCATTCCAGGCTTCCTGCTCTATCTCGCCGAGATGTATAGCGTATTGATGCTGGCCCTCAGCCTTGTCATTGTCTCGATGCCGCTGCCCTCGCGCAAGACACGTCCCGGTTCGCCTAGCTATCTGCCGACGGTGGATGTGTTTGTGCCGACCTACAATGAGGATGCAGAGCTTCTCGCCAACACGCTCGCCGCCGCCAAGAACATGGATTACCCCGCAGAGAGGTTCACCGTCTGGCTGTTGGATGATGGCGGCACCTTACAAAAGCGCAATGCGCCGAACGGGCTGGAAGCGCAGGCCGCCACCAGGCGGCATACGGAGTTGCAGAAGCTTTGCGCCGATCTTGGCGTCAACTACCTGACGCGTGAGCGCAACGTCCACGCCAAGGCGGGCAATCTCAACAATGGTCTCGATCACTCTACCGGCGAACTCGTCACCGTTTTCGATGCCGACCATGCGCCCGCGCGCGATTTTCTTCTCGAAACCGTCGGCTATTTCGAGGAAGACCCGAGATTGTTTCTCGTCCAAACGCCCCACTTCTTCGTCAATCCGGATCCAATCGAGCGCAATCTACGCACCTTCGAGACCATGCCGAGCGAGAACGAGATGTTCTACGGCATCATCCAGCGCGGATTGGACAAATGGAACGGTGCCTTCTTCTGCGGATCGGCAGCGGTCTTGCGCCGCACCGCGCTGAAGGAGACCGACGGATTTAGCGGCGTCAGCATCACCGAGGATTGCGAGACAGCACTCGCGCTCCATTCGCGCGGCTGGAACAGTCTCTATGTCGATAAGCCACTGATTGCCGGTCTTCAGCCGGCGACCTTCACCAGCTTCATCGGTCAGAGAAGCCGGTGGGCGCAGGGCATGATGCAGATCCTGATCTTCCGTCAGCCGCTTTTCAGACGCGGGCTCTCCTTCACCCAGCGGCTTTGCTACATGTCGTCGACGCTGTTCTGGCTTTTTCCGTTCCCGCGCACCATCTTCCTGTTTGCGCCGCTCTTCTATCTCTTCTTCGACCTTCAGATCTTCGTTGCATCCGGCGGCGAGTTCCTCGCCTATACAGCCGCCTACATGCTGGTGAACCTGATGATGCAGAACTTCCTCTATGGAAGTTTCCGCTGGCCGTGGATTTCCGAACTCTACGAATATGTCCAGACGGTGCACCTCTTGCCTGCTGTCGTGTCGGTACTCTTCAATCCCAGCAAGCCGACCTTCAAGGTAACGGCCAAGGACGAGTCGATCAGCGAAGCCCGCCTGTCGGAAATCAGCCGGCCCTTCTTCGTCATCTTCTTCGTGCTGATCATCGCTATGATCTTTGCGATCTATCGTATCTATGCCGAGCCCTATAAGGCGGATGTCACGCTCGTCGTCGGTGGTTGGAACCTGCTTAACATCATCTTTGCCGGTTGTGCTCTCGGCGTCGTTTCCGAACGCGGCGAGAAATCGGCGTCGCGGCGCATCACCGTCAAGCGGCGGTGCGAGCTGCAGCTGGAAGAAGGCGGCCCCTGGCTCCCGGCAACGGTTCAGAACGTGTCTGTCCATGGGATGCTGATCAACATCTTCGAACAGAATCTGGACGCTCTGGAGAAAGGTCACAAGGCAATTATCCGTGTCGAACCGTATAGCCCTGGCGCGCCGTCATCGATGACGATCGACATCGTCCGCACCGTCAAGCAGCAGGGCTTTACCTCGGTTGGCTGCACCTTTGCGCCGAAGGAAAATATCGAACATCGCCTTATCGCGGATCTGATCTTTGCCAATTCTGAACAATGGACAGAGTTCCAGCGTGCGCGCAGAGGCAATCCCGGACTGATCCGCGGCACGATTACCTTCATGGGCATCGCGGTGTTTCAAACACAACGCGGCCTTTACTACTTCATGCGCTCTTTCCGATCGAGAGCGCGGCAGAAGGCTGCGGCAGGAGTGGCCAAGTGATGAGAAAATCGCTCCTTCTTGCAGGCTTTTACGCAATGGTATCGGCGAGCGCGCTTGCGCAAACCGCACCCTTCGACATGTCGCCAGAACGTCCGGCCAGCCCGCCTCCGGCTAGACCGGTGCCGATGCAGCCGATGCCGCAGCCAGCTCCTCAGGCAGTGCCGCAGGCGCCTTCTGTATCGCCCCCCGCTACGCCACCCACGGTCGTGCCTCCTGCACAGCAATCCTCGCCTCCGCAGCCGTCGCTCGTTCCGGCTACCCCTGCGCAAGTTCCTCCGGTTTCTCCTCAACCAGCGCCCTCGCAGCCCCAAACTTTGCCACAGCCTCAGGCCCAGCCTGCACCGGCGGCGCCTCAGCCGGTCCAGACCTCGGTCGATCCGCGCCGTCGCTACATATTGCCCTTCACCGAGCTCAGCCTCTCTGGTGAGATTGATCAGCGGCAATGGACGATCTACCTGACGCAGCAGCAGGCTCAGGCAGCCCAGGCTATTACGATCGCGTATCAGAACGCCGTGGTGATCGCGCCGGAAAGCTCGAACCTGGAAATCTCGATCAACAGCGTGCCGCTGGAAAAAAAGAGCGTGGCGTCGCCTGATGCGGAGGGCAGCCTTTCAATCCCTATTCCACCGGGCACGCTTCAGGCGGGCGCAAATGTCGTGACACTTGGTGTCAAGCAGCGTCACCGCACGGACTGCACGATCGAGTCCACCTACGCTCTGTGGACCGACATCAATCCCGCTGGCACCTTCATCACGCTCAACGCCGATGTCGCGAACCGTTTTGAAACGATCGAAGACATTCAGGCGATCGGAGCTGGCAGTGAGGGCCTGACCTCCATCGACATCGTGGCTCCAGGTCTGGCAAACCCGGTTATGGCGGAATCTTTGCTGAAGCTTTCGCAGGCGCTCGCGCTGCGCACGCAGATGCCCAATCAGGAGATCGCCTTCCACACAGCGGTGCCGAAGGAGCGAAAGGCAGGGTCTCTGATCGTACTGGCAGGCACGTCGCGCGAGATTGCCGCGATCGCAAGCTCTGTTCCGCCGGAAGTCCTTGCCGGCCCCTATGCGGGTTTCGAAAGCAACATCGTCAGCAATCTTTCGGCTTTGATTGTCGGAGGCCCCACGCCTCAGGCACTGCAGACGGCGATCGACAGTCTTGCGGCATCGGCTGAGCGCCCGACAGGTTCGCTCCGATCGTTCTTGTCGACGCGCAATTGGCATACGCCGGATGCGCCGTTGGTTTTCGGTGACCGTCGGCTTTCGCTGTCATCCCTTGGCGTTAAGAGCGCCGAGTTTTCAGGACGGCGGTTCAGAACCGATTTCACCATAGGCATTCCTGCCGATTTCTACGCCGCCGCCTATGGTGAGGCCACGCTGCTTCTCGATGCAGCCTATGCCAGCGACGTGCTGCCCGGAAGCCATATCGATGTCTATGTGAACGGAAACATTGCCTCCACAGTGCCGGTTTCAAACCGCGGCGGCGGCATCTTCCGGCACTTGCCCATCAAGGTGACGCTGCGGCATTTCGTGCCAGGCGCCAATACGGTCGCTATCGAAGCGGTTATGCAAACGCAGGCGGATTCGGACTGCCTACCGGGCACGACGGCAAGCGCAACGCCGCGTTTTGCGCTGTTCGATACGTCCGAATTCCACATGCCGAATTTCGCACGCATCGGACGAGCCCCCGATCTGGCCGCCAATCGCGGTGTGATACAGCCCTATCACGCCTCTCAGCAACCGGTTGCGGTCTACATGGAGCGGATCGATCCAGACGTCATGTCGTCTGCGGCGACGCTTCTCGGTCGCATGGCGCTCGCCGCGGGTCAGCCTGTCGCAATCGATCTCGTCAGTTCCATTGCTGCCGTAGGAGACAGAGACGCCGTCTTCATCGGCACGCTGGCCCAGATTCCGCCTGCTCTCGCGGCCCAATTCAACATCGCTCCTGCCAGCCAGACAAGCTGGGGAGAAGGGGGAGGACGTGCGACGCCACCGGCCGAGCAGACCGATGAGTTGTTCGAAAACTGGCGCGAGCGCGTCGACGGCGGCGTGTGGCAAGGGCAAATCTCTTCCTTCGAGGAGTGGATCAGGCGCAACTTCGATATCAGCGAGGAAACTTTCCGGTTTCTCCCCGGAGCGGAGCAGGTCTATACGCCGCCCGGAAATGTCAACTTCATGCTGGCACAGGGCTTGAGCCCTGGAGGCGAGGGCGTGTGGACGCTTGCCACGGCACCGGCCATCGATACCTTGAGGTCCGGTGTCAAATCGATGACCGAACTGAAGCGATGGACGGGCCTGTCCGGGCGTATCGCCACCTATGATCCGGCTGCCGACAAGGTCGAGACGATCGTTGCCGAACAGCAGACCTTCTTCGACACCGGTCCCGCGACTTTTTCCAATTGGCGTTTGATCGCAGCCAACTGGCTGTCCAGCAACACGCTCTCCTACGCACTGGTGTTCATCGGCTTTCTGTCGCTGCTCGGATGGGTTACCTTCCTTCTTCTGCGGGGGCTCGGACGCAAACCATGATGACCATTGCTCGATCGCTGACACGAATGGTTTTGCTGCTGGGGGTGCTCATGGTTCCGCTAAGCGTCAAGGCAGCCTCCATAAACGCGGCGGACTGGCAAAGTTACAGGACGGCATTTCTCGATGCGTCTGGCCGGATTGTCGATACTGGCAATAACGGGATCAGTCATAGTGAAGGTCAAGGCTACGGCATGTGGCTTGCCGTTCTTGCCGACGATCAGGCGAATTTCGAGCTGATCTGGTCCTTCACCAAAACCGAACTTCTTGTGCGCGACGATGGTCTTGCGGCTTGGAAGTGGGATCCGCGATCGACACCGCATGTATCCGACATCAACAACGCGACCGATGGCGATATCCTGATCGCCCAGGCGCTGGCGCTGGCAGCCCGGCAGTGGGGCCGCCAGGATCTTGAAGATGCCGGGCGCACCATTGCCAAGGCGGTGCTCGACAAGGCGGTCGTGGAACGCGGCGGGCGAACCCTGCTTCTTCCCGCCGTTTCGGGATTTGCCGATAACGACCGACCCGACGGACCAGTCGTCAATCCGTCCTACTATATCTTCGAAGCCTTTCCGCTTCTCAACGCGCTTTCGCCGTCGCCCCTATGGAACAAGCTTGCAGCGGATGGTCTCGCCGCGATGAACGGCTTTGCCTTCGGTCCACGCAAACTTCCAGCCGACTGGGTTTCGGTTCGGACAAAGCCGCGCCCAGCCGATGGATTTGCCCAGGAGTTCGGCTACAATTCCGTGCGCATTCCCCTTTATCTGGTCAGAGGCGGTGCGGGCACACCCGATCTCTACACAAAAATGGCGGCTGGCATGTCGCTTGAGAACGGCAATGTCGCCACCTTCGATCTTAAATCCGGCACACCAAAGGACGTGCTTTCTGATGCTGGCTACCGGATGATGCCGGCACTTTTGGCCTGCAAAGCCAGCAAAACGCCTATTCCGCCGGACCTGAAGACCTACGCGTCAACACTTTATTATCCATCTACGTTGCATCTCTTGGCTTTGTCTTTCGTAGCGCAAGCGAATCAGGAGTGCCTATGAACAAGAAGCCACTGTTGCTGTCCGCTGCCGTCCTGGCACTGTGCGCCGCTGGCATCTACCAGTCGCGCGATGCCCTTCTTGGCCGAGTGAGTGCTGTTCATTCCGCTCCGACGCAAGGAGCCGGAACACATGCGTTCGCCGCTGGCTTGAACAACGCCGACGTCCAGAAAGGCGATGGCCCACTTGCGCTTGGCAACAAACAGCCATCATCCTCCGCTACCTCTTCGGCCGATGTTGCACAGGCACCCAGAACGACTCAGCAGGCACCTCAAAACACAGTGCCGACGCCTCAGGCTGGTGCAGGTGCTGCAGCGCCGGTCGTCGATGAAAGCGCGCTTCGCTACTTCGCCGCACGCGGCGACACGGCACGTCTCCAGGCCGAAATCGCGCGACTGAAAGCACTTTACCCGAATTGGACACCGCCTGCCGATCCTGCTGCGGCCGCGCCCACCGGGGATCCGCAGTTGGAGGGGATCTGGCAACTGTATGCAACCGGCCGATATTCGGAAGCCCGCAAGGCGATCGCCGATCGCCAAGCTGCGGAAGCCGGCTGGCAGCCGCCGGATAATCTGACGCAAATGCTTGACCTTGCCGAAGCGCGCCAGCGTCTGGTGAACGCGTCTGACTTGAAGCAATACAGTGCGGTGCTCGGCGTCGCATCCGAAAATCCAGGCCTCTTGACGTGTAGCGAAGTCGATGTTCTCTGGAGAGTGGCAGAGGCCTTCGCCAGGACGGAGAAGCCCGAGCGTGCACGCGACGCTTATGGCTATGTCCTGACCAATTGCCAAAATCCGGCTGAGCGTCTGGCAACCGTGCAAAAGGCCTCGACCCTTCTGCCGCTTGAGATGATGGAAGACCTCCTCTCGCGCGAAAAACCGGGACCCGATGGTCAGCTCGAGTTCGAGCCGGTCAAGGACGATCTTGCGCGGCAATTCGTGGCAAAGGCGGGAGAAGACCCCAAGGTCAAAGTCCCACCTGCCTATCTCTCACGCATGGAACGTCTGGCGGAAACCAACAAGTTGGCCAGCGACGCACTCCTGCTCGGCTGGTACAACGTCGAGCGTGAAAAGATGGACGACGCGGAAAAGTGGTTCCGCCGCGCGAAGGAGGTGGAGGATTCCGCCTCCGCCTCGGAAGGCTTGGCGCTTGCGCTGGTGGCACGCGGAGAACCGCGTGAGGCTGAGGACATCATGTTCAAATGGCGTGATGCTTCGGACGGTGCGCGCGCAACCTATCTGGCTGCCGCCGCTAACCTTCTGGCCCTTGACCCTCCCGTCACACTGGAGCCTGATGTTCTCCAGCGCATTGCAACGGAAACCGTTGCACGAAAGGATGCAGCGACCGCACAGGAATTCGGCTGGTATTCGCGCGCCTTCCAGCAGCCGCAGATGGCGCAGCAGTGGTTCTCCACGGCTTTGCAATGGAAGCCGGACGATGAACCATCGGCCTACGGCCTTGCACTGACGTACCAGGAACTTAACAATCTGGCGGAGGTTCGTCGTCTCCAGAGCCAGTGGGGTTCGCAGTCGCAGCGCATCCTGGAGATAGGCCGACCGACAGCTCAGCCGGGTGCTGTCACTAGCGCGCCCGCGGCCACGGCATCAGCGCCTGTGCAGTCCCAACCTCGCGCTATTGCCGCTGCGCCGCGCATGGTCGCGCCGCAGTCGACTACCGTCGCTTATGAGGCTGCGCCGCCACCTCAAGCGCGTGCAACACGGGGTACGCGTCAGTCCGGTCGCTGCTCCGTGCATTCCAATCCGGAATCCCTCTCTGCTCAGGCGGCACTTCAGCAGGCCTGGTGCCTGATGGAGGCCAACCGGCCGGCCGAAGCGGTGAAAGCCTTCTCCGCTGCACTCAAAAATGGCGAGCCGACGGTTCGCGGCGACGCTGCCTATGGCCAGAGCCTCGCCTATCTTCGCATGGGGTTGACGGACAATGCCGCCGTTTCAGCAACGAAGTCGTCTATGGATCGTCAGAAGGCAACAGAGCTTCAGGTGGCAATCCTCACCGACCGCGCGCTCGCGGCCTACGAGAGCAAGCACTATGAAGAAGCGCTGATACTCCTCGACCAACGGGCACGATATGCCACCGAGCGCGTCGATCTCATGGTCATCCGCGGTTATGCCTACCTCAACATGAAGCGTTACGGCGAAGCGGTGCAGATTTTCGAGGCCTCTGCGGCAACAGGCAATGCGGATGCCATCCGTGGCCTTGCAACTGCGCAGAACGCTCGGCCGAGCCGTGGTCCACAGGGCGGTTGAGTCGTCCGGCTAAAAATCTGCTAATCGATAATTTTCATGGAATTCATTGAAAGTTCAGGTACCGGGCAGTATGTCGAGTGCAGACGCTGCTTGATGAATGCGACCTGCTGGATGTGAAAGACGCCAATGCTAACGAAAAAGGGTAAATACGGCCTCAAGGCCATGATCGACCTTGCAAACCTCGAGAAGGGTCAGACCGCCTTCGTCAGCGACATCGCAGCGCGCAACAATATTCCGAAAAAGTTCCTCGACGCGATTTTGTTGGAATTGCGCAACGAAGGAATGCTGCGTTCCAAGAAGGGACCAGGTGGCGGTTATGCGCTGTCCAAGCCGGCTTCCGATATCTACATCGGTCAGGTCATTCGGGCCCTCGACGGGCCGCTTGCGCCGATCCGTTGCGCCAGCCGCACCGCCTTCGAAGCCTGCGAAGACTGTTCCGATCCGGCGGCCTGTCAGGTTCGTCGGTCGATGACGGATGTTCGCGATGCGATAGCGGCGGTTCTCGACACGATGACGCTGGAGCAATTTGCTGCAAACACCGGTGAAGAGCTGGCGCACAAGAGCGCTTGAGGCAATCGGTTTGCGAACACCAGATCATCAGATCTGAAGATATCTCCCGGCGTGGTAGAGAAGCGGTCGTCCTTCGCCATGGGTAACGGACAGTACCCGGCCGATAACGATGGCGTGCGTGTGACGCTCCACCACATCCTCGACAGCACAGTCGATCACAGAGAGCGCGCCACGTAAGCCCGACGCACCGCTTTCCAGCTCAAACCAGTCCGCCCCCTCATAGCGCTCCTCACCTTTCAGGCCGCCAATGCCCGCGAAGCGAGATGCGACCTCTTCCTGGCTGCCGGACAGGATGTTGACGCAAAAGTGGTTGAAGCGCGCGATAACCGGCCATGTCGAGGACGACCGGTTGATGTTGACGATCATGGTGGGCGGCTCCATCGACAGCGCCGTGGCCGATGTGACGGTCGCTCCTGTGCGATGGGCACCGTGCCCCGCCGTGATGATACTGACGCCGCCTGCGACTTGGCGCATGGCCGCTTTCAGTTGCGCGGCTTCGAAAGCGATCTTTTCCCGCTCCTCGTGAATGTAAGTCACTGTGGCTGTCATCGTTTCCACCTTTCAGCGCCGGGTCTCACGCTTAAACGTAGCAATGGGTTCGCTCCCGCCACAGCCAAAAGATTTTATTGTTGATCGATTTTGTAGAATGATGTTGGCATGGGTTCTGGCTGAGCAGGGCCTGCTTTCCCGATCGTAAACCAGCGGACACACCAGACGTCCGATGATCGAGGACCGCAAACACGCGGTGAGACGTGAAAGCGCATTCGCGACTCGACATGCGAGCAAGTTTCCAGTAGCCTGGTTAAACGTTTAAGCAAGGGCGCTGAACCATGGCTTTGCAAAAGCCTGCCACAAATCTACACGGAATTGCCGCTGCGCTCGGAGTGTCGAGCGCAACCGTGTCAAATGCGCTTTCCGGCAAAGGTCGTGTTTCGGCAGAACTTGGCGAGCGTATCCGCAGGATGGCAGCGGAGGTGGGTTATGTCCCAAGTCCGGCAGCCCGCGCTCTTCGTACCGGACGCAGTGGCGTTCTCGGATTGGTCCTGCCGGATATCGGCAACCCTCTCTTTCCACAAATCGCTCAAGCCATCGAGAAGGCGGCCGCAGACGCCGGTTATGGCGTCCTGATCGCCGACTCTCATGGCGAGGTTGCCAAACAGACCGAGGCGATCACCCGGCTGATCGAACGTGGCGTCGAAGGCATGGTTGTCATCCCACGCCGCGGCACCCGGATCGCCGATGTGGATTGCCCGGTCGCGGTGATCGATTCACCGTCGACGCCTGGCAATACGGTGGCTGCCGATCACTGGGACGGCGGTGTCCAGATTGGTCGCCATCTGGCCGGGCTTGGCCACCGCAACGTCGTCATCATCGCCAGAAACCCGGATTCCAATGTGCAGAATGATCGCGTTGGGGGTATTCGTGCGGGGCTGACCGCGTCCTCCCGAACCGAAACACTATGGATCGCTCCACTCGAACTCCAAAATGGAGAGGGCTGCCGTCTCGGAGTAGCGGACAAGGTGCGACAGGGTTTCACTGCCTTTGCTGCAGCTTCGGATCTGCACGCCTTGCGCGTTCTCACCGAACTTCAGGATGAGGGCATTGCCGTGCCTGAGCAGGCGAGCGTCACCGGCTTTGACGATCTGATCTGGGCGCCGGTCGTCACGCCCTCGCTCACCACTATCCGTATGGATATGGCGCGCATCGCGGAAGTTGCTGTGACCGCGCTCGTCTCCGCCATTGATGCAGAGAACAAAGCGACCCCGCCTGCCTCAGGTGGCGTGATTGCGGACGTATCCAAAGTGGCGATGGAGCTCGTTGTTCGTCGCTCCACCGCCGCCAATAACAAGAAGCAGACTGAAGAAAAAACCCTCACAGCTGGAGAACACACATCATGAAAAAGATTATTCTCGCATCCGGCACCGCGCTGATGCTGTCCTTTGGTGCCGCGCAGGCGCAGGACAAGACATTGACGATCTCCGTCTATGCCTTTGCGCAGGATGAGTTCAAGGAACTCGTTTATACGCCCTTCGAGCAGAAATGTGGCTGCAAGCTCGTCGTCGAAACCGGTAACAGTGTCGAGCGTCTGGCGAAGATGGAAGCCAACAAGGCAAACCCGGTGGTCGATCTCGCCATCGTCTCGATGGCCGATGCGTTGGCCGCTGCTCGCAAAGACCTGATCCAGAAGATCGACACGGCGAAGGTGCCGAATATCGAGAAGCTCTACGACATCGCCAAGGACCCAAACGGGGACGGTATGAGCGTCGGTGTCAATCTTTATGCGACATCGATCGTCTATAGAACCGACAAGATGAAGATCGACAGCTGGGGCGATCTGCTGAAGGACGGCGTTGTCGATCACATCGCCTTCCCGAATGTCACGACCAATCAGGGCCCGCCAGCGCTCTACATGCTCGGAAAGGCCATGGGCAAGGATACGCCCGACCTCGCCGCGCCGATCGAAGCCGTCGGCGCGAAGAAAGACGATATCGTTACCTTCTATGTGAAGTCCTCGCAGCTCGTGCAGTTGATGCAGCAGGAAGAAATTTGGGCGGCGCCGATCGGTCGTTTCTCCTGGGCGCCCTTCACCAAGCTCGATTTGCCACTCGCATGGGCGACTCCAAAGGAAGGCCAGACCGGCGGCATGAATGTGCTTGTCGTGCCGAAGGGCACCAAGAACGAAGACCTGGCTCTGCAATTCATGGATTTCTGGCTTTCCACCGAGACCCAGAAGGCCTTGGCCGACAAGCTGGTGGATAGCCCGACCAACAAGGACGTCAAAGTCTCCCAAGAGGTCGCCAATAACATCACCTATGGCGAAGAAACGGTCAAAAGCCTGCAGCTCATTCCCTCCGCAAACACGCTCGACAACCGCGACAAGTGGCTGTCGGAGTGGAACGCCAAAGTCGGGCAGTAATCCTGTCTCCCGCGTCATCCTCGAACCAACCGTCGAGGATGACGTCGCATCTGTCATGGACCAGCCTGTCAAAGGATAGACCGTCATGTTTCAAAATCGGGCCGAGGCTCTGGCGCTTGCCTTGCCGGCCGCAATCTTTGCGGCGGCGGTCTTTCTCGTGCCGGTCTTCATTCTTCTGTCGGAAGGCTTTCGCACCGCAGATGGCTGGACGCTGCATGCCTATACGAGCTTCTTCTCCGACCCACTGAACCAGGCGGTGTTTTTGCGCACGCTGAAGCTCGGTGCTCTGGTCACAGTCGTTTCCGCCGTTATTGGTTACGCCGCAGCCTTCGCCATTGTCAGCCTGCCGCCAGGCTCGAAGGGGCACATGATCAATCTGGTCATCCTGCCATTGATGATTTCGCCGGTGGCGCGCACCTATGCCTGGATCGTCATTCTTGGCCGTACCGGCATTGTCAATGAGGCACTGACGTTCCTCGGCTTGATGGATAGCCCGATCCGCATCCTCTTCAGCGAGACCGCGGTCTTCATTGGTCTATTGCAGCTCTTCCTTCCGCTGATGATCATTTCGCTGATCAGCGCGTTGGAAAACATGCCCCGCGATGTCGTGGCTGCATCCCGCGTTCTCGGCGCCAATTGGTTTCAGGTCTTCTGGAAGGTCATCATTCCTTTGACGAAGGAAGGCCTTGTCGTCGGCGGCACGCTGGTCTTCACCGGCTCGCTTACCGCCTATATCACGCCCGCCATTCTCGGCGGCTCCAAGGTGCTGATGCTGGAAACGCTGCTCTACCAGCAGGTAACGGTGTCCAACAATTTCGTTGCCGCAAGTGTCATCGCCTTCATTCTGATCGTCATGAGCTTTGCCGCCAATATCCTGCTCAAGCGCATCGCAACGGCAAGGAACAGAAAATGACGCGCAATCTCTTCATCCCGTTGACGCTGGCGCTTGTCATCGGCTTCCTGATCGGACCGTTCCTGATCATCGTTGCGGCATCCTTCTCGGCAGGCGATACGCTGGCCTTCCCGCCGCAGGGCTTTTCGCTGAAGTGGATCGCCAAGGTCTTCACGGTCGAAAGCTTCCGCGACAGCTTTGCCATGTCGATGTTTCTTGCCATCGGCGGCACGTTTGCGGCACTCCTGCTCGGCATTCCGGCAGCCTACGCCATGTCGCGCTACAAGCTGCCCTTTTCCGAGACAATCCGCACTATCGTCTCCGCCCCGATCATCGTGCCTGGCATCATTGTCGGCTTGGCATTGCTGCGCTATTTCGTCGTGCCTTTCGGCATCGGCATTACCCTCGCCCTCTTCCTAGCGCATACCGCCCTGATACTGCCCTATGCCGTGCGGGTGGTGTCGGCCAGTCTCACCAATCTACGCTCGGATATCGAAGAGGCGGCGGTGCTGCTCGGTTCTTCGCGGCTTGGCGCTTTCTTCCGTGTCGTGCTGCCGAATATTCGGGGCGGCATTCTCTCGGCCTTCATTCTCGGCTTCGTCACCAGCTTCAATCAGGTGCCGGTCTCGCTCTTCCTGTCGGGGCCGGGTGTCCGCACGCTGCCGATCGACATGTTGGGCTATATGGAGATCGTCTTCGATCCCTCCGTTGCCGCTCTCTCTTCGCTCCTCGCCTTCCTGTCTATCGGCATCGTTTTTATGGCCGAACGTTTTCTGGGGTTCTCCCGCTATGTCTGACGCTCAGTATCTCTCCCTTCAAAATCTTTCGCTCGCCTATGGCGCCACCATGGCCGTCGAGAACCTCAATCTCGATATTCGAAAGGGCGAGCTGCTGGCTCTGCTCGGGCCGTCCGGCTGCGGCAAGACCACCACGATGCGAGCGATTGCCGGGTTGATGCCAATTGCGGGCGGCCGTATCGATCTGGACGGCGCTGACATCACGCGGGTCTCGGCCAACAAGCGTGCGGTCGGTCTGGTCTTCCAGTCCTATGCGCTCTTTCCGCATCTGACGGTCTACGAAAACGTAGCCTTCGGCCTCCGATTAAAAGGCATCAAGGGCGCAGAGCTCGATGCGAAGGTTGCGTCTGGTCTTAAATCCGTCGGCCTCTCAACCTTCGCCTCGCGTAAGCCCGCCGAACTGTCGGGCGGTCAGCAGCAACGTGTGGCTTTGGCGCGTTCCATGGTCATGGATCCCAAGGTTCTTCTGCTCGATGAGCCGCTTTCCAACCTTGACGCCAGGCTCAGGCTGGAAATGCGCACGGAGTTGCAGCGGGTACAGAAGGCGACCGGCGTCACGATGATTTTCGTCACCCATGATCAGGTCGAAGCACTGGCGCTGGCTGATCGCATAGTTGTGATGAAGAACGGCGCGATTGAGCAGATCGGAACGCCGGAAGAGATCTATAATGCGCCCGTCTCTGCCTTCGTCGCCGACTTTATCGGCTTCGAGAATATTTTCCGTCTGGAAGGCACAGAGCTAAAGACAGACGCTGGACGCATTACGCTTTCTGGCCAGGTTCCGAGTACGGCGGGACTGGCATGGAGGCCGCGCATGGTAACCCTCGGTTCAGGTCCTTTCGAGGGAACCGTGCGCGGCACGTCTTTCGCAGGCAATACGCGCGAATATCTGCTCGACAGCGCGCTCGGCCCCATCAAGGCCGAGGTGGATGCCAGCCTTCCTTCCTATGAGATGGGCGCCACGCTGCCTTTCGATCTACCCGTTGAGAAGGCGGCATCTCTCAAGGTGTTCAACTAAGATGGGGCTGTGGATCGATACCGATATGGGTTTCGACGATATCGCCGCCATTCTGGTTGTGGCTTCGTCGGGACTACCGATCGATGGCGTGTCGCTGGTCTTCGGCAATGCGCCGCTTGATCAGGTGCGTAAGAATGCCGCCGGTGCGGCTTTAGCCTTCTCCTGGCGATTTCCCCTTTACGCAGGACGGTCAAAGCCCGTACTCGGAGAGATTGAAACAGCGCAACGCATTCTCGGTGAAACGGGTATTCCAACGGTCGGCGTGACATTCCCGCCTTCAGACGACGTTCCGTCGTCAAATGCCTTCGAGGCCCTTTGCCGGTGGTTGGCGGATGGGGCGGGGGAAAAGAAAATCCTCGCTCTTGGTCCTCTGACCAATATCGCCGCGATCTGTCTTGCCAGACCCGAGCTTGCAAGCTGCATCACCGAGCTTACCTGGATGGGTGGTGGCGTGACACTTGGCAATCACACGGCATCTGCCGAATTCAACGCTTTTGCCGATCCTGAAGCAGCGGCCATCGTGCTTGCCCACGGCCTTCCACTGCGCGTGGTCGATCTCGATCTTTGCCGTAAAGTCACAGCCTCTCTGGCGGATGTGATGCCGATCCGCGAAGCGGGCGGCAAGAACGCGGGGCTGCTGGCTGACATGCTTGAAGGCTTCATCAATATCGCCGTCAGCCGGGGGCGCGACGCCATGGCGCTTTACGATCCTTGCGCGGCGGTTGCCGTCATTGGTCCCGAAAGCCTCACATGGAATGAGGCCCGCATCGATATCGAATTGCACGGCGGCCTGACGCGCGGGCGAACGGTCGTTGAGGCCCGGCCTGCCCATGCCGAACGCTTCAACGCGCATTATGCAGAAAACGTCGATGCGGAAAGTGCGCGCAGGATCATTCTGGGCGCGCTCTTGGAAGAGGCGAGCCGATGAGCGAAAAGCCGATCATTGCCGATCGTGACGGCATGAACGATGCCGCACTCCGCACCCGTGCGGTCGCGGCAGCAAGGGGCGACGCGCCTTTCGATGTTCTGATTTCAGGGGGAACTTTGGTGGATGTGGTGACGGGCGAATTGCGACCCGCCGATATCGGCCTCGTCGGCCCGCTGATCGCGAGCGTTCACCCTACCGGTTCAAGACAGGATGCTGCGCAGATACTGGACGCCACGGGTGGGTATATCTCGCCCGGCTTGATCGATACGCATATGCATATCGAAAGCTCAATGGTCACGCCTGCGTCCTATGCGGCTGCAGTCGTGGCCAAAGGCGTCACGACGATTGTGTGGGATCCGCATGAGTTCGCCAACGTCCATGGCCTGGACGGAATGTCATGGGCATCGCGAGCAAGCCGTAATCTGCCGCTGCGGACGATCTTGCTTGCGCCCTCGTGCGTGCCGTCGGCTCCAGGACTTGAACAGGCTGGTGCGGATTTCGATGCGACGGCGCTTGCCGAAATTCTGTTTTGGGCGGAAGTCGGCGGCGTAGCCGAAGTCATGAATATGCGTGGCGTCATCAAGCGCGACCCGCGCATGAGTGCCATTCTCCAGGAAGGGCTGCATGCGGATAAGCTGATCTGCGGACATGCGCGTGGTCTTGCGGGTGCGGATCTGAGTGCCTTCATGGCAGCCGGTGTCACCTCGGACCACGAACTTACCTCGGCAGACGATCTGATGACGAAGCTGCGCGCGGGGCTGACCATCGAACTGCGCGGCTCCCACGATCATCTGCTGCCGGAATTCGTCGAGGCGCTCAACACGCTTGGTCATCTTCCGCCGACGTTGACGCTCTGCACCGACGATGTGTTTCCCGACGATCTGTTAAAGAGCGGAGGGCTGGATGATGTGGTACGCAGACTTGTGCGCTACGGCCTTCGTCCGCAATGGGCATTGCAGGCGGCGACCCTCAACGCAGCAGCGCGACTTCAGCGCAACGATCTCGGCCTGATTGCCGCCGGTCGAAGAGCGGATATCGTGGTTTTTGACGATCTGACGCAGTTCTCCGCTCGCCATGTTCTGATCAGTGGAACGCCGGTCGCCGAGCAAGGCCGAATGATCGTGGATATCCCTGAAATCGACGCCGCGCCGTTGAAGAACTCCATGAAGCTGCCGCTTCGCTCCCTTAAGGATTTCCAGGTGAAGAGCAGTGGCGAACGCGTGCGGCTTGCCACGATCGACCGGCCGCGCTTCACCCAGTGGGGAGAGATTGAGGCCGATGTGGTGGATGGTTTCGTCGTGCCCCCCGACGGAACGACGATGATCTCTGTGACGCATCGGCACGGCAAGGCAGATGCCATCACACGATCCGGATTTCTGACCAACTGGGGATCGTGGAATGGCGCCTTCGCCACAACCGTCTCTCATGATAGTCACAACCTGACCGTTTTTGGCGGCAACGAGGCGGATATGGCGCTCGCCGCCAATGCGGTGATCAAGGCTGGTGGCGGCATGGCCGTGGCGTCTGGCGGAAAGGTAACAGCTCTCCTGCCGCTTCCGCTGTCGGGTCTCGTATCCGACGCGCCTCTTGCAGAGGTTTCTGCTGGCTTCGAAGCGGTGCGAGAGGCGGTCGGCAAGGTCGTCGAATGGCAGCCGCCCTACCTCGTCTTCAAGGCCTGCTTCGGCGCCACACTTGCCTGCAACATTGGGCCTCACCAGACGGACATGGGAATCGCCGATGTGCTGACGGGAAGGGTACTGGAAACGCCGGTGCTCGAGGTGGTTGCCTAAGCGGAGCTATTCCGCTGCCAGTTCCTGCTCCACCAGCGTCTTCCAGAAGGCAACACCCGAGGCGATCGCATCATCGTTGAAGTCATAGGAGGTGTTGTGGTGCAGCGCGCCGTCCACCGCAGGGCCGTTGCCCAGCCAGACATAACAGCCGGGCGCCTCGCCGGCAAAGAAGGCGAAATCGTCGCCCGCGGTGGAAGGCGGAAAGGCCGTCCGTACTTTCGCACCAAAGGCGCCGCGTGCCGCCTTCAGCGCCCGCTCTGTGGCATCGGCATCGTTGACGACCGGGGGGATGCGGCGGATGAACTCGTAGCTTGCTTCGATGCCGAACATCGACGCTGTACCCCGCGCCAGACGGCCGATTTCTTCTTCCAATTGATCGCGCACCTGGGGGGCATAGGCCCGCGCTGTCCCGCCAATATGCACGAGATCGGGTATGACGTTCAGGGCATTCGGGTCCCCCGCCTGGAGAGAACAGGCACTGACGACGGCGGGTTGCAGCGGATCGACGACGCGTCCGACGATGCTCTGCAGAGAGGACAGAAAGCTCGCCGCAGCAGTGATCGGATCACGCCCGAGATGTGGCTTCGCCCCGTGAGTACCGACGCCCTTGAAAACAACGCGCCAGCTATCGGAAGAGGCAAGCTGCGGTCCTTCCACTACAGCCATTTCGTCGGTATCGAGACCTGGCATATTGTGAAGACCGAACACTGCGTCGCAGGGGAACAGCTCGAAGAGCCCGTCTTCCACCATCTTGCGCGCACCGCCTCGACCTTCTTCCGCAGGCTGAAAAATGAAATGCACCGTGCCGGAAAAATTCTTCTCCTTGGCAAGTGCCCGGGCAGCACCAAGCAGCATGACGGTGTGGCCATCATGACCGCAGGCATGCATTTTTCCCTGCACGGTAGACTTGTACGGCCGCTCGGCCAGCTCCGGCATGGCCAGCGCATCCATATCGGCGCGCAGTCCGATCCGGCGCGTGCCATTTCCCACCTGAAGCGTTCCGACGACGCCAGTGACCCCAAGACCGCGATGAACAGTGATGCCCGCCTCCTCCAGAAGAGAGGCCACGATCTGGCTGGTACGCTCTTCTTCAAATCCCAGTTCTGGATGCGCATGCAGATCGCGACGCAGCGTCGTCAGAAAGGAAAACTCGTCGGCGGTCATGGTCGAGGCGGGCATAAAAGGTGAGTCCTTGGCATCTGTGCATGGAAGCCGGTCGGCACGGCTCATATGTGGAGGTCATTTTTAGTGCAAAAGCGCGTCGGATTTAATAGGGCATAACGGAAAATCGGCGACGCTTCGAAAAGGCGTAAAGATGAGAGAGGAACGATGAAGCCATACGAGTTCTGGCAAGACCTGCATCCACCGGGCAGCTTTCCAACCGACGGGATCAAAGTTGGTTTCTACCCGGTAACGCTGGATGACGGGCGGCAACTCCGCCTACCGATCCGGCCTCTTGCCGACGGCGAGCATGCGCTCGCCTCTCTGATCATCAACCAGGCCTCCTTCGAGGTCGTCGGCGCATTGGCGGACGATCTCGCGGCAAAGCTGAAGCCTTTCGAGGCGGAAGTCGTCGTGGGGCTGCCGACACTAGGCTTAACGCTCGCGAGCGAAGTGGCCCGCCGCCTCGGCCACTCCCGTTATGTCCCACTCGGAACATCTCGAAAATTCTGGTACATTGAAGAGCTTTCGGTGCCGATGTCGTCCATCACCACGCAGCAGGAAAAGCGACTCTATATCGATCCGAGGATGCTGCCACTTCTGAAAGGGAAGCGTGTCGCGCTCATCGATGATGTTATTTCCAGCGGAACCTCGATCATCGCCGGTCTGTCCCTGCTTCAAGCTTCCGGCATCGAGCCCGTCGTTATCGGTGCGGCGATGCTACAGTCCGAGCGGTGGCGGAATGCGCTGGAAAAGCAAAGCCCGATATGGCCAACGCGCGTGTGCGCAGCGTTCTCCACACCCCTACTCACGAAAAATGGAGATGGCTGGAACTGACTGTCGGGAACTTCATGTCCGGTCCAAAGATTAGAGGAGGTTGATGCCACCTCACGCGCCGGGAGACGTTTTTCATGCCGAGACAGACATTCTGGAAAGGTCACTTGAGGCTGTCTCTGGTCACGGCCAAGGTTTCGCTCACACCCGCAATCTCGCAGAGCGGCAAAATCCGTTTCCACGTCATCAATCGAGACACGGGTAATCGCGTCGAAAGCCGTTACGTGGACAGCGTTACTCATCGGCCGGTCGCGGATAAAAATCAGGTGAAGGGCTTTCCGAAGGAAGACGGCGACTTCGTGCTGCTGGAGGAAGACGAAATCGACGCTGTGGCTCTGGAAAGCACCAGAACCATCGATATCCAGACCTTCATTCCCGCAGGCTCCATCGACTGGATTTGGTACGATCGCCCGCATTTTCTAAAACCTGAGGACAAGATCGGCGCCGAAGCCTTCAGCGTTATTCGTGAAGCAATGAAGGCCAGCAAAGTCGTCGGCATCGCCCGGCTGGTGCTTTATCGCCGCGAGCACGCCGTATTGCTGGAGCCATCCGGCAAAGGCATCATCCTCTGGACGCTGCACTATGGCGACGAGGTGCGGGAGGCCGTCGATACGATCGATGACAAGGCTAAAGTTGATAAGGAACTGCAAGAGGCGCTGGACAAACAAATCGACAAGCAGTTGACGAACTGGAAACCGTCCCTGGTTCAGGACACGGTGCAGAAGAAGGTTCAGAAGCTGCTGAAGACAAAGGCGAAGGAAACGCCGAAGTCCAAGACCAAGAAGCAGCCCGCCGCGGCAAAGCAGGGCGGCAATGTCATCAACATCATGGATGCACTGAAAAAGAGCCTGCAGTCCTAAGGTTTGACCTTAAGCGTTCCCTGAACGGGAAACGCTATCCAGATATCACCCGGGAAGTGGCTTTGCGGATGTCCAGAAGTCCGCCCATGGGTCAGACTTCCTCGCCTTCAGATGCTTTGGCGTGTTCTTAACCGTGAATCCTGCCGGACCTTTAACATCAGGCAAATCCGCCCATGCGAGCGGCATGGAGACCGTAGCGCCCGCTCTGGCGCGGGTGGAGTAGGGCGCGACCGCGGTGCTTCCACGCCCATTGCGCAGATAGTCAACGAAGATGCGGCCATTGCGCTTGGCTTTAGTGGCCACAGCCAGGTACTTATCCGGCTCATCTTTGCCCATGTCCGTCGCAAGTTTCTTCGCAAAACTTTTCACCTTCGCCCAGCCGGCTTTCGGCTCCAATGGCGTAACGACATGCAGGCCCTTGCCGCCGGAGGTTTTGACAAAGGCGGAGAGGCCCACGGCTTCCAGCCTCGATTTGAGGTCGAGCGCTGCTTCGACGACGGCACTCCACGCCACATCCTCACCGGGATCAAGATCCATGGTGATCAGGTCCGGCTTTTCCCACGCTTTGGTGGTCGAGCCCCAGGGATGTATTTCCAGCACGGCGGATTGGACGAGCGCCATCATGCCATCGAAGTCATTGATCACCACCAGCGGTTCGCCCGATCTATCCTTTGGATCTTTGATCGCGCCGATGGCTTTGTTCATCCCTCGCCATGGGTGCTTCTGGAAGAATTTCTGTCCATCTATTCCTTCCGGGCATCGCAACAAGGAGAGTGCGCGGTTCGTGACATAGGGTGCAATATGCTCCCATACCTCGGCGTAATAACCAGCAAGATCGGCCTTGGTGATCTTCTGATCCGGCCAATAGAGGCGCTCTGGATGGGTGAATTTGATCTTCGTCTGCGGCGTCTCCGCAGAGTTATCTGTGTCACGCTTTGCCACCTCCGCCACCTCCCGACTGATCTCCTTGGGTGCTTTGTCTTCCCGCAGACCTTTGAAAGAGGCATGGCGGAGGTTGCCATCGCCAGACCAACCCCGAAACTCCACCTCCGCCACAAGCTCTGGCTTCACGTAGTGAAGACCACGGCGCGCAAGTGCGGTCAGCTTTTGCGAGAAGGGACTTTCCTTCTGGGTGAGCGGTTTCAATCGCTCGAAGATCATTTCGGACGTCTCGCCGGTAAAGCCTGTCCCAACTCGGCCGACATGCCGAAGAGCGCCTTTTTCATACACGCCGAGTGCCAGTGAACCGATGGCCTGATCGGATGAGGATGAGAGCGTGTATCCGCCTATGACGAACTCCTGGCCGCTGCTGCATTTGGATTTGATCCACTGCCCTTTTCGGCCGGACACGTAAGGGGAGTCCGCGACCTTGGAGATCACGCCTTCCAGACCCAGCGTGCAGGCGTGCTGTAGAACCTTGTCGCCCTCCTCCTGAAAATGTGCGCTGTAGCGCAGGACCGGGTCGTCAGAGGGAAGCAGCTTTTCCAGGAGCGCTTTGCGATCGATGAGTGGCGCCTCCTGAAGATCCTGTCCATCGAGGTAGAGCAGGTCGAAGACGTAATAGCGGAAACGATCCTGCCGGCCCTCGCTGAGATCGGCCTGAAGTGAAGAAAAGTCGGAAACGCCGCTGTCTTTTTCCACGACGAGTTCGCCATCTATTATGGCTGTCTCTACGGGAAGTGCGGCAAGCGACTGGCTGATGGCCTCTCCGAATTTCTCCGTCCAATCCAAACCACTTCGGGTCAGGAGAACGACCTCTCCCTTCTCGACCCGAGCCTGGAGGCGATAGCCGTCGAATTTGATTTCATGCAGCCAGCGCGAGCCTTCCGGCGCATTGTTCTTCAACGTCGCAAGCGCTGGTTCGATAAAAGACGGCATTGCAGCCTTATGGCTTCCCTTTGGGAAATCATGCGGCTGTTTGCTGGCCGTCTTTTTGTTTTTCGCCTTCGCCGACGCGTCTTTTGAAATCCACGTGTCCTTTGGGTTTTTTGCCACTTGCTCAAGGCTTCGACCGGTCTTGACGGAGTTGGCGGCTTCCTCGATCAAGTCGATGGTGTCGCTGGCCTCTTCGTCATGGGCCTTGATGAGCAGCCAGTTTTCTCGCTTTTCGTCCGGTTTGCCCTTCATCCGCACAAGATGCCAGCGGCCCTTCAGCTTTTCGCCATCGAGCTCGAACTCCATATGGCCTTTTCGGTAGGCCTTTTTCGCATCCCCGATCGGAGTCCAGGTGCCGCGATCCCAGACAATGACCGTACCGCCGCCATACTGACCCTGAGGAATGATGCCTTCGAAGTCGGCGTAACTCAGCGGATGATCCTCGACATGAACGGCAAGTCGTTTTTCGTTGGGATCGAGGCTCAGGCCTTTGGTCACGGCCCAGCTTTTCAGCACACCATCCATCTCGAGACGGAAATCATAATGCAGACGCCGCGCATCGTGTTTCTGCACGACGAAGCTGTTGCCGCTCGTAGCCGCTGCCTCGCCTTTCGGCTCCGGCGTTTTATCGAATTTGCGCTTCTGGTTGTAGGTTTGAAGGCCCATGGGTTAGCTCGCCTTCTTGCGTTTCGTGGTCCCTGACGACTTCGCCTTAGCCGCCTTCTTGTCGGAGACGCCGGCGCTTTGGCGCAAGGCTTCCTTCAGGTCGATGACATTGTCGCGCTTCTCAGGCTCGCGCTTCTTGATCGTCTTGCCTTCGATCTTCGCCTGCACCAGTTCCGTCAGGGCGTCGTTATAGCGGTCGCTGTAGCGCGACGGATCGAACTTCCCCGCCCGCTTTTTGATGATATGGCCTGCCAGTTCCAGCATCTCGTCGTCGAACTCGATATCGGGAATGGACTTGAAGGCCGCGGCTTGCGAGCGCACTTCGTAATCATAGTTCAATGTCGTGGCGATCACGGCGTCACCGTCGAGCCGTATCAACAGCATTCTGTTGCGGCGAAAAAGGATCGCCTCTGCAAGCGCTGCTACCTGGCGCTCCCGCAGCGTCTGCGCCAACAGTGAGAGCGCTTCGCGGTCCTCGTCTGTCGAAGGCGAAAGATAATAGGGCTTGTCAAAATAGAGCTTGTCGATCTCGTCGCATTCGAGAAAATTTTTGACCCGGATGACTTTGTTACCGTCAGGCATAAGCTCTGCAAGCTCATCGCCTTCGATGACGATATGGTCGCCATTCTCTAGCTCATAGCCCTTGACCTGCTGGTCGCGCTCGACCTTGTCACCGGTTTCGCTGTCCAGATATTGTCGTTCGACGCGGTTGCCAGTCTTTCGATTGATGATGTTGAAGGAGATCTTTTCCGAAGAGGAGATTGCTGTGTAGAGTCCGACATCACACTGAAAATCAGCGAATTTGATACTGCCTCTCCACACGGCTCTTGGCGCCATCGCCAGCCTCCTTTTACGCTCTAACTTTGACTGGAACGCTCGCGATCGATGATGCGCTCGACGGCCACGACATCGTCCTGCGAAAACACCGGGACAGGATCGGAAGCCATGGCTTCCATCACATCCGGCGAAAGCCCGCCATGACGCGCCACCCACTCCATCGCTTCACGGGTCTCACGCTCGGCCTTCAACTGCGCATAAAGGGCCACAATCAGCCTGTCACGAATATCGGGCTGTTGATCCTGTCGGTCCGTGGTTTTCGCAGTATGTGCCATGTTTCTTAAATTCCGCACTGGATCGAAGGTTCCCCGCGTGATGGTGATTCAATGACGCTTCTGCATGATGATCAACGAGCCGCATCCGTTCGTGTGGTCGACGGCTGCACGATGACAGGCAGAAACTTGTATGCTGGCGTTTTAGCTTTCGGATCATGGTGATCGAGCGGAAACAGCGGGTTGGTTTCGGGGTAATAGGCCCCACAGCTTCCTTCGGGAATATTGTAGGCAACGACCGTGAAACCGTGGACCGCTCTCGGCCTGCTCTCGTCCATTGCCGTCGTCAGGTCCACGATCATCCTGTCCCTCAAACCAAGCCTTTCAATGTCCTTGGGATTCATGAAGATCACTTTGCGCGATCCGTGGATGCCGCGGAAGCGGTCGTTGTAGCCATAGATCGTGGTGTTGAACTGGTCGTTGGAGCGCAGTGTCATCAGGTAAAGCGTTTCGGGGGAGGCTGCCTCCTCGACGGGGAAAAGCTTTTTCGGCGTCAGAAAATTCGCCTTGCCGGACGCGGTCACCCATTTGCGTTCACGGGCGGGAAGGGGCCGCGTCATGCCGCCCGGTTGGAAGGCGCGCTTGTTGAAGTCGCGGAACGTATCGGGATAGGTCAATTCGATTGCGTTGCGGATGCGGGAATAGTCGGCGACCCAGGAGTCCCATGGAACTTTGCCCGTCGTCAATGTCGCCTTGGCAAGCCCCGCAACGATGGCGGGCTCGGAGAGCAGCATGTCGCTGATCGGTGCCACCTGGCCTCTGGAGCCGTGGAAATGTGCGAGAGAGGATTCCATCGTCACGCGCTGTTCGCCGCTCTGTTGCCTGTCGATCTCCAGACGGCCAAGACAGGGTAGAAGATAGGCGATCTCCCCATGGACCACGTGGCTGCGGTTCAGCTTGGTAGCGATCTGCACCGTCAGGCGCAGCTTTCGCCAAGCAGGCTCGATGGCATCGGTATCCGGAATGGCACGCAGGAAATTACCACCAAGGCTCAAAAAAGCCTTGGCTTCTCCCTTGATGATCGCCTGGCAGGTCTCGACGGTGGAGTGGCCCATTTCCCGTGGCGGGGTGAAATGATAAAGTTCGGCCAGCTTGTCGAGCGGAACGAGATCCGGCTTTTCGCTGATCCCGACCGTGCGCTGCCCCTGGACATTGGAGTGGCCCCGCACCGCGCAGATGTTAGCGCCAGGTTTGCCGATATTGCCGCGCAGCAATGCGAGATTGGCGATCATATGGACATTCTCAACGCCCATGAGATGCTGAGTCACGCCCATGCCGTAACAAATGAGCACCGCATCGGATTCCGCATAGATCTTCGCAGCTTCCTCCATTTCCGCGCGCTTCAAGCCGGAGTAGCGTTCAAGCTTTTCCCAGGAATGGGCGCGGGCCGCGGCCGCAAACTCCTCAAACCCTTGGGTATGGTCGTCGATGAAGCTGTGGTCGAGAACATGCTTGTTTTCAGCAGCCGCGATGGATGAGGCGAAGGCAACGGCCGAGGCGTTGCTCGGATCTTCAGGCTGGGTGTCGCCCTTCTGGATCGGGCTTGGGGCCAGCCCATGAACAAGATCGTCCGCCTCGATCAAGGCTTTGGCAATGCCGAAGATAGCAGCGATGTCGCCGCCATTGCGAAGTTGATAGTAGCGCGAGGAGATCGGGGTGGCACCCGGTGTCAGCATCTCGGTGGGCGATTGCGGATTGACGAATTCTTCGAGCCCGCGCTCCCGCAACGGATTGAAGGTGACGATCTTGACGCCGCGCTGCACGGCTTCCTGCAACTGGTGCAGCAGCCTGGGGGAGGATGTTGCGACGTTCTGCCCGATGTAGAAAATGCAATCGCAGTTCTGGAAATCCGAGAGAATGGCGGTTCCGACCGATGCACCAATGCTCTCCGGTAGCCCAACCGACGAGCTTTCGTGACACATGTTGGAGCTGTCGGGCAGATTGTTCGTGCCGTAAATGCGGGCAAAGAGCTGCCACATGTAGGAGGTCTCAAGCGAAGCTCGGCCGGACACATACATCTCAGCCTGGTTCGGCTCGATAGCTCTGAGCTCCCTTCCAATCTCGTCGAAGGCCTCCTGCCATGTCGTAGGCACATACTGATCTCTCGCTGCATCCCAGCGCATCGGGTGGGTCAGACGACCAACGGATTCGAGGTCATGGTCGCTCCAGCCCTCCAGTTCGCGTAGCGTATGATGGGCGAAGAATTTTGGATCGGCCCTGCGAGACGTCGTTTCCCACACCGTAGCCTTTGCGCCGTTCTCACAAAATTCCAGCGGGTGAGGCTTGGCCGGCTTCTCCCAGGCACAGCTGACGCACATCGCGCCGCCGTGCTTGTTCTGGCTCATCAAAACCTTCGGCGCACGTGTCGCTGCATCCTCCTTCACGAGATATTTGGCGACGGATTTAGCCGATCCCCAGCCACCCGCCGGCGAATGATAAGGCCTGACCTCCAGCTTCGTGTCGTCGTCGGATCGTTTCATCGTGGCGTCTTTCTGAAGGTGTCGTGCCCGCTTATCTGCGGACAGAATTGCTCATCTCTCATTGGCTTGCGCCGCGGAGGGAGAAACGAATATTGGGGGAGAGATGGTCGACGAAAGCGCTCGGCGCTTCAGAGATTACCCTCTGAAGTCGCCCTCGTTCATGTCGCGCTCGTCGTAATTCATGTCCCAGTCTTTTTCGGGCTTTTTAGTGCCCGGCGGCAGCTTGTTCGCCGTCGCGTCGTCGGAACCGGTGACGACAGTGGGTTTGGCGCTTGCGACGCCATTATTGTCCGAGGTCTTCTTCCCCGGCGCAAATTGCGGCTTTGCGTCCGCATGGATCTTGTCGACGTCTTTCTCAGAGCTCATGGGAACCTCCATTGGTTCATGAGCTAACCTCGAAGCATGAGGTGTGTTCCGTCAGCCGACATTCAGAAGCATGCGATGGCGCCCTTAAATCAGCGCGCCATCGGCGAGAACAATTGAGCAGGCGCGGTTCTCGCCGGCTCCAAAAGAGTGATCAATCAATCGTCATCAGCGCGTGGCCGGCCTGAACGTAATCGCCTTCCTTGACCAGAAGATGGATATTACCGCTTTTTGCGGCGTGGATCTGGGTTTCCATTTTCATCGCTTCCATCACCGCAACAAGATCGCCTTCCACGACCGCCTCGCCATCTTCGACCTTGAAAGACTGCAACGTGCCGGAAACAGGCGCGACGATCTCGCCTTCGTTCCTGGCAGCAGCGGCGCTAGTTGCAGTTGATACTCCACCGCCGACGCTGCCAAGGGCAGAGAGCAGAAGGGTCGGCAGGCCGACCGACACGCGCTTGCCATCGATTTCAAGGTAGGTGCGATGGATGGATGGGTCATCCGCCTGGGCAGGGCGCTCCATTGCGTCCGGCATGGCGGCAAAATCTGTCTCGATCCAGCGGGTGTGAACCTTGAAGCCGTTCTCGCCGGTAAAATCGTCCGTCTCAAGTGCTGCGCGGTGGAAGGGCAGGACAGTTGCCACGCCTTCGATCCGGAATTCCTTCAGCGCGCGACGGGCGCGTTGCAGCACCTGCTGACGGTTTTCGCCCGTGACGATCAGCTTTGCCATGAGAGAATCGAACACGCCGGGCACGCTCGAACCAGTCACGACACCGCTATCGAGCCGCACGCCTGGGCCGGATGGTGGATCGAAGACCGTAATCGCTCCAGGCGTGGGCAAGAAGCCACGGCCTGGATCTTCGGCATTGATGCGGAACTCCATCGAGTGGCCACGGGGTTCTGGCGTTTCCAGAACGCGAAGCGTCTTGCCTTCGGCAACGCGAAACTGCTCGATTACCAGATCGATGCCGGTTGTTTCCTCTGTAACCGGGTGCTCGACCTGAAGGCGGGTATTGACCTCCAGAAACGAAATCGTGCCATCGACGCCCAGCAGAAACTCCACCGTGCCCGCACCACTGTAGCCGGCGGCAGCACAGATTGCCTTGGCAGCAGCGTGGATTTTCTGCCGGTGTTCGTCCGAGAGGAATGGGGCCGGGGCCTCTTCGATCAGTTTCTGGTTACGGCGCTGCAGCGAGCAGTCGCGGGTGCCGAGCACCAGAACGTTGCCGTGCTTGTCGGCCAGAACCTGCGCTTCGATATGGCGCGGCCGGTCGAGGAAGCGCTCGAGGAAGCATTCGCCGCGACCGAAAGCGGCGGTTGCTTCTCTGACGGCAGACTCGTAAAGATCGGCGATCTCCTCCATCTTCCAGGCAACCTTCAAGCCGCGTCCACCACCGCCATGCGCGGCCTTGATGGCGACCGGCAGACCGTGTTCTTCGGCAAAGGCAATGACTTCGGCTGCGGTTTCCACCGGGCCGTCGCTGCCAGCGACGAGTGGCGCGCCAACGCTTGTCGCGATACGGCGTGCCTCGACCTTATCGCCAAGCGCATCGATCACCTTCGGATCGGGACCGATCCAGATCAGGCCGGCATCAAGCACAGCCTGGGCAAATTCTGCGCGTTCGGACAGAAAACCGTAGCCGGGATGGATGGCATCCGCACCCGAACGCTTGGCGATGGCGATGAGCTTGGGGATGTCGAGATAGGTTTCCGAAGGACGCACGCCTTCCAGCGCATAGGCTTCATCCGCCATGCGCACGAACACCGCATCCTGATCCGGGTCGGCATAGACGGCGACCGACTGGAGACCGTAATCGGAGCAGGCGCGAATGATACGGACAGCGATTTCGCCGCGATTGGCAATCAGAACTTTCTTCATCGCTCTTCTCCTCGGATTCAAATGTTCTTGGCCGTGATGTCGGCGAAAGGCCCGATTGGGCGGAACTGGATTCTGGCATTGACGGGAATCTGCCCGGCGAGATCGAGATGGTATTCAGCCACAGCGCCAATCACGGGATAACCGCCGGTTAGTGGGTGGTCGGCAAGGAAAAGAACCGGCTGGCCGCTGTGGGGAATCTGGATCGCGCCCGTGGCCGTGCCTTCGCTTGGTAGCTCGGCATTGTCGCGCCGCTCCACCGGTACGTCACCTGCAAGGCGGATGCCCACGCGGTTGGATTGCGGCGTCACCTGCCAGAGCTGGCTCGTTAGCGTCTCGATGCCCTTTTGCGTGAACCAGTCCGTGCGCGGTCCAAGAACGACGTCGAGTATGACGACCTCGCCCACAGCCGGTGGTTCGAAGGCAGGGATCTCATCGATGGCAACGCTCGAAACCTCGTTCGTTTCCGTTCTTAGCGGCAGGATCGTACCTGCCGTGACCGGTTCCGGGCCGACGACAGCGAGCGTATCGGTGGCAAAGCTGCCAAGAACCGGCTCGACATCGAAGCCGCCGCGCACGGCGAGATAACAGCGCATGCCTTTTGGCGGCTGGCCGAGCGTAACGGTATCGCCGGGTTCAAGTGAGATGGGCGCGTAAGACTTCGCGCTGAAACGCCCCTTTGGCGTTTCGATGATGACCGAGCAGGGCGCACCGGTGAGACCTATGACGGCACGGCTCGTAGCGCGGAAGGAAAAGCCGCCGAGCGTCAGTTCCAGGCAGGGCGTGTTGTGTGGATTTCCGACGATGCGGTTTGCCGCGTTGAAAGCGCTTCGATCAAGCGCGCCGGACGCAGAAACGCCCTGTCCGGTCTGTCCGAAGCGACCGAGATCCTGAAACAAAGCCGGCATGGGAGCAGCCAGCACTTCGAAATGCGGCCCTTCGCGCGACGGCTCCTTGCGCGGCTTTGCCTCCGAGACTGGAAGGCTGATCCTTCCTGAAGCCTTGTCCATGTCGAAAAAGCGAACGCGGTAGCCGGGCTGGAAGAGCGCGCCGGGCTCGCGATCGATATCCCACATCTTCACGGGTGTGGTGCCGATAATCTGCCAGCCGCCTGGGCTATTTTGCGGATAGACACCGCTAAAGGCGCCAGCCAGCGCCACGGAGCCCGCCGGAATGCGGGTGCGTGGGCTTTGCCGCCGGGGAACATGCAGTGCGGGATCGCCGCCGACGAGATAGCCGAAGCCCGGCGCAAAGCCACAAAAAGCGACAGTGAATTCACTCTCCGTATGCCGGCGAACAACTTCGTCCACGCTAAGGCCAGTCAGCGCCGCGACGTCGCTCAGGTCTTCGCCGTCGTAATGAACCGGAATTTCGACCAGCTTGTCCGACGGCGGAATCTTTCCCGTCAGGTCGCGACGCGAAAGCTCTGCGGCAAGCGCTTCGCGATCAATCTTTTCCGGACGGAAGCGGATCGTCAGTGTGCGTGCGGCCGGAACGGTTTCCTCTATGCCCTCGACAGGATCGTTTTCGAGCGAGGCGAAAAGCGCAAGTGTTTGGTCCAGATCGGCAAGCTCGACCAGGATCGTCGTGAGACTGACGGGAAGAAAACGCATCATATCCTCACGCGTGATAGGCGGAATCGGGAATGTCGGTAATGAACATGTGGCCCGGCGCATGGGTGATGGCAAATGGCACGCCAGACGCCATGACCGCCGCCTGCGGGGTAACACCGCAGGCCCAGAACACCGGCACTTCGCCGGGCTCGATGCGCACAGGATCGCCGAAATCCGGCTTTGCGAGATCGGTGATGCCAAGCTCCTCCGGCATGCCGATATGCACCGGTGCGCCATGAACTGCTGGAAAACGACCGGAAATCGTCGCTGCATCGGCCACGCGTGAGGCCGGGATCGGGCGCATCGAAACGACCATATTGCCCATCAGACGCCCGGCTGGACGGCAGGCGCGGTTGGTCAGATACATCGGCACATTGCTCTTATCTGTCATGTGACGGATCTCGATGCCCGCTTCCACCATCGGCGTTTCGAATGTGAAGCTGCAGCCGATCAGAAAGGCGACCATATCGTCGCGCTCGGCCCAGGCCGACGTGGCATCATGCGTTTCTTCCGCGAGCTTGCCATCACGCCAGATGCGGTAGAGGGGCAGATCGGTTCGAAGATCGGCACCCGGCGCAAGCATCGTGGTGGGTGACCCGGGATCGGACACGTCAAGTACCGGGCAGGGCTTTGGATTGCGCTGCGCATAGAGCAGGAAGTCGAAGGCCCAGTCGCGCGGTAGTACGATCATGTTGGCCTGCGTGAAGCCGGGTGCGATACCGGAGGTCGGCTGAACCAGACCGGCGCGGTAGCTGGCGCGTGCTTTTTGAGCAAGCTCAAGGCTCTTGGCGGTGTATGATGCAGGGATGGTCACTGGCCACTCCTATCGGTCAAGAGGTGAAAGAGCGAACGGCAATACCGTCCGTTTCAAACCGGCGGCGAATTTCGCGGGCAATATCGACCGCGCCTGGGCTATCGCCATGAACGCAGATGGACTGTGCGTCGATCTTGATTACGCTGCCATCAATGGCTTCCAGAGTTCCCTGGAGTGCCAGTTGCACCATGCGATCGGCGATTTGATCGGCATTGTGGAGGACCGCACCCTTCTCGCGACGGGACACGAGTTGCCCATCCGGCGTATAGGCACGGTCGGCAAAAGCTTCGGCGACGACCGAAAGTCCGGACTTTCGCGCCAGTTCAAGAATCGGCGCATTGGCCAACCCCATCAGCACCAGCGATGGATCGACAGCTTTGATACCGTCGATCACGGCTTGGCCTTGTTTGGCGTCATTGGCGATCCGGTTGTAAAGCGCGCCATGCGGCTTAACGTAGTGCACCGTCGTGCCGGCTGCTGCCGCGATGCCTTTCAGCGCGCCGATCTGATAGATGACATCGGCGATCAGATCTTCCGGTGTCACATCCATGTCCCGGCGTCCAAAGCCGACGCGGTCTGGATAAGAGACGTGAGCACCGATCGTTACGCCATTTGCGGCGGCGGCCTTCACGGTCTTGTAGATGCCGGTCGGATCGCCAGCGTGAAAGCCGCAGGCGATGTTGGCGCTGGAGACGATGGAGAGCATCGCCTCGTCATCACCCATGCTCCATGCGCCGTAGCTTTCGCCAAGATCGCTGTTCAGGTCGATATGCGCCATGTCGTCTTTCTCCTCACCTGTTGGTGCTCGTGGTCACGCTCATGTGGCCACGAGCTTCTTTGTCTGGACTCTTCAGAGGCCGAGAAGCCCGAAGATGGTGCCAGCCGATTTGTAGCCCATGTACCACGTCAACGCGCAGGTCAGAACGCCAAGCCCAAGAAGCACGCGGGAATAGCGATGGCCGCCCATCAGATCTTCACGCTTCCATGCGGCGAAGAGGAAGATGCTGAGGCCGATCGGGAGGATCAGGCCGTTCAAGCCGCCGACGAAGACCAGCATGGCCGCTGGCGGCGTGGTGATCAGCAGGTAGGCGACGAGCGACACGGCAATGAAGATGACCGTCGCAATATTGCGGGCACGCTCGCTCATGTCCTGCCTGAAGACAGGAAGGAACGACACCGACGTATAGGCGGCGCCGATGACGCTGGTAATAGCCGCCGCCCAGAAGATGATGCCGAACAGACGGAAACCGAGATCGCCTGCAGCCGAACGGAACGCCTGTCCAGCCGGATTCGCGGCCTGGCTGGAGGTGTCGATGATGACACCGCTGGCAACAACGCCGAGGATAGCAAGGAACAGCACGTAGCGCATGATGCCGGTGACGGCGATGCCCGTGAGCGCCGCGCGATTGACGGCGGGCAGATTTTCAATGCCGACCATGCCGCGATCCAGCAGACGATGAGCGCCGGAATAGGTGATGTAGCCGCCCACGGTGCCGCCGACGATGGTGGTGATGGTAGCGAAATTGATCGTGTCTGGCAGGAAGGTCTGGCGGAAGGCATCGCCCACAGGCGGTGCGGAAACGAAGGCAACATAGAGCGTCAGCACGATCATCAGGATGCCGGCGAAGATGATGAAGCGATCGACCGCCAGGCCTGCGCGCTTGGAAAGAAAGATGGCGATGGCAAAGACCGAGCTGATGGCACCGCCGATCTTCGGATCAAGACCGAACATCGCGTTCAGGCCAAGGCCGGTGCCACCAATGTTGCCGATGTTGAAGAAAAGGCCGCCGATGATGACGAGGATCGCAAGAAGATAGCCAGAACCGGGTATGGCTGCATTGGCGATGTCCGATGCGCGCATGCGTGTCAGCGTCACGATGCGCCAGATATTCAGCTGAACAACGAAGTCGATGAGGATGGAAGCCAGGATGCCAAAGGCGAAGGCGGCACCCAATTGAGTGGTGAATGTCGCCGTTTGGGTGATGAAGCCTGGGCCGATGGCCGATGTCGCCATCAGGAAGATGGCCGATAGCAGTGCAAAGCGTGTGGACGTTGGTTTGGACGCAGCCGCGTTCGTGCGGCCGGGCATTTGCTCGGTCTGCTGCATGAGAGTTTTCCTGTTCTTATCGTCACCCGCCCCTCGCGGATGCTTATGAGGTCATCATGGATGGTTTGTTTGTGATGTCAATATTGTTCAACAATATTTTTGTTTTGTTCATTCATACGTCTGTTCTTTGCTCGATAGTGGCGCTCTGAACGCGACTTTGTCGTGCTACCGGCACCGCCGTTAAAGCCGTTGAAACTATTGCTTGATTCCGCCAGTCTTTTGTTATCTGAAGACCGCGCAAGAAGAAGCGAGGAAGCCTGTGACAGACACACGTGAAAGCATGCCGCTGTCCGACTGGATCGCCAAGCGCATCCGCCTCATGCTGATTTCGGGTGAACTCAAACCTGGCCAGCGCATATCCGAAGCAGCTTTCAGCGAGCATCTGGAAGTATCGCGCAACTCTCTGCGCGAGGCCTTTCGCATCATGACAAAGGAAGGGCTGCTTCGTCACGAGACCAATCGCGGCGTCTTCGTGCAGACGCCGACCATGGCATCGATCATGGATATCTACCGCGTGCGGCGCATGCTCGAATGCGGCGCGCTGCGCAAGGCATGGCGCCTGCATGAATCCGTCAAGGCCATGCGCCAGGCGGTGGAAGAGGCCAAGCAGAAGCGCGAGCAGGAGCTGTGGGTCGATGTCGGCAGCGCCAATATGGCCTTCCATTCGGCTGTCGTCGCGCTTGCCGATAGCGAGCGCTTGAGCGAGCTTTACGAAAGAGTATCCGCCGAACTGCGCCTCGGTTTCGCGCTCATCGAGGATCCGCGCCTGCTGCACTCGCCCTTCGTCGATATGAATGATCAGATCGTATCTTTGTGCGAGCAGGACAGGTTTGCCGAGGCAAGCGAGCAGATGGAAGAGTATCTCACCATTTCCGAAAACGGTCTTCTGAAAGCCTTTGGGAAGATCTCCAGCAAATCGAGATGAGCGCGCGCTTTTGCGGCCTGCTGTTTTGAACCACTTTCAAACCAACGCTTAACAAAAAAAGGGACCGCGCGTGGCGCGATCCCTTTTATTAAAATGATGCTTTTCGATCAGAACTGGCGACGGAAGCCTGCAGTGATGGCGTGGCTCTTGAAGTCCGTGCTGGAGACGGTGCCGTCTGTCGCGGTGAAGTCGAAGTTGTCGGCACCTGTGTAACGATAGCCGATATCGAAGGTGGTGTTGGCAAACAGCGCGCTGTCACGCAGGAAAGAGATGGTGTTCAGCTCGATGCCGACGCCTGCATCCAGATGGTATGCGAAGGCGGTGTCGCTGTCGTTCATGATCACGCCGGCACCAGCCGTGCCCTGGCGACGAAGCTTGAGGTTCATCGCGCCGATACCACCACCGAAGTAAGGCGTGAAGGCCGTGCCCGTCGGAACGTCGATGTAGCCGTTGACGTAGCCCTGGAAGTTGCGGGCGGAGCCGAAGGAGCCAGCAGCGCCTACGCCGTTCACCGTATGCGTATCGACATCCGAGCGGCCATAACCGACTTCGAGTTCGAGGCGTGGGGAAACAAAGTCGTAAGAGCCGAAGCTGTAACCGGCGCGAAATGCGCTGTAGTAGCCGACGTCGTAATCCGTGTTCACGCCGGTGGCACCGGCAGCGGCGGAGAAATTCGTGTCGTCCAGAAACGTCAGGCTGTTCAAGCTACCGATGTAGAAGCCGCCTGGATCGGCAACGACTGCCGGTTCGGTCTGAACGGCAAGATCAGCCGCATAAGCGGTGGTAGAAGCAAGCGCTGTCATCAGTGCAGCAAGCTTGAAGACGTTTCTCATTTGAAAACCTTTCTGAATCAGCCCCCGCCGATGTCGTGACACTGCGCGTGAGCCCCTCCTATGTCCACGACGTCGCACTGAATTAGCAGATGATCGCAAGCTGAAATCGCCGTTCCGTTGCAAGGCGGCAACGAATTGAGAAGGTGACGTAAGGGGAGCCAAATGACCAAGCCTCCTCGACATAATGTTGTTGTGTTTTCAATGGATGGCCGTGCTCGACAATTGGTTGCTAGCAGAAGGCGCCAAACTTGGGAGACGCAAATGGACGAGATCAGAACGAAGCGCTTGGTTCTCAGAAACTTCAAGGCGCAAGACGCGCAGGATCTGCTTGCCTATCTGCACGATCCGCGGCCCAACTGCTTTCTCTCGCATCGGCTTGAAAACCTAAAAGAGGCTGAGACAGAAGCAATCAAGCGTGGTGGCTCCGATGACTATATCGCAGTCTATTCCGCCGAGCATGACAGGGTGATCGGCGATCTCTTTGCCATTGCCGATGAGGAGGGTGATACGCTGTCCGTTGGCTGGAACTTCAATAGCGACTATGCGGGCTGCGGCTACGCTCAGGAAGCGGCTCGCGCACTGTTTCGCTGGCTCTTCGACGAGAGGCAGGTACGTCGTCTTTACGCCTATGTCGAAGACAATAATTTTGCCTCTCAGAAGCTGTGCGAGAGGCTCGGGATGCGCCGCGAAGGGCTGTTCCTGGACTTCATCTCCTTCACCAAGGACGAGGATGGACACCCGCTTTACGAGAACACGATGCAATATGCACTTTTGCGCCGGGAGTGGCAGGCGCAGACGCAAGGTTCCGTTGACAAAGAAGCTTGAATAGGACCAAAGTCGCGCCGATCATTGTGTTTTCGGGGAGAGACCGATGTCCTTTCGCGTCGTTTCGCACGCTTTTGCCCTTGTTCTTGCAGCATTGACCGCCTCGCCGCTTCTGGCGCAGGACGCGGCCCGCAAGGTGGTTACGACCGCAAATGGCGATTATTTCGGTTTCGATCTGCGCACGGAACAGAACGTCTCGCTCGACGAGTGCAAGGCCATCTGCATCGACGACAAGGGCTGCAAGGCCTTCACCTATAATCCTAAGGTGAAGTGGTGCTTTCTGAAGTCGGATTACAACCAGCTCAACGCCTTTCCGGGTGCTGTTGCCGGCAAGATCGTGGAGGCCGCCAGCGAGCCGGACCTTGGCGCGCCGCAGCGTCTTTCCTTCGTCGAGGACAGCCTCTACCAGCAGGCCCGAAAGCTGAAGGCCAACCTGCCGCAGGCGGATGATACACAAGGGCTCGATGCTCTGCTGTCACAAGCGCGCCAGCAGGCGGTGCTAGACATCCCCCAAGCCGTGGAAGCCTATAAGTCGGCGCTTTCGCTCAACCCTGAGAATGGCGCGTTGTGGGCGGAACTTTCCTTCGTGGAAGCGAAGGTCGAGAACAATTACGAGATTCTGGGCGAGGCACCGGCCGCAGCGCTCAACGCCTACCAGTTCAGCCGAACACAGAGCGCTCGATTGACCGCGCTGAACCGGCTGGCGCAGGCTTTCGAGAAGTCTCAGAACTATCGTGCGGCATTGAACACCTACAAGGCGAGCCTTGCGCTTTCGGATGTCGCCAAGACCCGTGCAGCCTATAATGATCTGCGTACCCGCCAGGGCTTCCGTGTCATCAACAATACCGTCGATACCGATAGCGTGACGCCGCGCGCCTGCATCCAGTTTTCCGAACCGCTGGTGAAGAATGCCGACTACTCGTCCTTCGTGACGCTGGATGGCGCTGCGCCAAAAGCGCTCGAAGCCAAGGGCAGCGAGATCTGCGTGGAAGGTCTGACGCACGGGCAGAAATACAAGATAGCCCTTCGTGCCGGCCTGCCGTCCTCCGTCGAAGAGCCGCTGGAGAAGCAGGTGGATCTCGACATCTACGTGCGCGACCGCTCCGGCTCGGTGCGCTTTACCGGCGACAACTTCGTGCTTCCCGGCACGGCGCGTCGCGGCATTCCGCTCGTCTCGGTCAATATCGATCATGCCGACTTGAAGCTCTACCGCGTGGGTGATCGCAACATCACCTCGCTTCTCACCAATTCGCAGTTTCTGACCCAGATGGACGGTTACGGCGCGGAGAAGATCGAAAACGAACTGGGTGAGCTCGTCTGGCAGGGCGGCATAGACATTCAGACCGAACTGAACAAGGACGTCGTCACCAGCTTCCCGGTGGATGAAGCCTTGCCGGACCGAAAGCCCGGCATCTACGTTATGACCGCCGTGCCGCCAGGCACTGCGCCGGAGAATTGGGACGCGCGCGCCACCCAATGGTTCCTCGTTTCCGATACCGGTATCACTACCTATGCCGGAACCGACGGGCTAAATGTCTTCGTCCGGGCACTGAGCAATGCCGAGCCGCTGAAGGGCGTTGCGCTCCAGCTTCTCGCCAAAAACAACGAGGTGCTTGGTTCCGCCACCACCGATGCCGAGGGACGCGCGACCTTTTCCGCGGGCCTGATGCGCGGCTCTGCCGGCCAGGCACCTGCCATCATAACGGCGCGCAATGGCGATAAGGACTACGTCTTCCTCGACATGACACGGGCAGGCTTCGATCTTTCCGATCGCGGTGTGACCGGTCGCGCGGCACCCGGCGCCATTGACGTGTTCAGCTGGACCGAACGTGGCATCTATCGCGCTGGAGAGACGGTGCATGCCGCAGCCCTTTCGCGCGACATCGAAGGCAATGCGATCGAGAACCTGCCGCTGACCTTCATCTTTTCGCGCCCAGATGGCGTGGAAGATCGCCGCTTCGTCAGCGATGGCAAGGCGCTTGGCGGTCACGCGGTCGATCTGCCGCTGCAGGAAACCGCCATGCGCGGCACATGGACGATGCGGATCTATACCGATCCGAAGGCAAGCGCGATCAGCGAGAAATCCTTCCTGGTTGATGATTTCGTCCCCGATCGCACCGAATTCGACCTGACCAGCGCATCGAAGGAGATCGATCCGGCAGGCGAAACGCAGATCAATGTCGACGGTCGCTATCTCTATGGCGCGCCGGCAGCGGGGCTAGAACTGGAAGGCGAAGTGGCGCTGAAGCCGACGCGCACCAACCCGGCTTTCGAAGGCTACTTCTTCGGCCTGGCAGACGAAGAGACGGAAGAGGAAAGCCGCACGACGCTCGATAATCTTCCTGCCCTGGATGAAAACGGCAAGGCAAGCTTCCCGGTGGAGCTTGGTGATCTTCCCTCCACCACGCAGTTTCTTTCGGCCAACATCACGGTCCGCATGCGCGAGGCGAGTGGCCGCGCGGTGGAGCGCTCGCTGACATTGCCGGTGAAGTCCGACAGCGACATGATCGGCATCAAGCCGCAATTTTCGGGCGATCTGGCGGAAAACTCCATCGGTCGTTTCCATGTGATTGGCCTTGCGCCAGATGGCAGCAGGCAGGCCATGAAGGACCTCGCCTGGAAGCTCATCAAGGTCGAGCGCAATTATCAGTGGTATCGACAGGGCAATTCATGGCGCTATGAGCCTGTGGTTCATACCAGGCAGGTGGAGACCGGCACGCTTTCCGTTACCCCGGATGGTGCGGAGATTTCCGTTCCCGTGAACTGGGGCCGTTACCGGCTGGAGGTGGAAGCCCCGCAGAATGGTGGCGCGGTCTCCAGTGTGGAATTCGATGCCGGCTGGTTCGTCGCCGCAAGCTCGACCGAAACGCCGGATGCGCTGGAAATCGCACTCGACAAGCAGAGCTACAAGGTCGGCGAGACCGCCAAGCTTCAAGTCACCTCCCGTTATGCTGGCCAGTTGATGGTGGTCGCCGGTTCCGAAAAGCTGATCTCGGTGCAGAATTTCGAGATCGGCGACAAAGGCGGCGAAGTCGAAATCCCCGTCACGGAAGATTGGGGTGCTGGCTCCTATGTAACGGCAACCCTGTTCCGCCGCGGTGACGCGCAGGAAAGCCGCATGCCGATGCGCGCCATCGGCGTGAAGTGGCTAGCGGTCGATCCGGGGGAGCGCAAGCTCGGCATTGCGCTTGACCTTCCCAAGCAGACCTTGCCAAGGCAGGCGCTGCAGATTCCGGTGCATGTTTCCGGCGCCGGTGCCGGCGACAAGGCCTATGTGACGATTGCCGCGGTGGATGTCGGTATTCTGAACCTCACCCGTTACGAGCCGCCAAAGCCGGACGAATGGTATTTCGGCCAGCGCAGGCTCGGCCTCGAAATTCGCGATCTCTATGGCCGCCTTATCGATGGTTCGCTTGGCGCCACGGGGCGTCTGAGAACCGGTGGCGATGGCGGGCAGGTTGCGCTTCAGGGTAGCCCGCCGAAGGAAAAGCTCGTCGCGTTTTTCGCTGGTCCGGTTGAACTCGATGGCGATGGCAAGGCGACGGTCAGCTTCGATATTCCGCAATTTAACGGCACTGCTCGGGTCATGGCGGTTGCCTGGAGCAAGACCGGCGTCGGCCACGCGGTCTCGGATGTCGTCATTCGCGATCCGGTGGTCGTGACTGCCAGCGCACCGAAGTTCCTCAGCCCAAGCGATGTATCGCAACTGCGGCTGGACATTGCCAACACCGATGGCGAGGCAGGCGATTACAAGATCGATGTCACCAGCAACATGGCGGTGACCGTGGATCAGGGCGAATTCTCGCAGGTGAAGAGGCTGGAGAAGGGCGGCAAGACGTCGCTTACCGTACCTTTGACGGGCGAGTTTCCCGGTGAAGGGGAAGTCTCGATCAAGGTCAGCAATGCGAGCGGTATTTCGCTGGAGCAGGCGCTGATCATTCCCGTGCGTCCATCGGTGCTTCCGGTCACGACACGCCGCAACATCAAGATTGCGCCGAACAGCAGCCTGATGGTGGACGGCAACCTGTTGGCCGACAGCTTGCTGGTCGGCTCATCTGTCTCGGTAAATGTCACCCGCTCGCCGGCCTTTGATGTTCCGGCTTTGATGATGATGTTGGACAAATACCCCTATGGCTGCGCCGAGCAGACGACGAGCCGGGCGCTGCCGCTGCTTTACGCATCGGAGTTGATGAAGGATAGCGGCGGCAAGGACGACCCGGAACTGCGCAAGCGGGTGCAGGACGCGATCTACCGGGTGCTCTCATTCCAGTCGAGCGCCGGTGGTTTCGGTCTATGGTCTCCTGGCGAAGGGGATTTCTGGCTCGACGCTTACATCACCGATTTCCTGACGCGGGCGCGCGAGCAGTCCTATGATGTGCCGGAAGCGGCCATGGTGCAGGCGCTGACCAATCTGCAAAACGGCCTTGCCTATGACAGCAACGTCAAGGATCGCGGCAACGAGATTGCTTACTCGCTCTATGTACTGGCGCGCAATCGCAAGGCTGCGATCAACGACCTGCGCTACTATTCGGATACGGCCTTGAACGAGTTTCCGACACCGCTCGCCAAGGCACAGGTCGCGGCAGCCCTCTCGCTTTATGGAGATGCCGCGCGGGCCAAGTCCGCGTTCGGGGCCTCGTTGAGCATGGCATCCTCAAGCGCGAACGTCACGCTGGCGCGAGCCGATTACGGGTCGGCCCTGCGCGACGGTGCTGCGTCGCTGGCGCTGGCGGCGGAAAGCCGTCCGGTCCCGGTAGTTGTGTCTCAGCTTGCGGGCGTCGTCTCCAAGGACTTCGAATCCAAGAGCTACACCAGCACGCAAGAGCAAGCCTGGATGGTTCTGGCGGCCCGCGCGCTGAAAGGCGAGGACAAGGATATTCGCCTGGATGTGAACGGCGCGCTGCAGCAAGGCGGCTTCAGCCAACGCATGAGCGGCGACGAGCTGCTCCAGAAGCCGCTGAGCGTGACAAATGCATCGGCAGAGCCGGTTACTGCGGTCGTCACCACGGTCGCGCCTCCGGCGAAGCCGCTGCCGGCCGGCGGCGACGGTTTCACCATCCAGAAGACCTATTATTCGATGGATGGCGAAGAGGTGAATGTCAGCGAGGTAGAGCAGAACCAGCGCTACGTCGTGGTGCTGACCGCGATTCTGCAGAACGATTGGCAGGCGCGCATTCTCGTCACCGATCTTTTGCCGGCCGGTTTTGAGATCGACAATCCGAGCCTCGTCAACAGCGCAGCACTTGTGAACTTCGACTGGCTGCCGGAAACGCAAGCGGCGCATACGGAGTTTCGTTACGACCGCTTCGTTGCTGCTTTCGACAGGACCGCGGGCGACAGCTCCGAGATCACGCTCGCCTATGTGGTAAGGGCCGTGACACCCGGCACCTATGACAACCCGGCGGCGAGCGTGGAGGACATGTATCGTCCGCAGTTCTCTGCCCGCACGGCAACGAGCCGCATGGAGGTTCGCGCAACGCAGCAATGAGGGGTTGGCGCAGCTTCTTCTTCGGCTTTGCTATGGCGGCATCGGCAACGGGTGCCGCCATCTTCGGGCTCGACCATCTGGACCGCGCCTATCCGCCACCGCTAGACAATGCGCGCCTTGTCTCCCAGGAACTGGTAGATGCGGATGGCAATCTGCTGCGCGCCTTCGCCACGCCGGACGGACGCTGGCGGTTGCAGACAACCGCAGCGGAAGTCGATCCGCAATTCATCAAGATGCTGATCGCCTATGAGGATCAGCGATTTTACGACCACCACGGTGTGGACGTCCAGGCGCTTGGGCGCTCCGCCTGGCAGCTGCTGACCAATGGCCGCATCGTTTCCGGTGCCTCGACCTTGTCGATGCAGGTCGCACGCCTCATCGAGCCTAGGGCGGATCGCTCTTTTGGTGCCAAGTTTCGCCAGATGCTGCGCGCGGTGCAGATCGAACGCCGGCTAAGCAAGGATGAAATCCTCGAACTATACCTAAACATTGCCCCCTATGGCGGCAACATCGAAGGCGTGCGTGCGGCAAGCCTTGCATGGTTCGGCAAGGAACCGAGGCGGCTGGACACGGCGGAAGCAGCGCTTCTGGTATCGCTACCGCAACTTCCCGAACGGCGCCGGCCAGATCGTTTCCCCCACGCCGCGAAAGAGGCGCGCGAGCGCGTGCTGCAAAGACTGGCCGTCGCGCGCATCGTCGGAGAAGGCGAGGCGGAGCGCGCATCGGCCGCTGCCGTTCCGCGGGATCGTCTAGGCCTCCCGGCTTTCGCACCCCATCTTGCGCAAGCCGCACGAGCGAAGTTTCCGCGCCAGCATGTCATCAGTTCTACCCTGCGCCGTGGCATTCAGAGCGAAATGGAAGCTTTGGCGCGACACGCCGCCGACAGGCTCGGTGACAAGGTGTCGGTCGCGATCGTCATGGCCGATAGCATCACAGGCGAAATTCTCGCAGACGTCGGCTCGGCGGATTTTCTCGATAGTTCCCGTCGTGGATGGGTGGAAATGAGCCGCGCGATCCGCTCGCCCGGCTCGACGCTGAAACCCTTCATCTACGGCCTTGCGTTCGAGAACGGTCTTGTCTCGCAGGAAACCATCATCGAGGACCGCCCGGCGGATTTCTCCGGTTATCGACCGCGCAATTTCGATATGCAGTATCAGGGCGATGTCAGCATCCGCCAAGCCCTGCAACTATCTCTCAACGTGCCTGCGGTAAAACTTCTGGATGCCGTCAGCCCGGCAGCACTTATGGTGCGTTTCAGACGCGCGTCGGTCAACCTCGCGCTGCCGAAGTCCGAGCCACCGGGCCTTGCCATCGCACTCGGTGGTGCTGGCATTTCTCTGGTCGACCTTGTGCAGCTTTATGCCAGCTTGGCCAATCAGGGCGAGCCGGTTAAGCTTGGGGACGGTGTAAGAAACAAGCCGGAGATCCTCGATGTTGAACCGATCTTTTCGCGCAGCGCCATCTGGAACATCACGGACACGCTTTCCGGCGTTCTACCACCGCTCGGCATGAAGCAGCGCGGCATCGCCTACAAGACCGGCACCAGCTATGGCTACCGCGATGCATGGTCGGTGGGCTTCGACGGCCGCTATGTGATCGGCGTCTGGGTTGGTCGGGCGGATAATGGTTCGGTTCCAGGCATTGCAGGATATGCTACGGCAGCGCCCCTTCTTTTTGACGCTTTCACCAAATCCGGCGTGGCGATCACGCCATTTGGGCCACCACCCGCTGGTGTTACCCGTTTGAGCTACACCGATCTACCCGCCAATCAGCGCCGTTTCACCACGACATCCAGTGGGCTTCTCTCCTCATCAAGACACGAATCCTCGCCACTTATCGTCTATCCACCGGAAGGCGCACGGGTCGAGCTTTCAGACAGCGCAGGCTCACTTTCACCACTGGTGCTCAAGCTCCAGGGCGGGCGGGCGCCTTTCCGCTGGCTCGCCAACGGCAAGCCGCTGCCAGACATTACACGCCGCCGTAGCAATGAGTGGACACCGGAAGGTCAAGGCTTTTCCACGCTCACCGTTATCGACGCCGATGGAAGGGCGTCGAGCGTGCGCATCTTCGTTCAGTAGCGATCTTTGAGGCAACCCGTATCGCGGAGCACGGCCACGTCAGAGCGACGGAGTCTTTGCCGGAAGAAGCCGGTTCTTAACGCTATAGGCAAGCGCCAGCGGCATCGGAAATGGCCTGCGCAAAAATGCGACCTTGCGAACATAATTGTCCACCCGCCACGTCGCCCAGGTGCCAGCCTTGAAGTAGGCGACATCGCCCGCATAGAGATGATGCACGGAGCCATCGGCTGCCGTCACATGCACGTCGCCCTCGATGATATGAACGGTCTCGTCCCACATGAAGAACCAACGGAATGTGCCTGCTGTGCAATCCCATAGCGCTGTATAGGCAGCTCGGTCGCCACTGCGAGAATGGTCCGCCATGCGCGCCTGTGGATTACCAGAAATAATCCACTCCGGATTGATGGGTGCCGCCTTCATCTCCATCCGCCCGGAAGCGGCCGAAACCACCGGTCCGGTTCGTCTGCGTCCCATTGCAATAGGCACGAGCGGCATCGTCCGAGCCGCCATCGCAACGGCGCTCGCTATCATCATCTTCACAACCATCGTCGGTCCCCACCTTGATTGTGAACATCGTAGCAATGACGGGTGAGCAATGGCTTTACAAATTGTTTTGAATTTTAGTTATCTTCAATAACAGATTGCTGAGGCGACCCGAGACACCAAAGCAACGTCGCCGAGTTCATTGCCGCTCAGTTCAAACCCGGATAGTTACTCACAGAGCTCCCGACTGGCGGGCCACGCCGGTCGAGGCGCGGTCCAGAAGTCTCGTAACAGCAGAATCCACTCACCACCCTGCAGCAATTTCACTGCATCATCGAGATCAGGCTTTCTACCCTTAGTTCTCATAAGCTAGTACAGCGTGGCTGACGGATTCTTTTGTATCGCGGCCGGAAGTTAGACGCGCTGCAGATGACCCCGGCAAACGAGGTCTCCACGCGACTCAGCAGAGCCGAAGCAGCTGCGCGGACTGGTCAACCGCTCACGCCGCCGCCGAAAGCCTCTCACCCGCGATGCGATACGAGATGGCTTCGGCCAGGTGCAATCGCCCGACAACGGGTTTGTCGTCCAGGTCGGCGAGTGTTCGCGCGACCTTGAGGATTCGGTGGTAGCCTCTGGCGGAGAATTTCAGCTTTTCGGCGGCGTCGCGCAGTAGTTGAAGGCCAGCGGCGTCCGGTTCTGCACATTTTTCGATGAGGGCTGTGGTGCAGCGCGCATTAGTGCGGATGCCCTGGAAGCCTGCGGCTGCGAAGCGTTCCTCCTGCATCTGGCGGGCGCGGGCCACGCGGCGAGCGACGTCACCGCTGGCTTCTGCTGCCATTGGACGGATCAGGTCGGCAGCGGAAACGGCAGGGACTTCGATCCGGATATCGATACGGTCCATCAGTGGGCCGGAAATACGTGCCTGGTAATCGGAAACACATCTTGGGCCGCGCGCACAGGTGAAGCCAGGCTCACCGGCCATGCCGCACTTGCAGGGGTTCATGGCTGCTACCAACTGGATCTCGGCGGGATAGCTGACGCGGTGGTTGGCGCGGGCGATGATACATTCGCCGGTTTCGAGCGGTTGGCGCAGTGCATCCAGCACCTGCGGCGAAAATTCTGGAAACTCGTCGAGAAACAGCACACCGTGGTGGGCGAGCGAGGCCTCGCCCGGCTTGGCGCGTAACCCTCCGCCAACAAGGGCTGCCATCGTCGCCGAGTGGTGCGGTGCTCTGAATGGGCGCCGATCGGAGAGTTTGCCGCCGGAAAGTTGGCCTGCGATCGAATGCACCATCGACACTTCGAGCAGCTCCGAAGCCGAAAGCGGCGGCAAGATGGAGGGCAGGCGGGACGCCAGCATTGATTTGCCGGAGCCGGGAGGGCCGACCATCAGGAGATTATGACCACCAGCCGCCGCAACTTCAAGCGCGCGTTTGGCGCTCTCTTGCCCTTTGATGTCTGCCAAGTCCGGCAGATTATCGGGATTTGCGCGAATGGCGGGAATTGGTCTTGAGAGAAGCTGTGTGCCGCGAAAATGGTTGGCGATGGCGATCAGGCTGCGCGGAGCGAGGATGTCGATATCGGCACCTGCCCAAGCGGCTTCAGGACCGCTATCTGCAGGGCAGATCAGCCCCTTGTCTTGCGCGTTGGCGGCAATCGCGGCTGGGAGAGCACCTGCAACCGCACCGATCGTACCGTCCAGATTAAGTTCTCCCAACACGACGAAGCGGTTGAGCGCCTCTGCCGGAATGGCGCCAAGTGCCGCCATGAGGCCGAGCGCGATTGGGAGATCGAAGTGCGAGCCTTCCTTGGGAAGATCGGCAGGAGCGAGATTGACCGTAACCCGCTTGGCGGGCATGGCGAGCCCAGATGCGTGAAGTGCCGCCTGGACACGTTCGCGGCTTTCGGCCACGGCCTTGTCCGGCAGGCCGACGATCTGCATCCCGACCTTGCCGGGTGCCACCATGACCTGAACTTCGACGGGGACACCCTCGATACCCTGAAACGCAATTGTATTGACGCGCGCTACCATGAATGGCCCCCACAGCCGTAATCGCCGTCCGCACGGCTCAACCCTATCGCGCAGATAACTTGGCATGGGAAAGAGAATAAAACAAGAACATGAGAATCAGATTCAACGTTCCTCCATCTGCCAGCGTTCAAAATCCTTAAAGGCCACGGCTGGTGACCTGTATGACAACTAGACCGATGATCTTGCGCGCGCTGCGCCGGGCGCCTACTTGTCGGCAAAAACCGGAGAGACGTGCCGGGCGGCGGCTATGTTTGCGCTTGACAGAAAAGCCAAACCTCCTAATAGCTTGCCACGAAAAGGAGCGCACTGTTCATGGGGCATGTCCAGTACATGAGTGTCATGCAAAGCCCGGCGGGTTCAGCCGGCGATCTTGCGCGCCTTTCTTATTCCATCCGAATTACGGCCAAAACGACGATTAAAACCGTCTGACGTCTCTGGCCCGCCGCTCTCTCCCCGGTTTGGCCGGGGAAAGGAAGCCGCAGTTTCGCGGCTCCCCCTCACCAAAAAGAGGAGAGGCAGAAAGAGAGCTTGATCATGGGTTTCAAAGTTGCAATCGCAGGCGCCACCGGCAATGTCGGGCGCGAAATGCTGAACATCCTGGCGGAACGTGGTTTCCCGGCAGATGAAATCGTTCCTCTGGCGTCTGCACGCAGCCAGGGAACGGAAGTGTCTTACGGCGACCGCACGCTGAAGGTTTCCAATCTCGAGAATTACGACTTTTCCGATACTGATATCTGCCTGATGTCGGCTGGCGGCGATGTGTCGAAGAAGTGGTCTCCGAAGATCGGTGCGCAGGGTTGTGTCGTTATCGATAACTCGTCTGCATGGCGTTACGATCAGGACGTTCCGCTGATCGTCCCGGAAGTTAACGCAGATGCGGTTGAAGGCTTCAAGAAGAAGAACATCATTGCCAACCCGAATTGCTCCACAGCGCAGCTCGTCGTCGCGCTGAAGCCGCTGCACGATGCTGCCAAGATCAAGCGCGTTGTCGTCTCCACCTACCAGTCCGTTTCCGGTGCAGGCAAGGAAGGCATGGACGAACTGTTCACGCAGACCCGTGCGGTCTTCGTTGCCGATCCGGTCGAAGCCAAGAAGTTCACAAAGCGCATCGCCTTCAACGTCATTCCGCATATCGATGTCTTCATGGAAGACGGTTATACCAAGGAAGAGTGGAAGGTTCTGGCAGAAACCAAGAAGATGCTGGACCCAAAGATCAAGGTAACGTGCACGGCTGTGCGCGTTCCGGTCTTCATCGGCCACTCGGAATCGGTCAATATCGAGTTCGAAAACGAAATCACCGCCGATCAGGCGCGTGACATTCTGCGTGAAGCCCCCGGCTGCCTCGTCATCGACAAGCACGAAAACGGCGGTTACGTCACACCGCTCGAGTGCGCAGGCGAAGATGCGACCTATATTTCTCGTATCCGCGAGGACGCAACAGTCGAAAACGGTCTCAACATTTGGGTCGTTTCCGACAACTTGCGTAAGGGTGCCGCACTCAACGCCGTTCAGATTGCCGAGTTGCTAATCAACCGTGGTCTTATAAAGCCACGCAAAGCCGCTGCGTGATACGGTTTTTTAACAACTATTAACTATAACCCGTCCGTTACTTTCGAGAATGGACGGGTTTTCAATTTTCGTGCCTATCACAGCCAGTTCATTTGCTGGTTATGAAGACGCCCGGCAATTTGTGACCTTCAATTCTCGCTACTGGAACGAGTTCGGCATTTGAGCCCCCATCTGCGGCGATCTCAGGGATCAAAAGTCATAATCGGACCATTAGAACGGCGAACATGGCGAGGGACTGTCCCTCACTTTATCAAAGGCAGATACGGATGCGGGCAATAACGGCTTTTTCCCTTGGTGCGACGGTAGTTGCGATGTTGGCGGCGACGCCGCTGCAGGCTGCGCAGTGCGGCAATACCTCGGCTGGTTTCGGCAACTGGGTGCAATCCTTCAAGCAGGAGGCAGCTGGCCGCGGCGTCAGCCCGGCAGTGCTGGATCGCGCTTTCGCAAACGTTACCTACAATCAGGCAACGATCCGCGCCGACCGGGGCCAGCACAGCTTCAAGCTCTCCTTCGATCAGTTCATGCAAAAGCGCGGTGGCCAGGCCATCATTTCGCGTGGCAAGGCGATGAAGAAGAGCAACGCGGCGCTGTTTGCCAATATCGAGCGCGCCTATGGTGTTCCGGCTGGTCCGCTTCTGGCGATCTGGGGCATGGAAACCGGTTTCGGCGGTTTCATGGGCAACCAGCACACGCTGTCTGCCGTTGCGACGTTGTCCTACGATTGCCGCCGCTCCGACTACTTCACCGAGCAGCTTTACGCAGCCTTGAAGCTTGTCGGCAACGGTTCGCTCAACGTCAACGCCAAGGGCGCAGCACATGGCGAAATCGGCCAGACGCAGTTCCTGCCATTGAACGTCGTGCGCTACGGTGTTGATTTCGACCGCAATGGCCGCATCGATCTCGTCGGCTCGCGTGCCGACGCACTGGCTTCGACCGCAAACTTCCTTGCTGGCCATGGCTGGCAGCGTGGCGCTGGCTATCAGCCGGGCCAGCCAAGCTTCGCAGCGATCCAGGGCTGGAACGCGGCCACGGTCTATCAGCAGGCAATTGCCTACATCGGCAAGGAAATCGACGGGCAATAAGTGCCGTCGCTGCTCTTTGTCGAACAGCTAATGAGACATGATTTTCGGTTTAAGCGCCTTGTGTCCTTTCAGACGCACGGCGCTTAAGCTTGTTTGAATCGACACATCGTGCTTACCGAACATCGACTCCGGTTTTCTAGCCGTTGCTAGAGTCGGGGATCACACTTCCGGGCGACGGAAATCGCCGGTCTTGCTGTCCATCACCCACAATTCGCCCGTCGAAATATCGAACCAAGCGCCATGCAGCTTCACCTTGCCTGCGGTCTCCTGCGCCTTGACAAAGGGGAAGCCCCGGAGATTGTGGATGGAATTGCGGATGGAGACGCGCTCAAGCGCGGTCTGACGCTCGCCAGAGGTCATCACATCATTGCTCTGAATCTGTTCGGCGGCGGATTTGACGAGGTTCATCCATTTGCCGATAAAATCGCCAGGCGAAAGCGACTCGAAGTTTGGATCGAGTGCGGCCTGAATGCCGCCGCAGCGACCGTGGCCCATGACGACGATGTCTTTTACCTTCAGCACCTGTACGGCGTACTCGATAGCCGCCGAGGTTGCGTGATACTGGCCGTCCGGCTCGAAAGGCGGCACCATGTTCGCCACGTTGCGCACAACGAAGAGCTCTCCCGGTCCGCAGTCGAAAATCGTTTCCGGCGCTGAACGGGAGTCACAACAGGCAATGAACAGTGTCTGCGGTCTCTGCCCGGTGTCGGCGAGAACACGGTACCTGTCGCGCTCGCCGGCATAACGGCCGCTCATGAAATTCTTGTAGCCGTTCAGAAGATAATCTGGAAAATCTTTCATTCGATCTCGCAGTGCCGTTGGTCTCTACCGGACACGCCTTTTCATAAGGCGCATGAAGCTTGCCCGCTATTTGCCCTTGCTGCGGGCAGGATGCAAGAGATGGCGCATCTGAACCATCGCCATGGGTGTGGAAAGGCTCGACGCGTCCGTTTCAAGGGTCAGTTCGTTTGCGCCACGCTTCATGGTGCGGGCGAGAATTTCAAAGACGCTGGCGGTTGCCAATTGCAGCGCCCTTTCGTCATCCACGCCCTGAAGCATACGAGCGAGAAAAACTGCGGCAAGTAGATCGCCTAGTCCGTTCGGCACGTTGTCTATGGCGCGGTGTTCGGCAAGTAGCGCATGGCGACCACTCAGGAAGAGATTGCCGATGCCATTTGCCATCATTGGTACGGCGGACGTAACGAGCATTTTTGGCGGCCCAAGCGCAAGAGCCGCATCCGTGATTTCCGCATTGGTATCGAGCGTGGCACCGCTCATCCACGCCAGCTCATAGCGATTGGGCGTGGAAAGCGTTGCGAGCGGGACGAGCTCGTCGCGGATCGCCTCGGCGGTCTCGATCGGGACATAAAGCCCGCCCTTGTCTCCCATGACCGGATCGCAGACATAGATCAGATCGGGATTGTTCTCTCTCAGCGTCCGGATCAGACGCGCGACCGACCGCACCTGATCGGCGCTGCCGAAATATCCCGTGAGGACTGCTTTGACTTCTCCACGCCATTTCGATGCCGCCAGATCTCCCATCGCCGCGTCAAAGGCCTCGCCATCGAAACGCAACCGTGTGGAAGCTCCCTGGCCTGGGTGCCACGGCATGACGATTGTGGGAACAGCCCAGACGGGAAAACCAAGCGTCTCCAAGCCAAACACAGCCGCTCGATTGCCGACCGAGCCGCGCATCACATGGCTGGAAATGACGATGACGGAGCCGCTGATATTGTCTTGCACGATGTCATTCCATCTTCGAATGACAAAAGAGATGGTTTCTCTTTCGCCTTAAGCAGAGGTCTAGATGTGTTAGGGGTTTTAGAGCGCGCAAGGCGACCGCGCAAGATCAGCGCACCGTTCGGTTGGTTCGAAGTCTGCTGCTTATCGAAGGATGATTTGAAACAGTGATGTCGAGGTTTCGCAGCTACGATATGTCCAAAAAAAGCCCCGGACGGCCGGTCCGGGGCTTCCTGAAGAAACTATTCGTTGGCGGTAACGGTAACGCCAAGAACGCTCGGGATCGTATTTGGCGCACCCATCGCCGCACCCATGATCATTGGGAAGGGAACGGGCTTTGCCGGTGCTGCCGAGATCGTGAAGTTCTTCGGATCGTCGACATAGGTGTTCACGGCGGCAGAAACGGCATTCTGCAGTTCCGGAATGTTCAACTGCGCGACCATCAGTGGCGCCATGCCCTTGATCATCTGCGAGAGCTGTTCGCTCGTGGTGTTCTGCTCCTTGGCGGCGTAATCGATACCCCGCTTGGTGATGCCGGCATCATCGAAGCTGATCTTGGCGTTGTTGAAGGTCAGCTGCTGCATGAGGCCAAGCATGGCAAGACCGAAGGCCTGATCTGCCTGTTCCTTGTTGGGGTTGGCTTCCTGAGCCTTCACGGCATCCTGCATCGACTTGATGAAAGCCATCGTATAGCCGGAGATGCTGAAGCTCATATCAAGCCGGCCAACATTCTCGATGTCGATGGCATATTCATCGACATTGATCGTGCCGGGGGCCACTTCCCAAGAGCCATTGACAGTGAGGTCGCCGCTCAGCGTTTGCAGCTTGAGCGCGTCGATCGCCTCTTTGGACTTCGGATCTTTGACGCCGCTCAGATCGCCCTTGAAGCCCTCAGCGGTCAGATCGAAGCTGACGGTGCCGCCATCTTCGCTCTTCGTCATCGTGGTATTGCTCTCGGCGATCGAAAACGCTTCCTTGCCATCGATCTTGATGGACGCCGGGCCGGTATGGGCTTCGTCGTAGAATAGCAGGGCATCAACGGTGCCCGCTGTCGTATCGCCTGGAACCACTACGCCCGTCATGTAGATGTCGTCGACGGTAACGGCCATCTTGTCCTTGGCGTAGTTGATATTGTCGAAGCTCATCTTCTCGATGGTGTAGCCGCCATTGGCTTCTTCGACACCTTCAAGCTTGACGTCGCCGATGGGCAGTTGCTGCGCGGGATTCGCGCCGTTGCCTAAGACGACGCCCGACAGCGTGACATTGTCGCCATTGGTGGCGATGGACTTTGCAGTGATTGCCGCGCCTTGAACGTGATAGGCCGCATTCATTTTCTTCAGCACATCGGCGCCATCCAAGGCGAAAGCCGGAGACGCAAAAGCCACAAGGGCGGCGCTGGCAAACAGGAAATTCCGTGTGGTTTCAAGTCTCATTCTGTCTCTTCCCTTAAGGTGCGAAAATCCGCAACAAGAATAGGCATCACGCATACAGATTTGCAGCTTCAGCGCGATTGAACGAAGTGGTACTGCGCAACGAATGGCTGAATTGCGGCACAAAAACAAGATTGCATAGAAATATAGGCTTAACGCCTGTCATCCACAGCGCAGAAAGCCTGGTTTTCTTGCCCGAAGCGCCTATTTCCGATAGGCAGGCGCCATGGGAAAAAATCTTGTTCCGCCATCGGGCGGCGATGACGATCATATTCTGCCGGTCGATCTGAAGGCGGCGCTCGAAGAGCGCTATCTGGCCTATGCGCTTTCGACGATCATGCACCGTGCCCTTCCGGATGTCCGTGACGGATTAAAGCCGGTCCATCGACGCATCATTCACGCCATGAGCGAGATGGGCATTCGTCCGAATACCGCCTTCAAAAAGTGCGCTCGTATCGTCGGTGACGTGATCGGTAAGTTCCATCCGCACGGTGACCAGTCGGTCTATGATGCCCTTGTGCGCCTCGCCCAGGATTTTTCGCAGCGCTATCCGATCGTGGATGGCCAGGGCAACTTCGGCAATATCGATGGCGACGGCGCTGCCGCCTATCGTTACACCGAAGCGCGCATGACCGACGTCGCGGCTCTGCTTCTGGAAGGCATCGAGCAGGACGCAGTCGATTTCCGCCCGACCTATAACGAGGAAGACGAAGAACCGGTGGTCATGCCCGGCGCCTTCCCGAACCTTCTGGCCAATGGCTCCTCCGGGATTGCAGTCGGTATGGCGACATCTATCCCGCCGCACAACGCCCATGAAATCTGCGACGCGGCCCTTCACCTGATCAAGCATCCGGATGCGAGCGTCGAAACGCTGCTGGACTTCATTCCCGGTCCGGACCTGCCGACAGGCGGCATCATCATCGAAAGCCGCGAGAATATCCTCGAAGCCTACAAGACCGGTCGCGGCGGTTTTCGCGTTCGCGCCAAATGGGAAACGGAAGATCTCGGTCGTGGCGGTTATCAGATCGTCGTCACTGAAATTCCCTTCCAGGTGCAGAAATCGCGCCTGATCGAAAAGATCGCCGAACTGCTGCTGGCCCGAAAGCTGCCGCTTCTGGAAGACGTGCGCGACGAATCCGCTGAAGACGTTCGTATCGTTCTGGTGCCGAAGAACCGCACCGTGGACGCGACGTTGCTGATGGAATCGCTGTTCCGTCTGTCAGATCTGGAAAGCCGCATCCCGCTGAACATGAACGTCCTGTCGCTTGGCCGCGTGCCGAAGGTCATGGCGCTGAACGAGGTGCTCACCGAGTGGCTGGCACACCGCAAGGAAGTCCTGGTTCGTCGTTCGAAGTTCCGGCTGGCAGCTATCGATCGTCGACTGGAGATCCTAGGCGGCCTGTTGATCGCCTATCTCAATATCGATGAGATCATCCGCATCATCCGCGAAGAGGACGAGCCCAAGCCATTCATGATGGCGCGGTTCGGCCTGACGGACAATCAGGCCGAAGCCATTCTCAACATGCGCCTTCGCTCACTGCGCAAGCTGGAAGAGTTTGAAATCCGCACGGAATTCGACGAACTCAGCAAGGAAAAGGGCGAGATCGAGTCCCTTCTGGCATCCGACGACAAGCAGTGGCAGGCGGTCTCCTGGGAAATCGGCGAGGTCAAGAAGAAGTATGCCAAGGCAACCGAACTCGGCCGCCGCCGTACGCAGTTTGCCGATGCGCCGAATGCCGACGTCGAAGCCATTCAGCAGGCGATGATCGAGAAAGAACCGGTCACGATCGTCATCTCGCAGAAGGGGTGGATCAGGGCGTTGAAGGGCCATATGTCGGATACGTCGAGCCTCACCTTCAAGGAAGGTGACGGGCCGAAGCTGGCCTTCCCGGCGCAGACGACCGACAAGCTGCTGCTCCTCACCACTGGCGGCAAAGCCTATACACTTGGCGCCGACAAGCTCCCCGGCGGACGTGGACATGGCGAGCCGGTGCGTATCATGGTGGATATGGAGAACGATCAGGACATCCTGACCGCCTTCGTCCACGATGCCTCCCGCAAGCTCCTGATCGTTTCGACCGGCGGCAATGGCTTCATCATTCCGGAAACGGAAATGGTCGCCAACACCCGCAAGGGCAAGCAGATCATGAATGTGTCCATGCCGGACGAAGCCAAACTCGTTGTGCCCATCACCGGCGATCACGTTGCCGTCGTCGGCGAAAATCGCAAGATGTTGACCTTCCCACTCTCGCAAGTGCCGGAAATGTCGCGCGGCAAGGGCGTTCGCTTGCAGCGCTACAAGGATGGCGGCGTCTCCGACGTGAAGTGCTTCGCGATCGCGACTGGTCTGTCCTGGGAAGACAGCGCCGGGCGTTCCTTCTCCAAGGTCGGAGACGAGCTGCTTGAATGGATGGGCGATCGCGCCGGTGTCGGTCGCAACGTTCCGAAGGGCTTCCCGCGCAGCGGAAAGTTTGGCGGCTGAAACACGAGCCAAAACCGCCCAGCGGTTTTGGCTCGGCATCATTTATAAGACGCTTGTCAGCGGCAAAACATGATCCTTGAGAAAGCGCGTTATCCCTTCCTCATCGATTTCGCCTGCTGCGACCGCCATTACAAACGCATAGAGCTTTGCGTCGTCTGTCTCGAGCATGAAGCCGTTCTCCATCAAGAAAACGCCGGCTGTCACGCTGGCTATTCTTTTGTTTCCATCAACGAAAGGATGGTTTCTCGCGAGGCCGAACAGGTAGGCCGCCGCAAGTTCGCAGCAGTCGTCGCAGTCATTTGCAGCTTTGTTGACAGGACGGTTGAGTGCGGAATCGAGCAGTGCTTCGTCCCGCAGACCGTGACTTCCGCGGAAATGTTCGATCTGCATTTGATGTAGCTGCTCAACAAGCTTGCCATCCAGAAAAACGAAATCCGTCATTCTGCAAGCTTCTTCAAAGCGACCTTATATTTGTCTATGAAGACTCGGGCGTGATCCAACTGCCGAGTGAACGTCTCATCTGCCGGTCTGATGCGCCATTCGCCTTCTTTTTTTTCAAGGCTAACCGCATCACCTGCCCTCACTCCGAGGCTTTCCAGAACCTCTCTCGGAATGATGATTCCTTCGGAATTTCCAATCTTGCGAACCGTCACATTCATCTCAACCACTCCGTTATAACGTTGTTATAACATAGTGGGGAAGATACGGCAATTACAGGGTCAAACAGTTTCCGGTGTGTACAATTCCCAGCCGCGCGGTGTCAGGTGCTCTTGGGGATGATACCGCGTCTTGTATCCCATCTTGTCTGAGCCATCGACCCAGTAGCCCAAATAGACATGGGGCAGACCAAGCGTGCGCGTGCGGGCAATGTGATCCAAGATCATGAAGGTGCCAAGTGAGCGCTTCTCGAGATCGGGATTGAAGAAGGAATAGACCATCGAGAGACCATCGCTCATCAGGTCTGTCAACGCGACGGCAATCAGTTCTCCGCGCTTGCTGTCGTCAATGCTCGCACCCGGCTCCCGCTTCCGGTATTCGATGATGCGCGTGTTGACATGGGTGTCTTCCACCATCACCGCGTAATCGAGCGCCGACATGTCCGACATGCCACCTGATGTGTGACGGTGGTCAAGGTAGCGTCGGAAGAGCGAGAATTGCTCGGTGGATGGTTCGGCACGATGGACCGTTGCCACGAGATCGTTATTGGTCGCCAAGATGCGCCGCATCGATTTTGTCGGTGTGAAGCCCTCAGCCAGAATCCTGACGGACACACAGGCGCGGCAGTTTTCGCAGGCCGGGCGATAGGCAATGTTTTGAGAGCGACGAAACCCACCCTGGGTCAGCAGGTCGTTCATCTCCGGCGCGCGGGGGCCCACCAGATGCGTAAAAACCTTCCGCTCCAACTGGTTCGGAAGGTATGGGCAAGTAGCGGGTGCGGTGAGATAAAATTGCGGAGAAGGCGTCGTCTGCGTGTTCATCGAACCCAATCGCTCCCTTCGCAAGCCAACCTTCCGTGTCAGAATGACAAAAAGGTGGGAAACGTCAACTCTCGAAGAGACCTGTCAATAAAATTGAAGCCACCGAAGCGGCTTCGCGTTTTCGCACCATGCCTTTAGTGGGTTCTGATCGTTACCGTGCCCAGGAGAAAGTCGTGGACCAGTCTCGAGCGCTCGGTAAACAGACCTGCCAGCAGGATAAGGGGTGTCAGGATCGAGTTGATGATCCAGAAAAGCGCGATATGGGCGGTCGAAATCAGGAAGTCGATCCGACGGCCGTCAAGGCGCGCCATCTGAATGCCGGCCACGCGCATGCCTGGAGTGGCCTGCGCGGCGCTGCCGAGCGTCATGCCAAAATAAAGAATGGCGACGATAAAGAACAGCGCCGGGAACAGCATGAAGCCAAAGCCAAGCGTCAGAATGCCGAGGAAGAACACGATCACGGCTGCCGGAATGCACAGCAGAAGCACCATCAAATAGTCGATGATGAACGCCACGACACGACGGCTTAGCACGCCTTCATAGGCGCGCCAGTCCTCTGTCGGAACGTAGGTCGGGTTCGGGTTAAAGCTCATCGGCGGTTTCTCCTTTTCAAAGGAAGATATGGTGTGGACCGCCGCAAATGCAATGAGCCTCGCCCTCAGCCCTTAGCGAGCTTTTTTGCCACGTCGATGGCAAAGTAGGTCAGGATGCCGTCGCAACCGGCCCGCTTGAAGCAGAGCAGGGTTTCCATCATCACCCGGTCGCCATCGATCCAGCCATTCATCGCCGCCGCCTTGATCTGCGCGTACTCACCGGAGACTTGATACGCAAAGGTTGGAAGGCCGAAGGCATCCTTCAGCCGCCAACAGATGTCGAGATAGGGGAGGCCGGGCTTCACCATCAGCATATCCGCACCTTCTTCAACATCGAGAGCGGCATCGCGCATTGCCTCGGTGCCGTTGGCGGGGCTGATGTAGTAGCTGTTCTTGTCACCCTTCAGAAGACCGCTGGTAGAGATCGCTTCGCGATAGGGGCCGTAGAAACCCGAGGAGAATTTCGTCGCGTAGGCCATGATGCCGACGCCCTGATGGCCCGCCGCATCGAGGCCGCGGCGGATCGCGCCGATCCGCCCATCCATCATTTCGGAAGGCGCGATGATATCCGCGCCCGCATCCGCCTGCATGATGGCAGCTCTTACCACCTGGTCGACCGTTTCGTCGTTGACGATATCGTCGCCGCGCAAGATGCCGTCATGTCCATGGCTGGTGAAGGGATCGAGCGCTACATCGGTGATCACGCCAATATTCGGTACTGCCTTCTTGATCGCTGCTGTTGCCTGGTTGATCAGGTTGTTGGCTTCCAGCACCTGCGATCCCGTCTCGTCTCTGAGTTCCATTTCAATATTGGGGAATGTCGCAATGGCGGGAATGCCGAGTTCGGCCGCTTCCCTGGCCGCTTCAACCAGTTTGTCGACGCTCATACGGTTGACCCCCGGCATCGACGGGATTGGATCGATAATGTTCGTGCCGGGAACGACGAAGACCGGCCAGATCAGATCATCGACGGTCAGTTGGTTCTCGCGCACGAGTCTGCGCGTCCAGTCGGCCTTGCGGATGCGCCGCATGCGGCGGTGGCCGGTGATGTGATCTACCAGATGGGTCTTGTCGGTCATGTCTTTTCCTTCAGAGCCGGCGCGCTGGATAGCGTTCATCGCCCTTACTCTCATATTGTGTTTCCGTCTGAATCTTTGAAGCCGTGCGAGAAGCTAGTTCTCATGGAACGTTGAAGTGTGAGAAAGGCATACCATAAGAGGAGGGTTATGCGAATGCGACGGTCTGACCCATAGTGAGCCCGAAAGCCCATTGCGCTTTGCGACACGCAGGGTTCACCTTGTTCTGAGGTTTCAGCGCCACGCAAGGACCCCTCTCCCCCCCACCGCTCAAGAGGGTTGTGACCTCGCGCAATTATCCATTGGCAGGAGTTATGCCGGAAACGTATCTTCGCGTCATGGAACCTGATTCTCCACCGCACCCGAAGCTACCGCTGACTGAAATCCTCTATCTCGTCTTTCTTAGACTGGTGGCTGCCTCGTGTTTCTGGTTCGGGCTCCAGTACTGGGCCATGCTGACGGGTTATACGCTGAGCGGCCATGCCCGCTTCGATATGCTCAATCTTCCTTGGCGGGTTGCTGGCACGGGACTGGCGGTCGTCTTTCCCGTCGCAGCTCTCGGATTATGGCTGGGCGTTTCATGGGGCGCCGTCATCTGGGTCATCGGCGCGGGAGCGCAGATTGCCATGTACAAGGTCTGGCCCAATATCTTCGGCAGCAACACGCTTGTCCCCGTCATGCACTGCATCGTGGCAACTGTTTATATACTATTCCAGGTCGCTTTCTGGCTGGATGCGCGCCAAAATGACGAGCGCGCAAGGATTGATTCACCATAAAATTAAAGCTCTTGCGGCGCGATTTTGCCGAAAATTTTTGCCTAACTCATTGATTTAACTACGTACGATAAATCCCCGCCGCGGGGCAGAACCCGCGGCTCCCCGAGTGCTCACATCCGGTAACCACTCGTTAATGATGCATTTTAAGTAGAATTTTATGCGCATTGCTTAGGTTTGCTCTCAAGGCGGGAAACAAAATCAACACCGCCAAACAAACAGTGAGGCAGTCATGATCAATAGCAAAGCAAAGCCACAGGCAGTTGTAACCGACGTACAGGAAGAAGCCATCCGTTCGCTCTATATGGAGTCCCTCCATCTCGTCGAACGCCTGCACCGCCGCCTTCTCGATGTTATCAAGGACGAGTTCGACCGTCAGGGTCGCGATGACGTCAACGCCGTTCAGGCACTTCTCCTCTTCAACATCGGCACCTCCGAACTGACCGCCGGCGAGCTTCGCTCGCGTGGCTACTATCTCGGCTCGAACGTTTCCTACAACGTCAAGAAGCTGGTCGACCTCGGCTTCATCAACCACCAGCGCTCGCGCATCGATCGCCGTTCGGTTCGCATTTCGCTCACCGACAAGGGCCAGGACATCGCCGAAACGGTTGCCCGCCTTTACGAACGCCACATCGGTTCGATCGAAAAGGTCGGCGGCATCGGCACCGGCGAATTCGCCGAAATGAACAAGCTGCTCCAGCGCCTTGATCGCTTCTGGAACGACTCGATCGCATATCGCCTCTAAGGCATAGCAGCACTCAGTTTGCAAAGCCGGATGTGGAAACGCATCCGGCTTGTTGCATTTTTACGCGGGTCACGTTGAAAAGGCTGAGGCGACACAGCTTCGTGAGTAGTGTCAAGGTGACACGAATTGGCCATATTGGTATGGGACCGCCAAAGCGAGGGAGCCGGCGGTCTCTTCTATCATCCTATAATGCGACGGTTTTGATTTCGCATGAAGTATTTCCTGCCGGCAGGCGTCCGAAAACGTTTGTTAATCATGTTGTTCTAGGCATCCATAAGGTTGCCTGACGAAATGGCTGGTAGGTAGAATGACTAAGAAATCCGTGCCCGAATTCCTCTCTCGCCGCGCCATGTTGCGCTCCGCCGTTTCGCTCGGCGCCGTCGCGCTGGCTGCGCCTGCGCTGGCGCAGGATGCATTCAACGATCTCATCGGATCGTCGCGTCGCGGCAATTGGGACGATCAGTTCGATGCGAACTCCTCGCGTTCGGCCGTTGGCGTCGTTTCCAACAACCCGGTTCTTGGTCCTGAGGCGCCAGCCTACATGCAGCAGGCGATCATGCAGTATCAGCAGATCGTTTCCAACGGTGGTTGGCCGGAGGTGCCGCAGAGTCAGCAGCGTCTGCAGATCGGCGTGAACGATCCTTCGGTCCAGGCCCTTCGCCAGCGTCTGATGATCTCGGGCGATCTTCCGCGCGAAGCCGGCATTTCCAGCGCGTTCGATTCCTATGTCGATGGCGCGTTGAAGCGCTTTCAGGCACGCCACGGCCTGCCGGCCGACGGTGTGATTGGCGAATATACGCTGAAGGCGCTGAACGTTTCAGCCCAGCTGCGCATGGCGCAGCTGCAGACCAACCTTATCCGCATTCAGACGATGGCAGGTGATCTTGGTCTTCGTCACGTGATGGTAAACATCCCGGCAGCTTCGATCGAGGCGGTGGAAAACAACCGCGTGGTTCTGCGCAACACGGCTGTTGTCGGTCGCGCCAGCCGCCCGACGCACATCATCAACTCGAAGATTTACGAAATCATCCTCAACCCGTATTGGACGGCGCCGCGCTCGATCGTCGAAAAGGACATCGTTCCGCTGATGCAGAAGGACCCGACCTATCTGGAGCGCAACAACATCCGTCTGTTGGATGGTCGCGGTCAGGAAGTGTCGCCGCAGACAGTGGACTGGTTCGCGCCCAAGGCGCCGAACCTGATGTTCCGTCAGGACCCGGGCAAGAACAACGCCATGTCCTCGACCAAGATCAACTTCCACAACCCGAACAACGAATACATGCACGACACGCCCCAGCAGGGCCTGTTCAACAAGCTGATGCGCTTTGAATCCTCCGGCTGCGTACGCGTGCAGAACGTGCGCGACCTGACGACCTGGATGCTGCGCGACACGCCCGGCTGGTCGCGCCAGGAAATCGAGCGCGTTATCGCCAGCCGCGTCAACACGCCGATCAAGCTCGCGACCGAAATCCCGGTCTACTTCGTCTACATCACTGCTTGGTCGGCCAAGGATGGCGTCGTGCAGTTCCGCGATGACATCTACGGCAATGACGGCAATGCCGAACTGGCGCTGAACACGACGAACACCCAGGAGCAGCCATCCGGCTCGATCGGCGAGGATCTGTTGCCACGCAACTGATCGCTCAGTAAAGAAAACTCGAAAAGCCGCGATCCGATGGACGCGGCTTTTTCTTTGTTGATGTCGCGCATTTTGCATTTTTTACGCGGGACGTCGCAGTTTGACGGTCAAATCTCGCTGCGCTTATTGCTCTTATACGGGTGGGGCGCTAAGACGCCATCGCATTACTGTTTCAGGAGCCTTCATCATGTCGAACACAGATGCCTTCTTCTCCAAGCCGCTTGCCGAAATCGATCCGGATATCTTTGGCGCGATCGAGAAGGAGCTGGGTCGCCAGCGTCACGAGATCGAGCTGATCGCCTCGGAAAACATCGTGTCGCGCGCCGTGCTCGAAGCCCAGGGCTCGATCATGACCAACAAGTACGCTGAAGGCTATCCGGGCAAGCGCTATTACGGCGGTTGCCAGTTCGTCGATATTGCCGAAGAGCTTGCCATCGACCGCGCAAAGAAACTGTTTGGCGTCAACTTTGCCAACGTTCAGCCGAACTCCGGTTCGCAGATGAACCAGGCCGTTTTCCTCGCGCTCTTGCAGCCGGGCGACACCTTCATGGGCCTCGACCTAAATTCGGGAGGTCACTTGACCCACGGCTCGCCGGTCAACATGTCCGGCAAGTGGTTCAACGTCGTGTCTTATGGCGTTCGTGAGGGCGACAACCTGCTCGACATGGACGAAGTGGAGCGCAAGGCCAAGGAAACCAAGCCGAAGCTCATTCTGGCTGGCGGTACGGCCTATTCCCGCGTCTGGGACTGGAAGCGCTTCCGCGAGATCGCTGACGAAGTCGGTGCCTACCTCATGGTCGACATGGCGCACATTGCGGGCCTCGTCGCCGGTGGTCAGCATCCTTCGCCATTCCCGCATGCACATGTGGCAACCACCACCACGCACAAGTCTCTGCGCGGCCCGCGCGGCGGCATGATCCTGACCAATGACGAAGATCTGGCGAAGAAGTTCAACTCGGCCGTCTTCCCTGGTCTTCAGGGCGGCCCGCTGATGCACGTCATCGCAGCCAAGGCCGTGGCGTTTGGTGAAGCGCTGAAGCCGGAATTCAAGGAATACGCAGCCCAGATCGTCAAGAACGCCAAGGCCCTGTCTGAGACGCTCATCGAAGGCGGCGTCGATGTCGTGTCCGGCGGCACGGACAACCACCTGATGCTGGTCGATCTTCGCAAGAAGAACGCCACCGGCAAGCGTGCAGAAGCAGCTCTTGGCCGCGCCTACATCACCTGCAACAAGAACGGCATTCCTTTCGACCCGGAAAAGCCTTTCGTCACCTCCGGTATTCGCCTCGGCACGCCGGCTGGTACGACCCGTGGCTTCAAGGAAGCCGAGTTCCGCGAAATCGGCAAGCTCATTGTCGAAGTTCTCGACGGCCTGAAGGTCGCCAATTCCGACGAAGGCAATGCCGCTGTGGAAGCGACTGTGCGCGAAAAGGTCGTAGCACTGACCGATCGCTTCCCGATGTACCCTTACATGTAAGAAAGCAACTGGATGCGCTGCCCTTTCTGCGGTTCTGAAGACACTCAGGTCAAGGACTCACGTCCGGCGGAGGATAATACCTCCATCCGCCGGCGGCGCATCTGCCCGGATTGCGGCGGCCGCTTCACCACCTATGAGCGGGTGCAGTTGCGCGAACTGATGGTGATCAAGAAAAGCGGTCGCAAGCTGGCATTCGATCGGGAGAAGCTGGTGCGGTCTTTCGAGATCGCGCTTCGCAAGCGCCCGGTCGATCGCGACCGTATCGAGCGAGCCGTGTCGGGCATCGTGCGCCGGCTGGAAAGCTCAGGCGAAACGGAAATCGCTTCGGAAGAAATCGGCCTGCAGGTATTGGAAGCGTTGAAGAGCCTCGACGACGTGGCCTTCGTGCGTTACGCCTCGGTCTATCGCGATTTTTCCCATGCGGAAGATTTCGAAAACGTCATTGCGGAAATCAACGCCAAGATCGCCCGCGATACAGATTCCGGGACCTGACACCGTGGCTTCTCGGGCCGAAGACGAAAAATTCATGGCGCGTGCCATTGAAGTTTCGCGTCGGAACACTGGCTTTACCGATACCAATCCTTCAGTTGGATGCGTTCTCGTCAAGGATGGCGTGATCGTCGCTGAGGCTGTCACATCGGTGGGCGGAAGGCCGCATGCCGAGCGCAAGGCGCTGGACGTTGCCGGTGAAGCGGCGCGTGGCGCTACCGCCTATGTTACGCTCGAACCCTGTGCCCACTGGGGAAAGACGCCGCCCTGCGCCAATGCTTTGGCGCATCATGGCGTGGCCCGTGTCGTCGTTGCCGTGGACGATCCGGATGAGCGCGTCTCAGGTCGTGGTTATCAGGTCTTGCGCGATGCGGGGATTGAGGTTCAGACAGGTGTGCTACGCAGGGAGGGTGAGCGCGCACTTGCCGCCTATCTCACGCGCAAGATCAAGAAGCGCCCTCACGTGATCCTGAAACTTGCCGTATCCGCCGATGGCATGATCGGCCGCAGGGGCGCTGGCCAAGTTGCGATTACCGGGGCGGAAGCGCGCCGGGCCGTGCATGAATTGCGCGCTCGTTGCGACGGCATTCTCGTGGGTATTGGAACGGCTATCGCCGACGATCCCGAACTCAATGTCCGCATTTCGGGCATGGAGCATCATTCCCCCATTCGTTTCGTGCTCGACCGACGACTAGAATTGCCGACCAGCTCGAAGTTGGTGAAGACCGCTCGTGACGTTCCGCTGATCGTCGTTGAGATGCCAGGTGCTGCAAAAGCGCAAGATCTTGCGGAAAGGCGGGCTCAGTTGGCATCGGCAGGCGCCGAAGTCTTGCCGGCGAAAAATCTTGAGGATCTGCTCCTCATACTCGGTGCGCGAGGACTGTCCGAGCTTCTCGTCGAAGGCGGAGCGGTTGCTGCGAAGGCTTTTGTTGATGCCGGTTTGGTGGATCGCATCCTGTTGTTTGAAAGCCCAGTCGTGATAGGTGAGCGCGGTATTGAAACGCCGATCAAGCGCGCCGATATCCCTGACACCTATTCTCTGGTCGCTGAGACTGTCTATGGTCCTGACCGCTGTTTCGATTATGAAAGGCCGCTTTGATGTTTACGGGTATCGTCACCGATGTGGGAACCGTTTCCGAGCTTCACCCGCTGGCTGAAGGCGTGCGTTTGCGTGTGGCGACGAATTACGACCCAAAGACCATCGATATGGGTGCGTCCATTTCCCATGGCGGCGTCTGCCTGACGGTGACAAAACTGCCGGAAGCGGGCAGCAACGAGCGCTGGTATGAGGTTGAAGCTTGGGAAGAAGCGCTTCGCCTGACCACCATCTCCGCTTGGCAAACGGGAACGCGCGTCAATCTCGAGAGAGCTTTGAAAATCGGCGACGAACTCGGCGGTCACATCGTTTCTGGTCATGTCGACGGTAAGGCGGAAATTCTGTCCGTCGAGCCGGAAGGGGAAGCGGTGCGTATCCGCCTGCGCGCACCGGAGCGTCTGGCGAAGTTCGTTGCGCCAAAGGGCTCGGTTGCGCTGGACGGAACCTCGCTCACCGTAAACGCGGTCGAAGGACCGGACTTCGATGTACTGTTGATCCGTCACACGCTCTCTGTGACCACATGGGGTGATCGCAAGGCTGGCGATTTCGTCAATTTCGAAGTCGATACCATGGCGCGTTACGCAGCGCGGCTTGCGGAATTTCCATCAAAGTAGGATGCTTGCTGACGATTGTGATAGCGCTCAGTGAGCGCCAAACTTTGCGGAGCTCACGGTGGCATCTTACGAACTGCTTGCAGCATTCCTGATCACGACGGCTCTATTTGCCTACGTGCCAGGCCCGGCCATGCTCTACACCATCGCCCAGACCATGGCACGGGGTCGCGCTGCCGGCTTGATGGCCGTGCTCGGTATCCACCTTGGATGTTATGTCCATATCATTGCGGCGGCCGCAGGATTGTCCGTGCTGTTTCAGGCGGTGCCGTGGCTCTATCTTGCGGTCAAGTTCGGCGGTGCCTGCTATCTCATCTGGCTTGGCTTCTCCATGCTCAGAGCCCGGCTCAATGACGAAGCAACGGGCAGCGTCACGATTTCTCAGAAGTCTGCAAAGCGGGCCTTCATCGACAGCATTGTCGTTGAGGTGTTGAACCCGAAGACGGCGTTGTTCTTCCTGGCATTCCTGCCACAATTCGTCGATCCGGCCGCGGCGTTTCCGATCTGGCTGCAGTTCCTGATCCTCGGCGTTGCCGTCAACATCATCTTCACCTCGGCGGATTTTGTCGTGGTTCTGGTAGCAGGGCTTGCGGCCGGGCGGTTGAAGCGGTCGGCTTTCGCGCAAGCAATTGCCCGGCGCGGAGCCGGTGCAATTTTGATGGGACTTGGTCTTCATCTTGCCTGGCAGAGAAGCTGATCGGCACCAGGAAAACCGACTGGCGGGGTCGCGCACGCGGCAGCCTTGCATTAAAAATACTTGCCAAGTGCGGCCAGCCATGGTTTGACCGCGCCAAAAGCCGGTATGATCCGGCGCAGATTTTCAGGAAACTCCCATGTCCCAGCCTCATCTTCTCATCGTGGAAGCACGCTTTTATGACGATATGGCCGATGCCCTTCTCGATGGCGCAAAGTTCGCGCTCGAAGAGGCTGGCGCCACCTACGACATCATTACCGTTCCAGGCGCACTGGAAATTCCGGCAGCGATCGCCATGGCGCTCGACGGCGCCGACAATGGTGGCACGGAATATGATGGCTTCGTCGCTCTCGGCATGGTCATTCGCGGCGAGACTTATCACTTCGATATCGTCGCCAACGAATCCTCACGCGCCATCATGGACCTGACGGTCAGCGAGTCGCTTGCGATCGGCAATGGCATTCTGACCGTCGAGAACGACGAACAGGCCTGGGCACGCGTTCGTCGCTCCGACAAGGACAAGGGCGGTTTTGCCGCGCGCGCCGCGTTGACGATGATCGAATTGAAGAAGAAGCTGGGTGGTTGATCGCATGACGAGTGTCGAAAACGGCGCAGAACCGCGTCAGCCATCCATCAAGCCTGTCAACCAGCGTGGCGCAGCCCGCCTCGCAGCGGTGCAGGCGCTCTATCAGATGGATGTCGGCGGTACAGGCGTCATGGAAGTGGTTGCCGAATATGAGGCGCACCGCCTGGGCAAGGAAGTGGATGGCGAGACCTACCTGAAGGCCGATCCGTCCTGGTTCCGTTCCATCGTTTCGGGTGTCGTGCGCGACCAGACCAAAATCGACCCGCTGGTGCGTTCGGCACTTCAGGAAGACTGGCCGCTATCGCGTCTCGATACCACTGTCCGCGCTATTCTGCGCGCTGGTACCTTCGAAATCCTTGAACGTAAGGACGTTCCGGTTGCGGTCATCGTCACCGAATATGTCGAGATTGCCCGCGCGTTTTTCGAAAATGACGAGCCTAAGCTTGTCAACGCGGTGCTGGATCGTATCGCGAAGCAGGTGCGCGGCGAAGCGAAGCGCTGACAGTCCCTCCGATAATCGTCGCTGGTCGCCTGCAAATGGCAATTTTTTCGCGCTTCCGGTGCGCACGTACTTTAAGTACGCTTCGCTCCGGGTTCGAAACACCACTTTCGTTGGACCAGCGCCAATTCTTGGACGGACTGTAAGCCACTTTAGCGGCTTTGATTTCCCGCAAACCCTGACGTACTGCCGCAAGATAGTGTCGCGGCAGACGGTCCGGTTTGGAGGGTGAGGAAGACATGAGCTCGGGAACGGTTGCTGGCCTGGAAGGCCAATTGTCTGAAGCGAAACGCAACGTGTTTCTTCTCACCGCTGCGCAGGCTATCCTTGGCTCCGCCGGGCCATTGAGTTTTTCGGTTGGGGCACTGGCGGGCTATCAGCTTCTCGGTGCCGACAAGTCTTTGGCCACCGCTCCCTTGACCGGCTTCAATGTCGGCGTGGCTTTCGGCGCCGTGGCGGTTGCTCTTGCCGCTCGTTTTCTTGGACGTAAAGCTGGCTTTATCCTTGGAGCACTTCTCTGCTCGACCGGCGGCGCGCTGGCATCCGTTGCACTATTCCGCACGGATTTCTGGCTTTTTGCGCTCGGCCTGATGTTGATCGGTCTTGCCGGCGGCTTTACCCAGAAGATCCGCTTTGCGGCGGCAGACGTTTCGCCATCCTTCTACAAGCCGAAGGCCATTTCCTGGATTCTTGCGGGCGGGGTTGTCTCTGCCATTGTCGGGCCTCAGCTTGCCATCTTCGGCAAGGATGTCTTTGCTCCGGTCACCTTTGCCGGCACCTTCGTTGCCCTCATCCCGCTTGGTCTTCTGGCCGCTGGGATTTTGTGCTTTCTCAAGCTTCCGGAGTTGAAACAGACGGTTGCGAGCGCACCTGCAAGGCCGCTCCTCGAAATCATCGCGACGCGCCGCTTCATCACCGGCATGATCTGCGGGATCGGTTCCTATGCGTTGATGACCTTCATGATGACAGGGGCGCCGCTTGCCATGGTGATCGGCTGCGGCTTTCCAAGCGAGCTGGCCACCCTTGGCATCCAATGGCACGTGCTCGCCATGTTCGGGCCGAGCTTTTTCACCGGTGTCCTGATCACCCGCTTTGGGGCGGAAAAGGTTGTGGCAGCCGGTCTCGTCATCCTGATGGCCTGCGCCGTCGTCGCGCATATGGGTGTTGAGCTCTGGAATTTCTGGCTGGCGCTCATCCTGCTTGGGGCAGGCTGGAATTTCGGATTTATCGGCGCAACCTCGATCGTATCCTCCAGCTACCGTCCACATGAAGCGGACAAGGTGCAGGGTTTTCACGATATCGTCCTCTTCGGCACGGTAGCGCTTTCGTCCTTCTCGTCAGGCCAGGTTTTCACCGCCTGGGGCTGGTCGGTGATGAACCTTGTTATCTGGCCCGTTGCTGGTCTTTGCCTCATCCTCGTGCTGACATTGATTTTCAGTCGGGCGCAAAAAGCCGTCTGAATCAGAACCATAAGCACCTCAGCGCCATCTTCACACTTGACGCGACGCCTCGACGCAACGCAATCTCCCAACCGCAAGCCAGTGTTCCCGGGGAGGGGAACGAGTGGCTCAATCCTGGTGTTAGGCGTTCTGCGCCTCACGCCCCGCATGTGGTTTCGCCCGCCGGGGAGATGTGACGAACCGGCACAATGGGAGGTAAGTGCGAATGACCGTCATTGCATTGGTAATTTTATGCGGTGCCCTTTCGATCGCTTATGCGATTTGGGCAACGAAAAGCGTTCTGGATGCCGATCAAGGCAATGAGCGCATGCGTGAAATAGCAGGCTATATCCGCGAGGGGGCGCAGGCCTATCTCGCTCGTCAATATCTAACCATCGCAATCGTCGGTATCATCGTTACCATCGCCGCGTGGGTTCTTCTCTCTCCGGAAGCCGCAGTCGGTTTCGTCATTGGCGCCGTTTTGTCCGGTGCTGCCGGTTTCGTCGGCATGCATGTCTCGGTTCGCGCCAATCTTCGTACGGCGCAAGCCGCATCCCACAGCCTCGCGGCCGGTCTCAATATCGCATTCAAATCCGGCGCCATTACCGGCATGCTCGTGGCTGGCTTGGCGCTGCTTGGCGTCTCCATCTATTATTTCATCCTGACCTCGGTGCTCGGCCATGCGACGGGCTCGCGTGAGGTAATCGATGCGCTGGTGTCGCTCGGCTTCGGCGCGTCGCTGATCTCGATCTTTGCCCGTCTTGGCGGCGGCATCTTCACCAAGGGCGCAGACGTTGGTGGCGACCTTGTCGGCAAGGTCGAGGCTGGCATCCCTGAAGACGATCCGCGCAATCCGGCCACCATTGCCGACAACGTCGGCGATAATGTCGGCGACTGCGCAGGCATGGCCGCTGACCTCTTCGAGACCTACGCGGTCTCCGTTGTCGCGACGATGGTTCTGGCGGCGATCTTCTTTGCCGGTGCGCCGGTATTGGAAAGCGCCATGCTCTACCCACTGGCAATCTGCGGCGTCTGCATCCTGACATCGATTGCCGGCACCTTCTTCGTCAAGCTCGGTACCAACAATTCGATCATGGGCGCGCTCTATAAGGGTCTGATTGCGACGGGTATCTTCTCAGTCGCAGGACTTGCGGTCGCAACCTCACTGACCGTCGGTTGGGGTTCGATCGGCACCGTTGCCGGCGTCGATATCACCGGCACCAACCTGTTCTTCTGCGGCCTCCTCGGCCTGTTGGTGACGGCATTGATCGTGGTGATCACCGAATACTACACCGGCACGAACAAGCGCCCGGTCAACTCCATCGCTCAAGCCTCCGTCACCGGCCACGGTACCAACGTCATCCAGGGCCTTGCGGTCTCGCTTGAATCGACAGCACTTCCCGCCATCGTCATCGTGGGCGGCATCATCTCGACCTACCAGTTGGCGGGCCTCTTCGGAACGGGCATTGCGGTGACAGCCATGCTCGGTCTTGCAGGTATGATAGTAGCACTCGACGCCTTCGGCCCGGTGACGGACAATGCCGGTGGCATTGCCGAAATGGCGGGTCTCGATCCAGATGTGCGCAAGGCGACTGACGCGCTGGATGCAGTTGGCAACACCACCAAGGCCGTTACCAAAGGCTACGCGATCGGTTCTGCTGGACTTGGCGCCCTTGTTCTGTTTGCGGCCTATGCCAACGACCTGTCTTACTTCGCGGCGAACGGCGCGACCTACCCCTACTTCCAGGATGTCGGGGAAATCTCCTTCAGCCTGTCAAACCCTTACGTGGTTGCAGGTCTGTTGTTTGGCGGTCTGATCCCATACCTCTTCGGCGGCATCGCCATGACCGCTGTCGGCAAGGCCGCAGGCGCCATCGTGGAGGAGGTTCGTCGCCAATTCCGCGAAAAGCCCGGCATCATGCAGGGCACGGAAAAGCCGGATTACGGCAAGGCCGTGGATTTGCTGACCAAAGCCGCCATTCGCGAAATGATCATCCCGTCGCTGTTGCCGGTTCTGGCACCAATCGTCGTCTATTTCGGCGTGCTGTTGATCTCCGGATCCAAGGCTTCGGCCTTCGCAGCCCTTGGCGCCTCACTGCTCGGCGTGATCATCAACGGCCTCTTCGTCGCGATCTCCATGACATCCGGTGGCGGCGCGTGGGACAATGCCAAGAAGAGCTTTGAAGACGGCTTCGTCGACAAGGATGGCGTGCGCCATGTCAAAGGTTCGGATGCTCACAAGGCGTCGGTGACCGGCGACACGGTGGGCGATCCTTACAAGGATACAGCGGGTCCGGCGGTCAATCCCGCCATCAAGATCACCAATATCGTGGCGCTTCTGCTGCTGGCGATCCTGGCCGGCTGATCCAAATAGTAACAGGCCGCTCTTCAGCTTTGAGGGGCGGTCTCTGCCAGCCAAGCGGCCATGGCCACTTCGGCTTCTGCGCGCGTCGGTGTGCCCGTCCTTCCACCGAAAATCTGGCATTTCAGTGCGGCCGCGACGGATGACAGCTGGATGGCTGCACGGCTTTCCATCCCTTCTGCGATAGCCAACGCAAATGTTCCATGAAACACATCGCCGGCAGCAAGCGTATCGACAGCTTCGACCGCCATTGTCGACTGAAAAAGGACGGTAGCGTCCCCGACTTCCGTCCAGTAGCAGCCTGAAGGCCCAGCGGTAACGGCGATGAAGGTCTGCGGGTAGCGCGCATGCAAGACCGGCACCATGGCCGATACGTCAGAAAGGCCGGTCAGCCGTTGCGCGGCGGGTTCGGAAAAGATGATGTGGCTTGCGGCAGGGGCGAGCCGTTCCAAAGTCTCCACCGGCGCAACATCACCGTCCAGAATCGCATGTTTGCCAAGTTGGCGCGCAACACTTAGCACATCGAGCGCCAAATCAGGCCAGCGCACGTCCACCAGAACGGCATCAAACGGCGCAAGATCTGCCGGTGTGCAGGAGCGCTTGTTCTCATGAAGCCTGTGGTCGTAGAAGGGAACGATCAAACGCTCGCCTTCGTCATCGATCAGGATTGTGGAGAGTGCAGAACGCGCACCCGCAGCAATTGTCATGCCGGACGTATCGATGCCGCTTTCGGATAGGTCGCGCAGAATGCGGACGCCGGTTTCGTCATCGCCGACAGCGCTCCATAGGCTTGCTCGTCCACCCATGCGGTGGACGGTGTAGGCGGCGCTCGATGCCATGCCTTCGGCGATCTGCAACATCTCGTAGGGCAACACTTTGCCTTGGCCGCTCGGCATGTCGTGCACGCGAAACAGGGTATCCAGCACCGCCGCTCCGACGCACAGTACATGGCGGCCGTGGTTCTCTTGGTGTGTCTCGCTTTGCATCGATGCTCAGATTCGCTTGCCGGTTTCCTTGTCGAACAGGTGCACCGAAGCGGGGTCGATGGCAATACGAACGGTGTCGCCAAAGCGGATATCCAGTCGCTCGCGGAAGAGGCAGGCGATCTCTTCGCCATTGCAATTGAGCTTGGCGTAGATTTCCGAGCCGGTGCCTTCCACCAATTCGACGCGTCCTTCGATCCCGGTTTCCGACGCGCGGATATGTTCGGGGCGAATACCGTAAACCAGGTCACGCCCGCCGAGCGCTGCGGGATTTGCTGTTGGCGGAAGAGGCAGCGTCACGCCCTTGGTGGTGCGGAAGACGCCTTCTTCGACACGACCGCGAATGAAGTTCATGGCAGGCGAGCCGATGAAGCCGGCAACGAAGAGATTGGCTGGGCGGTCGTAGAGTTCGAGCGGCGCCCCGATCTGCTCGATGATGCCGTCGTGAAGCACCACGATCTTGTCGGCCATGGTCATGGCTTCCACCTGATCGTGCGTCACGTAGATGGTGGTCGTGCCAATGCGCTGATGCATGGACTTGATTTCGCCGCGCATCTGCACGCGCAACTTGGCATCAAGGTTGGAGAGGGGTTCGTCAAACAGGAACACCTGTGGATCGCGCACCAAAGCGCGGCCCATGGCAACACGCTGGCGCTGACCGCCGGAGAGCTGTCGCGGGTAGCGATCGAGCAGCTTCTCCAAGCCGAGAATGCCAGCCGCCTTGTCCACCTTCGCCTTTGTCACGGCGGCATCGACCTTCTTGAGCTTCAAGGCGAAGCCCATATTCTCGGCGACGGTCATATGCGGATAGAGCGCGTAGTTCTGGAAGACCATGGCGATATCGCGGTCACGGGCCGGAAGGTGGCTGACTTCGCGCGCACCGATATGGATTTCGCCATCGCTGAGTTCTTCCAGGCCCGCAATCATGCGCAGCAGGGTGGACTTGCCGCAGCCGGATGGGCCGACCAGCACGACGAATTCTCCGTCACGAATATCGATATCGATACCGTGGATGACATTGACGGCGCCGAAGCGCTTCTGAACATTCTGAATATTGACGGGTGCCATGATGATTATCCTGTAATGAAATTCGTTCCAGCGACCTGTCGATCAGCCGCCCTTGACGGCGCCTGCTGTGAGGCCAGCGACGATCTGCTTTTGGGCGAACATGGTGAGCAACAGAACCGGCAGCGTGACGATCAGTGCTGCGGCGGCCAGCGGACCCCAGCTGACCTGCTCGAAGGACAGCATGTTGTAGACCGCAACTGGAAGCGTTCGTGTTTCGCGACTGGCAAGCACGATGCCGAAGACGAAGTTGTTCCATGAGAAGATGACGGCGAGGATGAAGGACACGACGATGCCGGGCTTGGCGATCGGCAATGCGACGAGGCGGAACACCTGCCAGGAAGACGCGCCATCGATGCTTGCCGCCTCTTCCAACTCCTTCGGTGTCGTTTCGAAGTAGCCGATCATGATCCAGACGACGATCGGAACAGTCACCACCAGATGGATGATGATCTGCGGCCACAGTGTCCCCAGCAGGTTCAGCCATTGAAACAGCAAAAACAACGGGATCAAGAAGGAGAGGCCGGGCGTCATACGAGCGATCATGATGACGATCGCGGCTTTTTCCGCCTTCAGCCGTGCAATGCCGTAGCCTGCCGGAACGCCGATCACCAGCGCAAGGATGGTGGCGGCGCCCGTGACCAGCACGGAATTCCAGAAGTAGAGGAAGAAGTTGTTTTCCTCGAACACCTTCACATAGTTCGACCAGGCGAAGCGCTCTGGGATCAGGATCGGCGGATAGGCCCCGTTATCGATTTCGAATTTCAACGAGAGCGAAATCATCCAGAGGAAAAACAGGATGACGGGCGAAATCATCACCAGCGCGATGAAGAACAGGCCGACGCGGTCTAGGGTTTTGCGGGACATCAGCGATCCTCCATCTCGTTCCACTGGGTACGCGCACGAACCATCAGCAGGACGAAGGAGAGCGCGATGATGACGATGAAGAAGACGACGGCCATGGCCGAGGCATAACCGATGTCGTAATAGGCAAAGGCGGTATTGTAGAGGTAGATATTGATCGTCTCCGACGCCGTGCCGGGTCCCCCTTGCGTCATCGCATAGATGATGTCGAAGCTCTTTACGGCATCAATGGAGCGGATAATGACGGCGATCATCAGGAACGGCGCGATCATCGGCATGGTGAGGTAGCGGAATTTCTGCCAGGCATTGGCGCCGTCAATTTCCGCACTCTCGTAGGGTTCACGCGGCACGGCTGCCAAACCACCCAGAACAATCAGCATGACAAGCGGCGTCCACTGCCATGTTTCAACAAGGACCAGCGAAGGTATGACCGTGGACTGATTGTAGATCCATTCCAGCGGACCGATGCCGATGAAGGAGAGGAGATAGTTCAGTACGCCGAGCTGCGGGTGAAACATCATGGTCCAGACGAGCGCGATGGCGACCGGGGTCGCCATCATCGGCATGACGAAGACGCCGCGAAGAAATCCGCGCAGCGGGAACTGCGCATCGAACACAAGGGCAGCCAAGGTGCCGAGGAACAGCGGCGCGACAACCGAGAGTACCGTATAGACCAGCGTGTGCCAGAGCGATTCCCAGAACCGCGCGTCACTTGCCAAGCGGATGTAGTTGTCGAAGCCGATGAAACTCTGCTCTTGCCCGAGCGTCCAGCGTTGCGCGCTCATCCACAGGGTAAAGACCCAGGGGAAGACGATCACAGCGCCAATGACGACGAGAGCCGGAATGACGAAAGGCCAGTAGTTGGGAGCAAGCCGTGGCGGCTTGCTCCTCTGTGCGGCCTTCGTCACCGCTGCATTGTGTTCTATGCTGACAGACACCTTTATCCCTCGCTGCGTGCCAGAACAGGTGCAAACTGTTCGGTCGCCTTCTTGAGTTCAGCGGCCGGATCTGCGCCGCCGATCATGTTGGTGAGACCGACGCCATAGATATCGCGGAACTCGGTCACCGGAATGATGACCGGCAGTGCGAGCTTCGACACCTTGCCGGAACCAACCACGGCATCCAGCCACTCGGCTGGCATCTTGACGCCCTCACGCACCTTCGCATCCTCCAGAATGGATTGGCGGAACGGAACGCCGGCACCTGCCTGCAGAAGGCGTGCGCCCATGTCGTGCGAGATCGCCCACTGGCAGAAGAGGTAGGCTGCTTCCTTCTTGGTGCTGGCTTCGACGACACCGAGACCATCGCCGAATGTGCCTGCAGCCTGCGCGGCCGGACCCTTAGGCATCACGCCGTAGCCGGTCTTGCCGACCACGCGGGACTTTTCAGGGTTTTCGATCGGCGGTGCGAAGCCGACGCCATCAAGCCACATGCCGATCTTGCCCTGGAGGAAGGCAGACTGCGCTTCAGCCCAGTTGAAGCCAGAAACACCGGGAGGTGCCGCCTTGGTCATCAGGCGCTGATAGAGCTTGGCCGCTTCCACTGCTTCCTTGGATTCGGTGTTGAGCTTTCCGTCGGTGATCGGCTCGCCGCCGTAGCCGAGCATCAGGGTGGTCCAGACCGGAGTGTTGGCGTTCTTCAGGCCGCGTGCGACGAAACCATAGGTGTTGGTCGATGGATCGGTAATCGCTTCTGCGGCGGCAACCAGTTCGTCGAAAGTCTGAGGATATTTCAGGCCCTTGGCTTCGAACAGGTCCTTGTTCCAGTAAAGGATCCAGTAATCCACCGAGAAGGGGAGCGAACGCAGAACGCCGTCGCTGTCCTTGGCAAACTGCATCCCAGCCGCGGCAAAATCGCTTTCCACCAGCGAAGGATCGGTCAGCGAAGGGTCCTTCATGAAGCCGCTGATATCGGCGAGCCACTTGCCCTTTTCGAACTGGCGCTTCTGAACGTGGTAGCTCAGGTGAACGACATCGAAGCTCGGCTTGCCGGAGGACAGTTCGATGACCACCTTCTGGCGCTGCTGCTGTTCCGGCGTTGCCTCGGCATTGACCTTGATGCCTGTCAGTTCTTCGAATTCCTTGATGTATTTCAGAAGCGTTTCGCTGCGCGGGCTCTTGACCAAGTTGACCTCAAGCGTCGTGCCAGCATGCTTCTTCCAGTCCACCGCTGCAGATGCAGTGCGCACCCCGAACATGGCGGCGCCACCGAGCGCGGCCGTGCCGGCCAGGAAGGCGCGGCGTGTTGGGCTCATAATTGAATGTGTCATGAAGTTCCTCCTCTTATTCGCCGGGATCTCCTCATCCAGGCGTATGGTGATTTGTTAAACAGCGAGTGCTCTGTCCCTCGCGCTACGAATATGGGCAACCAGTCTCTCGACCGCCTCATCGACATCGCGTCGTTGAATGGCCTCGATGATGGCAAGGTGTTCGGCCATGACCGATTTGACATGACCGGCGATGCGAAAGCGCTCCTGGTTGATCAGGCGCATCTTGATCGAATTGACGCGATAGGCATTCGAGATGATCGAGTTACCAAGCGCGTCGATAAAGGCATCATGCATGCCCCAGTCCACGGCCTGGGCTCGGGCATCGAGTTCCGGAGAGCCTTTGCCGTGATTGGCAAGCTCGGCGATCTCGCGATGGTCGTTCAACATCACCGCAATCACGTCATCAGAGGCGGTGCGGGTGAAATTCGCTACCGCTTCCTTTTCCAGCAATATGCGGAACTGGAAGGCTTCGCGGATCAGATTGATATCGATATGGGCGACCTGGAGACCACGCTGCGGTACAGTCTTGATCAGCCCCTCTGCCTCAAGCCGCGGGATCGCCTCGCGGATCGCGCCGAGAGGCAGGCCGGTCATTTCGACGAGCCGGCGCTGGGAAATGAATTGACCTGGCCTAACGTCGCGCGCGAGAAGATGGTGCGTAAAACTTTCATACGCCTTCTCTCGCAACGTCGTCTGTTCGGCCACATCGTCCATTCGTTACGCCTTTCAAGCCGCCTGTTTGCTGAACAGCGAACCGAATGCCGCTTCGATCTTTTTACGATCTTCGGCGGAAATGGAAACCAGGGGCGGACGGACGGCGTGCCAGATCGTCTCGCCGGTTACGTGCGACACGAGCACCTTCACCGCCGGTGTTACTGGGAACTTAAGCAGTTCGACGACGAGATCCTGAACGCGTTTGTCATCCTTGCCGTCCACCGCCATGGCGCGGATTTCCGCAGGTAGGAAGTTGGCGCAGCCGGAGATTGCGCCCTGGCCACCCATGCGAACGCCTTGTGCCAGATGACGCTCGTCACCGATCAGAATGATCAGATCGCCATGCTCTTTAAGAAGCCTTTCGGTATGCGGCCAGTTGCCGGAGGAATCCTTGACGCCGACGACGATGCCCGGAAAAGCCTGCTTGAGGCGGCCGACCAGTTCAACGGAAAGAGTCACCATCGTCACCGATGGAATGTTGTAGACGAGGATGTCGCGCGCGCTCGATCCGATCTGCGAGAACACGGATGCGAACCAGTCGAACAGACCGTCATCGCTGACATTCTTGAAATAGGAAGGCGGCGCGAGGAGAATGTTGCGCACGCCCGCGTCTAGGGCAGCGAAGGCCTGGTCGGCGGCATCCTGCGCCGAGTCCACCAGAACGCCGACCACGATCCTGTTCGGCGCAATACCGGCACTGAGGCAGGATGCCAGAATGTCGGCGCGCTCGCGGGCGCCGATGGAACTCCCTTCACCGGTGGTGCCAAAGAGGGTGATGCTGTCGCAACCCGACGACAACGCGCGCTCGGCCTGCTTGATCATCGCATCGATGGCAATCGTTCCATCCTGCATAAAAGGTGTCGTCAACGCTGCCGAGAGGCCGAATTTACCAGTCACGTCCATGCTCCTCCAAAACTGATGAAAACGTGATAGGACATTAACATGTCAGTTGTAAAGTCACTGGTGTTCAGTTTGTTGTTATGGTGCAAAATGATGGCGGGATAAGGTGGTCGGTTAAGTGGCACTATAGAAGGTGGCGAAAAACGCGGCTTAGGGGAATGAAAAAAGTCGTGAGCGAAAAGCCCTGGATTGGCGTGGCATGGTCGCCACAGCCAGCTTTAACTCTGTTGAAATTCGCGCGTCGGGCCGCTTTAGCAATAGGTGGTTAACCTTTATTTTTTATCTCAGTTGCTGTGCCAATTGTCCGTTTATGATGAGTGTACAGGCTGTCATGCGTTTTCCCCGATCCAATTTTAATAATCCAGGCAATGCGATAGAGGGGGGAGAAGCTGAATCGGCAGACAACATGGTTCAGCATCCTCAAATCCCGGCCGCACCAGTGCAAAGCTTAACGAGAGCCGAGCACGCCGCAGTGGGTCGTAACGCCGATCAGATCGCCGCCAACGCGATTGAGGGCCGCCCGGATATGCCCGGCTGGCAGAACGCTTTTACTCTGGGCCCGAATGTGCGCTTTTCCCGCACGCCGCAGACCATCTTCGCAAAGAGGAATGCTGCGGGTGAAGAGGTCGCGGTAGATCAGACCGGTGTAGAGTCTCCTGCGGCTCAAGATGCCGCTACGACATCGACTGTGCCGCAGCCAGCACCGGTAGAGCGTCGCATCGCAAAGCCTGCGGTCCTGCCGCAGCCGCCAGGCGCTACAGGTGCCAGGGCATTGAGTTATCGCCTGCGCCGCGAACTGGCATTGCGCCAGCAGCAGGAGCTGTTGCAGCAGGCTGAAGCTGGTACGTCTGCTGACGTTCCGGCTCAGCCCGTCGCTGATGAAGTACCGCAAGACACTCTCGTTCGTGAAGACATCGATATCGCTTGCTTCCCGGCCGAGCCACATCAGAAGCCCATGCTGGACGTGCCATCCTTTGCCGCCTACCTTTCCGACGACATGTTCTGGGAGGCGATGAATCTCGACGTCGAGGGCACGATCGCGCCGGAACGTCAGCCCATGCGCCTGTCTGAACTGGCGAGGCTGAAGGCGCAGCGCCTGGCGGCGGCAAAATCTGCGACGATTCCCCAGCAGCCGGCTTCCACCAATGTTCCGCTTCTGCGCCAGCCCCGCGCGGTCGAGCCTGTGGTCATTTCCCAGCCGCCGCGACCGAGCCTCCCCATCATGCCGACAACTTCCGACCTGAATGGATCGGCTGTCGCGCTTTATCGCGAGGTGGGTGTTCGCAGCTATCAATCTGCTCAAGCCGAGCCTGCAGAACTCGTCGAGCCAGCCCCGGTCGAGCAGGATGTGCCTGCCGTCGAGACTGTTGAGCCGGTTGCTGTCGAGATGCCGGCTCCACGTCGCGAGGCTCGTACCGTTGCTCGCAACAACCAGCCGATGTTCCTCGACGCGCCAGTCTTCGGCGAAGGCGAGTATGAGTATCCGCCGATCGACCTTCTCCAGCCGCCACAGGTACAGCAGACGACGACCATGACGCCGGAAGCGCTGGAGCAGAGCGCGGGGCTTCTGGAAAGCGTGCTGGAAGATTTCGGTATCAAGGGCGAGATCATCGATGTACGCCCAGGCCCGGTTGTGACGCTTTACGAGTTCGAGCCAGCGCCAGGCGTCAAGTCGTCGCGCGTCATCGGTCTGTCGGATGATATTGCCCGCTCCATGTCGGCGCTGTCCGCGCGCGTCGCGGTCATTCCTGGCCGCAACGTCATCGGCATCGAGTTGCCCAATCCGGTGCGCGAGACGGTCTATTTCCGCGAACTGATCGAATCCCACGATTACGCCGATACGCGGATGAACCTCGCGCTCTGCCTCGGCAAAACCATTGGTGGCGAGCCGGTGGTGGCGGAGCTTGCCAAGATGCCCCATCTTCTGGTGGCCGGCACCACGGGTTCTGGCAAGTCGGTTGCAATCAACACCATGATCCTGTCGCTGCTCTACCGGTTGAAGCCGGAAGAATGCCGCCTGATCATGGTCGATCCTAAGATGCTCGAGCTCTCCGTCTATGACGGCATTCCGCATCTCCTCACCCCCGTCGTCACAGACCCGAAGAAGGCCGTCATGGCGCTGAAATGGGCGGTGCGCGAGATGGAAGATCGCTATCGCAAGATGTCACGCCTCGGCGTTCGCAACATCGACGGTTACAATGCTCGCGCTGCCGCAGCCCGCGCCAAGGGCGAAACCGTGATGTGCAACATCCAGACCGGTTTCGACCGTGCAACGGGCGAAGCTGTCTACGAGCAGGAGGAGATGGACCTCACGGCCATGCCTTACATCGTCGTCATCGTCGACGAGATGGCCGACCTGATGATGGTAGCCGGCAAGGAAATCGAAGGCGCGATCCAGCGCCTGGCGCAGATGGCGCGCGCGGCCGGTATCCACCTGATCATGGCAACCCAGCGTCCGTCGGTCGATGTCATCACCGGCACGATCAAGGCCAACTTCCCGACGCGCATCTCCTTCCAGGTGACGTCGAAAATCGACAGCCGCACCATTCTGGGCGAGCAGGGTGCCGAGCACCTTCTTGGCCAGGGGGATATGCTGCACATGATGGGCGGCGGACGCATCGCCCGTGTTCATGGACCCTTCGTCTCCGACGAGGAAGTCGAAAAGGTTGTGGCGCATCTGAAGACGCAAGGCCGCCCCGAGTATCTAGGAACGGTGACCGAAGATGCCGATGAGGCAGATGAGGGCGAGGAAGAGGACAGCGCGGTCTTCGACAAGACTGCCATGGCTGAGGACGATACGGCCGATCTTTATGAGAAGGCGGTGAAGGTGGTGCTGCGCGACAAGAAGTGCTCGACGTCCTACATTCAGCGCCGCCTGTCAATCGGATACAACCGTGCCGCATCGCTCGTGGAGCGTATGGAACAGGAGGGCATCGTCGGCCCAGCCAATCATGTCGGCAAGCGCTCCATCATCATTGGTGAGCGTGACGCTCACGAGGTTCCAGGTGCTGGCGACTGAAGGTTGGTCGCGACTGTAGCGGATTGAAGAAAAGAAGGCCGGCTGCCCTGACAGGTAGCCGGCCTTCTTGTCTTATTCGGCCTCGCGTACCCTGGTGGACTGGAAGACGATAGATGTCGCTATGACGAAGCGGATAATGATGGTCTCGTAGCAAACCGACGCTGGCTACCGCGCGCCCTTCACGCCATTTACGCCCGACACCTCAAAGGCATCGGCGGGGACGGGGCGGCCAACGAAATAGCCTTGCACATGGTCGATACGGAACTGGTGCATCAGGTCCAACTGCTCGACTGTCTCGACGCCTTCCACCAGGATTTTAGGTCCACGATTGCGGATAAGGCCGATGATGTCCTTCAACATCATCCGGCCTCGCGGTGTGGAGCCATCCTGCAGAAAGGACTTGTCGATCTTGACTGTGTCGAAATCGATCAGTCTCAGCCACGAGAGACCGGCAAAGCCGGTGCCGAAATCGTCAAGCCATATCTTGATCCCAAGCATCCTTAGATCGCTGATACAGCGCAGGACGTCGGAATCCATGTCCATCTCGAGGCCTTCGGTGATCTCCAGAGCAAGCTGCCCGCCTGAAATACCAAGCTCTCCCAAGATGGCGGCGACCGAAGTGGCAAAACCGGGACGCTTCAACTGAATGGGCGAGACGTTGACGCTAACGACCTGCACCTTGCCGGTCTGCAGCATCTGCTGGCAAGCGGTGCGGATGGCCCACAGACCAAGATCGGTAATCTTGCCGATCCGCTCGGCGATGGGGATAAAGATGCTGGGCGGAACCTGTGTGCCGTCCAGCAGTCTCAGACGCATGAGGGCTTCGGCTGCCTGGACACGATCGGTCACGAGGTTGCGGATCGGCTGGTAAACGAGTGAAACGAGATCCTGCTGAATGGCGATATCCAACAGGGCCGCAACATTTTCCGTATCGTCGCTGGTGAGCGGATCGTCGGGATCGAAGAGCTTGATGCGGTTGCGCCCGCTTTCCTTGGCAAGGTAAAGCGCCCGGTCAGCCTCGTGGATGACGCGCTCCAGTTTAGGCATCGGCACAGGCCGTGCGTAGGACGCGCCGACGCTGACGGTGATGACGGAGGTACCATCGCGCCGCCGCTCGTGGGCAAGACAGAGATTTTCAACGGTGCGGCGCAGGAGCTCGGCAACCTGGTCGATCTCCTGATGCGTCTTGTAACGCATCAGCGTGATGAATTCTTCCCCTCCGTAGCGGCCCACCACGGCATCGTAGTCGTTCATCGCCGTCTGGAGTGCGCTTGCAACCTGTACGAGGCAGCGGTCGCCTTCCTGGTGACCGTAATAGTCATTGTATTTCTTGAAGAAATCGACGTCGATCAGCAAGACTGCAAAGCTGCGCTTGGAAGTAATCCAGTCGCTCCAGAGGCGACGCAAATGGGCGTCGACCGCGCGGCGGTTGGCGACGCCCGTCAGCGGGTCGGTATTGGAAAGCCTGAACAACGCCTCGCCACGCTCGTCGGCCTCACGTTGCCGAACCTTTGCCTCGACAGCGCTTAGAAGCACGCGGGCGCGCTCGCGGTTAAGCCGCCAGTTCACATAGGAGGTGAAGCTGAAGCATGCGAGATAGAAGGTGCCGAAGGCGATCTGATAATAGATGTCCTTGTGCAGAAAGCTCAGCGCCACGAAAAAGATCACGAGGACAACGCTGGATGCAAAAAGCGAGAGCGCAAAATTGAAAGTGAAAAACAGGTTGGCGCCCATCATGAAGATCGCGCCGAACACCATGTAATAGGACATGTTGATGGTGTAGATCGTCATCATCGCCGGCAACAGCCAGCCGAGATAGCCACACACCAGTGCCGCAGCACAGGTCACGTCCATCAGATCGGTTCTTGTCTCTGCTCTGACCTGCGATTCCAGAATGAGGAGAGCGGCGATACCGACGACGAAACGAGCAAATGTGGTGTGAATGGAGACGTCCGGGACCAGAAGCACGTCGGTCACCGAAAACAATAGATAGATGAGAACGGCAACCCAAAGACCCTGACGGATTGCTACGCGGCGCTTTACGTCGGCTTCTTCGAAGAAATGCTGTCGCACGAGCGTCTCGGCACCGGTGCGAGATGCATCCGCCTGCAGATCGAACTCCACACTATGTGCCAAACTGTGCTTCATGCACGTTCCTAATGGTTGTACGAATTTTAAGCGAGCGGTCATCCTCGCCTATAAATTTTCAATGCTCGATCTTCCCTTCCCCTCGCCATCCGTCCTCTCCCTCAGCGGCAACAGGGTAAGCTTACCTCATAATCATACTCGCATGCCGATTAAGTTTCTTTGAATCTTCTCCGCGTAATTTTAGCCATTAGTCATACCTTAATGGTTAAGGCCTAGAAACGAATTCCTCTTCCCTAGTTCTCCAATCGTCGACGCCGCATCTGTGTGTCGCCGATTAATCTAGGATTAACAGTGGTTTAAAAGGGGATTTATTGGTGGCTCGAAACAATAGTATCGCGCTGGACGGACAAAGCTTGGTCACACCGGATACCGTTTCCAAGGAATTACTGACGCAGAATGAAAGCAACTCCCAACGGGATCTTGCCGTTGCTGAAGCAGAAGTCGCACTTATTCTCAACCTGGCACACCAACAGTTTCTTGCCAATGCACCGCCTGCAACCATCATACACGCAGTTGCAGGCAGGCTTCACCAAATGCGCAGAAAATACGACTATGGCGTGTGGATAAGGCTGTTACCGTTGATCCAGCAGCATCCCGTTGCCGATTATTTCCTGGAGGATCCTTTTACCCAATGGTCCTTTGAAAAGCCTCGCGGCTATTCCGGCGATGCTCAGCTTCTGGACTTTATCTATGGTCACGACAGCGTCGCGGATCGCATCGCAACGGCTTCTCCCGTAGGAGCCGCTCTCTATGATTATACCCGCGAGGCTTCATCTTCCGTCGCGGTTCGCGAGAGGCGTGATATTCTGACGCGTTACGTCGACGACATCGCGCAGGAGAAGGGCCCGGAGACCGAAATTCTCACGATTGCGGCCGGCCATTTGCGCGAAGCAAATCGCTCGCAAGCGCTCGCCTCTAACGCGATCAAACGCTGGGTCGCTCTCGATCAGGACCCTTTGAGCATCGGCTCCATTGCGCGCGACTTTGCCGGTACATGTGTTGAAGCGGTCGATGGTTCGGTCAAGGATCTTCTTGCTCGATCTCATGATCTGGGACAATTTGACTTCGTCTACGCCGCAGGTCTCTACGATTATCTCACGGACAAGGTGGCAATCAGGCTGACGAAGACATGCCTCGATATGCTGAAACCCGGCGGCACCTTCCTCTTCGCCAATTTTGCCGAGGACATTGCCGTCGATGGCTATATGGAATCCTTCATGAACTGGACGCTGCTTCTGCGCAGCAAGGCAGACATGTGGAAAATCATCAATGCCAGCATCGCACCGTCGCTGGCTGAGAGTGAGGTCTTTCATGGGCAGAACCACAACATCGTCTATGGTGTGATCAGGAAGCTCTAGGTCGCGTCCGTGATGTGTCACATCGACGAGCAGATATCGGGCTCGTCGATGCTCTTTTGCCGGGTCGATTTTTCGAACCTCAAAAAATCGAAGAAGTCCGGAAATCGCTCTGGCGAGCCGATTGATTGCGGGGTAAGCCTAGCTGCGAACAGGCGATGGGATGCTTGTCGCTCGATACGCAAGCTTGGAGTGCATGATGGATAAGAAGCGTTACTACTCTGATTTTGGAGGGCTGCCAGGGCAGACGGAGCTGCTGTCCAGCAAAGCTGTGTTTACAACCGCCTATGCGGTCATTCCAAAACGGGTCATGTCCGACATCGTCACCAGCGTCTTGCCACACTGGACCGACACGCGCGCCTGGATCATCGCTCGACCGATGACAGGATTTTCCGAGACGTTCGCGCAGTATATCATGGAGGTGCAGCCGGGCGGTGGAAGCGACAAGCCCGAACCGGACGCGCGCGCGCAAGCCGCGATCTTCATGGTCGATGGCGAAATGACGATCACGTTTGAAGGCCAAGAGCATGCTCTTCGGTCGGGCTCATTCGCCTACATTCCCGCGGGAAGCGAATGGTCGCTGCGCGCCAAAGGTGGATCGGCTGCAAAATTCCATTGGGTTCGCAAGGTCTTCGACAAAGTGGACGGTCTTGAGCTGCCGCCGGCCATCTTCACCCATGAGGACGAGCATGAACTCTCCGCCATGCCGGATACCGAGGGCAAGTGGGCGACGACCCGCTTCATCGATCCGGCGGATGGTCGTTACGACATGCATCTCAACATCGTCACCTTCGAGCCGGGTGCGACCATTCCCTTCATGGAAACCCACGTCATGGAGCACGGCCTCTTCGTTCTGGAAGGCAAGGCCGTCTATCGCCTCAACAGTGATTGGGTGGAAGTCGAAGCAGGCGACTTCATGTGGCTGCGCGCGTACTGCCCACAGGCCTGCTATGCAGGTGGTCCAGGCCGTTTCCGCTATCTTCTCTACAAAGACGTCAATCGCCACGTGAAGCTGTGGTAGGGGCGACAACGTCCCTGAAACCACGACGCTTGACGTCGAGGCTCAGGTGCGCGCCCACACAAATGGACGCGCTCCATCTGCTTTAAGGCGAGGCCTTGCGCCTTCTAAATCCTTATCCGAATGGGTCTATGCTGCAGACGTTTCAGCCAGGCAGCTGGATGTCCATCGCGCCGATCCCGTCCCAGCGAGAACTGATCCTGGTTGCCTCGCCAAGGCGGATCATCCCGCACAGGCTGCCAGTGGTGATGACCTGACCACGCTTCAGCCCACCCAAGTGGTCGTTCTGCGCATTGGCGTAAGCGAGGAGCGGCGCGACCGGATCCATTTGCGGATGTACCGGTATAGCGCCGAAGAGAACACCGTCCTCCGCTTCCACCATCAATGGCGGCAGGCTCGGATCCTGCACGGCAAGCGCTTGCAGATAGCAAGGATCGATGGCTGGTCCGAGAACGAAGGAATGGTTGGCGAGCCGGTCGGCGAGAAACAGCGGAAACGGCACGCGGTTCTCTTCCGTCAGGCGATAGCTGACGAATTCTGCGCCGAGATTAACGGATTCGACTGCTTCCAGAATCGTTTCGCGCGTGTAGCTTTCGCCGAGCGGCAGGACGGGCAAATCCTCCGCCAGCACGAAGCACACTTCGATTTCGATGCCGACGGCGCCTGGCTTTGGAACGGTCAGTGTGCTGTCTTGCACCTCGTCGTAAAGATCGAGCAAGGGTGCTGCGACCGGGCGGCCATTGTTCAGTCCAAGCTTCCAGCCAGCAACATCCTTGCCGATCGTGCCGACAGCCAATGCCTGGACAGCCATGGCGGTGTCGATTGTGGACGGGATGAGGTTTCGGCTCTCGAGCTTCTCTGTGCTGATCGACGACTGCCGTGCTTCAGCTTCAGCCAGGATCATGCCGAGTCTGATATTTGCTTCCGTGATCGTCGTCATATATTTCCCCGCAAGTCCGGCCCTTACAGCTTCATTACAGGCAAATCTCTTGCTGACAAGGGAATGGCGCAAGGAGGGGAAACAAAAGGCTCGTCGTCAACACAATATTAGCCATGCAATTACGCGGGTCTACACAGCAATTTGCTGACGATATGTGGAGGAGCGCCCTCGCTCATCTGCCGCTTGTTGCAGTATCAAGCGATTGTTTCTCAGCTCGCGACACACAAGGACATGACAATCAAAAAAGGGACGGATGGCCCGCCCCTTTTATCGTGATTATTTTTAAGTCTCAGATTTGTTCGGCTTGCGCGCCGCTGTTAGGCTTGGCGGTTCCGAGATCTGGCTTCTCGCCCAGTGGCCGCATTGCCGCGGTGGAGAACTGGTCTTTGCCATCGATCGATTGGCCTTCGCTCCAGCGGCCCGATACCGGGTCGCTGCCATTCTGCTGGAAACCGAGGAAGGCGTAGCTGAACTCTTGCTTTTCCTCTTCCTGCGGGAAGCTGTTGGGAATGGGGAAGACGCTCGATGCACCACCCAGTTCCTCCAGAGCTGCCAGCCATTGGTTCTGGTGCATGGTGTCGCGGGCGATCAGGTAGGACAACATGTCCTTCATGCCTGGATCGTTGGTCATGTTGTAGAGCCGCACCGCCAGCACTCGACCGGTGGATTCTGCAGCGACATTGGCCGTCATATCGGCGGCAATGTTGCCGCTGGCATAGATGTGGGACATGTCGAAGGGTACGCCATCGGAATCGACAGGCATTGCCGAAAGACCGGACGACAGCAGGTTTTTCATGTTGACGCCGTTCAGCACAGAGCCACCGACGCTGTCGGCCGAGACTTCTTCGCGCAGCTTCAGCGGCGCACCTTCAAGATTGAGCGCAACCGCCGTTGCCAGCATTTCGATATGTCCGAGCTCTTCGGTCGCAGTGTTCATCAGCAGATCGCGGAATTTTGGGTTTCCTCGGGCGCCGCAGGCCTGGAAGAAATACTGCATCGCAACGCGAATTTCGCCTTCCACGCCGCCAATGGCTTGTTGAAGCGCGCGGGCAAAGGCCGGATCCGGGGTCTCCACACGAACAGGATATTGGAGCTTATTGTCGGTATAAAACATTGGGCTTCTCCTTGTGTCAGCGGGTGGCCCAACCTTGCGATCCCGGTAATGTTCCTCGATTCTTCGGTACGCTTAATACACTCACGGCATGTTGCGCGCCGCGTTCGGGTCCATAGGCATCATGTTGGTGTTGAGGTGGTACATGATCCACAGTGAGCCGGAGACAGCGATCAAAAGCACGACGATAGTGAAGAGTAGCGACAGCATGATCCAGCCACGTTCTGCGCGAGCATCCATGTGCAGGAAGTAGACCATATGGACCAGAATCTGCGCCACGGCGAAGACGATGAGCAGGGTTGCCGTCAGCGTCCGGCTCTGCAGGACATCCGCCATCACCAGCCAGAAGGGTATCGCCGTCAGGATAATCGAGAGGACGAAACCCTTATGGTAGTCATGCCGGCTACCGTGCGGCGGCTGCGAAACCTCGTGTTCGGTGCTCATGCGGTCACTCCCAGAAGATAAACGAAGGTGAAAACGCCGATCCAGATAATGTCGAGAAAATGCCAGAACAGCGAAAGGCAACTGAGACGGCGCATGTTGGCGTCCTGCAAACCCCGTCGCCTGATCTGGGCGATGAGAACGACGAGCCAGATAATGCCGAAAGAGACGTGCAGCCCGTGCGTTCCGACCAGCGCAAAGAAGGACGAGAGATAGCCGCTGCGCGTCGGCCCGGCACCTTCGGCAATCAGTTCGGCAAATTCGTAAAGCTCGATCGACAGGAAGCAGGCGCCGAGCAGACCGGTGATTGCCAGAAAACGGATGGCGCTTTTGGCGTTCTGCTCCTGGGCGGCCAGCATGGCGTAGCCGAATGTCAGTGAAGAGGTCAGGAGGATCGCCGTGTTGACTGCCACCAGCGGAAGGCTAAACAGTTCTGCCGGTGGCTCACCGCCGGCAAAATTCTGGCTGAGCACCGCATGGGTTGCAAACAGCACCGCGAAGATCAGCGCATCGCTCATCAGATAGATCCAGAACCCCAGATAGGTTCCGTTTTCGGGATGGTGCTCCTCCTCGGCGTGATAAAGGCGTTCGGTTGGGGCTGTGCGATGTTCGCTCATGAACCGCTCCGTGTCGAAATGGTGCGGATCGCGCTTTCTACTTCTGCGACATCTTCACTCGGGATCCAGTAATCGCGGTCGTAATTGAAGGTGTGGGCAATCGCGACGCCGAGGATCCCGATGAAGGCGAGGCCTGCCAGCCACCAGATGTACCAGACCATGGCGAAACCGAAGATGATGCTAAGAGCGCTAATATAGATGCCGGTCGCGGTGTTCTTTGGCATGTGGATTGGCCGGAAGCCGGATGTCGGGAACCTGCCGCCCTCCCGCTTCATATCGTACCAACTGTCGAGTTCGTGGACGACCGGGGTGAAGGCGAAATTGTAGTGTGGTGGTGGCGAGGCGGTTGCCCATTCGAGCGTCCTGCCGTTCCACGGATCGCCTGTCGTGTCGCGCAATTCCTCGCGGCGGATGAAGCTGACAACGATCTGGATGATGAAGGCCAGAATGCCACAGGCGATGATGGCCGCACCGACAGCCGCGATGACAAACCATATATGGAGAGACGGGTCTTCGATGATCGCAAGGCGACGCGTCACGCCCATCAGGCCCAGCACATAAAGCGGCATGAAGGCGACGTAGAAGCCAACGAGCCAGCACCAGAATGAAATCTTGCCCCAGAAGGGATCAAGCTTGAAGCCGAAGGCTTTTGGAAACCAGTAGACGGTGCCGGCCAACAGGCCGAAGACGACGCCACCAATGATGACGTTATGAAAATGGGCGACCAGGAAAAGCGAGTTGTGCAGCACGAAATCGGCAGGCGGGATGGCGAGCATCACGCCTGTCATGCCGCCAATCACGAAGGTGACCATGAAGCCGACCGTCCACATCATCGGCAATTCGAAGCGAATGCGGCCCCGATACATGGTGAAAAGCCAGTTGAAGATCTTCGCGCCCGTGGGAATCGAGATGATCATGGTGGTGATGCCGAAGAAGGCGTTGACGCTTGCGCCGGACCCCATGGTGAAGAAGTGATGCAACCAGACGAGATAGGACAGGATTGTGATGACCACGGTCGCATAAACCATGGAGGCGTAGCCGAAGAGCCGCTTGCCGGAGAAGGTGGAAACGACCTCAGAAAAGATGCCGAAGGCGGGCAGAATAAGGATGTAGACCTCTGGGTGGCCCCAGATCCAGATGAGGTTCACATACATCATCGGATTGCCACCCAGGTCATTGGTGAAGAAGTGGGTGCCGGCGTAACGATCAAGAGTGAGTAGAGCCAGTGTCGCGGTCAGGACCGGGAAGGTGGCAACGATCAGAATGTTGGTGCAAAGCGAGGTCCAGGTGAAGATCGGCATCTTCATCATCGACATGCCGGGTGCGCGCATCTTGACGATGGTGGTCAAGAGGTTGATGCCGGACAATGTCGTGCCGACGCCTGCTATCTGCAGCGCCCATAGATAATAATCCACCCCGACGCCCGGACTGTAGTCGATGCCTGAGAGTGGTGGGTAGGCCAGCCAGCCGGTGCGTGCGAATTCGCCGACGAAGAGCGAGCACATGATGAGTGCAGCACCTGCCACCGTCATCCAGAACGACAGGTTGTTGAGGAAGGGGAAGGAGACATCGCGCGCGCCGATCTGCAACGGGACGATGAAGTTCATCAGCCCGGTGATGAAGGGCATCGCCATGAAGAAGATCATGATCACACCATGGGCGGTGAAGACCTGATCGAAATGATGGGGCGGCAGATAGCCCTCTGAACCGCCAACGGCAATCGCCTGCTGGGTTCGCATCATCACCGCGTCGGCAAAGCCGCGCAGTAACATGACGAGCGCCAGCACCACATACATGATGCCGATCTTCTTGTGGTCGATGCTGGTGAACCACTCTTTCCAGAGGAACCCCCAAAGCCGGAAGTAAGTGATGAGGCCGACAAGCGCCAAGCCGCCGACAGCGACGCCGATGAACGTCATCACCAGGATCGGCTCATGAAGCGGGAAGGCATCGAGGCCAAGTCGTCCGAAAATCATGCGTAACAGGTCGGAGTCCATTGCGGTTGCCTTCCGGTCAATGAGTAGAATGCGGGTTGGTGGTCGTCGGCTCGGTGCTCTGCGGCGTTGGCGCGCGATGGTCTGTCGGCTCGATCTCTTCGCGACTATGGGCGGGGTTGCCGGTTGCCGGGAATGTGGCGCCGGGTCGACCCGACGTGGTGTGGCGATTGTCATATTCGAGGCGCGATCGATCGATGGGCGCACTGCCGGTGCCATGCATGCGGTGATGCATGACTTCGTTCATGCAGACTTTGCCTGGGGCTACACAGAGATTGAGGATCGCCTGATAAAGACCGTCATCGACGGAGCCATAATAGCGGATTGGCTCCGCCGTGCTGGGTCGCTCGAGCGTCAGATAGGCATCGCGTGAAAGCGCCGTGCCTTGCGCTTTCACCTTCTCAACCCATTGATCGAATGCCGCCTGCTGCATCCCATGGAACTGGAAGCGCATGCGTGAAAATCCATCACCGCTGTAGTTGCCCGAGAAGCCGTCATACTGGCCTTCGCGGTTGATCACCGCATGAAGCCGCGTCTCCATGCCGGGCATGGTGTAGATCATGCCGGCCAGCGCCGGCACATAGAAGGTGTTCATCACCGAAGACGCCGTCAGCCTGAAACTGATCGGAACATCGACCGGTGCCGCCAACTCGTTGACCGTGGCAATCCCAAGTTCCGGGTAGAAGAACAGCCATTTCCAGTCGAGTGCTACCACTTCGACAGTCAAGGTCTTCTGATCTTCAGGAATGGGGCGAGATGCATCGAGACGGGACAGCGGTCTGTAGGGATCGAGTTGGTGGGTGCTGGCCCAGGTGACGGCGCCAAGCGCAATGATGATGGCAAGCGGCGCGGACCAGATCAGCACTTCCAGCCGCGTTGAGTGGTGCCACTCGGGCCGATAGGTGGCCTCGGTATTGGTGTATCGGTACTTCCAGGCGAAATAGAGCGTCAGGAAGATTACCGGCACGATAATCAGCAACATCAAGGCCACCGACACGATGATGAGGTCCCGCTGCTGCGTGGCGATGTCGCCCGATGGCCGCAAGACGACCATGTTGCAGCCCGTCAGCAGGCAGGTGGCGCCCGAAAGAGCAATGAAGTTTCTAAAGTGTGTCATGGCTCCCCGCCTATCGCCGTCCACTCCAAGCAGAGTGGTAAGACGGAGTGGCAAGAGGCCCACCACATCCGCTCTGATCGCCGCCCGAACCTCGAGCGCGGCGATGGGTTCCCGAAGATTGCCTGCAGGAACAAGCCGCGCGAAACAGGGTTAGGCACGCGTTTTGAGACGATGCGGCCAACTTCTCGCCGACATGATCAGGGGCTAATCAATGCAGACTATCGGCAGTCACCCGTCATCCCAGCCCAACACATCGGGCATGGAAAGCGACGCGCGAAAGATTCACGACGACAAGGCGGTCTCGCCGGACAATATCGCAATCGGCGTCATTATTGGCCGAATGGCGGAGTTCTTCGATTTCTTCGTCTACGGGATTGCGTCGATCCTCGTCTTTCCTACGCTCGTCTTTTCTTTCGAGACGGACCCGGTGCGGGCACAGATGTATTCCTTCCTGGTCTTCGCGGTGGCTTTCCTCGCGCGCCCCATCGGCTCCTTCGTCTTCATGGGTGTCGACCGGGTGTATGGTCGAGGGGTCAAGCTGACGATTGCACTGTTTCTTCTGGGGGGCTCGACAGTCTCGATGGCCTTCCTTCCGTCCTATGGGCAGGCGGGTGCCATCTCGCTGTGGCTTCTCATCGCCTTTCGGCTGCTTCAGGGTTTTGCCTGGGGCGGAGCGTGGGATGGTCTGGCATCGCTCTTGGCGCTAAATGCGCCGGAAGACCGGCGCGGACGATATGCCATGGTGCCGCAACTGGGAGCCACGCTCGGCTTTGCACTGGCGAGCGTCCTGTTCGGCTATTTCTATACGATCCTGCCGGAGGAAGACTTCCTCTCGTGGGGCTGGCGCTATCCGTTCTTCGTTGCTTTCGCCATCAATGTCGTCGCACTCTTCGCCCGCCTGCGGTTAGTGGCAACGCGCGAGTTTGGCGAGTTACTGGAAAAGAACGAGCTTTACGCCCAAGCCATGCCGGAACTCTTCAAGCACCATCTGCGCGATGTACTGATAGGCGCTTTCGTGCCGCTGGCAAGCTTCGCACTCTTTCATCTCGTCACCATATTCCCGCTTGCCTGGATCAGCCTCGTACGCCGGGACCAGATCGGCGAGATGCTGGCGATGCAGGTGGTTGGGGCCGCAGTGGGAACGATTGCCATCGTCCTGTCGGGCTATGCGGCGGACCGCTGGGGCCGCAGGCAACATCTTCTTTGGAGCGCTGTTCTCGTTGCCCTCTTCAGCTTCTCGGCTACTCTTTTGATCGATATCGGCCGAACGGGCCAGTATGCGTTTCTATTGGTGGGCTTTGCACTGATGGGCTTTTCCTTCGGTCAGGCCTCCGGCTCTATCGCCAACGTCTTTACCACAAGGTTTCGTTATTCCGGCTCCGCGGTCACTTCAGATATCGCTTGGCTGATCGGAGCGGGCTTTGCGCCCGCAGTTGCGCTCTTTCTCGCCACGCGGTTCGGCATCGCCTACATTGGCATCTACCTGCTCTCTGGTGCGGTCTGTAGCTTCATCGCTCTCTTCATCGCCGGAAAGGTTAGGCCTATTCCGGACGAGCCCGTTCACCGAGAGGAAATCTAAGATGACGACGCACCTCAAGCGCGTCCGAGGCCTCGGCTCCGCCAAGGGCGGGACGGTGAACTATGCTTTGAAGCAGGTCACAGGTTTCGCCACAGCCCTCGTCACACCCTACATGATCTTCCTGGCGATCTGGTTGTTTGGCAAGCCGAGACCCGTGGTGCTGGATGCTTTCACCCACTGGTGGGTGGCCGCACCGACATTGATCTTCATTTTGCTTTCAGTCTGGCACATGCGGATTGGCATGCACGCAATCATCGATGACTACGTACACGGTCACTTTCTGAAGCTCGTGCTGGTCTGTTTGAACTGGATGTTCGCCTGGGGGCTTGGACTGCTCTGCGTGCTTGCCGTCATCCGCATGTTCTTGAGCTAGGTGGTCGAAAGCCAGCGCGCCGCTACTTCCTCAAAATAATGGTCTTTTCCTATCATTGAGGGAATCGCGTGGCAGTACAAGATGTTAGCGTCCGCGTTAATCATCCGATAAGGCATGTGTTCTAATAATTATAATATAATAATATTATGGTTAAGGGTCAAAATTGAAATGCGCATGCGATTTGTTCGTGCTCAAGCGGATGTATTGTTAGAAGTTTTACTTAAAAATCTGAACTGTTCACAAGGTAACTTCGGTATTCTGACCGCCTTAGCGCTTCCCATCCTTCTTGCCGCAGCTGGTGGCGCTGTGGATGTTTATTCTGCGTTCACAGAAAAAGCAAACCTTCAGGAAAAACTCGACGCCGGCGTACTGGCAGCTGCAGTTGAAACGACGGCCCCGGCCCAAAGACGAAAAATAGAAAGTTTTCTTAGTGCGCACGACGATGACGGAAAAAGCATTGATTTCAAACAAGCGCTTACCGTCACGCAGAACGCCGATGGAAGCGTGACCGGGAAATATAGTACTCAATTTGCTCCGGCTTTTCTGCAAATCGTCGGCATAGAAACACTCGCGATCTCGATCTCCTCCACGGCAATGGCCGCAAAGACCAAAGGTTCGGGAACGTGCATCTACGTTCTTGGGAATAAAGATCAAGCGGTCCTGATCAATTCAGGTGCGATCGTCAAAGCGAAGAACTGCGGTGTCGAGGTGAGCTCCGTACGCAATCCGGCATTCATCATGAACAGCGGTTCAACTATCGATACTGCTCGCTTCTGCGTGAAAGGAACGCAGTACATCAAGAATGGCGGCACCATCACAAATCTCCAGACCGGCTGTGACGCATCGCCCGATCCTTACGCGGGAAAAATCGTCGAGCCTCAACTCCCCGCGAGCTGCGCAGACAGCGGCACAAAGGACGGCGCGACGGTATCGCTGAAGCCTGGATTGCATTGCGATGTGACCTTCAACGGTAGCCCGAACGTAACATTTGAGCCTGGACTTCATATCATCAAGGGCCGCATGATCATCAACAGCAATGCCAAGGTCAAAGCGGACGGCGTGACCTTTTATTTCCCCGACGTCGATAGCGAGATTCGTGCCAATGGTGGGCTGACCTTCACAGCGTCTGCGCCAACGTCAGGCATGTATAAAGGGATATTGATGTTCGAGAAGACCAGCAGCTCTGCGGTGGGGTCGAACACCCGCCAGTACGTCTTCAATGGCTCGAAGGGCGAGACGCTGGAAGGCGTGATCTACCTGCCGAACCGCGATGCAACTTACAATTCAACAACCAACCAGTCGAACAAGATTACGCTCGTCGTCAACACGATGATCATCAACTCCGCAAATTGGCTGCTTGAACCATTCGATAGCGGTGTCGGTAAATCCACAGGTGCCCCGAGGCTGGTGCGGTAACCATCGCGACACGCGATAGAAACAGTTACAGGCGTGTGCCCTCCCGCCTGCGACTTGCAGATTGGCCGCGGCAAATTCATCTCCGATAGTTAACCTCAACGTGAGCCCATGATCGCCGGAACATCACATCCCTCCTTCGGTTAGGCAAGTCTCACAGGAGGACGTTTAATGACCACAGAGATACGCGACATTTTCGTAACGGGCCTGCGCAACGCTCACGCGATGGAAAACCAGGCGCTGTCGATCGTGAAGCCGCAAATTTCACGCATCGAGAATTATCCTGCCGTGCGGGAGCGCTTGGAAATGCATATGCGCGAAACCGAAGGGCAGATCGCCAGGCTCGACGAAATTCTTAACGGGCTTTCTGAGAGCTCATCGACGCTGAAAGATACGGCGATGTCGCTCGGCGGATCGATGGCAGCCGTTGGCCATGCGATGGCAGGCGACGAGATCATCAAGAACAGCATCGCCAACTTTGCTTTCGAAAATTACGAGATAGCCGCCTACAAGTCTTTGATCGTCATGGGCGAGCATGGCGGTTTCGCCGCGGCCCATTCGCTGCTGAAGCAGAACCTTGACGAGGAAATCCAGATGGCAAGCTGGCTGGAAGACAATCTGGAAAAGGTGACGCTGGAATATATGGCGCTCAGCGCACGCGGCGAAACCGCCAAGGTCTGATCTTAGTCCAGGTACCGCGTTTGAGGGGGCCGCCCGCGTTCGATATAGCGGGCGGCTTCTTTTTGTCAGATACGCCGACCGGGCAGTTGCGGCAAAAGCACCGTCAGCAGACCCAGCAGCGGCAGATAAGAGCAAACCTGATAGACGAACTCGATGCCCTGGCGATCGGCGAAGACGCCGAGAACCGCAGCACCGATCCCGCCAAAACCAAAGGCAAAGCCGAAGAACATGCCGGCGATCAGCCCGACGCGACCAGGTACCAGCTCTTGTGCAAAGACGACGATGGCAGAGAAGGCAGAGGAGAAGATGAAGCCGATGACAATCACCAGAACCGCCGTCCAGGTGAGGTTGGCGTAGGGCAGGATCAGGGCGAAGGGGATGACGCCGAGGATCGAGAACCAGATCACCACGCGAGAGCCGAAGCGATCGCCGATCGGCCCGCCAAAGAACACCCCAGCAGCCGAAGCGCCGAGAAACAGGAATAGCAGGATCTGTGCATTCTGCACCGATACGCCGAACTTCTCGATGGTGAAGAAGGTGAAGTAACTGGAAATGCTGGCAAGATAAGCGTTCTTCGTTGCGGTCAGGACCACAAGCACGGCTAGCGTCATCAACACCTTGTTGCGAGGCAGCGGCAATTCGCGGCTGACCGGACGCTTGCCGGCTGTACTGCGACGATGACGGCTATACCAGACGCTGACCCAAGAAAGAATGACGAAGCCCGTCAGTGCGATGATCGAAAACCAGCTGAGAACTTCTTGTCCTCTCGGGATGACGATAAAGGCCGCGAGCAGCGGTCCGATCGCTGTACCGGTGTTGCCGCCGACCTGGAAGAAGGACTGCGCCAGCCCATGGCGTCCACCCGAAGCGACGCGCGCAACGCGCGACGCCTCTGGATGAAAGATCGCCGAACCGATGCCGATGAGGCAGGCGCCCAGCACCAGAACTGGAAAACTATGCGCATAGGCAAGCGTGATCAAACCCGTACAGGTAGAGAGCATCGCTGCTGGGAGCGAAAACGGCATGGGCCACTTGTCGGTCGCAACGCCAACTGCCGGCTGAAGCAGTGACGCAGTGACTTGAAAGGCGAAGGTCAAAAGCCCGATCTGCCCGAAATCGAGTGCGTAGTTGGCTTTTAGCAGAGGATAAAGCGAGGTCAGCAGCGACTGCATGATGTCGTTCAGCATGTGGCAGAAGCTTGCCGCTGCGATGATGGAAAAGGTCGTGACTTCGGGGGTGAAGCCGGGATTGGTCACTCTGGCCATGAGGGGATCTCCAAACACGCGCTTGCACGCGTCCGTCTCTTCTGAGAGCACAGCCCTTCATGTTCAAGGTCAAATTTCTGGATTTCGTGTATTTTAGGAAAATAAGATTTTCCTCACACCTGTTTCACATCGGCGTCGTTGATCGTTATTGCAGCTCCGGTCTCTAAACACCGAAGCTGCAATAAGCTGATCCGGTCACGTGGTTTTCAGAACGAGGAAGGGGTGGCTGTTATTAGTCGCGTCCAGTTCCAGGCCGCTACCCGTTTCGATTCGATCACCCGTCCAAACATTCTCAAACTGCTTGTTTGTCAGTCCAGTCGGAAGTTCGATTATTGCGCTGCCGAGTGTCGGCGGAAGAACCTGATCCGTGTCTTTAGAGAGCGTAAACCGCGGCACCACAACCACCACCGCTTGGTTAGCATGCACTCTGGCGAAGGCCACAAACTTTTCGCCCGACCGCGACGTTGCCCGAAGCGGCACATAATCCCCCTCACTGAAGAGATTGGCTGCTGCCCGGCGCAAATGCAGCAGGGTGGCGATGACAGACTGCTTCAGCGAACCATCGTGCCACGCAGAGACATTGGTCGCGTCCGGCTTTCGCCCTTCTGCTAGTCGGCTCAACAGGGCGTCGTAATCCGGCTCGCGGCGATTGTCAGGGTCGACGAGACTGAAATCGAAGCCTTCGCTGCCCTGATAGATGTCCGGGATACCGGGTGCCATCAGCTTGATGATCGTCTGGGTCAGGCCGTTCGCAAGTCCAGCTTCGACGAAGGGCTCGATCGTCTCCGCGAAGCTTCTCAAGAAACCTCGGTTTTCTTTGGAGAAGAGGTGAGAAGCGTAGTCGATGACCGCCTTTTCATAATCTTCGTTTGAAGCGCCCCAATCGGTTTTGAGTTTTGCTTCACGCAGCGCCTTTTCCAGATAGGCGAGGAAGCGCTCTTTCACCTCTTCAACCGTCTTGTCGTCATCTGCATCGAAACGCGGAGGCAGGACACCGGCAAGCGCCTGATAGATCATCCACTCGACTTCAGGCTCGGGAACTGGACCGTCTGGAAGCTGCTGAACGACCTTGGCATTCATTTTACACCATCTTTCGATGGCTTTGATCCAGACCTCAGGAGCCTCCGAGAGCGCATAAAGGCGGGCTCGGGCATCTTCTCCACGCTTCGTGTCGTGCGTAGAAGTACCAGATATACCCATCGGTTGCCTTTCCTTTCGGATGAGCATCTCCTCATGAAAATGATCAAGAGAAAACGCAGGTCGGATGGGTTCGGCGCCAACCTCGTTGAGCCCGAGCAACATGTTGTAGCGGAAGAACAGGGTGTCCTCGACCGACTTTGCCATGATTGGGCCAGTCAATTGCTGGAACTTGGTGCGGAAGGTTACCGCATCCTGGGCTGCAGATGCAGGCACATCACCCTTGAGAATGCCGGTCATCAACGCCAATGCCTCGGTCGAAACGGTGTGACCAGCCTCGCCGATCTCCGCAATGACATTGTCCAGAAGAGCCTTGTCATCCGCGCGCATGCCCTCGAGCGTTCCGTATGTGCGGTAAACGGGGAAAGCGATCAGCATTTCGCTGAGTGCCACTTTCAACTCATCTTCGGTTGCCGGCCGTCCTGCTTCTTCGGCGATCTTCTCCGCCAGTTTTACCAGCACGGAAACCTCACCGGCAAAGTTCCTGCTCACCATCAAGCGCTTGGCGGCGCGCAACTGCTCCTTCGCGTCGAGCCGGCTTTCTCCAACTTCCTCATAGGCCGATTGCAGAGCCTCAAGTTTTGCGCCATCCACCAGGGCATGGCTGAGGGCTGCAATGAACTCGTAGCCGGTCGTGCCGGAAACCGGCCAGTCGGCGGGAAGTTGTTCGCCTTCACCTAAGATCTTTTCGACGACGATGTAGCAGTCCGGTCCTACGGCGTGCCTCAAACGGTCAAGATAGCCCTTGGGATCGGCAAGACCATCAATATGGTCCAGACGCAGACCCTGAACGGCGCCGCTCCGCACCAGCTCCAAGATAAGGCGGTGACTTTCCTCAAACACCTGCTCGTCTTCGACCCGCACGCCAGCAAGACCTGTCACCTCAAAAAAGCGCCGATAGGATAAATCGCTTGCTGCATCCCGCCATGATGTAAGCCGGTAGGGCTGCTCGTCGTGCAGCTGCGAAAGCGACGCCTGATCCGAGCTGCCTAAAATCTCCGCCTCACGTCCTTCATATGTCGCGGGGTTCAGCGGAAAGAAGGACTCGAAGTAGGCGAAGACAGGCGTGCCCGTCTTCGGATCGGACTTGACGGCCAAATCGCCGGCCTCCAGCACAGCGTCGAAATCATCGCCAAGAACCGGCAAGGTCAAGCGCCGCGACCAGTCGATATCGAAATGACGCGCAAATCGGCTCTTCGCCCCGTGTTCGATCACGTCTCTCCACCACGGTGTCTCCAGTGAAGCCGCCATGTGATTGGGAACGATATCGAGGATGAGACCGAGCCCCGCATCCTTCAACGCCTGGACCATGCGGTCGAAACCTGCGCGACCGCCGATCGCCGGATCGATTTCATTGGCATCGGTGACATCATAGCCATGTGTCGATTCCGATGTGGCGGTGAAGATCGGCGACGCATAGAGATGGCTGATCCCGAGCTGCTTGAGATAAGGCACCAGTGCGCTCGCGCGGTCGAAGGTCATGCCGTTGCGAAACTGCAGGCGATAGGTGGCGGTCGGAAATTTCATGCGACAATCCCAAAAGTGGCCGCTGCTTTGGCGGGTGGAAGCTGGCGAGATGACCAGACAATGGTTTTGCTGGTCTGATCCTGAAGAGGTGCGAAGCGCTGCGCAAACTGCACTTGAGGGCGAGTGGTTCCAAAGCGTCTCTTTGCTCACGTCCGGTCAGCCACGTATAAATTTGTCCGGCGGCAACCGCGACGGTTGCACCATGCATCTTTCCCGTAGTGAACAAGCAGGGGAACTCTGCCTTCGTCTCCCATTTTTCTCGTGTGGTGAAAAGGTTTGCGAAGCTACAAGCAAGTTTCGCGCAGGGTCGTTCTGATTAACCGAAAGTATTACGCATTTTCGGCGTCGAAACGGTCGGATTGTACTTGCCAATGGCGAGGGTCGAAGTCAGAGCCCTTTGCAGCCGACCGTTCTTTTAACGCCCACCATATTTGGAAAGATGTCATGAGCTCCCTGGTCGATGCTGCAACTGGTCAAACGACGCAAGCTTTTGATGGCCGCCTTGTGACTGTGTTGAGACCGTCGGATGCTCCGCATCTCATCGTCTGTTTTAACGGTTACAGCCGCATGGCACATGCAAGGCCAGACCTTCCATTTGAGACCGCACTCATGGGGCTTAACTGGCTCACCGTGTTTGACGCCAATATCCTTTGGGTGGCCGAAGAAAAGCCCACTTGGTACCTCCAGCATGAGGAGACGGTCATCTCGCGGATCGCCGATATTATGTTAGAGCGCGGTATTCGCACGGTTAAGTTGATAGGGTCGAGCGCAGGTGCCTACGCCGCTATTCGCGCCGGACTGCTGCTCGATAAAGCGATGGTTGAGCGTGGGATATCCGCCTCCATCTTTTCCTTTCCTATGAATCCTCAGACGGGATTCCGACCGGAATTGATCCAGCTCGCGGCGGCGGCCTCGATCAGGGCAGGTTGGAACCCACGACTGCTGGGTGTCGATCCTATTCTGCTGGCCGAGGTTTACCGGGAGGCCTACCACTATAAGCTTCCCGATATCAGTGACATAATTCGGGTCTACAAGCCGAAGAACTTCGCGACGATCCTTATGTACGACTCGCTCAATCCTATCGAGCAGGTGTTCAGCGGCGATATTCTGTCGGCAGAATGGCTCATTGCATTTCCGAAGCCTTTGGGCATACCTCATGGATCAGGCTGCACCCAGTTTTGGACAGAACATCTGTGGGAGGCTTTCGATCAGGTCGCTCCATTCGGCAAAAGGGCGGCGGAGCCGACGGATGACGACCTGAGGTTGGTCGCGTAACGCGGCGTCTTGCCAGAAGAAGCTCTGTCTTCACGGACCGCTGTGACCGACTTGCTCTAAAAACATTGTTGTAAGGCGGGCAGACACAACAAAACAATCGATAACTGCTGAACCTTTTACAGCAAGCTTTGTTTGATGCAGCGCACAACAGCATGCATGAGGGGCTTCGGTGGTTCACACGTTTGATTTCGGTCCGGCAATTTCCAACAACGATATCGAGTTTCGCCTTTGGGCGCCCTTTCACGATGAGGTGCTGCTGAATATCGAAGGCGAAACGCCGGAGGCCATGAAGCGGGACGATGAGGGCTGGCACCGTTTGCGAAAGCCGAAGGTCGAAGCCGCAACACGATACAGCTTTACTCTGCCTGACGGGTTGGAGATTCCAGACCCCGCCTCGCGCTTCCAGCCCCACGACGTCCATGGTCCAAGTGAGATTGTTGATCTATCGCGCTTCCAATGGCAGAGCACCGACTGGCACGGTCGACCGTGGGAGGAGATCATCATCTATGAACTTCACGTCGGCACCTTCAGCCAAGAAGGGACATTCCAAGGCGCGATCGCCCATCTCGACCATCTCCGTGATCTCGGCATAACCGCAATCCAGATCATGCCCGTTGCGGATTTCCCGGGCGGCTATAACTGGGGCTATGATGGCGTGAAGCCCTATGCGCCCGACAGCAGCTACGGACGACCGGAGGATTTGATGGCGCTGGTTGATGCCGCGCACGCGCGTGGGCTCAGCGTCTTCCTAGATGTCGTCTACAATCACTTTGGCCCAGAAGGCAATTACATGCCGAACTACGCGCCGCTCTTCTCCCCCAATCACGAAAATCCGTGGGGGCAGGGCTTGAACTACGATGACAAGCAGTCCGACAAGGTGCGTGAATTCGTCATCCAGAACGCCATCTATTGGGTCACGCAATTCCGCTTCGATGGCTTAAGGCTTGATGCCGTTCATGCGATTATGGACGATAGCGATGAACACCTGCTGACGGAGCTGGCGCGTCGCGTTCGTGCTGCGGTACCCGACCGGCGCATTCACCTGATTGTCGAGAATGAAGACAACGACAGCGATCTCCTGAGCCGTGATGAAGACGGCATGTCGGAGCGCTTTACCGCGCAATGGAACGACGACATTCACCACGTTCTCCACATTGCAGCGACTGGCGAGACCTTCGGTTATTACAAGGCCTATTCCGATGATGACGATAAGATCGGTCGGGCGCTGGCAGAAGGCTTTGCCTTTCAAGGTGAGCATATGCCCTATCGCGATGAAGAGCGCGGCAAGCCGAGCGCGCATCTCCCGCCCACCGCATTCATCTCCTTCATCCAAAATCATGATCAGATCGGCAACCGGGCGCTCGGCGACAGGATGCAGACCTACGCTCCGGACGCGGCACTAAAGGCGATTACCGCCATCTATTTGCTCGCGCCGCAAATCCCCATGCTGTTCATGGGCGAGGAGTGGGGTTCGCGCGATCCCTTCCGCTACTTCTGTGATTTCAGTGAGGATTTGAACCAGAAGGTGAAGGAGGGCCGCCGCGAAGAGCTGTCTCGTCTCCCAGGCTTCGACGCCGACGATCTCCCCGATCCGACAGCAAGAGAGACGTTTATGGCCAGCAAGCTCGACTGGTCGAAGCGGGAAGATGAAGAAGGCCGCCAGTTGCTCGGCTTCTACCGAACATTGCTGGACCTGCGCAAAAGGCGCATCGTGCCGCTGCTCAAGACAATCGTCCCCGATACGACGCGTTACGAGGTCAGGGATGGTGTCGTCGCCGTCGAGTGGGGCATGGAGGATGGTCTAACGCTTCGCCTCGTCGCCAATCTTTCCGATAAAAGCGGGAACGCCGATACCGATGCAACAACGGGCGAGGAGCTTTTCAGCCTCGGCTCGGCAGACGGAACAAGCCTGTCGCCATGGGCTGTCCGTTGGTCTCTACAACCAGCGTGAGCGCGAAGGTCTCAGGATTCATCGTCTGACGATCGCCCACGTTTTTCCGGGCACGAAGCAGGAGCCTCTACTGCATCGAACACGCGCGTCTTGCAACCGACAATTCCGTCATCCAAGCATGCAATATTTTCAGTTGATCTTTGCTTCTAGCCGGGTGAGCATCCCCCTTTCCGGCTGATTTGCTCATTGCGCAAGCGGCCGATGGGCCCAGTCTTTATTGATCGATTTTTAGCGCGGGGGAACGAAAAGACTCAAAACAATCTGCCGTCGAAATAGTCGATCCCCCGGGGCTTGAGGCTGTCTTGCATCAATGGCCGCCTCGGTATGCACGTCACAAAGCATTGTCGGTACCGTTCGAAGAAAGGCATATCATGGAAGTTGGAGTCTTTATCCCGATTGGAAACAATGGCTGGCTGTTGTCGGAGAACGCGCCGCAATACAAGCCGAGCTTCGAGCTGAACAAAGAGATCACCCTCAAGGCTGAAAAATACGGTTTTGATTTTGCCCTGTCGATGATCAAGCTTCGCGGCTTCGGGGGTAAGACCGAATTCTGGGATCATAATCTCGAATCCTTCACGCTGATGGCAGGCCTTGCCGCCGTCACCACGCGCATCAAGCTTTTCGCTACAGCCGCCTCGCTCGTCATGCCGCCGGCGATCGTCGCCAGAATGGCCTCCACTATCGACAGCATTTCCAACGGCCGTTTCGGCATTAATCTCGTGACCGGATGGCAGCGGCCGGAATATTCCCAGATGGGCATGTGGCCGGGCGACGAGTATTTTGGCAAGCGCTATGCCTATCTTGCCGAATACGCCACCATCCTGCGCGAATTGTGGGAGAAAGGGCAGAGCGACTTCAAGGGCGACTTCTTCCAGATGGATGACTGCAGGCTCTCGCCGCAGCCGCAAGCCGATATGAAGGTGATCTGCGCGGGCTCTTCCAATGCCGGCATGGAGTTCTCTGCCAAATATGCCGACTACAATTTCTGTTTCGGTGTCGGCGTGAACACGCCCACCGCCTTTGCGCCCGCCGCCGAGAGGCTGAGGGAGGCAACGGCCAAGACGGGCCGCGATGTCTCATCCTTCGTTCTCTTCATGGTGATCGCCGACGAAACGGACGAGGCTGCAAGAGCGAAGTGGGAGCATTACAAGGCCGGTGCCGATCAGGAGGCCATCAAATGGCTTGGCGTCCAGGGTGCTGCCGATACCAAATCCGGTTCGGACACCAATGTGCGGCAGATGGCCGACCCGGTCTCCGCCGTCAACATCAACATGGGAACACTGGTTGGTTCTTACGATACCGTTGCGCGTCTCTTGGATGAGGTGCCCACTGTGCCTGGAACAGGCGGCGTGCTTTTGACCTTCGATGATTTCGTCAAGGGCGTCGAAGACTTCGGCACGAAAATCCAGCCGCTGATGACATGCCGCAAACATGTAAAGCCCCTTCTCGAGGCGGCGGAATGAGCACCATGACAACAGGATACCAGGCGCCCGCCGTTCACAGCAAAAGCGTCACATTGCCCGCTCGTCCGGAGCCGATCACACTCAAACCGGAAGAAACCGCCGTCGTCGTCGTCGATATGCAGAATGCCTATTCGACCGAAGGCGGCTATGTCGATCTTGCAGGCTTCGACATTTCCGGCGCCAAGGGCACCATCGACAATATCCGCAAGACGCTAGATGCGGCGCGCGCTGCCGGCGTTCAGGTGGTCTACTTCCAGAATGGATGGGACAAAGATTATGTCGAGGCTGGAGGTCCAGGCTCGCCCAACTGGCACAAATCCAACGCGCTGAAATATATGCGCGCCAATCCGGATGCGCAGGGTAAGTTGCTTGCCAAAGGCAAGTGGGATTATGCGATCGTCGATGAGCTTCAGCCGAAGCCCGGTGATATTCTGGTGCCGAAGACCCGCTACAGCGGCTTCTTCAACACGCAGATGGACAGCATCCTGCGCGCCCGCGGCATTCGAAATCTCGTCTTCGTTGGTATCGCCACCAATGTGTGCGTCGAAAGCTCGCTTCGCGATGCATTCCATCTGGAATATTTCGGCATCATGCTGGAAGACGCCACCCATCACCTCGGCCCCGATTTCATTCAGCAGGCGACTGTTTACAATGTCGAAAAGTTCTTCGGCTGGGTGGCGACTGTCAATGATTTCTGTGGTGTCATCAGCCAGGCTGCGCCTGCCAATTCCTGATTGTAGAAGGACAAACTCATGCCGAAGAAGATCATCGTTCCCGAAGGTACATCCAAGCCGATCGCGCCATTTTCGCCCGGTACGCTGGCTGATGGGATCGTCTATGTCTCCGGAACGCTGCCATTCGACAAGAACAACGACGTCGTTCATGTGGGTGATGCCAGCGCCCAGACCCGCCACGTGCTCGAGACCATCAAGTCGGTGATCGAAACCGCCGGTGGCACCATGGAAGACGTGACCATGAACCATATCTTCATCACCGACTGGGCCAATTATAAGGCGGTCAATGCCGTTTATGCCGAGTACTTTCCAGGCGACAAGCCAGCCCGCTACTGCATTCAATGCGGTCTGGTGAAGCCGGATGCGCTGGTGGAAATCGCAACCGTCGCTCATATCGGCAAGCCGTGAGCGTAATGCATTTCGATCTGCACGGACGACAAGACGCGGATGCGCCGACGATCATCTTGTCATCGGGCCTCGGCGGTTCCGCAAGCTACTGGGCGCCGCAGCTTGCGGCACTATCGAACGACTATCGGATCGTCACCTATGATCATCGCGGTTGCGGACGCACTGGTGGGGAGGCGCCAGCCGATGGCGGCATCGCGGCCATGGCGGATGATGTGCTGGAAATTGCCGAGCAACTGGGTCTCACCCGCTTCGATTTCATGGGACATGCCTTGGGCAGCCTGATCGGCCTCGATCTTGCCCTTCGCAAGCCAGGAATGATCGGAAAGCTCGTCCTGATCAACGCATGGAGCAAGGCTGATCCGCATTCCGGACGGTGCTTTGATGTGCGCATCGAGCTTCTGGAAAAGTCCGGCGTTCCGGCTTTCATCAAGGCGCAGCCTTTGTTCCTTTATCCGGCGGTGTGGATGTCGGAGAATGCGGAAAGGCTGGAGGCGGAGGAGCGTCACGCCATCGATCATTTTCAGGGGCGCACCAATATCCTTCGCCGCATCGCCGCCCTGCGTGCCTTCGATGTCGACGACCGGTTACAGGATATCAAAACGGAAACGCTGGTCATCGCCACCCGCGATGATCTTCTCGTGCCTTACACGCGGTCGATCCGTCTGGCGGAGGGATTGTCAAACAGCCAGTTGCAGCTCGTCGACTTTGGCGCGCACGCGATCAACGTTACGGCTCCGGACGCCTTCAACACCGCCATACTGCGCTTTTTGCGCGCCGCCTGATACTTTTCCGCGCGCAACAACATCACTCGTTTCAAGAAACAGAAATGGCACAAAGGAAGGGGTTGCTTTCCTTGGTGCGACGTTTCATCACCTTCTCATAGAGCGCCGTGCATCCTTTAGGACGCACAAAGGACGCTCTGACTTTTTGATGCCATAGACGCGTGTCGTACCAAGATTGAAGGAGGAAACGATGAAGGCTCTGGTTCTGGAGGAAAAAGGGAAGCTGTCGCTTCGCGACTTCGATCTTCCCGCCACGCTCGGTCCCAAGGATGTGAAAATCCGCACTCACACGGTCGGCATTTGCGGCTCCGATGTACACTATTACACCCACGGCAAGATCGGTCATTTCGTCGTCAACGCGCCCATGGTGCTCGGCCATGAAGCAGCCGGCACAATCGCGGAAGTCGGCGCCGAGGTCACGCATCTGAAAGTCGGAGATCGCGTCTGCATGGAGCCGGGCATTCCCGATCCGACCTCGCGTGCAACGAAACTCGGGATCTACAATGTCGACCCGGCCGTGACCTTCTGGGCGACGCCACCGGTTCACGGCTGCTTGACGCCAGAAGTTATTCATCCGGCCGCCTTCACCTACAAGCTGCCCGATAACGTCTCCTTCGGCGAGGGCGCCATGGTCGAGCCCTTCGCCATCGGCATGCAGGCAGCATTGAGAGCACGGATCCAGCCGGGCGATGTGGCCGTGGTCACAGGTGCCGGACCGATCGGGATGATGGTGGCGCTTGCTGCCCTTGCGGGTGGTTGCGCCAAGGTGATTGTTGCCGATCTTGCTCAGCCCAAGCTTGATATCATCGGCGCCTATGATGGCATCGAGACGGTCAATATCCGCGGGACCTCCCTGCCGGATGCAGTCGCCAAAGCAACCGATGGCTGGGGCTGCGATATCGTTTTCGAATGCTCAGGTGCGGCGCCAGCTATTCTCGGCATGGCAAAGCTCGCCCGTCCAGGCGGTGCGATCGTGCTTGTCGGCATGCCGGTCGATCCGGTGCCGGTCGACATCGTTGGATTGCAGGCCAAGGAACTGCGGGTCGAGACCGTCTTCCGTTACGCCAATGTCTACGACCGCGCGCTTGCACTGATCGGCTCTGGCAAGGTCGATTTGAAGCCGCTGATCTCGGCCACCATCCCCTTCGAGGACAGTATCGCTGGCTTCGACCGTGCGGTGGAAGCGCGCGAGACCGATGTGAAACTGCAGATTACCATGCCGGAGTAATTGATCCGGTGCCGGTGGCAAAGCATCTCCGGCATCCTCTGAACTATTTCGCTCATAAGCTCCGAATGGCTATTGACCTAGAGTGCGCTCTAACTTGTAGCCTCCTCTGCGTTATGACGATGAGGTGCTGATGAAGATCGGTGAACTTGCAAAGCGCTCCGGCCTCTCGGCCTACACGATCCGCTATTACGAGCGGATCGGCCTGCTTCCCTATGCCGATCGCGACCGCTCGAGCAGGCGCGATTATGATTCCGAAATCCTCATCTGGATCGAGTTTCTCGGAAGGCTGAAAACCACCGGCATGCCTATCCGGGACATGCTGCGTTATGCCGCCTTGCGAAAACAGGGAGATGCGACCGGGCCTGAACGGCAGGAGATGCTGGAAGCGCATCGCGACCAGGTTCGCGATCGGGTGGCCGAACTCCAGCAATGCCTCATCGTCCTCGACCAGAAGATCGCCGGATATGCCGGCGACAGTCAGAGGATGATGGATGATGACGCAGTCACAAACAACCCTAAGCGAAACCCGGCTGGAACGCGGCAAACGCGCGCTCGCTGAGATAGACGGAGAAGCCGGAGCAAAAGTGATTGCGGCGCTCGCCGATATCGCACCGGACTTCGCAACCTATCTGTTGGAATTTCCCTTCGGCGATATTTACAGCAGACCTGGGCTCGATACCAAGGCGAGGGGAATCGCGACCATCGCGGCGCTGACAGCCATGGGCAACGCCGCGCCTCAGTTGAAGGTGCATATCGAGGCCGGTCTGAATGTTGGCCTTTCGCGCGATGAGATCGCTGAAATCATCATGCAGATGGCCGTTTATGCTGGGTTTCCAGCCGCGTTGAACGGCCTGTTTGCCGCGAAGGATGTCTTCGCTTCCATTGATGAGCGCGCACCAGCAGTGGGGTGACGACAAGCTGGTCGGACTGGTTTGGCACGAACTAGGCGCGGGCGCTATTTCTTCATCTTCCTGTAGCAATGGGATTGAAAGGGATATAGCGTCCCGCCGCCGAACCAGAGTTGCCTCCGAGGATGTCATGCCCTTATCCGACCAGCAGATTGCCGAGCTCAACACGCCCGCCGTTGTCGTGGACCTCGACATTGCCAAGAAGAATATTTCCCGCTTTCAAGATTATGCTGATGTCCACGGGTTGAGGGTCAGGCCGCACATCAAGACCCACAAGCTTCCGGCTGTCGCCGAAATGCAGCTGGAGGCAGGTGCTGTCGGGATTACCTGCCAGAAGGTGTCGGAAGCAGAAGCCATGGTCGCGGGTAGCGAAGCGATCAACGACGTTCTGATCACCTACAACATTCTCGGGACTGCAAAATTGAAGCAGTTGCGGGCGCTGGCCGGCAAGGTTCGCCTGTCAGTCGTGGCCGATAGCGTGGAAGTTGTCGATGGTCTCTCCGAGGCTTTCGCCGACGCTGGGCAGTCGCTGACAGTTCTCGTGGAGTGCAACACAGGCGCGAACCGTTGCGGCGTGCCAACGCCGGAGGCGGCTGCCGAACTCGCCATCGTCATCGATCAGGCACCGGGATTGGTGTTCGGCGGATTGATGACTTATCCATCGCCGTCAGGTGAGGCAGCAGTTCAAAGCTTCATGACGGACGCCAAGCGTATGATCGAAGACAAAGAAATTGCTGTTCCCGTCATCACCTCGGGCGGCACACCCTCGATGATGCATGCAGCGAAGGCACCGGTCGTTACCGAATACCGACCCGGAACATACGTCTATAACGACAGATCGCTCGTCAGCCGCGGAGTCTGTGGCTGGGACGAGTGCGCCTTGAACGTCATTGCCACCGTCGTTTCGGTTCCGGCAGAAAATCGCGCCATCATCGATGCTGGCTCAAAAGCGCTGACGTCGGACCTCCTCGGTCTCACGGGCTATGGACATGTGCTGGGCCGTGAGGACATCACAATCGATCAGCTGTCGGAGGAGCATGGGCGTCTTGTCACCGAGGGACCGATCGGGCTCAAGGTGGGCGACAAGCTTCGCATCGTCCCAAACCACGCCTGCGTGGTGACCAATCTCGTCGATAGCTTGACGGTAATCGGCGAAGACATGTCCGAGCCTGAGGTCTGGCCTGTCGTGGCGCGCGGCCTGATCGTCTAAGTTTTTTGCTGAGAAGGGTGAACCGGAGGGAGGCTGTCGCGTTTTTGCGTTTTATCGACCTCTGAGACTTTTGATGATTGCGACGCCTCAGCCCGAACGTTTCGTTTTGTTGGATGGAATTCGGGGCGTTGCAGCTGTCGCAATCGTCCACCGTCACGCGGAATTCTTTTTTGGCAGACCGGAAGCGTCCAGCTATCTGGCCGTCGATTTGTTCTTCGCGCTGAGTGGCTTCGTTCTGGCGCATGCCTATGGCGAAAGGTTGCGAACCGGCAAAATCTCCACGCTCACCTTCATGAAGGCGCGCTTTTATAGGCTTTACCCGCTCTACATCATCGCACTTGCCATCATGGCGGCGTTTTTCGTCTGCCTTTACGCGCTTGACCTGCCAACCCCCATCGATGACCTGCACCGAAAGATCAGCCTCGGTGAGCTGGCGTTCGCCTTGCTCACAAGCGTTCTCTTCCTGCCGGCCCCGTTTACACTGACACTCAACGGAGCGCTCTTTCTTGTCAGCCCTGCATGGTCGCTGTTCAATGAACTGGTGGCCAACGTCGTCTACGCGAAGTGGGGTGCGCGTTGGAAGAGCGGTAAGATCGCGGTGGTTATCGCAGTTGCCGCCGTCGGTCTGGTGGTTGCCGCTACCGAGTTCGGCAAGTTGCATGCGGGCTTTCGCTGGCATGAAATGTATGCGGGCATGGCGCGTGTGTTTTTCTCCTTCTTCGTCGGAGTGTTGATCTACCGCTACCACACCGGTGGCCAGATCAGGCACCAGCACCTCGCACTTCTGTGCCTGGCGCTCGTCTGCCTGATCCTCTTCCTGCCAATGACAAAGGATGTTCGTCCCTTCTTCGATCTCTTCGTGGTCTTTCTCGTCTGGCCTGTCCTGCTGACGGTTGCCAGCAAGGTTGCGCTGGAAGGACGGTTGGCTTGGATCTCCTCGTTTCTGGGAACCGCCTCCTACGGCCTGTACGTTCTCCATATTCCCTTGCTTGCATGGGTCGCTTTCCTCATGCCGTGGTCAGGAACGGAGTGGATCGCCTATCCCGCCGGACTGCTTTTCACCGCATTCGCTACAATCTTTGCTTGGGCTTTGACGCAGTACTTCGATCAGCCGATGCAGAAGCGCTTGCGGCGCAGGGTAAAGTTGGTGAACGCGACGCAGTTCTGAGAGCGTGAGTGTCTCTCCAAGCGTGAATTGGTGATGCTCTGAACGCAAAAGCTCCTGCCCGATCGAAAAAACACAACAATTACGGTCACTTACC
>NZ_JBBKAQ010000007.1:2500-5883 GCF_037722385.1 Agrobacterium larrymoorei
GGCTTCGAGGTGCACCGGCGTGCCCTCAAAGAAGACCGTACCGAACACGTCGATGGCATCAAGAAATATCTGATTGTAAAAGGTAATCGGATTTTGCGGGTCTTATGAATACCGAGAGGTTGCAGTATGGCCGGATTTGGAACCCCTCAAGCGAATGCGAAGAGGATCAGGAATTCCAAATCAAGCAAATATGGATGAGCATAGACAATGAGAACGAAGAAGTGAATTAAGGGCATTTGGTGGATGCCTTGGCATGCACAGGCGAAGAAGGACGTGATACGCTGCGAAAAGCCGTGGGGAGCTGCGAATAAGCTTTGATCCATGGATCTCCGAATGGGGCAACCCACCTCAGATATCTAGAAAATCTGTTTTGCTGCACACTTGAATAATCTTCTTATTGGTTTGCATGGGGCTTCCCATACAGACCTTCAGGTCGTCGCCAATCGTTTGGCGCGCCGTCCGCAGGCCTACGGCCGTGAGGACAGAGGACACCCGGGAGATCGGGTTCAAGGGTTCAGCGAAAGAGGTTTCTAGATATCGCAATGAGGTATCTGCACCTGAATACATAGGGTGTAAGAAGCGAACGCAGGGAACTGAAACATCTAAGTACCTGCAGGAAAGGACATCAACCGAGACTCCGTAAGTAGTGGCGAGCGAACGCGGACCAGGCCAGTGGCAATGATGAATAAAGCGGAACGATTTGGAAAGGTCGGCCATAGCGGGTGATAGCCCCGTACGCGTAGAACAGTCATTGTCCTTGAGTAGGGCGGGACACGTGAAATCCTGTCTGAACATGGGGAGACCACTCTCCAAGCCTAAGTACTCGTGCATGACCGATAGCGAACAAGTACCGTGAGGGAAAGGTGAAAAGCACCCCGACGAGGGGAGTGAAATAGAACCTGAAACCGGATGCCTACAAACAGTCGGAGCCCGCAAGGGTGACGGCGTACCTTTTGTATAATGGGTCAACGACTTAGTGTAACGAGCAAGCTTAAGCCGGTAGGTGTAGGCGTAGCGAAAGCGAGTCTGAACAGGGCGTTCAGTTCGTTGCATTAGACCCGAAACCGAGTGATCTAGCCATGAGCAGGCTGAAGGTTGGGTAACACCAACTGGAGGGCCGAACCCATAACTGTTGCAATAGTTCGGGATGACTTGTGGCTAGGGGTGAAAGGCCAATCAAACTCGGAAATAGCTGGTTCTCCGCGAAATCTATTTAGGTAGAGCGTCGACCGAATACCCTCGGGGGTAGAGCACTGGATGGGCTATGGGGACTCACCGTCTTACTGATCCTAACCAAACTCCGAATACCGAGGAGTACTAGTCGGCAGACACACGGCGGGTGCTAACGTCCGTCGTGAAGAGGGCAACAACCCTGACCTCCAGCTAAGGTCCCCAAGTCATGGCTAAGTGGGAAAGGATGTGAGGATCCCAAAACAACCAGGATGTTGGCTTAGAAGCAGCCATCATTTAAAGAAAGCGTAACAGCTCACTGGTCTAAATAAGGGTCTTTGCGCCGAAAATGTAACGGGGCTAAAGCCATGCACCGAAGCTGAGGATACATCGTAAGATGTGTGGTAGCGGAGCGTTCCGTAAGTCTGTGAAGGCGGACCCGTGAGGGCTGCTGGAGATATCGGAAGTGCGAATGTTGACATGAGTAACGATAAAGGGAGTGAGAGACTCCCTCGCCGAAAGACCAAGGGTTCCTGCTTAAAGTTAATCTGAGCAGGGTTAGCCGGCCCCTAAGACGAGGCGGACACGCGTAGTCGATGGGAACCACGTTAATATTCGTGGGCCTGGTGGTAGTGACGGATCTTGTGTGTTGTTCAACCTTATTGGATTGGTTGGGCGGCGAAGAGGTTCCAGGAAATAGCTCCACCGTATAGACCGTACCCGAAACCGACACAGGTGGTCAGGTAGAGTATACCAAGGCGCTTGAGAGAACTATGTTGAAGGAACTCGGCAAATTGCACGCGTAACTTCGGAAGAAGCGTGACCCTTTTGCACGCAAGTGTGATGGGGTGGCACAGACCAGGGGGTAGCGACTGTTTATCAAAAACACAGGGCTCTGCGAAGTAGCAATACGACGTATAGGGTCTGACGCCTGCCCGGTGCTGGAAGGTTAAAGGGAGAGGTGCAAGCTTTGAACTGAAGCCCCAGTAAACGGCGGCCGTAACTATAACGGTCCTAAGGTAGCGAAATTCCTTGTCGGGTAAGTTCCGACCTGCACGAATGGCGTAACGACTTCCCCGCTGTCTCCAACATAGACTCAGTGAAATTGAATTCCCCGTGAAGATGCGGGGTTCCTGCGGTCAGACGGAAAGACCCCGTGCACCTTTACTATAGCTTTACACTGGCATTCGCCAAGGCATGTGTAGGATAGGTGGTAGGCTTTGAAGCAGGGACGCCAGTTCCTGTGGAGCCATCCTTGAAATACCACCCTTATCTTCGTGGATGTCTAACCGCGGTCCGTTATCCGGATCCGGGACAGTGTATGGTGGGTAGTTTGACTGGGGCGGTCGCCTCCGAAAGAGTAACGGAGGCGCGCGATGGTTAGCTCAGACCGGTCGGAAATCGGTCGTCGAGTGCAATGGCATAAGCTAGCCTGACTGCGAGACTGACAAGTCGAGCAGAGACGAAAGTCGGTCATAGTGATCCGGTGGTCCCGTGTGGAAGGGCCATCGCTCAACGGATAAAAGGTACGCCGGGGATAACAGGCTGATGACCCCCAAGAGTCCATATCGACGGGGTTGTTTGGCACCTCGATGTCGACTCATCGCATCCTGGGGCTGGAGCAGGTCCCAAGGGTATGGCTGTTCGCCATTTAAAGCGGTACGTGAGTTGGGTTCAGAACGTCGTGAGACAGTTCGGTCCCTATCTGCCGTGGGTGTAGGAATATTGACAGGATCTGTCCCTAGTACGAGAGGACCGGGATGGACGTATCTCTGGTGGATCTGTTGTCCTGCCAAGGGCATAGCAGAGTAGCTATATACGGAATGGATAACCGCTGAAGGCATCTAAGCGGGAAACCAACCTGAAAACGAGTGTTCCCTATCAGAGCCGTGGAAGACGACCACGTCGATAGGACGGGTGTGGAAGTGCAGTAATGCATGAAGCTTACCGTTACTAATAGCTCGACAGACTTCTTCGTTCCCATTGTTCATGCTCATCGAATAAAACTCGATCGTATCACGTGTTCAAATAAATGTGGCAATCGCCACCCAGCTTCTCGAATACAACAGCACATGCAAAAGCATGTGCCAGTTGCGTTTCGCCGACCTGGTGGTTATCGCGGGGCGGCTGCACCCGTTCCCATTCCGAACACGGCCGTGAAACGCCCCAGCGCCAATGGTACTCCGTCTTAAGACGCGGGAGAGTAGGTCGCT
>NZ_JBBKAQ010000008.1:0-72191 GCF_037722385.1 Agrobacterium larrymoorei
CTTGCAGGCCTGACGGCGAGCAACCTGAGCACCGACAACATTGCCAACCTGACGCAGCAGCAGGTCGCAGCTCTGTCGACGACGCAGTTGGCCGCGATGACCACGACGCAGCTCGCTGCACTGACCTCTTCGCAGGTAGCGGGCCTGACCAACGCCCAGCTTGGGGCACTGAGCAGCGACAAACTGAACGTCTTCTCCTCAAGCGAGATTGCGGCACTGAGCACCAAGGCACTTGCCGGTCTGACGACGACAGCTCTTGCTGGTCTTTCCAGCGACGTTGCCGTGGGCCTGTCGAAGGCGCAGGTCGCCTCGATGTCTTCGGCGCAGCTGGGCGCTCTCTCGTCCAACGCTCTGGCCACGCTCTCCAGCGATGAGGTCAAGGCCATCAGCACCAAGGCCCTTGCAGGCCTGACGGCAAGCAACCTGAGCACCGACAACATTGCCAACCTGACGCAGCAGCAGGTCGCAGCGCTCTCGACGACGCAGTTGGCCGCGATGACCACGACGCAGCTCGCTGCACTGACCTCTTCGCAGGTAGCAGGCCTGACCAACGCCCAGCTTGGGGCACTGAGCAGCGACAAACTGAACGTCTTCTCCTCCAGCGAGATTGCGGCACTGAGCACCAAGGCACTTGCCGGTCTGACGACGACAGCTCTTGCTGGTCTTTCCAGCGACGTTGCCGTGGGTCTGTCGAAGGCGCAGGTCGCCTCGATGTCTTCGGCGCAGCTGGGCGCTCTGTCGTCCAACGCTCTGGCCACGCTCTCCAGCGATGAGGTCAAGGCCATCAGCACCAAGGCCCTTGCAGGCCTGACGGCGAGCAACCTGAGCACCGACAACATTGCCAACCTGACGCAGCAGCAGGTCGCAGCGCTCTCGACGACGCAGTTGGCCGCGATGACCACGACGCAGCTCGCCGCACTGACCTCCTCGCAGGTAACGGGTCTGACCAACGCCCAGCTTGGGGCACTGAGCAGCGACAAACTGAACGTCTTCTCCTCAAGCGAGATTGCGGCACTGAGCACCAAGGCACTTGCCGGTCTGACGACGACAGCTCTTGCTGGTCTTTCCAGCGACGTTGCCGTGGGTCTGTCGAAGGCGCAGATCGCCTCGATGTCTTCGGCGCAGCTGGGCGCTCTGTCGTCCAACGCTCTGGCCACGCTCTCCAGCGATGAGGTCAAGGCCATCAGCACCAAGGCCCTTGCAGGCCTGACGGCAAGCAACCTGAGCACCGACAACATTGCCAACCTGACCCAGCAGCAGGTCGCAGCGCTCTCGACGACGCAGTTGGCCGCGATGACTACGACGCAGCTCGCCGCACTGACCTCTTCGCAGGTAGCGGGTCTGACCAACGCCCAGCTTGGGGCACTGAGCAGCGACAAACTGAACGTCTTCTCCTCAAGCGAGATTGCGGCACTGAGCACCAAGGCGCTTGCCGGTCTGACGACAACAGCTCTTGCTGGTCTTTCCAGCGACGTTGCCGTGGGTCTGTCGAAGGCGCAGGTCGCCTCCATGTCTTCGGCGCAGCTGGGCGCTCTCTCGTCCAACGCTCTGGCGACCTTCACGAGCGATGAGATCAAGGCTATCAGCACCAAGGCCCTTGCAGGCCTGACGGCGAGCAACCTGAGCACCGACAACATCGCCAACCTGACCCAGCAGCAGGTCGCAGCGCTCTCGACGACGCAGTTGGCCGCGATGACCACGACTCAGATTGAGGCGTTGACATCCGAGCAGGTTGGAGGTCTCAGCTCCGCCCAGCTTACCACGCTGAGCAGCACCGAACTCGCACTCTTCACGACAAGTGAGATCAAGGCGCTGAGCAACAAGGCTCTTGCAGGTCTGTCCACGACAGCGCTTGCTGGAATGGGTAGCACCCAAGCCTTCGCACTAACCTCGCAGCAGCTCAGTGCGATGACCAACTCCCAGGTCGAAGCGGTGCTCAAGGCCTACCAGGCCAACTAAAGGTAGAGCGCTCAAGCACACGACGCGGCTGAAACTAGCCGCGTCGTAAAATTTTTAAAGCATGCCGTGCGAAAATGCCGAGATGTGTGCGATCACTATATGTGTTTATATACGGACTTAAGGCGTATAGGCTGACCTCAAATGACAGCCAGATGCTGTGGTCGCGACGCGCTTCAGAGAATGTTCGGTTTTCACATGGCAAAAATATCAGTCATCATCCCAGCTTATAACATGGCCAGCCTTATCGGCGAGACACTCGATAGTGTACTGCGCAATGAGACTGACATGGACATTGTCGTGGTCGACGACGCCTCTTCCGATGACACCTGTGCCGTCGTCGAAGAATACATCTCGCGACACCCCAATATCAGGCTGATGCGCAGCGAAACCAACACTGGCCCCGGAGTTGCCCGCAACAGGGCGCTTGCGACGATAAACAGCGAATACTGCCTGTGTCACGACGCCGATGATCTTCTGCATGCCGGTGCGCTTGACCTCGTGCTGCCGTTGATGGATGAGACGAAAATTGACGTCACATCGTTCAAATACAGTCTCATGAGGACTGTTGACGGGCCCCTCGACGAGATGTCGCCCCTCGACAAGACGGTCTGGGACATGGCGCTCGGCGAGCGTGAGGCAGATATAATCGATCTCGATTCAGCTGCGCAGTTCCTGATGACGATCAATTACCCATGGAACAAGATACTGCGCACGTCTTTCATTCGCAGGACGGGCTGGTCGTTTTCTTCAGCCCGGATCAATGAGGACATTCTTCCTCATTGGGCTGCTTACATGAACGCAGGACGGTTTCTCGCGATCAACCGCAGCCTTAGCACCCATCGCCTTGTTCCTGGACGTGAACAGCACACCAGCACATTCGACGAGCGGCGCCTTGAGCTGTTCGCGGCGCTAAGGGATACGGAGAAGCTATTTATGGCCAACCCTCTCTTTCGCGCCAAGTACTACCCGATCTTCATTGTCTTCAAAGCGGGCTTGGTGGAGTGGGCGCATCAACGCATACAGCCAGACCTTCAAGGCCTGTTCCGTGAATATGCCGCGCGTTCTTATGAACACTTTACCGACGAGGACTTCGACAACGTCTATCAAATCAATCCGTCTATTGCGCTTTCAAGTTATAGGTTGAAGCATAGCGGTCGATAGTAGAGACGTCGGCGCCGCAAAGAAACGGATACAAAAACACATCCAGCCACAGGCAAGTTATCTCGGATAACTAAGGATAGCCTTTAGTCGGCAATTCCAAGTTCTTTCCGCCTTGTCGCAGGATGCCATGACCGCCACCCACGTTTCGCATTCGAACAACGTCACTCCCTCCGCTCTCGACCTTGCGCGCAATCAACAACTTAGCTTCATGGATTTGCTGAGTGTCGCCGAGGCGCTCAATGATGGCGGTCAGAAGGTTGTGGCGGCTGAGCTCTACAAGACCTGGGTCGCCTTCAACGATAGAAATCCCGCCATCCATTTGGCTTATTTCAATTATGCAGTCGCGCTCAACCAAATTGGGGATCGCGCAGGGGCAATCCAAGCCTTTCGAGCCTGCATCAAGGCAAATCCAGATTTTGCTCCCGGCTATATCAACCTTGGCCGTGTGCTCGAAGATGCCGGCTTGATGAACAAGGCTGTGGAGCAATGGCGTCAGTATGCCGAGGCGACGAAGGGTGTTGACGCTGACGCGGTGAGCCATCGGCATATGGCGTTGCAGAATATGGGTCGGGTGCTAGAAGTTGCTGATCGGCTTGAGGAAGCAGAAAGCACATTGCTGCAGGCTTTTGAACTCAGACCGGAGATACCGGAGCCTGGCCAGCATTGGGTGTCACTGCGGCAGCGACAGTGCAAGTGGCCTGTTCTTGCACCCTCCGGCCACGTTCTCCCGCGCAAGATGCTCGATGCCATGTCTTCGCTGACGCTGAGCTGTTATTCCGACGACCCGATGTTCCAGCTCGCAAAGGCGTATAGGTACAACAAGACGTTGGTCGGTCAGCCTGATTTGAGCCGCTTCCCACGCAGAAAGCCGAAACAAAAGTCCGGTACTGGCCAACGGTTGCGCGTCGGTTACGTGTCGTCTGATCTTCGCGATCACGCCGTTGGGTTTGCCCTCTGCGAGGTTCTGGAACTGCATGACAAGACCAGTGTCGAAGTCTTTGCCTATTACTGTGGTCATGTTCGCGCTCCCGACAGCACACAGGCACGGATGAGGGCCGCGATAGATACCTGGCGCGATATCCAAGATCTTGACGACGCAGCGGCGGCATCGCTGATCATTTCCGACGAGATCGATATTCTGATCGACGTCAATGGCTACACCAAAGACGCTCGGGCAAAGATTTTCGCCTATCGTCCGGCACCTGTGATCGTCAGCTTCTGCGGTTATCCAGGGTCGATGGGAAGCCCGTTCCACCAATACCTGATCTCCGACGGGTACATGATCCCTCCGGAGAACGAGATCTACTATTCCGAGAAGGTGCTGCGCGTTGCTTGCGACCAGCCGCTTGATCGCAACCGTCCGATCGCCGCACGCCCGAGCCGCGCAGATGTGGGCCTGCCGGAGGATGCGTTTGTCTATGCCAGCTTCAATGGCATGCAGAAGATCACCGAGAGTTGCTTTGCCCGGTGGATGACGATCCTGTCTGAGACGCCCGGCAGCCTGTTGTGGCTTCTGGCGGGGGACGAGGGGGTCAATCAACGTCTGCGAGTGCTTGCAGAGCAAAGCGGCGTGTCGGCCGATCGGCTGGTCTTTGCGCCGAAGGTGCCGAACCCATATCATATAGCTCGCATCGGCGTGGCCGATCTCTTTCTCGACACCTTCCCATATGGCGCACATTCAACAGCCTCGGACGCCATTACCTCCGGGCTTCCGGTTCTCACCATGCCTGGCAAAACCTTCGCCGCCCGTTTCTGCGCCAGCATCGTGAGTGCGGCTGGCGTGCCGGAAATGATTTGTTCCTCCCCGGAAGACTACGTTGCGCGCGCCATTGGATTCGAGCGCGACCGCGAGAGCCTGCGTGCCGTTCGCGAGTCGATCGCAAGACAGCGCGAGACCAGCGTCTTGCGCGACATCCCAGCTTTGGCGCGACGTCTTGAGGAACTCTTCTGGCAGATGCAGGACGAGTGCGAGCGCGGCGAGACGCCTGTTCCGGATCTCACCAACCTTGATCTCTATTATGAGCTGGGTGCGGACATCGTTCTTGAGAACATTGAATACGAGGATCAGCATAGCTATCGCAATCGCTACGTGAAGAAGCTTGCGCAGCTGCACGATTATTCACCTATCCCGTTCGATCGCCGTTTCTGGCAAAAGCCAGGGAACTGAGCGCAGGCTGGAGACGGGTAACCTTCGTAACACACCCCGGTATCGAGGGAGTGTCAGATCAAGCCGAGTTTAATGGCAAGGTGCTGAAGCCGCGCTTCCATTCCCAACATCCGAACAAAGGCCGCAGGACTCCTCCCGCGGCTTTTTCCAATTCCCGGAAGAGCTTAAAGCATGCCGCGCAAAAGGGTGAAGCGACCTTGCGATACCGACATGCGATAGGCTTTAGCCTGCGAAGCCGACGCCCACCTCTTTCTGGCCTAAAGCGTGAAATACCGTCTTGATGATGCCGGCACGGTCGAGGCCCGCTTCGGCATACATTGTCTCCGGCTTTGCCTGCTCGACCCACTGATCGGGCAGGGTGAGCGTGCGCACCTTGATGTCTGTGTCGAGAAGACCAGATGCTGCCATGAAGTGCAGCACCTGAGCGCCAAAGCCGCCGGATGAGCCCTCTTCGATGGTGACGAGAACCTCGTGGTGGCTCGCCAACTGGCGGATAAGATCAAGATCGAGCGGCTTGGCGAAGCGCGCGTCGGCGACCGTCGTCGAAAGCCCTGCTGCGTCGAGATCCTCCGCAGCTGCCAGACATTCGGCGAGACGCGTGCCGAAGGAGAGGAGCGCAATCTTCGAGCCTTCCTTGACCAGGCGACCCTTGCCGATTTCGAGGATTTCACCACGGGCGGGCATGTCGATCCCCACACCTTCTCCACGCGGATAGCGGAAGGAGATCGGACCCTCGTCATAGGCGGCGGCGGTGCGCACCATGTGTTTCAACTCCGCCTCGTCGGAAGCGGCCATCACCACCATGCCGGGGAGGGTGGCAAGGAACGTGGTGTCGAAGGAGCCGGCATGCGTTGGGCCGTCCGCACCAACGAAGCCCGCGCGGTCGATCGGAAAGCGGACAGGCAAGCCTTGCAATGCCACATCATGCACCAGCTGGTCGTAACCGCGCTGCAGGAAGGTGGAGTAGAGCGCGCAGAACGGCCTGTAGCCTTCGGCAGCAAGTCCCGCTGCGAAGGTTACGGCATGCTGCTCGGCAATGCCGACATCGAAGGTGCGCTTGGGAAAGAGTTCTGCGAGCTTATCGAGGCCCGTGCCGTTCGGCATGGCAGCGGTGACGCCGACGATCTTGTCATCGAGCTTTGCTTCCTGAACCAGTGCCTCGGCAAAGACGGATGTATAGCTCGGCGCGTTCGGCTTTGCCTTCGCCTGCGTGCCGGTGATGACGTCGAACTTGTTGACGCCGTGGTATTTGTCGGCGGCGGCTTCGGCAGGCGCGTAGCCCTTGCCCTTCTGCGTCACGACATGGATCAGCACCGGGCCCTTCTGATTGTCGCGCACATTGCGCAGGACGGGGAGAAGGTGGTCGAAGGAATGGCCGTCGATCGGACCGATATGATAGAAACCAAGCTCCTCGAACAGCGTGCCGCCGGTCACATAGCCGCGTGCGTGCGTCACGGCACGGGTAATGGCGCGGTCGATGGTCTTGCCGAGATAGGCGGTCAGCTTCTTGCCGAAATCGCGGAAACCCATATAGGTCCGGCCTGATGCCAGACGTGCGAGATAGGCGCTCATGGCGCCCGTCGGCGGCGCAATCGACATGTCGTTGTCGTTAAGGATGACGATCAGTCGCGCATCCAGCGCACCGGCATTGTTCAGCGCTTCGAAAGCCATGCCGGCCGACATCGAGCCATCGCCGATGATCGCAATCACCTTGCGGTCGCTTCCATCGAGTTCTGCGGCAACAGCCATGCCAAGGCCAGCGGAAATCGAGGTTGAGGAGTGGCCGGCGCCGAAATCGTCATACTCGCTTTCGGCACGGCGGGTGAAGCCAGAAAGGCCGCCTTCCTGGCGCAGAGTGCGAATGCGATCGCGACGACCGGTCAGGATCTTGTGCGGATAGCACTGGTGTCCGACATCGAAGATCAACCGGTCGTCAGGTGTGTTGAACACCTTGTGAATGGCGATCGTCAGTTCCACCACACCCAAGCCAGCACCCAGATGTCCGCCCGTCTTGGAAACGGCATCGATCATCTCGTCGCGCAGTTCTCTTGCGAGTTGCGGGAGGTCGCGATCCTCTATCGCTTTGAGATCGGATGGGAATTTCACCCGGTCAAGCAATGGTGTGTCTGGCATTCCGGTCAAAGTGTTTGGCCTTCGCGTTTTTTCAAATGCACCCTTTAGATGGGGGAGGGCGCAGCCTTCGGCAAGCATTTCTTCTGTCTACAGCATCGGCCCGAAAATCGAAATCGATTTTCGGAAAAGCACGGTGCGTAGATCCAAACAGTTAAAACGTCCTTTGTGCGCCCGAGGGGACGCACGGCCCTCTAGCGAACTTCAACCTTTGGGCAAAGGGACAAACTCCTCTTCGTCCCCCGGTACGATATCGAAACGTCCGGTTCTCCACTCTTCCTTGGCCTGTTCTATGCGTTCTTTTGATGACGAGACGAAATTCCACCAGATATAACGCCGTGAATTCAACGCTGCGCCGCCGAAAAGCATGATGTGACAACCATCGACACCGCCCTTTAAGGTTATGTCGTCGCCAGCGCGAAAGGCCAGCAATTGGTCCGCGGCAAACACGTCACCGGCGACTTCCAGCGAGCCGGACAGAATATAGATAGCCCGTTCCTCGTGATCGGCAGGAAAGGGAAACTTTGCGCCTGCTGCCAGCGAAAGATCGACGTAGAGCGTGTCAGTGAGGGTCTTTACCGGAGAGCGTAGGCGAGCAAAGTCACCGATAACCACGCGACCGGTTGCCCCAGCAATATCGATCATTGGCATCGCATCGCGTTCGGTGTGGGCGAAGTCTGGAGCAATTTCTTCCTTGTCGTTCGGAAGGGCAAGCCAAGTTTGCAGGCCGGACATGGAAAAAGGATTGCCGCGCAGATTTTCCGGCGTGCGTTCCGAATGAACGATACCGCGACCTGCCGTCATCAGGTTGATGTCGCCGGGTCGAACGACGATTTCAGTCCCAAGGCTATCGCGATGCTTGATCTCGCCATCGAACAGATAAGTAACGGTGGAGAGCCCGATATGCGGATGCGGCTTTACATCCAGCGCTTCCCCCGCCTTGAGGATCGCCGGCCCCATCCTGTCAAAGAAGATGAACGGGCCAACGAGACGGCGATCTCGCGTCGGCAAGGCGCGCCTCACAGAAAAGCCGCCAATGTCGCTTGAACGGGGGACGATCAGGTTCTCGATTGCATCACATGCGAATGCATCGCCGACGGCGGGATCATTGCCTGGGAAAAAAGACATGGGTTGGTCCTCTACCGTGGTTGCTGCGCAGGGTACCACGATTTTGGATGGCGCGTGAGCATTCTCTTATGGAGGCAGCGTTACTAGAGCAGCGGCCAGTCGTAGGAGGGAATCCTGCGGGCAAGGTGCGCGACGCGCGAGCCTTATTCGCCGTCTAGTGGCTCCACGCCCTGCGGCTTACCGGCGCGGTCGAGGCGGATCTTCTCGATGCGCTTTTCAGCGGTGGTCAGCAGTGCTTCACAGTGCTTCTTCAGGGCTTCGCCGCGCTCATAGATGGCAATGGATTCGTCCAATGCGACATCGCCGCGTTCCAGGCGGGCAACAATGCTTTCCAGCTCGGCGACGGCCTTTTCGAAAGAATAACCGCTGACATCGGCTGTGTTCGCATTTTCCGTCATCTTCAACCCTTCATCATTCTCAAAATATGCATGGCCGCCGATTCCGCCAGCCCTTCCAGATCATAACCGCCTTCCAGCAGACTGACGACCCGGTTGCCGGCATATTTATCCGCCATCTCCAGAATTCGCCCCGTCGCCCAGTCGAAATCCTCACCGACGAGATTGATGTGGGCAAGCGGATCGCGGTGATGCGCGTCAAATCCAGCGGAGATGATGATCAGGTCCGGCGAGAAATCGGCTATCGCCGGCAGAACCCGGGACTTAAAGGCCTCGCGGAAATGGTCGCTGCCCGTATTGGGGGAGAGCGGCGCATTGACCACGTTGTTCTTTACGCCCGTCTCGTTCTTGTTGCCGCTCCAGGGATAAAGCGGCATCTGGTGCGTGGAACAGAAAAGTACCGAGGTGTCATCCCAGAAAATATCCTGCGTGCCGTTGCCGTGGTGCACATCCCAATCGACTATGGCCACACGTTCGGCACCATGCACCTTCTGCGCATGACGAGCGGCGATCGCAGCATTGTTGAAGAGACAGAAGCCCATCGCCTTTTCGGTTTCTGCATGGTGACCAGGCGGGCGGCTTGCGACGAAAACATTGTCGGCCTCGCCCTTGAACACGTCATCCACGGCAGCCATCGCCGCGCCAATACCGGTGAGAGCCGCTTGCAGGCTTTTCGGCGAGGCGTAAGTATCGGCTTCGATACGATTGATTTCGCCTTCTTCTTCGGGGATCTGGCGCATCACTGAAAGAAGATGGCTTTCAGGATGAGCAAGAAGCACCGCATCTTCATTGGCCTGCGGTGCTTGCTTGCGAACCAGCCGCTCGAAATTCGGATGTTCGAGCGCGATATTGAGCGAGCGCAGCCGGTCCGGTCGCTCCGGATGCCCCTCAGGGGTGATGTGTTCCAGGAAGATCGGATGCTCGTAAAGCCGTGTGGCCATGGTCAGCTTACTCCTGAAACGCGTGGAAGTTCGAGTTAGGCCCGCTGCGGCAGCAGTGGATAGCCCGCCATTACGGCACGGCCGGCAAGTGCTGCCAAGACGGCTTTGAGGAGGTCGCCCGGGATGAAGGCCATGGAGCCGAAAAAGGCTTTGCTGAAACCGATGCCGGTCGCAAAAGCGAGATAGGTGATGCCGAACGCGTAAAGAACAATCACGCCACCGGCAACGCTGGCGAGGAAGAAGCCGATGCCTTGGGTCAGTGCCGGCTGGCTTGCCTTCACGAGACGCTCGGACAGAGTACCGGTTACGAAGGCTGCGGCGATCCAGCCGATCAGATATCCCGTCGTCGGCGTGGTGAAAATCGACAGGCCACCTCTGCCGCCAGAAAGCACTGGCAAGCCGATCGCTGCAATCAGGATCGTCAACAGTACGGCAAGCGTGCCGCGCTTGGCTCCAAGCACCACGCCCGCCAGCATGACACCCAGCGACTGTGCCGTGATCGGAACCGGAATGAAGCCGAGCGTGATAGGCGGCAACAGGCCAAGCGCGATGATGATGGCCGAAAACAGTGAGATCAGAACCAGGTCACGGGTCTTCATGGGGTGTCTCCCTTTTGTCTGAGTGAGGTTTGACCTCTGAAGCCGCGCGCGTCAATGGCATCCGCAATTGCGTCCGCATCCTTCAACGTCATAATGATGAGTGGGACGAGAATGCTATTCAGCTTCACACGGCTGCCGCGTGCCCTGTGCGCATCGCTCAACGTGTGATATCGGCTGACGATCTCAGGGACGAAGCGGACCACAAGACCAACCGCAAGGCCTACATCGGCTGCCTTTGCGAGACCAAGCTTTTCAAGCGGCTGGAGCGCGGTTGTGATCTCGTCCATGAATTGCGCGATGCTGACGCTTGCGGTCACCGCTGTTGCCAGCAATGTCAGAGCGCTTAGCCGCAAAAGCGTGATTGTGGCATCCAACACAGGGATCAGCAGAAAGCTGAAAACGGCGATGAGAGCGATGGTGAGAAAGACCGGGCGAAGGCGGGAAAGCGTGTCGCGCAGCCCGAGATGTGCCTGCCAGAGAATAAGCGCCGCCACGACAACCGCAAGAGCCAAGACGATGGGGTCGCGTGTGAGAAACAGGGCCGCGCTAAAACCGGCGAGGCCCAATAATTTTACGCGTGGCGAAAGCCTGTAGAGCCAGCCTGTTCCTTCGCCGTAAAGGCTTCTCATGAAAGCGCGATCTCCCGGTATCGGTCAATCACATCGCCCGGTTTGCCCTCCAACGTCAGCATGCCTTGGTGAAAGAGCAAAACACGGTCGAACGTCTCAAGCAGCGGCAGATCGTGTGTGATGACCACTACATCCTGCTTCAGCCCCAGAACGGTCTTCTCGACGACCGCGCGGTTCTTCAGATCAAGCTGGTTCGTCGGTTCGTCCAGAATCAGAATTTTTGGGCCAGTGATGGACAGCGCCGCAAGCGCTGCGAGCTGCAACTCGCCGCCCGACAATTCATGCGCACGGCGGCCAGAGAGATGGGCGATACCGAAGCGCTGCAAAACCTCCTCCACCGCCTCATCGACATCGCTCTTGCCGAGGCCACGATTCCTCAACCCGAAGGCGATGTCGTCACGGACGATCGGCATGATGATCTGGTTTTGCGGGTTCTGGAAAACGAAGCCCACTTGTTTAAGGACAGCATCGGCATCCTTCACCGTATCAAGACCGTTGACGACGACCCTGCCGGTGCTGGGCTTGGTGAGACCATTGATCAATCGCGCAAACGTGGTCTTGCCCGAGCCATTGAGGCCGATAACGCCGACGCGTCGTTCCGACAGCGAAAGGTCGAGCGGCGCAAGCGCTGTCCGCCCCTCGAAGGTTACACCCGCATTCCGGAACCGAATGTCCACGCCGTTTCCCTTATCGTCCGTTGCGCTTCTATAAACACAAACTCGGCTTGATTAAATCAAGAACAAAAAAAGAACGTTGATTTCGCCAAACGGGAATCTTAGACTTCAGAACATGGCGATTCTGGTTTCAAATGAAGCAGCACGACGCATCTTCCTGGCGCGGCAAGGTCTTTCGGCACCGCCAAACAAGGCCATGTCGAAGGAAGGGCTGCTCGAGCTCATCACGACCCTTGGCTTCGTGCAGGTAGATAGCATTGCTACTGTTGAACGCGCCCATCACCAGATCATCTTCTCCAGAAATCAGACGTATAAGCGCGAGCATCTGACAACGCTGCTGGAAGAAGACCGCACACTTTTCGAGCACTGGACGCATGATGCGTCGATCCTGCCGACGGCCTTCTACCCCTACTGGAAACACCGTTTCCGCCGCCGCGAGCCAATCATGCAGGAGCGGTGGCGCAAATGGCATGGAGAAGGGTTCGATTCCGCCTTTGACGACACCTATCGGCACATTGCGGAAAACGGCTCGGTGATGTCGCGCGATATGAAGGCGCAAGATCATCAATCCGGGGGCTGGTGGAACTGGCATCCGTCCAAAACCGCACTGGAATATATGTGGCACACGGGAAGGCTTGCCATTTCCGGTCGCTTGAATTTCCAGAAGATCTACGATCTTTCAGAGCGCGTTATCCTCAAGGAGCATTACGACCGTGAGGTGAGCCAAGAGGCGTTCATCGACTGGGCCTGCCGTCAGGCGCTGTTGCGGCTTGGTTTTGCGACATCGGGGGAGATCTCGGCCTTCTTCGATCTTGTGACGCCGAATGAGGCGAAGAACTGGGTGACGTCCCATCGGGATGAACTGGTGGAGGTCTCGCTGGTTTCGGCCAATGGCGCAAAGGACCGCGCGTCTTACGCCTTCGCCAGCTTTGTCGAGGAGATGGACGCGCAGGCAGCAATCCAGCCGCCGCAGCGGATCCGGGTTCTCAGCCCCTTCGATCCGCTCTTGCGCGACCGTGCCCGCACGGAGCGCCTCTTCGGATTCTTCTATCGTATCGAAGTCTTCGTGCCGGAACCGAAGCGCCAATATGGCTATTATGTTTTTCCGCTTCTCGAAGGCGATCGCATGATTGGACGCATCGATATGAAGGCCGAGCGCAGGAACGGCTCCCTCGACGTCAGGAGACTCTGGCTCGAAAAGGGCGTGCGAGCATCGTCCGGCAGGCTGGAGAAGCTGGATGCCGAGCTCAATCGGTTGGCAAAGTTCACCGGTGTGGAGAGCGTGCGTTACCTCGACGGCTGGCTTGAAAACGCATAGTTAAGATCGGGATATATCGCTCTTGGCTTACAACACAGGCCCGAAAATCGGAATCGAATTTCGCAAAGCACGTTGGGCAGATCGAAGAAGATAGAGCGACCTATGTGCGTCCGACTGGACGCACGGCGCTCTGGGTGAGTATCAGCAAAGATCAGTCGAGCTGATCTGGATGCCGAAGCCTTCAAGGCCGACATAGTGGCGCTCGCGTGTCGTCAGAAGCTTGATGGAGCTGATGCCGAGTTCCTTGAGAATCTGAGCGCCAAGGCCGATCTCCAGCCACTCTTCCTCGCGTGAACGTGCCTGCTCATGAGCTTCGTCGGCATCTCGCGACTTGCGCCGGCCTTCAACCTTGCCGACACCGACGGAGCCTTCGCGCAAATAGACGATGACGCCGCGGCCTTCTTCTGCAATCTTCTGCATGTAATGGCGCACTGGCTGCTTGCTGCCGAAAATGTCGTCGGCCACGTTCTCTGGATGCAGCCGCACCGGAATATCGACGCCATCGCGGATATCGCCAAAGATCACCGCCATATGCTGCATCGGGTCCCAAGGAAGGGAGTAGGTCTGCGCCTTGGCCGGACCGAACGGCGTTTCGATCGTGAATTCGCTCTCCATCTCGACCAGTGTTTCCTTGCGCTGGCGGTAGGCGATCAGATCGGCAACCGACACCTGCTTCAGGCGGTGGATTTGCGCAAAGCTCGAAACTTGTGGTCCGCGCATGACGCTGCCGTCGTCGTTGACGAGTTCGCATATGCAGCCGATCGGCGGCAGACCGGCAAGCTTGCAGAGATCGACGGCGGCCTCCGTGTGGCCGGAGCGCATCAGAACGCCGCCCTCACGTGATACCAGTGGAAAGATGTGGCCGGGGCGGGTGAAATCCGCAGGGCCAGCATTTGGATTGGCGAGATTGCGCACTGTCAGCGTGCGGTCGTCAGCCGAGATACCGGTGCTCGTACCGTGCTTGAAATCGACGGAGACGGTGAAGGCTGTCGTATGGGCGCTATCGTTCTCCGCTACCATTGCGTTGAGGTTCAGCCGTTTGGCCTCCTCGCGCGGCATGGGGGCGCAAACGATGCCGGACGTGTGGCGCACGATGAAGGCCATCTTCTCAGCCGTACAATGCACGGCAGCGACGATCAAATCGCCTTCGTTCTCTCGGCCGTCATCATCCATGACCACCACGATCTCGCCAGCTTCGAAGGCGCGGATGGCTTCAACGACGCGTTTCTGATCGTATGCCATGCTGTTTCTCCCCTTGTTATTTCAGTCGTCCGCTCTGGCCGCGGTCGCGCAGATAATGGTCTGCTACAGTGCAAGCGACCATGGCTTCGCCGATTGGTACGGCGCGGATACCGACGCAAGGATCGTGGCGACCCTTGGTGCGGACATCGACATTGTTGCCGTCCGCATCGATAGACTGACGTTCGGTCAGGATCGATGAGGTGGGTTTGATGGCAAAGCGGGCGACGACTGGCTGCCCCGTCGCGATGCCACCCAGAATACCGCCTGCGTGGTTCGACAGGAAGATCGGCTGGCCCTCATTGCCCATGCGCATCTCGTCGGCGTTTTCTTCACCGGAGAGTTCTGCCGAGGCAAAGCCATCGCCGATTTCGACGCCCTTGACGGCGTTGATCGACATCAGATTGGAGGCGATATCCTGATCGAGCTTGGCATAGATTGGCGCACCGATGCCTGCCGGAACGCCCTCGGCGACCACTTCCACCACTGCACCAATGGAGGACCCCGCCTTGCGGATGGCATCGAGATACTCTTCCCACACCGGCACCATCTCAGGGTCCGGACAGAAGAACGGGTTCTTGTTCACCTGATCCCAGCTCCAGTTGTTGCGGTTGATCTTGTGTTTTCCGATCTGAACCAGTGCTGCGCGAACGGTCATTCCGGGCACGACCTTGCGAGCCAATGCACCGGCTGCCACGCGCGCGGCGGTCTCTCTAGCAGAAGAACGTCCGCCACCGCGATAGTCACGAATGCCGTATTTCAGATCATAGGTGAAGTCGGCGTGGCCCGGACGGTAGCGCTTGGCAATTTCGCCGTAATCCTTGGAGCGCTGGTCGGTGTTTTCGATCAGCATGGACACCGGCGTGCCCGTGGTGATCATGGTCTCGCCGTCCTCATCCAGCATCACGCCGGAAAGAACCTTAACGATATCGTCTTCGCGCCGCTGGGTGACGAAGCGGCTCTGGCCGGGCTTTCGCTTATCCATCCAGGCCTGCACTTCCGCAATTGTAAAGCGAATGCCGGGAGGGCAGCCATCCACCACGCAGCCGAGCGCCGGACCATGGCTTTCGCCCCAGGTGGAAACGCGGAAGAGATGACCGAACGTGTTATGCGACATGACGATAGAACCAGACCAGGCGGCGTTTCCCGTAGAGGGCCGCGATATTTACAAAAAATGCGCGGTCTTTCCTTAGTGGAAAATACCCGGAAGGCAAAAGCCTTTCTTCGACCGGGATGAGCCCGCGCATATCAGGACACGCGACGCATTTCCTGCTGCCTGGCAAAGGTTGAAAACTCATGTGCTGGCAAAGGCGCGGCGAAGGCAAAGCCTTGAAGGATGTCGCAGCCCATATCTTTCAGCATCGCAGCGTGCTCCATGGTTTCCACGCCTTCAGCCACGGTTTCAACACCGAGCGAACGGGCAATGTCGATGATGGAGCGAACCAGCGCGCGCTCCTGCGGTGAGTTGAGGATCGGCATCACCAACTGGCGGTCGATCTTCAGACGCTTCGGTTTGAGGCGCAGCAAGCTAATAAGCGACGTATGCCCCGTGCCGAAGTCGTCTATCTCGATATCGATGCCAAGGGCTTTGACCTTGTCGAGATTCTGAACGACCTGTTCGTCGCTGTCATCGAGGAAGATGGACTCCACCAGCTCGAACACCACTTCGCCAGGCACGATATAAAGCTGCTGCAGGCTTTCGAGCAGATGCGCATCATGCAAACGGCGCACCGAAACGTTGACCGAAACGCGTGGAATCTCCAAGCCCTTCAGTCTCCACAGGCGCCGGTCCTGAAGAGCAGACTGCAATGTCAGCCGGTCGAGCGCCTGCACGACATCCAACTCTTCAGCAATGTCCAGGAATTTGTCAGGTGTCAAAATTCCTCGGGTTGGGTGGCGCCAACGAACGAGCGCTTCCATACCTGCAATCTCCCCGGTTCTGGCGCAAAGTTGCGGTTGATACCAGGTTTCGAATTCACCCTGTTCCAGCCCCGCCAGGATCTCATCCGCCGTGCGCTTATGATTGACGATCTCGGCCTGGAGGTTTTGCGTGAAGAATTCATATCGGTTCCGACCCATCGCCTTTGCGCGGTAGAGGGCGAGGTCGGCATTGATAAGGATCTTGCGCGCGTCATTCTCGTGCGCCTCGCCAAAGGCGATGCCGATCGAGACGCCGCAGCGGCAGGTGAAACCTTGAAAATCGAATGGATGCTGGAACGCCGCTATGATGTTGGACGCGATCGATGTGACCACGTGTAAATCATTCACCTGAGGAATGAGAATGACAAACTCGTCGCCGCCAATGCGGGCGATGAGGCCGGCATCACCAACATTGAGGCTGAGGATCTCGGCGGCTCTGGCAAGCGTGGCGTCGCCCGCTGCATGGCCCAGCGTGTCGTTGATCTGTTTGAAACGGTCAAGATCGAGATGGAGGATGGCAAAACGCGCCCGCCCACCGGTAAAAGGCGACGACGTGAGATAATCAAGCTCCTGATCCAGCTTTCGCCGGTTTGCGAGCCCGGTCAGTGGATCGTGCAGCGCGTTATGCTCGATGCGTGATTTGGCCTCGATCAGCTCGCCATTGCGTGCCTCCGCCTCTTCCTTCGCCGCCTTCAACTCCTCGGCGAGACGCACATCCGCTGTAATATCGAAAGCAATGCCAGTGACCTTGCGCTGGCCATCCCGGTCGATGTGGATGCTGCCGACAGAGCGAACATAGCGCACGTCCCCATCTTGAAGCAGAACGCGCTGAATACTGGAGAATGGCTCATTGTTGGCGGCGGAGCGATCGGCGTCGGAAGCGGCTTTCTCCCGGTCATCGGGGTGAAGACAGTTCAGCCATACTGCGCGATCGGTATAGCCCGTCGTGTATTCCAGCCCATAGAGCTGGTGCATCCGCCGGTCCCAGTAAGCGCTGTTGGTTGTGAGATTGGCTTCCCAAATGCCGCAATTATAGGACTGAAGCGCGAAGTCGAGCCGTCGCGACAGCTCCATGAGATCGTGCTCGCGGGAGGAGAGTTCCTGAAGCGCAAGCTCAAGCTCTGCATTTTTTACGTGGCTGCTATAGACGGAGTGCTTGAGTGTTTCCGCCACCTGCATATCCGACGTCACATCCCAGATGATGCCGCTCGTGTGCCGTGCGCCATCCGCGGTGCCGTAGTTTGCACCGGCTGCCCGCAGATAGCGCGTTTCGCCGGAGCGCAGTCGCACACGGTAGGCCTCGGAATGGGTCTCTTCACCCTGCAGGCAAAGCGCCAGGAAGTCCGTAACCTTGCTTCGGTCTTCCGGCACAATCGCTTCGAGCCAGCGTGCGAGCGAAAATTCGTTCTCGGTCGTCGCGTAGCCGTGCAATCCTGCTGCACGACCATCGAGGTAGCATCCGTTGTCGCCGTTCAGTTCCCATAGCCCGATATTGGATGAGTCCATCGCGAGCTTGAAGCGTTGGGAGAGTTCGAGAAGCTTGCTTTCTCGAATGTGGATCATCGTCAGATTGTGGTTGCGTTCGGCAACCAGCAGCAGAATGACGGTTAGCGGCAACGCGATCCAGAAGGAGGCTGCATCGATGAAGTAAATGAGCGCCAGAGACACTCCTGCCGAAGCACCGAACAGCATCTTTTTCCGTTTGCTCTTCTCGCGGACACTGCGTGAAAATGTCGATGCTGATGCCACGTCAGACAGTCCTCAGTCCAAGCTTAGAAAACGATGTACGACGAGCACCCTAAAAGATAATCTAAAATAAATAGTATAGCGAAGGCCATCGTAGGGTGAGAGGAGCGTGGCAAAGCAAAAAAAGTCTAACCAATTGATATTGGTTAATAACCATTCACTAATTATACCGAAATTGACATTGTTACGGGCAAATTCCGCCACATTCGGGAGAGAAATCTTGTTGCATGAAAAATTCGTAATGAGCCTGAAGGAGGCTAGAACCATGCGCTTGATGATCGCCGCACTTTTAGCCACCGCCAGCCTGTTTGCACCCCTAAATGGCTTTGCCCAGAGCGTCGATGTCGAGTCGACCATCAGCAAGGTTGACGTGAAGGGTCTGAACATCACGCTCGCCGACGGCAAGAATTACAAGGTGCCGGAGGAATTCAATTTCGAGGGTCTTCAGCCCGGCGTGAAGGTTCTGGTGTTCTACACCGAAGTCGATGGCAAGCGCGTCGTGGACGATCTTGAGGTCGTGCAGTAAACGGACTGCAACGCTTAGATTTGCTCAAGTTGATACGGTAACTGTACTCAGCGTGTGGATAGGTTGGCAGACCAAACCGCCCGATGACGTTGTTTTAAGCGTTTCTAAAGCATGTCGCGCAAAAGTGTGCAGCGGTTTTGCGGGTAAGGAGCGTATCTGAAGGATCGCGACACGCTTGAGACATCCAGCGCGAAGGACAGAAAGTTAGCTCTAAACTGTCTCTTTGACGTCGACCCATTCGGCCAAATTCTTGTCGGTCTCAACCTTCAAAATCTTGTCCTGCGGAATGGGGATTTCTGCCGCTTCGTCCTTATCCATCTGAGAAACCAGCCGGAAAATGCTTCGGATCACGCCGCCATGGCAGACGCAGACGGTCTTGCGCTCAACGGAAGAAAGCCAGGCGCCGATGCGCCAGGAGAGGATTTCGTAGCTTTCGGCGTTCTGACCTGGCGGAATGAAATCCCATTTCGCTGCCTTGCGTGCCCTGACGCGATCCGGGAAGGAAAGCTTGAGTTCGGGCAGGGTGTAGCCCTCCCAGTCACCGAAAGACACTTCGACGAGACGCTCGTCAGTCCGGTAAGCGGTGGGGTCAAGCCCCATCGCGCCACGCACGAGCTCCATCGTCTCGCGTGTGCGACCCAAGGGGCTTGCGACGTAATCGAATTCTGGGGCTGTCGGGCCGAGGATGGTGGAGAGGGTCTTGCCGTTGCCAACCGCCTGCGCACGGCCGAAGTCATTAAGCGGGATGTCCTTTTGGCCCTGAAGCCTTCTGATCGCGTTCCAGTCTGTCTGTCCGTGGCGGATAACATAGACCAGCACTGCACACCCCTGCCTGTTTAACTCTGTCCCTTAAAGACGTGACGGCGCCGCACGTCAAAAATGAGGCGGCGCCGATCACTATTATTACTGAGCCGCGTTAGTCTTTTACGACGGAGATATCCGGCGCATCCACAGCCTTCATGCCGATGGTGTGATAGCCCGAATCCACGTGATGCACTTCGCCGGTCACGCCGGTGGACAGATCGGACAGCAGATAGAGCGCCGACTTGCCGACTTCCTCGATGGATACGGTACGCTTGAGTGGAGCGTTATACTCGTTCCACTTCAAAATGTAACGGAAATCACCGATACCGGCGGCGGCAAGCGTCTTGATCGGACCGGCAGAGACGGCGTTGACGCGAATGCCACGAGTGCCGAGATCGACCGCCAGATAACGTACGCTGGCTTCCAGCGCCGCCTTGGCAACGCCCATGACGTTGTAGTTCGGCATGACCTTTTCTGCACCATAATAGGTCAGCGTCACCACCGAGCCACCATCATTCATGATCGGCTCGGCGCGCTTTGCAACGGCTGTCAGAGAATAGACGGAAATATCCATCGTTCGGTTGAAGTTGTCGCGGCTCGTGTCCAGGTAGCGACCCGTCAACTCATCCTTGTCGGAGAACGCGATGGCGTGCACGACGAAGTCGATCTTGCCCCAATGCGCTTCCAGATTGGAGAACACGGTATCGATCGTTTCGAGATCGGTAACATCGCAGTGGCCAGCCATGAAGGCGCCAAGTTCCTGGGCCAGAGGTTCGACACGCTTCTTCAGTGCGTCACCCTGCCAGGTGAAGGCAAGTTCGGCACCCGCATCGGCGCACGCCTTGGCAATGCCCCAGGCAATCGAACGATTGTTTGCGACGCCCATGATGAGACCGCGCTTGCCAGCCATCAGGCCGGATGTCTGAGCCATGTGATGCTCCCTCATATTCCAGATTGATCCTGCCTATGGCATAGGCAGAACCACTGTTCAAGAAGGCCTCAGATCATCTCATGTAAGGGAGCGTAACAAAGGGTGCGTTGTTCACCGCTTTCACGCAGACGTCACAGATAAAGGCCTTCGCGCATGTGGCGCATCAGGTCCGTTACTTTAGCATCTGGTGTTTCAAGAAGCACGATACGCAGTTCGACGACGAGATCGCCGAAGCTGCCATCTTCTTTTTGCAAGCCTTTACCCGGCACCTTGATGGCCTTGTCCGAGCCCGACCAGGCAGGCACCGAGACCTGCTGCTCACCGCGTGGCGACTGCACCTTGGCCTCGCAACCCAGCACCGCATCGGCGAGAGCAACCGGTAAACTGGTGTAGATATCGTAGCCCTTCACGGTGAAAGCGTCGTCGCGCGCTGTCAAAACCGTGACGACGAGATCGCCACGTGGCGCCTCTGGCAGCTTCAGGCCCTGACCTTTTAGTCGTACCACATGTCCATCGGTCGCACCGACGGGCAATTGAAAACGCACCTCGCGGTCATCGGGCATGCGAAGCGTCACCTGCTTCTGAGCGACGATATCGCCAACAGTCACGATCGCTTCCGCAGTCATGTCGGGCGCTTTTTCCACGACCGGGGCTGGCGCCCTGAAGCGGCGGATAAGCGCGTTGAAGAAGCTGAGGGCAACCGAGTTGCCGCTGTCCGATGCTTCTTGAGTTGTGGTGTCTTCGGTAGATCCTGTCACCGCCGATTTGCCTGCATCGACGCCGCCCTTGATCTTGTCTTCGGCGCCGAAAATGCGCTCCAGCATATCCTCTGGAGATTCTGGTATGGTGTTTCCGCTCGTCGCGCTGGCTGAAGGACTTTCGGCGCCTTCGGCAGACGCCTTGTCATTGCGCGCCTGTGCCCGCGCCAGTTCTTCCATCAGCTTTTCGGCCGCCTTCGCACGCTCTGCTGCTTGACGTGCAGCCTCACGCGCGGCTTCCCGCTTCTGCATGATGGTCTGTTCACGTTGCTTGCCGTCTGAGGCCCGGCGCGCCTGGTCATAGAGACCGCGCTTCTTCGGATCCTTCAGCAAATCATAGGCCTGGCCGATTTCGGTAAAGCGCGCTGTGGCGTCCGGGTCATCGCGATTATGATCGGGATGAACCGTCTTTGCCTTCGAACGCCAGGCGGCCTTTATCTCATCGGAATCGGCATCGCGCTTGACGCCGAGAATAGAATAGGGATCACGCATCCGAACCACCAGTTACGCCCGAAACTGCAGCCGCCTGTCAAAGCGGCCTGAAACAGAAGAAACTCGAGACCTGAACGTGCCAACCTTCGAAAATGTTGCACGATCAGTGTCTTGAACTGGATGGGACTGTGGCAAGAAGTTGCTAATCAGACCTTTACACACGCGTTACTGGATGTGTTGCCGGTCTGATCTCTGAGGATAGGGTAAATGTTTTACTTCTGATCGAAGCGGGTCATCAGCCATTCGCCTGTCTCGGAAAGGCAGGCTTGCCCGGTATAGCTCGCCACGCCTTCAAAGGAATGGCGCGTGGTATTGAAGTTGCGGCAGACGAAACCTGTGCTTCTGTCTTCGCGGATGGCGGTCAACACACCGGCACTACCAGTTGCAGCATTGGCCCACGGAACAGGGGAATCGGCGACCTTCACCAGGTCGGCTGATGTCACAGCGTTGCGAATGGTAGCATCATCGGAAAGTGCCGGCTGGGTTGGCTGGTTTGGCACAGAAGCCGTGGAAAGCGAGCGGTCGACTTTTTCGCCGCCGAAAAGATCAAGACTGACACAGCCTGTCAGTGCAACGGCCATAAAGCCGGCGGCAAAAACATTGACGACCGATGACAGGAAGCTCTTTGTGCGACTGTTCGACTTTGCTATGACGATCACCATCTCTTACCCAGACAACATCTCTGGTACGCAAATCAGCTTTGGAGCATTTTATTCAATATGTCGGAAACGGGGTTAACATCTAGTGACTTCACGGAAGAAAATGAACCATTCGCGCTTTTCGCCGAATGGTTGCGCGATGCAACCACGTCCGAGATAAACGATCCCAATGCGGTAGCCCTTGCATCGGTGGACGAGGACGGCATGCCAAGCGTGCGCATGGTTCTGCTGAAGGCCGCGGATGAGCGCGGCTTCGTCATCTACACGAATTTCGAAAGCCGTAAGGGGCGTGAGCTCCTTGGACAACAGAAGGCTGGCTTGTGTTTCCACTGGAAAAGCCTGCGCCGACAGGTTCGCGTGCGCGGACTGGTCGAGGTGGTGTCGGACGAAGAGGCGGATGAATACTATGCCTCTCGCCCGCGCGGCAGCCGCATCGGTGCCTGGGCGTCAAAGCAGTCGCGACCACTGGAAAGCCGCTTCGCGCTTGAAAAGGCGGTGGCCGAGTACACCGCTAAATATGCGCTGGGCGATATCCCACGTCCGCCATACTGGTCGGGCTTCCGTATCAACCCGCTGACCATCGAATTCTGGCATGACCGGAAGTTCCGTCTGCATGACCGGGTCGAATTCCGGCGGGAAACCACTGACGGCCCGTGGGCTAAGGTCCGTATGTACCCATAAAGTGCTGTGCCTCTTATTGGACGCATAGAGAACGCTTTACCTCCTGTATCGCAAGGCCCGTCGACAGCGGCGGGCGAATCGTGACCAGTGCCGTGTGAACGAAGAGGGAACGCGATGCTGGCTGATTTGATGCAGAAATTCGAGAAGGCCTCGGCGTCCTATTCCGCCGAAAACGGCATCGAACGTGACCCTGACTGGTTCATGCTGAAGATGCAGGAAGAGGTCGGCGAGGTGACGCAAGCCTGGAACCGCTTGACGGCGCGCGGTCGAACGAAGGGCAAAACGCCAGACGAGTTGAGGCAGGACCTTTCCGATGAGGTGGCAGGCCTCTTCGGTCACGTTCTTCTGATTGCCCATCACAACCAGCTTGATCTGATGGGCTCGATCGAACGCAAGTGGCGTTTCGATCCAGCGGTTATTGACTAAACAGCCGTCTTTTCATCACGAAGCAAGGCAGCGACCTCCGATAAACCGGAGCAGATCGCAACGCACTTTTCTCGCATCCGCTCGGTTGCCGGCGCTACATCCGGAACCATCACCGTCATCATTCCGGCAGAAGAGGCGGATTGGACACCGTGATAGGAATCTTCGAGCGCCAGGCAGTCCGCGGGATCAACACCAAGGCGTTGGGCGGCGGTCAGATAGGGCATGGGGGAGGGTTTGGGCTCGCCGTAATCCTCTCGCGCCAGGATATGATCGAAGCGCCCGAGGAGGTTATGCGGCCCAAGATGTCGATTGACGGATTCGTGCCGGGATGAGGTGGCGATGGCGCGCGGTAACTTGAGATCGTCCAGCAGGTCGAGCATTTCCACGACACCGGCCTTCAACGCAACGCCCTGCGCCATACTGATGGCCAAATGGCGCAGCCACGCGTCGCGAAACGCGTCCATCGGAAAATCAGCGCCATGTTCGGCAATGATAGTACCGCTGATAACATCCCAAGGACTACCACAAACCCGCTGGTAAAGGTCGACTGGCAAATTATGCCCACCGTCTTTTGACGCCGCCAGAAAGGAGTCGCGATAAAGCGTCTCGCTGTCGATGAGAAGGCCGTCCATATCGAAGACGACCGCTTTGGGCCTGCGCGGCAGTGTCATGCTCATCTTTTACCCAAACCGAAAGACGCGTTCGCCAAGGCTCTCGCACGGACGAATAAGATAGCCATCCGGATCTGCGATCACGAACTGGCGGTTCCCAACCTCGGTCTCTCCCTTGCGGTACCACTTTTCTTCCAGTGGCAGAAAGAGCGGAACCCGCGCAAGCTCCAGCTTGTCAAGAATAGGTTGAAGCGAGGGCACAGCAAGTTGCAGGTTCATACCCCGTCCAAAGGGATAGTGGATTGGCGCATTCTCCTGCTCGAAGGTGCGGCCAGCACCGATCTGGTCGATCATCAGCTGCGCGTCGCCCAGCGCCAAATAGGTGAAGCCTTCTTCCGGTCGCTCGTAAACGACATGAAATCCGATCAGGTCGCAATAGAATGTGCGGCTCTTGTGCCAGTCGCTGACGGCCAGTTCGGGAACGAGTGCATTGGAAACGAAAGTCATTTTTTCCTTGTCGACGGGGAGGGGGTTTGGGACGTGGATGCGGGCGAGGTCAGTGCATTCAGCGCCTTGGAGATGAAGTCGGACTTGGCGAGGGTGTAGGCATCCCCATCGTCCTCATATTGCTTGGCAGAGCCATCTTAAGTGTCGCGTACTGGTTGGCAAGAGAGGGGTTTTGGCGAAGGATATCACGGAAACGCATTCTGTTCTGGTGGGTGAGGCTGTCGGGCGGGCAAAGATAAACGTGCAGACCCGGCAACGGATCCCGCACCATGGAGGCAAACACCCCGTCGCCATGCCGAGATCCGCGGGGCTCGAAACCAGCGGCTTCCCTGCGGACCCGACCGGCTTCCATTCCCATGGACGCTTTTTGAACAACGTCAATATCGATATAGGGTTTTGCGGCAAGGCCGGGCACGGCTGTGCTGCCGACATGCTCGAGGCTTTTTGCCCAACAACACCGTGAGACGATCCCGGGTGTCGAGATAAAGGCGCGGCCAGTCAGCGTTATAGGAAACGATCTCGACGAGCGTTCCCACCTGCCGACCTCAAGCCTTGGTGCCGCCGACCGTGATCTGATCCATGCGCAGGTGCGGCTGGCCGACGCCGACCGGCACCCACTGGCCCGCCTTGCCGCAATTGCCAATGCCGGTGTCGAGCTTCATATCGTTACCAATCATGGTGACACGCTTCATCGCATCCGGCCCGTTGCCGATCAGCATGGCGCCCTTGACCGGTGCGCCGATCTTGCCATTCTCGATAAGATAGGCCTCCGTGCAGCCAAAGACGAATTTGCCCGAAGTGATGTCCACCTGTCCGCCGCCGAAGGAGACGGCATAGATGCCCTTCTTGACCGAAGCGATGATCTCTTCCGGCGTCTTGTCACCCCCGAGCATATAGGTGTTGGTCATACGCGGCATTGGGACGTGGGAGTAGCCCTGGCGGCGGCCGTTGCCCGTTGCCGTCATGCCCATCAGGCGAGCGTTTTGTCGATCCTGCATATAGCCGACAAGCTTGCCGTTTTCGATCAGCACATTGTAGCCGGACGGTGTGCCCTCGTCGTCCACCGTCAGCGAGCCGCGGCGATTGTCGATGGTCCCATCGTCCACAACTGTGACGCCGGGTGCGGCCACCATTTCACCGAGCAGACCCGCAAAAGCCGACGTCTTCTTGCGATTGAAATCGCCTTCAAGGCCATGCCCGACGGCCTCATGCAGCATGACACCCGGCCAGCCTGAGCCAAGCACGACATCCATCGTGCCGGCAGGCGCATCGATCGCCGTCAGATTGACCAGCGCCTGGCGCAGCGCCTCGTCGGCACCCCGCTGCCAGCTTTCGGTCGTGACGAAGTCGCCGAAGCCCACACGTCCGCCAATGCCGTAAGAGCCGGTTTCCTGGCGGTCACCCTCACCAGCCACTACCGAGATGTTGATGCGGGTCATCGGTCGCACGTCGCTGACGCGATGGCCGTCTGCGCGCAGAATGTCGACGACCTGCCAGCTCGCCGCAACCGACGCCGTGACCTGACGGACCTTCGGATCCTTATCACGCAGGTAGGTGTCGATCTCCGTTAGAAGCTTGACCTTTTCCTCGAAGGAAGGCGAACCGATCGGGTTGTCGTCTCCGTAGAGTTTCTTGTTGGTGCGCTGCGGGGCTGCCGCGTAGGAGCCAGAGTAGCCCTTGGTGACGGCGCCGACGGCATCGGCTGCGCGTTGCAGTGCCGCTGTAGAAAGTTCACCCGCATGGGCATAGCCAACGGTCTCGCCAGCAACAGCGCGCAGGCCAAAGCCTTGATCGGTATTGAAACTGCCACCCTTCAGACGACCATTGTCGAAAGTTAGCGATTCCGCCTGGGCATGCTCGACGAAGAGTTCGCCGTCATCGGCGCCTTGAAGGGCGTCTGCCACGCGGCTCCGCAATGTTCCCTCATCGCAATCGAAAAGCGTCAGAAGGTCTTGGGTCATCGCGTACTCCAGGCGTCAGCATCCATCATCTATTGAATGTGATTTAGGTGCTGGCGTGTGGCGGCGCAAGCCGCCTCACGGATGTGTTGAGGAATTGTCGGTCAGGCAAATGCGGACTGAGAGCAGAGATCATACTGCTCAAGGCAGTGCGTCGTAGCCTTCGGCAAAGCCGCTGAGTTCGATGGGGATTCCGACGCGATCCTGGTCTACCGATTCCCGCAAGGCGAATACCGCGTGCTTTCCGGCGCGCAGAACCTTCATCAATTCGTCGTCGATATCGACTTCCACATAACAGCCCTCGGAAAAGCAGCGGGTGAAGTAGGCGCGGCCGATATTGTTATTGTCGATATAGAGTTCCATTCCATCCTTCAGCAACACGCCGAGCGGCGCCAGAATACGAAGGATGCGGGATTTGCGGTCAGCAGTCTTGAGCACGACGACGGAAAGGCCAACTTCAGGACGGTCGTCGGCAATGACGTTCTGCATGAGCGCACACTGCTCTTCGGATGCACCGGCCGGCTTATCGCAGATGACGGACCATGAGCCGTGCGTGGACTTCGGCGTGCCAGGCGGTTGCTGGGCGACGCTCGCGCCGGACGCGAGAAGAGAGAAGCCGGCGGCGACAAAAGCGGCGCGCGCAATCGGGGGCAGACGCATGGATACCTCTGGAATTCGAATCAGTGCGGTTATTTTGACTTCCGATACGGGAAATGAAAGAGCCACGCTCCTCATTTCCAAGTGAGTGCGGCCAAAATAGGACCTGCTCCGGGTCAGATCATTGCTTACCCTCAGGTTTCGGCGCATGCGAGAGAGGGCTGCGATGTCCTTTCAACTGAGGGTAAAGAGACAAAATAACAGAAGAAAAATGCCCCTCTCCGAAAGCTGGGCGATATTGCGGCGGCGCGCAAACTATGATTTGAGTCTAAACTATAAGCATGGATTCTGCGCCTGGGATTGATCATGACCAGGTGCGTGAGGGAGAGGTACCGTGATTACTAGGATTACAGCAGCGTTAGCGGGCATGATCTGTCTGCTCTCGGCTGTCGGCGCCAGTGCCGATCAGCCAAAAGAGTGGCAGATGGGATTGCAGGAGGCCGCAACGCCGATCATGCACGAAATTCGTTGGTTCGAACAATATACCCTGTGGTTTATCGTTCCCGTGACGCTTTTCGTTCTCGTCTTGCTCATTCTCGTTGTCGTGAAGTTCAAGGCATCCAGAAATCCGGTTCCGTCCAAGACCAGCCATAACACGGCGATTGAGATCATCTGGACGCTGGCTCCTGTTCTCATTCTCCTTTTCCTGGCATTCCCGTCCTTCAACCTGCTCAATGCGCAGCTCACTCAGCCGGAAAATCCAGACCTGACCTTGAAGGCAACCGCCACCCAGTGGCAGTGGAACTACGAGTATCAGGCAGCGGAAGGCTCCGAGCCGCTGGCGTTTGACAGCTACATGCTGAAGGATGCTGACCGCGCTGCTGCTGGCAAGGAAGATCACGCGCGTTACCCGCGTCTTCTTGCCGTGGACAACGAGATGGTCGTTCCGGTGAACAAGACAGTTCGTCTTCTCGTCACCGCAGCACCCACCGACGTCATTCATGCCTTCGCGATGCCGGCCTTCGGCGTCAAGATCGATGCCGTTCCAGGCCGCCTGAACGAAACCTGGTTCAAGCCTGAGAAGGAAGGACTTTACTACGGCCAGTGCTCCGAGCTTTGCGGCAAGGATCACGCCTTCATGCCGATTGCCATACGGGTGGTTTCCGAAGAGCAATACAAGACCTGGGCTGCTGCCGCTGCTTCTGACTTGAGCGGTGCGAACCGGGCGCTGATGGCTTCTGTGGATGGCGCAAGCGCCCTTCGCGTCGCTGCAAACGAAACCAACTAAGGCAAGGAGTGAGGACAATGGCTGGACATTCCGCACACGACGACCATCACTCTCATGATCGTGCCGTCCACGACGCGCATAGCGACGATCACGCACATCACGATCATACGCCGAGTTTCGCTCAGCGTTGGTTCTTTTCGACCAACCACAAGGACATCGGCACTCTCTATTTGATCTTCGCGATCATTGCCGGCATCATCGGCGGCGGCCTTTCCGTCGTCATGCGTATGGAACTACAAGAGCCCGGCATCCAGATCTTCCACGGTCTGGCGACCATGGTTTACGGCTTCGAGGGTGATGCTGCCATCGATGGCGGCAAGCACATGTACAATGTGTTCACCACTGCGCATGCGCTGATCATGATCTTCTTTATGGTCATGCCGGCCATGATCGGCGGTTTTGCCAACTGGATGGTGCCGATCATGATCGGCGCGCCGGACATGGCGTTCCCGCGCCTTAACAACATTTCCTTCTGGTTGATCGTTCCTGCCTTCATCCTGCTTCTGCTTTCGCTCTTCGTCGAAGGTCCTGCAGGTGCCTATGGCGTAGGTGGCGGCTGGACGATGTACCCACCGCTTTCAACGAGCGGTATGCCGGGGCCGGCAGTCGATCTTGCGATCTTCGCGCTCCACGTTGCCGGTGCATCCTCGATCCTTGGCGCGATCAACTTCATCACCACCATCCTCAACATGCGCGCCCCAGGCATGACGTTGCACAAGATGCCGCTGTTTGCCTGGTCCGTGCTTGTCACCGCATTCCTTCTGCTTCTGTCGCTTCCGGTCCTTGCTGGTGGCATCACCATGCTTCTGACCGACCGCAATTTCGGCACCACTTTCTTCTCTCCGGAAGGCGGCGGCGATCCGATCCTTTACCAGCACCTGTTCTGGTTCTTCGGCCACCCGGAAGTGTATATTCTGATCCTGCCCGGCTTCGGCATTATCAGCCACATCGTCTCGACCTTCTCGCTGAAGCCGATCTTTGGTTACCTCGGCATGGCCTACGCCATGGTCGCGATCGGCGCCGTCGGCTTCATCGTGTGGGCGCACCACATGTACACCGTCGGTCTGTCGCTCGAAGCACAGCGCTACTTCGTGTTCGCAACCATGGTGATTGCGGTGCCGACCGGCATCAAGATCTTCTCCTGGATCGCGACGATGTGGGGTGGCTCGCTGACTTTCACGACACCGATGATCTGGGCAATCGGCTTCATCTTCCTCTTCACGGTGGGTGGTGTGACGGGCGTTCAGCTCGCCAATGCCGGTCTCGACCGTTCGCTTCATGACACCTACTACGTCGTGGCGCACTTCCACTACGTCCTGTCGCTCGGCGCGGTCTTCGCGATCTTCGCTGGCTGGTACTACTGGTTCCCGAAGATCACCGGTTACATGTACAACCAGAAGATCGGCAATCTGCACTTCTGGGTGATGTTTGTCGGCGTCAACCTGATCTTCTTCCCGCAGCACTTCCTCGGTCTGGCCGGCATGCCGCGCCGTTACATCGACTATCCGGATGCCTATGCGGGCTGGAACCTGGTCTCGTCCTACGGCTCCTACATTTCGGCGGTCGCCGTCCTGATCTTCCTCTTCGGCGTATGGGAAGCCTTCGCCAAGAAGCGGATCGCTGGCGACAACCCATGGGGTCCAGGTGCCACCACGCTGGAATGGCAGCTGTCGTCTCCGCCGCCTTACCACCAGTGGGAGCAGCTTCCGCGCATTCGCTGAGGCATTTTGTCCGAGCGTTTTGTCCGGCGTAACATGATAAATGTCAGTTTTACGCCGGACGAGATGATAAAGGACGCCTCATTCTGATGGGGCGTCTTTCGGGAAAGCAGGAACTAATGACCGTTATTGACAATCGCGACACGCTGGCAGTCGACTCCGCTTCGCTTTCGGAAGCTGGCGCGCGTGATTACTTCGAGCTTTTGAAACCCCGTGTCATGTCACTGGTGGTGTTCACGGCCTTTGCCGGGCTCATTCTGGCACCAGGTCAAATCAATCCGGTGCTCGGCCTGATCGCGATCCTGTGCATTGCAGTCGGGGCAGGGGCCTCCGGCGCGTTGAACATGTGGTACGATGCCGATATCGATGCCGTCATGTCGCGCACAGCCAAGCGTCCGATCCCATCTGGACGGGTTGCCCCGGGTGAGGCACTTGCCTTCGGGCTGACGCTCTCTGTGTTCTCGGTTGCGATATTAGGCCTTGCCGTCAATTGGTTTGCTGCCGGTCTGCTCGCCTTCACAATCTTCTTTTATGCCGTCGTCTATACGATGTGGCTCAAACGTTCGACGCCGCAGAACATCGTGATCGGTGGTGCCGCAGGCGCATTCCCGCCCATGCTCGGCTGGGCCTGCGTGACCGGCAATGTCTCATTGGACAGCACAATTCTGTTTTTGATCATCTTCCTCTGGACGCCAGCGCATTTCTGGGCCTTGGCGCTCTTCAAGATGCGTGACTATGGTTCCGTTGGCATTCCGATGATGCCGAATGTGGCAGGCGAGCGCTCGACCAAGAACCAGATGATCGCTTATGCGGTACTGACGATGGCCGTTGCCGTGGCGCCCTATTTCTCCGGTCTTGCTGGATTGGGCTATGGCATTTTCGCTGCCGTCCTCAGCATCATCTTCGTTTACTGTTCCATCTCCGTTCGGCGCATGCCAGATGGCGATGAGAAGATGATGCCGGCAAAGAAGATGTTTGCCTATTCGGTATTCTACCTGTTTGCGATTTTCTCCGCCCTTCTGGCCGATCATCTCGTGCCGTCCTTTGTTACGATGTTTGGAGGCGCGGCATGATCGAGACCGTAAAACTCAACGAAGCGCAGAAGAAGTCGAGGCGCGGTCGCAACATAGCGCTCGGCATAACACTCGCGGCTCTGGTGGTGCTCTTCTACATCATCACCATCATCAAGATCGGCGGTCACTGATCGAACGACTAGGGAGGAGGGAGATATGACAGCAGCAGAAAAGACGACAGGAAGCAGAAAGACGAGCAACGGCTCGATCCTCGTGCTGTGCCTTGTCTTCGTCTGCGGCATGGTCGGCATGGCCTATGCCTCCGTGCCCCTTTATCGCCTGTTCTGCCAGGTCACCGGCTATAACGGTACCACGCAGCGCGTCGAGCAATATTCCGATGTCATTCTCGACAAGACGATGAAGGTGACATTCGATTCCAACACGTCCAACGGCCTGAACTGGGACTTCCGTCCGGTGGACAAGATGGTCGAGCCGCGCATCGGCGAGACCATTCAAGTCAAGTTCAAGGCGACCAACCGCTCGCCGGTGGCGACCACGGGTACGGCTGTCTTTAACGTGACGCCGATGGAGGCTGGTGCCTACTTCAACAAGGTGCAGTGCTTCTGCTTCACCGAGACGACGCTTCAGCCGGGTGAGACACTGGAGATGCCGGTTGTGTTCTTCATCGATCCGGAGATCGTCAAGGCTCGGGAAACGAAGAACATCCATACATTGACCTTGTCCTATACGTTTTACCCGTCGAAAACGGAAAAACCGGTTGCGTCCTTACCGGCAAAGACCGAACGTGACGAGACGAGACTTTGAGAGAGGGAGGCGTGGTCGCAAGATCGCGCCGTGGAATGAGGCGGTCGCCTGACGTTAGTTCAGAGAGACCGGTTTAGCGAGATAGGGAAGAGCCTTCGGGGATTGATCACATGGCAGATACGCATCAGAAGAACCACGACTACCATATCATAAGCCCGAGCCCATGGCCGCTTCTGGCATCGATCGGCGCGTTCGTGCTGACCTTTGGCGGCATCTGTTACATGCGCTATCTGAACGGCGGTTCCTTCAAGCTGTTCGGTCTGGAGATGGCGAACCCGTGGCTGTTCTATATCGGCCTCGTGATCGTTCTTTACACCATGTACGCATGGTGGGCGGACACGATCAAGGAAGGCGACGAAGGTCACCACACGCCGGTCGTTTCGCTGCATCTGCGCTACGGGATGATCATGTTCATCGCGTCTGAAGTCATGTTCTTCGTGGCATGGTTTTGGGCTTATTTCGATGCAAGCCTCTATCCGCATGAGGCCATTCAGGCGTCGCGTCTTGCCTATACCGGCGGTCAGTGGCCACCAAAGGGCATCGAGGTCATCGACCCTTGGCACTTGCCGCTCTACAACACCGTTATCCTGCTCCTGTCCGGCACCTGCGTCACCTGGGCGCACCATGCTCTGTTGCACAACGACCGCAAGGGGATGATTGCCGGTCTGTCGCTGACTGTGGCTCTCGGCGTCCTCTTCTCCGCCGTCCAGATCTACGAATACATGCACGCCCCGTTCGACTTCAAGAATTCGATCTATGGCGCGACGTTCTTCATGGCGACGGGCTTCCACGGCTTCCACGTCTTCGTCGGAACGATCTTCCTGCTGGTCTGCCTCTTCCGTGCCATTGCGGGTGGCTTCACGCCAAAGCACCACTTCGGCTTTGAGGCGGCTGCCTGGTACTGGCACTTCGTTGACGTTGTCTGGCTCTTCCTCTTCTTCGCCATCTATATCTGGGGCGGTTGGGGCGCGCCACTGGCTGAGACCGGTCACTGACAAACAAAAGGGCGGCACGCCGCCGCCCTGTCTGATCAGACAAACGAACGTCGCGATCCAGCGGCGTTTGGAGTGCGGTGGTTTGCCGCGCTCGGTTTATACGACAAGGGCGGAGGAGCCATGACAGAGACCACAGGCGAATTTCCTCCCGTCGACCCCATCAAAGTTGGTTTGCAAGGCTGCTGCCCGCGGTGCGGCCGTGGAAAGCTTTTCGATGGATTTTTAAAGATCAAACCGCATTGCAGCGCCTGTGGCCTGGATTACGCTTTCGCCGACGCCGGCGATGGTCCGGCGGTCTTCGTCATGCTGATCGTTGGCTTTTTGATCATGGGTCTCGCGCTGTGGTTCGATTCCGTTTTTGCGCCGCCCGTTTGGCTCCATGCGTTGATCTGGCTTCCCTTGACGGTGGTCGTCGCCCTGGTTCTTTTGCGCAAGCTCAAGGGCATCATGGTGGCACTGCAATATCGTAACAATGCCAGTGAAGGCAAAATCGACCATGGCTGATTCCGGCGCTCTCAAGCCATCCCACCGGCGCCTGTGGTTTGCCGGTCCGCTGGTGCTTCTGCTGCTGGTTATCCTTCTGGCGCTCGGGACATGGCAGGTGCAGCGGCTTTATTGGAAAGAAGCCTTGCTGAACGAGATTGAAATCCGCGTCCACTCAAGCCCCGTTGATCTTGCCGAGATCGAGAAGATTGCTGCCTCCGGCGGCGATATCGAATATCGCACTGTCCGTGTCTCTGGCGTTTTTGATCACACTAAGGAGCGGCACTTCTTTGCCACCCACCAAGGGCAGACGGGTTATTACGTTTACACGCCGCTAAAGCTCGATGATGGCCGAGAGATTTTTATCAATCGCGGTTTCGTACCTTATGAGATGAAAGATCCGGCAAAGCGCGAGCGGGGTCAGGTGGCCGGTCGTGTCACGATTGAGGGCCTTGCTAGAGCGCAGCTTGTGTCCAAGCCTTCGATGATGTTGCCCGACAATGACATCGGAAAGAATATCTTCTACTGGAAAGACATTCGCGCGATGGCAAAGAGCGCCGGCGTTCCCGCTGGAACACTTGTGCCGTTTTTCATTGATGCCAGTGATGCACCCAATCCAGGCGGTTGGCCGAAGGGCGGTGTGACGCTGATCGACCTGCCCAATAATCACCTGCAATATGCGATTACATGGTACGGTCTTGCCGCCGCTCTTGTCTTCGTGGCCGGTTTTGCCTATGTCCGGGGCATCAAAGGCCCGAAGGAGTAGGGCCGCAATGCACGTAGCTCTTGCCGTCGCAGTAAGCGACAGTAGTTTGGCAGTGTTCGCGCCCATCAATGAAGTGCGGGAGGCAAAGGAGCAGGAATGAATATGGCCGTTTCCAAGCCGCCTCTGACCATCAGGCTCTGTGGCCCGCGCGGTTTCTGCGCCGGGGTCGATCGCGCAATCCAGATTGTGGTGCTGGCGCTAAAAGCCTACGGCGCTCCGGTCTATGTGCGCCATGAGATCGTTCATAACCGTTACGTGGTTGAGGGGCTGGAAGCCAAGGGAGCGATCTTCGTCGAGGAACTGAACGAAATTCCTGCCGAACATCGCCAGCAGCCGGTGGTCTTTTCCGCTCATGGGGTGCCGAAATCCGTGCCGGAAGACGCGCAGGCGCGTAACCTCTTCTACCTCGATGCCACATGCCCTTTGGTCTCCAAGGTTCATAAGCAAGCCATGCGTCACCAGCGCCTTGGCCGTCACGTCATCCTCATCGGCCATGCCGGCCATCCCGAAGTGATCGGCACCATGGGGCAATTGCCCGAAGGCACGGTGTCGTTGATCGAGACAGTGGAAGATGCGGCCCTTTATCAGCCGATTGACGCCGAGAGCCTCGGTTTCGTCACACAGACGACGCTCTCCGTCGACGATACCGCCGGTGTGATTGCCAAACTGCGGGAACGTTTCCCGGCAATGCAGGCGCCAGCCGCCGACAGCATCTGCTACGCCACCACCAACCGTCAGGATGCGGTGAAGCAGGCCGCACCCGGCTGCGACCTGTTCATCGTCGTCGGTGCGCCGAACTCGTCCAATTCCAAGCGTCTGGTGGAAGTGGCCTTACGCGCCGGCGCCAAGCGTTCCGTGCTGGTCCAGCGTGCCGCTGAGATCGACTGGAGTGAGATCGGTGACGTTCGGACCGTCGGCCTTTCGGCAGGCGCCTCCGCGCCGGAAGTGATCGTCGATGAGATCATTCAGGCGTTCAAGGAGCGCTTCGACACGACGCTCGATCTGGCCGTCACGGTGGAAGAGACCGAGCATTTTCTGGTGAATCGCGAGCTCCGCAATATTGAACTCACCACGCAAGACATGGCATTCGTCAACGGCAGCGCAAGCGATGCGCTTCCTGCGAAAGCCGTGCTTAACGGCTGACCCTTATCCATCCTCTTGCAAGAGAATTCCATTGGCAGTTTACACGGACATCACCGAAGATGAGCTGAGACAGTTTCTCGGCCAATATGACGTTGGCGAGCTGACCTCTTACAAGGGCATTGCCGAGGGTGTCGAAAACTCCAATTTTCTGCTTCACACGACAAAGGATCCGCTGATCCTGACGCTCTACGAGAAGCGAGTGGAGAAGTCGGACCTTCCCTTCTTTTTGGGGCTGATGCAGCACTTGGCCGATAAAGGCCTGTCTTGCCCGTTGCCTCTGCCGCGCAAGGACGGCGAGCTACTGGGCGAGTTGTCCGGTCGGCCAGCGGCGCTGATCTCCTTCCTTGAGGGCATGTGGCTGCGCAAGCCCGAAGCCAAGCACTGCCGCGAAGTCGGTAAGGCACTGGCGGCCTTGCATCTGGCGGGCGAAGGCTTCGAGATCAAGCGGCCGAATGCGCTTTCGCTCGAAGGCTGGAAAGTGCTGTGGGATAAGTCCGAAGCGCGCGCCGATGAGGTGGAGCGCGGACTGACGGAGGAGATCGATCCCGAGATCGCTTTCCTCGCCGCCAATTGGCCAAGCGATCTGCCGTCCGGCGTCATCCACGCCGACCTCTTTCAGGACAATGTCTTCTTCCTGGGCGATGAGCTTTCCGGCCTGATCGATTTCTACTTCGCCTGTAACGATCTTCTTGCCTACGATGTCTCGATCTGCCTGAATGCCTGGTGCTTCGAGAAGGACGGTTCGTATAACGTTACCAAGGGTAAGGCGCTGCTGGAGGGATATCAATCCGTGCGCCCGATGAGTGAGGCCGAGCTTAACGCTCTGCCAATTCTTGCGCGGGGCTCAGCACTGCGCTTCTTCCTGACCCGGCTCTACGATTGGCTGACGACGCCAGCTGGCGCGTTGGTGGTGAAGAAGGACCCGCTGGAATATCTGCGTAAGCTGCGCTTCCACCGCTCCATCGGCAACGCGGCCGAGTATGGATTGGCTGAAGAATGAAGCATGTCGATATTTTTACCGACGGCGCCTGTTCGGGTAATCCTGGACCGGGCGGCTGGGGCGCCGTTCTCCGCTACGGCGAGGTCGAAAAGGAACTGAACGGTGGCGAGGCAGATACCACCAACAATCGCATGGAACTGATGGCGGCTATCGAAGCGTTGAACGCGCTGAAGGCTCCTTGCGAAGTGGACCTCTATACCGACAGCGCCTACGTCAAAGATGGTATCACCAAGTGGATTTTCGGCTGGAAGAAAAAGGGTTGGAAGACAGCCGACAACAAGCCGGTCAAGAATGTCGAGCTGTGGCAGGCGCTGGAGTTGGCGCGCGAGCGTCACAAGGTGACACTGCACTGGGTGAAGGGCCATGCCGGTCATCCGGAAAACGAACGTGCCGACGAGTTGGCACGCAAAGGCATGGAACCGTTCAAACGGCGGTCATGAAGCGATGATGTAGTCCCAAACTGGGCGCTGCAGAATCAAGGAGGAGGGACTTATGACGATACTTCATTGCGTATTCCTGCGGTTTAAATCCGCAACAACGACATCCGAAAAGCAGGCAATCTACGAAGCGATCACTGCACTTAAGGATGTCATTCCCGGCATTTCGGACATCAAGTGCGGCCAGAACGTTTCTTCCGAAGGCTTGAATGGTGGGTTCCTGGACGGCTTCATTGTCACCTTCGACAGCACCGAGGCGCGCGATGACTATCTTGTGCATCCCGAACATGTCGACGTCGGCGAACGTTTAGCCGGGCTCACCGATGGTGGCTTGGCTGGCATCCTCGTCTTCGACATGGCTGTTTGACCCGAATCTTCGCCGCGGGTTATGACTAACGGCCTTCGACACATGGGCTCTGGGTGTGACGAAGGCCATTTAGAGCATTTCCAGCAAAAGTGTGATCGGTTTTGCGTCCGGAAATGCGTAAAAACAAAGAGTTATAGGAGTGTAGGTGAACCCTTGTTCACCGAAGCTGCTCTAGTCTCAGATCAGCTGGACTTGTTCATAGCGTCCGCGATCTTGTCTACATTGTAGCGGAACATCTTCTCATAGGTCGGAGCAGGGCCCTTCGCCTTAGAAAGCGACTCGACGTAGAGTTCACCGCCGGGTGCAGCGCCCGTTGCCTTCGCCACCTGCTTGACCAGTCTCGGGTCATTCGAGTTTTCAAAGAAATAGGTTTTGACGTGCTCGGCCTTGATCTGCTCGATCAACTTTGCCACGTCTCCGGCGGAAGCTTCCGTTTCTGTCGAAACCCCAAGTGGTGAAAGGAACGTGACGTTATACTCGCGGCCGAAATAGCCGAAGGCATCATGGCTCGTTAGAACCTTGCGGCGATCCTGTGGGATGGGGTCAAACTTCTGGTGCGCGTACCGATCCAGCTCGTCGAGCTTTTGAATATAGGCGGCGGCATTGGCCTTGAAATCATCTTTATCGGCCGGATCGGCAGCGGCAAGCGTCGTCTCGATGTTATGGACCCACACCTTGACGTTGACCGGGCTGTTCCAGACATGCGGATCGGTAACCGTTTTGCCGTCCTCATCCATGTCACGCGTTTTGATGCCTTCCGAGACATTGACGGGTGTGCCCTTGTAACCCGAGGCGGAGATCAGCCGGTCCATCCATCCTTCCAAGCCAAGCCCGCTCACGAAGACAACATCAGCTGCTTTCAGGCTTTTCGCATCCGCAGGCGAGGGCTCGAACTCATGCGGATCGCCGTCCGGCTTCACCAAGCTCGTGACTGTGACGTGCTTGCCGCCCACCTGCTTCACCACATCGGCAAGCACGGTAAAGGAGGCAACGGCTTTCACCTCTCCGGCGGAGGCGGCAGTGGAAAAAGCCATGGCGATGGGAAGGGCGGTTGAGAGAAGGAAGAGGCGTGGTGACATTGGCATTCTCCTAAAATTAGCCCTTCAGATGAGGGCGGGTAAAAAGGCGCGAACCGAGTCCCGCAGGCGCTACCAAAATGGACAGCCCGTAAAGACAGGTGGCTGCAATGATGATGGTGGGGCCGGACGCCGTCTCGAAATGGTAGGAAGCGACAAGGCCGAGATAGCCGGACGCGGCGGCACTGCCGCTGGCAATCGCCAACATGGCCGGCAGACTGCGTGCCCAAAGCTGGGCGATCGCAGCTGGCAGCATCATCAGGCCCACAGCCATCAGCGTTCCAAGCGCTTGAAAGCTTGCCACCAGATTGATGACGACGAGCAATAGGAAGGCGACGTGATAGATCGGTCCACGACCGCCAACGGCGCGCAGGAAACCGGGGTCGAAACATTCGGTCACCAGCGCGCGATAGATAAACGCCATCACCACCAGCGTCAGCGATGTAATCGCGCCGATCTGAAAAAGTGCGGGCGCATCGATGGCGAGGATCGTGCCGAACAGCACATGCAGGAGATCGACATTCGAACCGTGGAGCGAAACGATCAGAACGCCAAGCGCCAGCGATGCCAGATAGAAGCTCGCAAAGCTTGCATCTTCCTGAAGCGGGGTCACGCGGCTGACGATGCCGGAAAGCAGTGCAACGGAGAGGCCGGCCACAAGACCTCCAAGCCCCATCGCTGTCAGAGAAAGGGAGCCGGCGATCAGATAGCCGATCGCCGCACCAGGCAGAATGGCGTGGCTCAGCGCATCGCCCATCAGGCTCATCCGCCGTAGCGCAAGCAACACGCCAATGGGACTTGCGCCAACCGAAAGGCAAAGGCAGGCGACGAGTGCACGACGCATAAAGCCGTAATCTTGAAACGGTGCAATGAGGAGATCATAGGCCGTCATGCTGCTGGCTCGCAGATGTCGCTATTCTCATCCCAGCGTTCGGCCATGGCGCGCGCCCGCAGAAGATTGGCAGACGACATGACGTCGGCAGTCGCACCCCAGCCAACGAGTTCGCGGGCGATCAGCAAGGTCTGAGGAAAATGCGCCCGTACCTGATCGAAATCGTGCAGCACGGCGATCACGGTGCGGCCCTCGCCATGCCAGCGCGAAACGATGTCGAGAAGATCGCGGGTCGTTCGAGCATCGATGGCAGTGAAGGGCTCATCCAGCAGAATGACCCTGGCATCCTGCACCAGAAGCCTCGCGAAAAGGACACGCTGGAACTGCCCGGCTGAGAGCGAGCCAATAGGTCGCTTCTCGAAGCCCTCAAGACCCACGGCCGACAATGCGTGACAACCCGCGTCCAGTTGCGCGGTCGTGATGGGTCCAAATGCGCCTGCTGATTTCCATGCCCCGAGCAGAACCGTATCGAGCACAGAAATCGGAAAGCGCCGGTTGATATCGGCCGCCTGCGGTAGATAGCCAAAATCGGTTCGCTTCAAGGAGTGGACGATCCGACCTTCAGAAGGCCGCAACTCGCCGATGATGGATTTCAGCAGCGTAGATTTGCCTGCGCCGTTTGGCCCGGCAATGGCCGTCAGGCTTCCCGCATGAAAAGCACCAGAAACATGATGAACCGCCGGGTGCCGCTCATAAGCGACAGTGAGGTTTTCGATCTGAAGAATGGTGACGTCCGTCATGGCAACACAACCGCCCAGTAGATCGCGGCCCAGAGGGGCAAAAGGAGCAGGAGAACCAGAAGTAGGCGTTGGCACGATGATTGGCGCAGCAGGGGAGGCAGGGTCGACAAACGCATAGCGCGCTCACAAAAATGTTATACCGTTACTGTTATGGTGTAACAATTGAGGCGGAAGAAAGGCGGGTGCCGACGCTTCATCTGGCTTGATGTTATACCTTTTTCAATGAAAAAGGCCCGACGCGATGCCGGGCCAATTGGAGACGACGGATCGATCAGAATATCAGAGTTGCTCGATCATCGTGGCAGCCGAAGACACCGTTGCCTGGCCGGGATTGTCTTCGACGTTCAGGGACTTGACCACACCGTCATCCACCAGCATGGAGTAACGCTTGGAGCGCACGCCAAGGCCGCCGCCGGAAAGGTCAGCATCGAGACCGAGCGCCTTGGTGAAGGATGCATCCCAGTCTGCCAGGAAGTGGATCTTGCCCTGGCCGCCGCTCGATTGCGCCCAAGCGCCCATGACGTGCCAGTCATTGACGGCGACGACGGCGATATCGTCCACGCCCCGCGCGAGGATGGCGTCACGATTTTCCAGATAACCCGGCAAGTGGTTCAAAGAGCAGGTTGGCGTGAATGCGCCGGGAACGGCGAAGACGACAACCTTCTTGCCGCTGAAGAGCTCGTCGGTCGTGGTTTCGACTGGGCCGTCCGGGGTCTTTTCCTTGAAGGTCGCGGAGGGCAGTTTGTCGCCGATCTTGATGGTCATAATATCGCTCCTGTGGCAATGACGGCGCGACTATAGTGCATGATCAAGAAAGCTGTGAAGTCGTTTTCTTGATCGGTCACAGTCCTTATTGAGAGGGGAAATTCAGCGGCGCTTCCATGGCGCGTGAGCCCGATTTGACCAGAATGTGCCAGCTTTGACCCTTAGGATTATAGCTCTTCGGCAGCCCCTTGATGTTCATGTAAAAGGAGAGCTTGCGCTTATCGCGAACAAGGTTCTGCGGCTCGAAATAAGCATATCCCGACGGGCCGGCGATATAAATATCGGCCTCTTTCGGAGCGCCGTCCGGCAGGTAAAGTTCTACGCCAAGCAGAGACTTGTCCGGGGTGATATGGAAATTGACCACCTTGAAATCATCCGATGGCGCCTCTGGAAGGTTTTCCCGGCTTGACTGGACGAAGGCGACCTCTTCGTCCGTGGCTGACGCCTTTCTATCGATCTCGAAGCTGGCTTCGAACGGAATGCAGATATTGAGGCAGACACCGATAAATGCCGTCAGCTTCGCTGCGTCGGTGTCATGCCCTGCGCCGGACTGCAAGGTGATCGGAAAATTCACCGGCTGATCGTAGCCGATATCCGTGATGTCGTCGTTCTTGATCAGCTTCGGCACGGGAAATGACATCGAGGAAAGCATAACACCGCTTGCGGCATCCGGCTTCAGTTGCGGCGGAATTCCAGCTTCTCCGGGTTCACGCCAGTAGGTGATCCAGCCGGGCTTCAGGTCGATCTGAAGCACCGCATCGATTTTCCCGCTGCCATCCGGGGGCAAGCTGACGATGCGCATCCGCCCACCTTCGCTCGTCGCCCATTCGGTCGTGTCAGCCTTGGCGATTTCTCCAACGGAAAGCGTGGAAACCAGCGCTATGGATGCGATCAGAAAACTGCGAAGGGAGGGAAGGATCGAACTGGTCATACTCCTCGTCTACCGCAAGCGGGGTGAAGCGACCAGTTACGATTTCATCTCATTCATCATTTTCGGTTGATTGATGGGGCTCTATGCCGCATCCTTACCAAAAGGTGAAACCAGACCGGCGTCGCTATGGGGCGCTGAAAGGGAGGCGCTCTTGGCTTTTTCGACCCTCATGGACAAGAAGGAACGAGGCTTTCTGGATGGTCAGTTTCTGATCGCCATGCCGGGGCTTGCCAACAGCGCCTTCGAGCGATCCGTCATTTATATCTGCGCACATTCGCAAGCCGGCGCCATGGGGTTCATCATCAATCGTGGGCAGCAGATCACCTTTACCGACGTTCTTCTTCATCTGAAGATCATGGACAGCAACGACGCGATCATGCTGCCCAACCGCACCCGCGATTTCCCCATTCAGTTTGGTGGTCCAGTTGAGACGGGCAGGGGCTTTGTGCTGCACTCGGACGATTACTCCAGCGAATCCAGTATTCCCGTCAGCGACGATATCTCGCTGACAGCCACGCTCGACATCGTACGTGCGATTTCCAATGGCCGCATGCCGCAGCGGGCCACCATGCTGCTCGGCTATGCCGGTTGGGCGCCAGGGCAGCTCGAAAACGAAATTGCCAATAATGGTTGGCTCAATTGCCCTGCTTCGGAAGACATGATCTTCGACCAGTCTCTGGATGACAAATATGAGCGCGCGCTTGCCCTGATGGGGGTCGATCCACGCATGCTTTCAGCTGAAGCGGGACATGCCTGATCTTCACGATGAAAGCGTGAGATCAAGAGGAACAAAATTATATCGATGACGTTTTCTCCCCGGTAGCCAGCACCGAGCCTGGCATAAACTAGGGAGAATGATCATGGGTAGCACATCCGACAAGATCGCTGGTAAGGCCAATGAAGTTGCTGGCAAGGTAAAGCAGAGCGTTGGTTCTGCCACCGGTAACGATCGCATGCGCGCCGAAGGTGCTGCGCAGGAAACCAAGGGCAAAGTACAGTCCACCGCTGGCAAAGCCAAGGATGCCGTAAAGGGCGCCGTCGACAGAATGTAACAGGTCGGCGACCTCTTTCAAAATCAGACGGTCGCCACTTGTATGGCCTTCAAGGTCGCTGAGCGCATGTGTTGAAACCCGACACGTGCGCTCTTTGCTTGCGCAGTCAATTTTCCCAATCAGTCGTGATGCCCAGGAGATAGGGATGCAACTTTTCTCGTGCGCTGCCTGCGGACAGCCCGTTCACTTCGATAACCGATCCTGTGTTCGCTGCGGGCATCGGCTAGCCTTCGTACCGCAGACGCTTTCGATGGAAGCGCTGGATCCAGCGGGCGATCCTGTATGGACGCTGGTGTCGAAACCGGATCATAAGGTTCGCTTCTGCGCCAACGAAGTTAACGACATCTGCAACTGGGCAATCCCGGCAGACCAGGAATCGGCATTTTGTCCAGCCTGCAGCCACAACCGTCTCGTGCCCGATGCTGCCACTCAGGAAGGCATCGAGCAGTGGCGGCGCATCAGCCAGGCACAGCGGCATCTTTTCTATTCCATGCTGCGGCTGAACCTGCCTCATCCGAACCGGGATGCCGATCCGCAGGGCGGACTCGTCTTCGACTTCCTTGTCGATGAAATTGCTCCTGATGGCACGGTCATCCCCGCCATGACTGGCCACGACGAAGGATTGATCGCGATCCGTGCCGCCGAAGCGGACGATGTGACGCGCGAGCAGGTCCGCGCCAACATGAACGAGCCTTACCGCACCATGCTTGGCCATTTCCGCCATGAGGTCGGGCATTTCATCTGGAACAAGCTGGTCCGCGACGCCGGTCGTCTTGACGCGTTCCGCGCAGCCTTCGGTGACGAGCGTGAAGATTATGGTGAGGCGCTAAAGCGCAACTACGAAGAGGGACCGAAGCCCGGCTGGCAGGAGATTTATATCAGCTCCTACGCGTCGGTGCATCCTTGGGAGGATTTCGCCGAATGCTTCGCTCACTATCTCCACATTGTCGATACGCTTGAAACGGCTCATGCTTTCGGTATCGCCATTGAGCCGGAAGGCCACGAGGAAATGGCAACCGAGGTTGCTTTCGATCCTTACCGAGCTCGCAGCGCACAGCGTCTCGTCAACGCCTGGGTGCCGCTAAGCGTCGCACTGAACTCCATGCAACGCAGCATGGGGGAGGCCGATCTCTATCCATTTGTGCTGACACCGGCCGTGGTCGAGAAGCTGCAGTTCATCCATGACCTCGTGCATGGGAAGATCCCGGCAAACTCCGACGTCGCTGCGCCAGAGACCGCTTCTAACGATCAGGTCGGTCTGCCACAGGCTGAACAGCAATCAGGCGCGCTTGAAGACCTGAAAGCGCTCGCGTAGCAGGCGGAGTGCTGCGTCCGGCGTATCCGGCGTCCCAAACAAGAAGCTTTGCCCGTAATGACAATTCATGCGGGCAAGCTCTGCCGCATCCTCTGGTGTTTCGATACCTTCCGCGACCACCTGCATTTCAAGCGCGCGTGCCATGGCGATGATTGAGCGGAGCAACACGTTGCGCTTATCGCTGGTGTTGGCAATCAGTGCCTTGTCGAGCTTGATGGTGTCGAAGGGGAAGCGCGTCAGATAGGCGAGCGACGAGTAGCCGGTGCCGAAATCGTCGAGCGCTAGGCTGAGGCCTGTCTCCTTGAGCTTTGCTAGCACAAGCCGCGCCTGCTCGGGGTTTTCCATGACGATCGATTCAGTCAGCTCCAGCTTCAACTGCTGCGGATTGCAGCGCGTCCGCTGCAGCATGCTGCGCACGTCGTTATAGAGTTCGTTGTTGAGCAGTTGCGCGCTAGAGATGTTCACCGAGATGAAGATCGGCAGCTTGTCGATGGCGTGTTGCCAATCCATCAGATCGTTTGCCGCCCGCTCCAGTGCAAACATGCCGAGCGGCTCGATCAGGCCAGAGGCCTCGGCAATTGGAATGAACTCGCTCGGAGGGATATTGCCACGCTTGGGATGCTCCCACCGCATGAGGGCTTCAAAGCCGGCTAGATCGCCATTGTCCAATTTGACGATCGGTTGATAGGCAAGGGTAAGCTCCTTGCGTTCAAGAGCGCGACGCAGGTCGCTTTCCATCTGAAGCCGGTCTGTACCGGAGGTTCGGAAGGCCGGGCGGAACGGTTCGACGCGGTTGCCACCTGCGCGTTTGGCGCGATACATCGCAAGTTCGGCATCGCTCAACAGACCGGCCGCACTTTCCTGCTGGTCTATCCAGGAGACGAGCCCGATCGAGGCCGTCAGGATGATCTCGCGATTGGCGAAATTGATCGGCACCATGATGGCCTTGTTCACCGCATCGGCGAAATCGGCCACACGCTGAGGATCGCGCTCTGAGACCAGGATCAGGCCGAACTCGTCACCACCAAGACGCGCCAGCGTATCTTGTGGCTTCAGGAGGCGTCGCAGGCGTCGCGTTAGTGCAATAAGAATGTTGTCGCCGGCCGCAATGCCAAGGGTGTCGTTCACCAGCTTATAGCGGTCGATGTCGATCGCCATCACCGTCGGACGAACCGTGTCCCCATCGGGGGCAAGGTTCATCACGGATTGCAGACGGTCCAGAAAGACCTGGCGATTGGGAAGGCCGGTGAGATTGTCGTTCAGCGCATCTTGCAGCAAACGCTCGACGGAATTCTTCTGCTCTGTGATGTCGGTAATCGTGCCGACGCAGCGAATGATTTCGCCGTTGGAACCAAGAACCGGACGCGCGCGGATTTGCAGCCAGTGAAAGTGTCCATCTTCGGCGCGAATACGGAACTCGTGGTTTAGCCGCCCTTTTCGATGATCCAAGAGAACGTCGAGCGTCGCCTTGAAGCGGTCGCGGTCATCAGGATGCAGGCGGGGCAACCAATTGCGCGCCGCGCCATGCATGGTGCCCGGATGAAGCCCGAGCTTGATGGACACGTCCGGCGTGGTGACGATGCGGTCACGCGTCACGTCCCAATCCCACACCGTATCGCCACTGCCGGTCAGCGCCAGCGATTGCCGCTCAAGGTCGGAAAACAGGCCTTGCTGGTAGGCACTTCCGGCAAAGGCATGCTGAATGACGGTGAAGCCGATCAGAAGCACGATCAGGACCAGACCACCGCCAAGTGCCGGCTGCACGATGTCGTTGTCCAACTGCCCGGTCACCGTCAGCCAGCCGCCGAAGAGCCAGACCAGGATCAGCGCCCAGGAGGGCACAAGCAGGATGGCGCGGTCGTAACGGTTGAAGCCGAGATAGATGATCAGCACGATCCCGACCGTCGCAGTCAGCGCGAAGGAAACGCGCGCGATACCGGATGCGATCGACGGATCGTAGATCGCAACGCCAAAGAGGGCGCCAAGGCCGATGATCCAGGCGAATGTCGCGTAACCCAGATGCGCGTGCCACCGGTTCAAATTGAGATAGGTGAACAGGAAGACCACGAAGCTGGAGGCGAGCGCCACTTCGGCGCCCGCCCTCCACATTCGCTCGTCGCTGGATGTTACGGTAATCAGCTTTTCGAGGAAGCCGAAATCCACGCAGATATAGGCGAGAACCGCCCAGGCCAGTGCCGCCGAAGCTGGCAGAACCGAGGTCCCTTTGACGACGAAAAGGATGGTGAGAAGGACTGCAAGAAGACCGGCGATGCCGAGCACGATGCCGCGATAGAGCGTGAAGGCGTTGATCGTGTCCTTGTAGGCTTCCGGCTCCCACAGATAGAGCTGTGGCAGTTGCGGCGTGGAAAGCTCGGCCACGAAGGTAATGACTGCGCCCGGGTTCAGAGTAATGCGGAAGACGTCGGCGTCGGGGCTTGGTTGGCGATCCAGCGCAAAGCCTTCGCTCGGCGTGATGGCGATGATACGCTGAGAGCCGAGATCGGGCCAGAACAGCTTGGAATTGACAAGACGAAAGTGTGGCGCGACGATGACGCGTTCGAGCTGTTCTTCCGAGACATTGGCAAGCGCGAAGACCGCCCAGTCGCCCTGGTGGGCAGGAGAGCTCGCGCGCACTTCGATGCGTCGGCGAATGCCATCCGGACCGGGGGCGGTAGAAACCTGAAAAGCCTCGCCCTGATTGGCGTAGATATCGGTGGTGGCGGTCAGGTCGAGCGCGTTGTCGTCACGGGAAATCTTGACCGGCTCAAAGGCGAGTGCCTGGCTGGAGAAAATGGCGCAGAGGAACAATAGCGCCGTCGCACATGCTTTCGCCGGGAGGTGTTTCAACAGGCGCGACACGAGGCTCATATATGTCATCAATCTCGCTCAGTCCTGCCGGGACCGTGTTTATCGGCAATCAGCGAAAACATGACATGGTCCCGCCATTCGCCGTTTATTTTCAAATATTCGCGCAAGAGGCCTTCCCGCTGAAAGCCGGCATTTTCGAGCAGCCGGATGCTTTTGAAGTTCTCTGGAATACAGGCTGCCTCAATACGGTGCAACTGAAGTCCATTGAAGATGTAGGGTATTACCAGTTTTAATGCGGCAGACATATGGCCGTGCCGCGCATGGGCTTCACCCATCCAATATCCAATCATGCAGCTTTGCGCAGCACCTCTGCGGATATAGCCGATGGTGATGCCGCCAATCAGTGTCCCATCCGCGAGGAAGAGCAGAAGCGATACGGCGGTGCCGGAGGAAAATTCCTGATTGTTGCGCGTGACGCGCACGCGAAACGAACTTTCGGTCAGTTCGTCGCTACGCCAAGTCGGCTCCCATGGCTGCAAAAAGCCGCGGCTTTCCGACCGCAGCTTGTGCCACTGCCGGTAATCGGAATAACGCGGCAGTCTCAGCAGATAGTTGGCGTTTCGAAGTTCCGGCGTATCGCTGTGGCGGGAGAGAAAACGCAGCATCTAGTCATCCAACACAATGCTGCGGATCAGTCTCTGCCGTCAGCCGTTTGCCGTTATCTTCATGGATGGCGCCGCAGAAAGCCCCGCCGTGATGTCAGACAGCGGCGCGAGGTTTTCCAAGGGGCCGATCGCTGACAAGGTGGGAACCTTATCGAAAAACAGACGCCCTGCAAGATCGGTCAGCCGTTCACGGGTAATGTCGCCAAGACGCGTCATCATCTCGTCATTCGGAATTGGGCGACCATAAAGCATCATTTGGCGGGCGATCTGGCCGGCGCGTGCCGCCGGGCTTTCCTGACCCATGAGCAACTGCGCGCGAATCTGGGCACGAGCGCGGTCGATTTCCTCCTGATGGATGACCTCGGAGGATTTGCGCAGTTCTTCGGTAATCACCGGAACCAATTCCGCCAGATCGCTGCTACCGGTTGCAGCGTGAATGCCGAAGATACCAGTATCGGAGAAGCCCCAATGGAAGGCATAAACCGAATAGCAGAGACCGCGATACTCGCGCACTTCCTGGAAGAGGCGAGACGACATGCCACCGCCGAGAATGTTTGCGAGGATCTGCGAGCAGTAGAAGTCGCGTGCGTGATAGGCCTTGCCCTCGAAGCCAAGCAAAATCTGCGCATCCATGAGATCGCGTGTCTCGCGGATTTCACCGCCGGTATAGATGGCTTTCTCGATGATTGGCGTCGCGTCCGGCTTCTGCGGGAGGCTCGAAAAGCGCTGCTCGACCTGCTTGACGAAGGTTTCGTGATCGACGGCACCAGCTGCGACGACGAAAATCCGGTCCGTCGTATAATTGCGACCGAGATAATGGCGGATTTGAGATGTGGTGAAGGACTGCACCGTCTCCGGTGTGCCAAGGATCGGACGGCCGATCGTCTGGTCGCGATAAGCGACGCCGGAAAAATTGTCGAAGACGACGTCATCGGGCGTGTCGGTGGCAGCACCGATTTCCTGCAGGATGACGTTCTTTTCGCGCTCCAGTTCCCCATCGTCGAAAGCAGACTCGGTCAGGATATCGGCCAGGATGTCGACCGCTAGCGGAACGTGATCCTTCAGCACGCGGGCATAATAGGATGTGGTCTCGGTGGATGTCGCGGCGTTGACTTCGCCGCCTACATTCTCGATTTCCTCGGCGATCTGCCGGGCGGTACGGCGCGCGGTGCCTTTGAACGCCATGTGCTCGAGCAGATGCGCGATGCCGTGCTCGTCATCCGTCTCGTTGCGCGAACCTGATTTTATCCACACACCGAGAGCAACGCTTTCGAGGTGAGGCATTCTTTCGGTGACGACTGTCAACCCGGACGACAGCCGGGTTACGTTCACATTCATTTCCACGTCTTTCCGCGTCGGTCAGTCCTTGGCGCGAGCATGCTTGCCGATGAAAGTCTCCACGGCGTCAAGCTCTGCTTCCAGGACGTCGAAACGCTCCTCCCGGTTCATAAGATCAGCAAGCCATACTGGTAGGGCAGGATCAATTGCGCAAGCGGATTTTACGGCTTCAGGGAATTTCGCCGGATGCGCAGTCGAAAGAACCACCATCGGACTATTTGTTTTTTCGTACTTTTTCGCCACGTAAACCGCTGTCGCCGTATGCGGGTCGAGCAGATAGCCAGTCTCGTTCAGCGTGTCGCGAATGGTTGCGGCGACCTGTTTCTCGGTCGCGCGTCCCGCGCGGAAGTCTCGCTTGATCACCTTCATCGCCGCTTCGGAAATCTGGAAGGCGCCGGACTGCTTCAGGCCATCCATGGAGCGCTTGATCTCGTTCGGATCGCGATCGTAGGCTTCGAACAACAGGCGCTCGAAGTTTGACGAAATCTGAATGTCCATCGACGGCGAAGTGGTAGCATGCACGCCACGCATCTCGTAACGACCAGTCTTCAGGGTGCGCGCCAGAATATCGTTGTCATTGGTGGCAATCACCAGCTTATCGATCGGCAGGCCCATCTGCTTGGCCACATAGCCGGCAAAAATATCGCCGAAGTTGCCGGTTGGCACGGTGAAGGAAACCTTGCGGTCCGGAGCACCAAGCGAAATCGCAGCAGTAAAGTAATAGACCACCTGCGCCATGATGCGCGCCCAGTTGATCGAGTTGACGCCGGATAGCTTGACGCTGTCACGGAATTTCGCGTCGTTGAACATGTCCTTGACGAGATTCTGGCAGTCGTCGAAGTTGCCGTTGATGGCAAGCGCGTGAACGTTCGAAGCAGTCGAGCTGGTCATCTGCCGCTGCTGAACCGGCGACACCTTGCCATGCGGGAACAGGATGAAGATGTCCGTCCGGTCGCGTCCTGCAAAGGCATCGATAGCCGCGCCGCCCGTATCGCCGGATGTGGCGCCGACGATCGTCGCGCGTTGCCCGCGTTCGGCGAGCGTGTAATCCATCAGGCGAGCAAGAAGCTGCATGGCGACGTCCTTGAACGCCAGCGTCGTGCCGTGGAAAAGCTCGAGGATGAAGCTATTGGGTCCAGTCTGAACCAGAGGGGCAACGGCCGGATGGCGGAAGGTCGCGTAGGCTTCGTCGATCATCGAGCGGAAAGCCTTCTCCGGGATTTCTCCGCCAGTGAAGCGATAGAGAACTTCGAACGCGATCTCTGGATAGGTCTTGCCTCGAAGTGCGCGAATTTCCTTCTTCTTCATCGTCGGCCATTCGCTTGGAACGTAGAGACCGCCATCGCGCGCCAGACCTGCCAGCAGCGCATCGGAAAAACCAAGCGATGGGGCGCTGCCCCTGGTCGAAACATATTTCACGGAAAATCGTCCTTCGTCGTCGTCACCAGTCAAGCCGCATGAACCGCTTCGCGAGGAAATTTCGCCCATTTTGCAAAAATGGCGCAAATCCGAACGCAACCATCGATTTTTTCCGGCGCCGCTGCTATAGACCATCGCCGACAGGCAAGGAAGGCCAATAAATAGCATCTCCGGCCTGTTGCGGAATTGTTTTAGAGGGTGGAAAAGAGTGATAGGGACTATTTTGCGTTTATCCGCCGCAGCATCGCTGCTTGCCGTGCTTGCGGGTTGCAATTCTTCCAATCCGTCAGATTCGCTGGCGGTCAATCCTCCGGCTGCGCAGGCAGCGACTGCCCCCGTCGTTCAGGCAAACTGCCCCACAATCACCGTGCTCGATACCAACGCCGTTCATCAGGTCTATGCTGGCACTAAGGGCGATCCAAGCAAGCTCGTGTATCAGGCATCCATTTCCGATACGACGCGCTCCTGCAGCATGAATGACTCCACCTTGACCGTGAACGTCTTCGCGCAGGGCCGCGTGGTTCCAGGTCCTCTCTCCAAGCCGGGTCGCGTCAATCTGCCGATCCGCGTGACGGTGAAGGACGGCGACGGTGAGATCTTCTCGCAGGTCAGCAGTCTCGGCGTAGATGTTCCAGCGGGTACAGCAGGCACTCAGTTTATCTTCAACAATCCGAATGTCGCCATTCCGAATGGTCCGGGCGGCGCGTCAAAGCAGACCAACGTCTTCATCTCGTTTGATGAAGGTGGCGCTAAGGCCACCGGCAAGAAGGGTGGTCGCAGGGGCTGATCAGACCCGACCACGAAAACAGATTTTGAAGCCGGATCATCGAATATGGTCCGGCTTTTTTATTGGATCAGATCGCCCACTCTGAGAGAGCCGCGATCGTTGCGGGCAGGTCCTGCATGCGGGAGATCACGGTTTCTGCTCCGGCGTCTGTCAACTTGTCCGCATGGCTTGGATAGCTGTGCGATGCGCCGGTGAAGCCGATGACACGCATGCCGGCAGCGCGCGCGCCGGTGATGCCGTGAACGGAATCTTCGATCACCACCACCCGGTCAGGTGAGACGCCAAACTGTTTGGCGCCGTGAAGGAAGATGTCGGGCTTCGGCTTGACGCGATCTGCGCCGAGATCCTTGGCGGAATAGACGTGGCCTTCGAAATAGGGCTTTAGGCCAACTTTCGTCAGCATCATGTCTAGCCGGGCGCTGGACGAGTTCGAGCAGATGCAGCGCTGCGTCGTTAGCCGCGACAGTGCACACTTCACACCGTCGATCACTTTGACATCGCGTGCCAGGCGCGCATCCAGAAGCTTTTCGGATTTGTCGAGCAGCGTGGCCGAGAGGGGAATGCTTGCTTCGCGCTCAACCTCGAGCAGGATGTTCTTCCAGGTCATGCCGGAGAATCGCTCACCCATTTCCTCCGTCGAGATCGGATAACCGGCCTCCGTCAACAGGCGAGACTCGACCTGAGCCGCGATGATTTCTGAATCGACCAGAACGCCGTCGCAGTCGAAAATGATAAGGTCGAAGCCGCTCATATGCGCTCCCTTGATGTCGATGAAGGAATGGGATGGGGTTGGCGGCTTTTAGACCAACTCAGCTACAAGCTCAACCGGCTGGAATGCAGGGGAGCTTTGCGGTTTATCGCAGCGCTCGACAATTGCAGCACCTCGCCCTATGTCAGGTCATGGTCAAGATCGCAAAAGCCAAGCCAGACGATACGATTGCTGCCAAGATCAGTCGCACGCTCGCCGAGCGGATCGTGCGCGGCGAGTTTGCGCCGGGTGAACGGCTGCGCCAGGATCATATTGCCGAAGAGTTCGGCGCCTCCCACGTCCCGGTACGGGAAGCCTTTCGCAGACTGGAAGCGCAAGGCTTAGCCGTCAGCATTCCGCGCCGCGGCGTTCGCGTCGCCGATTTCGGCTTGGCGGATGTGCGTGAAGTTGCGGAAATGCGTGCCGCGCTCGAGGTTCTGGCGCTGCGCAACGCCATCCCCAATCTGACCAAAGCCATTCTGGATGAGGCGGAAGCTGCGACACATGAAGGTGATGATGCTCAGGACGTTCGTCGATGGGAGGAAGCAAACCGGCGCTTTCACCGGCTGATCACCGCACCCTGCAATATGCCTCGACTGATGGAAGCGATCGACGGGCTGCATGCTGCCAGCGCCCGCTTTCTGTTCTCTGCTTGGCGGGCAGGCTGGGAGCGTCGCACCGACACCGACCACCGCGCCATCATAGACGCGCTTCGCGGCGAGCGGGCCGAAGAAGCCGTGCGGATTCTGCACGGCCACGTGCAATGGATCGGCAGGACGGCTGTCCGTACGCCGACCGGCTCCACGCGCGACGCTTTTGCCATTGTCGGTTAAGTCGCGGTTTTCAAAATCAATCGGTGATGTTGATCTCGGTGCGTTCGGATGCTGTCACCGTAGCGCTGAGTTCCTTCGGATCGCGATTGGCCTTCTTGTCATAGGTCACTTTCACCGCGTAGGTGCCGGGGTGAAGCGTTTCCTGGTGCGTTGTGCCATAACGACCGGAAATCTCCTTCTGCGTACCCTGCAGGTCCTTCGTGGTTTCGAGAATGTCGATCCGCTCCGCCTGAGGCGCTGAGACGACAAGAACGCCCGCATCCAGATCAATACTGAGATCGGTGCGTTGGCCTGCCGTGACGCTGAAAGGCTTTTCAACGGTGACCTTGCCAAGCCTTGCTCGCATGATGAAGTTTCCAGCCGGCATCTGCATGATTTTGCCGGGGCCGTAAGTGCCGGTGATCGTCGTGCGCGTATCGTCCAGTGTCTGCGTGTCGGCAAGCGCTTCGAAGCGAATGCTGTCGGTCTCGACTTGGCGACCACCTTCTTTGTAGACGGCATTGGTCACGACCACGCCGCTTGGAATGATCACATCGTGGCTCACCGTGTCACCAGCCTTGACGGTGATCGTTTCCTCGGCCACTGCCGGGCCGATGCGGCCCTCGAGCTTCAACTCACCGGCTGGCACGAAGAGTTCTTTCGGTCCATAGACGCTATCACTGAACCCGTCCTGCGTGACCGTGACCCGCGCAAGCGGCTCGGCTTCCTTGCTCTCTGGGCTGCGCTTGGGAGCTAGCGTCAGTTGGGCGGCTTCGAAGTCGACCGCGAGCTCGGTCACGGCGCCGTCCTTGACCTCAAAAGCGACCTCGCGGGTGATATTGCCGAGCGCCGCAACAGCAACATATTTGCCCGGCGCAATTTTCTCCTCGAAGGTTGCATCGTAAGCGCCGCCGACATTGTCGTCGCTGCGGCCGCCCATGCTGTCTGCCTTGTAGAAATCCCAGCGGACCTTGTCGCTGTCGCCAAGCGAGGGGCCTCCCTTGACCATGAAGGCGTCGGTGCGCACATTGACCCGTGGCTTTGGAGCCTGCGGAGCAGGCTGCTGCGAGAAGGCGGCGCTGGCATAGAGCGTCGCGGCGATCATCAAGGCTATGCGCATTTTCAACTTAACCCCTGCACCCTTCACTGGCACCATAATACCGCCAGCGTGGAAAATTCCTAAATCAAAACGTTAAAAATAATATCCGGTTCCATTAGCTCTTTCTGCAACGTGCAGATGCGTTTTCGTCTTGAGGAAAAGCATAGTAAGTTCACTCTACGTTCTACAAGAAGGAGTGTGCCATGGACAGTCTCAATGAGGTGATCGTTCGCGCAAAGGCGGCCTGTTATTTGGGGCGGCGGATCAAAGACGGACGCGAGCAGGCAGGGCTCCCACGACCTCACATGGTCTGAGGGAGATTGGGACTATCGTGATAGCTACTTTGGCGGCACGAACTTCATCGGGCCGGAGGTTCTCTGGCTCCAGAAAACTCCCTGTTGGGCGATGAATTATTACGGTTTCATCTCTCGTCCGGATCTGATCGATGGTGAACGCGCAGGCTCCATGATCAAGAGTGCCTGTCCACGATGTATCGGACAGGTCGATTCCTTGGCGGATTCCAATGGGCGGGTGAATTCGGGACATACATCGACCGGAGCGAGGGTGATGCCCGCCACTTCCACGGTCGCGAGGTGATCATGGTTGGTGGCGACGAAGCCTATGCACTTCACTATTCCGGCGGTCTCATCATTCCATAGCGGCAATCGGTTTCGCTCCCAATCTCGTTTCTGGACCTCGATAATCTATTTTCTCGCATTTTTATGCACTTAACGCCGAACTTTCTTTCTCTTGTTCAGCCTTTGATAACCATCTTCGGTAACCATAAGGCCAGTTCAGTTGAGTAAGCGTATGGAGCGAGTACCCATGGCATCAGTGTTTCCACTGGCCGATTTTCGGCGCGCCGGTTTTGATCTTGCAGGCGAGAGCGATGCCTGGAAGGACAGCATCATAAAGGGTGACTGCGTCGCCGCTCTCGAAGCGCTGCCCAGCCAGTCCGTCGATGCGATTTTCGCAGATCCGCCCTATAACCTCCAGCTTGGTGGTACACTGCATCGTCCGGATCAGTCGCTTGTTGACGCAGTAGATGACGAGTGGGACCAGTTCGCCTCTTTCGAAGCCTATGACGCCTTCACCCGCGCCTGGTTGCTCGCCTGCCGTCGTGTGCTCAAACCCAATGGCACCATCTGGGTCATCGGCTCCTACCACAACATTTTCCGCGTCGGCGCCATTCTGCAGGACATGAATTTCTGGATCTTGAACGATATCGTCTGGCGCAAGACCAACCCGATGCCGAACTTCAAGGGTCGCCGTTTCCAGAACGCTCATGAGACGATGATCTGGGCCAGCCGCGACGCAAAGGCGAAAAGCTACACCTTCAATTACGAAGCGCTGAAAGCGTCGAATGACGACGTGCAGATGCGCTCCGACTGGCTGTTTCCAATCTGCAGCGGCTCGGAGCGGCTGAAGGGTGACGACGGCAAGAAGATCCATCCGACACAAAAGCCGGAAGCCCTGTTGGCCCGTGTCATCATGGCCTCGACCAAGCCCGGCGATGTCGTGCTCGATCCATTCTTCGGCTCAGGCACCACAGGTGCGGTGGCAAAGCGTCTCGGCCGCCACTTCGTCGGTATCGAGCGCGAGCAGGATTACATCGATGCGGCATCCGCGCGCATCGCTGCGGTCGAGCCGCTTGGCAAGGCCGAACTGACGGTGATGACCGGTAAGAAGGCCGAGCCGCGTGTCGCTTTCAACGTTCTTCTGGAAAGCGGGCTTGTTCGTCCCGGGCAGGTACTGACGGATGCCAAGCGCCGGTATACCGCAATCATCCGTGCCGACGGCACCGTTTCATCCGGCGGCGACGCAGGGTCCATCCATCGTCTTGGCGCCAAGGTGCAGGGTCTCGACGCCTGCAACGGTTGGACCTTCTGGCACTATCAGGATGGCGATGATCTCAAGCCGATCGATGATCTGAGAAGCGTTATCCGCATGGAATTGGCAAAAGCCGGCTAATCTGCGATCCACCGCTTCACGTTGCTTTCGCCACATGCTTCATCCGGTTTAGTACCTTCAGTCCCGGATGAAGCACAAGCAAGGCCCGGCGTTCATTGGACGCCGGGCCTTGGTTTATCTTGTTTGGGACAACGAGTTTTCCCGAAACATTTCAATTGCATGGCAAGCTTGGAGCAAGTAAGCCACCTTAATCAATCTCGCCTAGGGACGAGAGCGAACCGCTAGCGCATCGCAAAGATACGCAAAGCCAAGAAGACGGATGCTTCCCTGTTTGACGATTCTTCAGATCTGGCCGCTTGCGGCTGGACTGGCGCAGGACGGGGACCGCCATTCCTGCCTGCGCCAGGAATTCTCAAAGCCCTTCCCACATACCTTCGGCCTCACTCACCCTTACGGATCGTGTAATCACGAGGGATGCCCTGCGTGACCGTAAACCAGTTTGAGTTCTTCATCCGGCTTTGATGTGCATCGAAGGCTTCCTGATCGGTGAAGACCTCCGAGACCAGATAGCGTCCGGGAATATCATCGCTCAGAACGACGTCGAAGGCGAGGTATCCTGGCTCGGCCCGCGTCAGTTTGACGTTGCGGTAAAGCATCGGCCACTGCGTCACGACGATCTTCCGGCACATCCAGATGACCGTTCAGATAAATCTTCCCGTCTGCCATGGGTCAGGCCTTGATGCCGTACTGCGCCAGATCGGCCTTCAGCTTCTGCGCGCCGGTGAAGTGCACCGCTTGCCAGCCAGCTTCTTTTGCACCTTCCACATTCGCAATCGAATCGTCGATGAAGATGCTGGTCTCAGGATCGAGCCCAAAGGTCTCGGCATGCAGCTTGTAGATCGCGACGTCCGGCTTGATCAGGCCGACATCACCGGACACGGTCACACCGCGCGAAAGCGTAAGGAACGGGTACATCTTCTGCGCCTCGCGGAACGTGTCGGAGGCAAAGTTCGTCAGCATCGTCACATCATGGCCGCTGTCGATCAGGCTTTTGAGGATGACAACGGAATCGTCATAGGAGTGGGAGACCATCTCATGCCAGTGCTTGCGGAAAGCCCGGATGTGCTCTTCCCGGTCGGCGTGGTTTTCCAGCAGCAGGGCTTCGGCATCCGCCCATGTGCGTCCGCGATCCTGTTCGAGGTTCCAGTCATGGGTGCAGACATTCTCGAAGAACCAGGCGCGTTCGGCGTCGTCGGGTATCAGGCGGCTGTAGGGAATATGCGGATCGTAATGAATGAGGACTTTGCCGATATCGAAAACAATATGATTGATCTTGCTCATGAAACTTTCCTGCTTCTCGAAGACTGCTGCGATTTTCCGGCCGTTGCCGCAAATGCCAATGGAATAGCCTGTGAGATCGCCTTTTTCATTACCGTTGGTAGTGCCTGGGCATCAAGATTTGTGACCGGCTCCCACCATCCGTCATCGGCCTTTACTCCACGAGCGACTTTTGCCCGGTAGATCGACAGCCTGAGTTCGAAATGGGTGAAAACATGGGTGATGGTGCCTGCTATCTCCCAATCGGCTTCAAAAGGCGCGTGCGTTTTCTCTGTGCCACCGTCGAGCCTCGCGGTCCAAGCCGTTGTCGGAACCTCTGTCATGCCGCCGAGAAGCCCGCTTTCGATGCGCCGCCGCAGAAGAACTTCACCCTCGTCGTTGACGGCGATGAACGCCGCGCCCACGCGCACGGGCTTGTCCTTCTTCTTGGCTTTGACCGGAAACCGTTCCGGCTGGTCTTGAGAAAGTGCCAGGCAGTGCTCTTTAAACGGACAGAGCGCACAGGCGGGGCGCTTCGGGGTGCAGATCGTAGCACCGAGATCCATCATCGCCTGGGCAAAATCGCCCGGTCGGTCGCTCGGCGTAATCTCGGCGACACGGGCTTTCATCAAAGGCTTTGATCCGGGCAGGGGCGAATCGATCAGGAACAGGCGCGAGATCACGCGCTCCACATTGCCATCCATCACCGCCGCTTGTCTGTTGAAGGCAATGGCCGCAACGGCGGCGGCCGTGTAGTCTCCGATGCCCGGAAGCGCTTTCAGACCCGCTTCCGTATCGGGGAATACACCATCGTGCTGTTGGGCAACCGCTTCGGCGCACTTCTTCAAGTTCCGCGCCCGGGCGTAATAGCCAAGCCCGGCCCAGGCGGCCATAACGTCCTCAGTCGGCGCCGCCGCAAGATCGTCGACCGTCGGCCACGCGGTCAGGAACTTGGTGAAGTAAGGCTTTACCGCCTGCACCGTCGTCTGCTGCAGCATCACTTCGGAGAGCCAGACATGGTAGGGATTGGCTCGCAGACCTTTGGCCGTCATGGGAGGGGAGGTTCGCCAGGGCAGATCGCGGTGATGGCGATCATACCACGCCAGCAGTAGCTCAGCGTAAGCCGGCCCTTCGATTTTATGAAGCATATGTATGGTCTGTCCGATTTAGTGATGGCGTTTCCAATCGAGGTGGAAACATCCTATACTTGGTTGATACGCTTCGCCCGATCAAGCCACGAGTTCAGAGTTGTGACCATGCGACAGCCCCGTAAAGGTGTCCTTCAGATTGCCGAAGTTGCAAACGGCATCATCGATCCCGTTTTAGCAAAGAGAGCCGGAATCAGCACCGCGTTGCTCGGCTCCTGGGACGAAATTGCCGGCGAGGATTTTGCCGACTGCACCCGCCCTGAAAAGATCACCTGGCAACGCCGCGATGAGGGGCCGGATCGCGGCGGTTATCAGCCTGGCGTGTTGACCATTGCTTGCGAAGGCGCTCGCGCGCTTTTTCTCACCCACGCGCAAGGCGAGTTGATCGCCCGCATCAATGGTTTCTTCGGCTTTCCTGCAGTTCGGCAAATCCGTATCGTGCAAAAGCCGGTATCGACCGCATCCACCCGCAGACGCAAGCCACAGCCCTTGCGAGGGGAGGCGGCAAAGCGGCTGGACGACATGATGCAGGGGATAGAAAGTGAGGCCCTGCGCAAGGCGGTGGAGAGGCTTGGGACGGCCGTTATGCAAAAGCGCGCCAAAGGTCGGACACTCTGAAGCGGGCAACGTTCGAGAACAGTCCTTGACTGGTCACAATTCTTTGACAAGAACAGAAGAACTCGCCGCTTGTTGGAAACGATGTGTGGCTATATCGGAATCGTAGACATTCGCGTCTTTCACAAACAGGTGCTTCCATGCATTTCTCCGAACTGAACCTCACCCGCCGCGCTCTCCTCGGCACGGTTGCCGTGGCCTCCGTCGTTGCCGCATTCCCGATGCTTGCCGGCAACGCCTTTGCGCAGGATATTCCGGAATCCTCCGGCGACGTCGATATGGCTGCGGTGCTGAAGCCCGGCGCCCTGCCGGATCGTGCTTTGGGCGATCCGAACGCGCCGGTGAAGATCGTTGAATATATGTCGATGACGTGCCCGCACTGCGCGCATTTCCACAACACCGTTTTTGAAGAGATCAAGAAGAAGTATATCGACACCGGCAAGGTCTACTTCGTTATCCGCGAATTCCCATTCGATCCACGCGCTGCCGCAGCCTTCATGCTGGCACGTTGCGCACCTGAGCAACAGTATTTCCCCTTCATCTCCATGCTGTTCAAGCAGCAGCAGAGCTGGGCGACTGCGCAGGATGCCCGCGCGGCACTGCTGCAAATGTCGAAAATGGCCGGTTTTTCACAGGAGAGCTTCGAGGCCTGCTTGACGAACCAGCAACTTCTGAATGATGTGAACGCGACGATGCAGCGCGGTGCTACGGAATTCGGCGTCAATTCCACGCCGACCTTCATCATCAACGGCAAGAAGTATTCTGGAGACATGTCGGTTGAAACCATGTCGGCCCTTATCGACAAACTTCTTTAATCGACGCTACCGCATTTCGACGGGCGCCGGATATCTCCGTGCGCCCGTTTTTGTGTCTTGCCGGCAGGCCGAGGCAGCGGCATGAAGTTCAACAAGCTGCGCCTGCTCGGTTTCAAATCCTTTGTCGAGCCTTCGGAATTTATCATCGAGCCGGGCCTGACGGGTGTTGTCGGCCCGAATGGCTGCGGCAAGTCCAATCTGGTCGAAGCGCTTCGCTGGGTGATGGGCGAGAACTCCTACAAGAACATGCGCGCCTCCGGCATGGATGACGTGATCTTCTCCGGCTCCGGCAATCGTCCCGCGCGCAACACTGCCGAAGTCGGCCTTTATCTCGATAATTCTGACCGTACGGCGCCGGCCGCCTTCAACGACTCAGACGAGATCCAGGTGACGCGCCGCATAGAGCGTGAAAATGGCTCGGTCTATCGGATCAACGGCAAGGAAGCCCGCGCCAAGGATGTGCAGCTTCTGTTTGCCGATGCCTCTACCGGTGCCCGCTCCCCTTCCATGGTGGGACAGGGACGGATTGGTGAGTTGATCAATGCCAAGCCGCAAGCGCGCCGGCAGTTGCTGGAAGAAGCGGCAGGCATTTCCGGCCTGCACTCGCGCCGTCACGAGGCGGAACTTCGCCTGCGAGCGGCCGAAACAAACCTGGAGCGGCTTGAGGATGTCACCGCACAGCTTGAAAGCCAGATCGAAAGCCTGAAGCGCCAGGCTCGTCAGGCCAACCGCTTCAAGATGCTCTCTGCCGATATCCGCGCACGCGAAGCCACACTTCTGCACATCCGCTGGGTGGATGCGTCCGATGCGGAACGAGAAGCGGATAACGCGCTGAACATCGCCACCAATCTGGTGGCGGAAAAGGCGCAGCGGCAGATGGAGGCGGCAAAAGAGCAGGGCGTTGCAAGCTTCAAGTTGCCCGAACTGCGCGAGAACGAGGCGAAGGTCGCCGCCGGACTGCAGCGGTTACAGATTGCCCGCACCCAGCTGGATGATGAGGCAAACCGTCTGCTTCGCCGCCGCGACGAACTGGCACGCCGCCTCTCGCAACTCGGCGAGGATATTCAGCGCGAAGAGCGGCTCGTTTCTGATAATGCCGACATTCTCTCTCACCTTGATGCAGAAGAGGCCGAGCTTCTCGATATCCTTGCCGACTCGGGGCGCTACGCCGAGGAAACGCGCGAAGCCTTCGAGGAAGCCACTGCCAAGCTTGCGGAAAGCGAACGGCTCTTTGCCGCGCTGACGGCCGAGCGCGCCGAGGCTTCGGCTACTCGCGCTCAGCTCGAACGCTCCATTCGTGACCTTGCCGACCGTAAGATGCGTCTGGAACGACAGTCTTCAGAGGCGGCCTCCGAGATCGAAACGATTGACGAAAAGTTGTCCCAATTGCCCGATCCCGTCGAAAAGCGTGAAAGCGTAGAGGCGGCGGAGATGGCGGCGGAAGATGCACTGATCGCCGTCGAGGATGCCGAGACGACGGTTGCCGAGGCCCGCTCCGCCGAGTCCTTGGCGCGGGGTCCCGTCGACATGGCCCGCAGCCGTCTCAACGCGCTGGAGACTGAGGCCCGCACTATTTCGAAAATGCTGGCAGCAGGCGCCACATCCGGCTCCTTTACGCCGGTGGCTGATGAGCTGAAAGTGGATCGCGGCTTTGAGGCCGCGCTGGGTGCAGCGCTTGGCGACGATCTGGAAAGCCCGCTGGATCGGGCCGCCCCTGCATATTGGACAGCGAACGGCGAAGGCGCGGAGGATCCTGCGCTGCCGCAGGGCCTCCACTCGCTGCTATCGTACGTCGCGGGTCCGGACGTATTGGAGCGTCGTCTTCGCCAGATCGGCATCGTGGACAACGTCGAGGAGGGCGCGCGATTGATGCCGATCCTCAAGCCTGGCCAGCGTCTGGTGACGAAAGAGGGCGCGCTGTTTCGCTGGGACGGTCACGTGGCGAGCGCCGACGCGCCTGGAAGTGCAGCCCTTCGGCTGGCACAAAAAAACCGCCTGTCTGAAATCGAAAGCGAAATCGAGGAGGCTCGTTTCGCGCTCGAAGAGGCGCAAGAACGGTTGTCGATCAGCCAGGAAGAGATCCGTCTGGCGGAAGCCGGTCTGAATGAGGCACGCGAGCGTAGCCGACTTGCCGCCCGGCAATTGACGGAAGCGCGTGATGCGCTTTCCATGGCCGAGCGTGCCTCGGGCGATCTGCTGCGCCGTCGGGACGTTGTCTCCGAGGCGCTGAACCAGATCGGCGCTCAGATTGAGGAGATCGCGGTTCAGGAAGAGAATGCGCGGATCGAACTCGAAGACAGCGCGGACCTCTCCAGCCTCGATGAACGCTTGCGCGACAGTCAGCTTGAGGTCGCGACCGATCGCAGCCTTCTGGCAGAAGCACGCGCGCGCCACGAGGGGTTGAGCCGTGAGGCGGATCAGCGCCAGCGCCGCATCAACGCGATATCTCAAGAGCGGGCCACCTGGGCCGCCCGCGCTGCAAGTGCAGCAGATCACATCGCCACCTTGCGGGAGCGTGAGGAAGAAGCGCGCGACGAACTGGCAGAGCTTGATATCGCGCCGGAAGAATTCGATGAGAAGCGCCGTAATCTCCTGACCGAATTGCAGAAGATGGAAGAGGCGCGCCGCGCCGCCGCAGACCGTCTGGTTGAAGCCGAAAACCTCCAACGGGATGCCGATCGCGCGGCGGCGACGGCGCTATCCGAACTGGCGGAAGCGCGCGAAAAGCGCGGACGCGCGGAAGAGCGGCTGGTGTCCGCCCGTGAGAAGCGACAGGAAAGCGAGCATCGCATTCGCGAGTCCTTGAATGTCGAGCCGCATATGGCCTTGCGTCTCACCGGACTGCCATCAGGCGCGCCGTTACCGGAAGTGCGTGATGTAGAGCGCGATCTTGACCGGTTGAAGATCGAGCGCGAACGTCTGGGCGCCGTCAATCTGCGCGCTGATGAGGAGCAGGCGGAACTATCCGGCAAGCTCGCCGCCCTCATCAAGGAGCGCGACGACATTATCGATGCTGTCAGAAAGCTTCGTGCCGGTATCCAAAACCTGAACCGCGAGGGCCGTGAGCGTCTGGTCGCAGCTTTCGACGTGGTCAACACGCAGTTCCAGCGGCTCTTCACCCATCTCTTCGGCGGTGGCACGGCGGAACTGCAACTGATCGAATCGGATGATCCGCTAGAGGCCGGGCTGGAAATTCTGGCCCGCCCGCCGGGCAAGAAGCCGCAGACCATGACGCTGCTTTCCGGTGGTGAGCAGGCTCTAACCGCAATGGCGCTGATCTTTGCCGTCTTCCTTACCAACCCGGCACCCATCTGCGTGCTGGACGAGGTGGACGCGCCGCTCGACGACCACAATGTCGAGCGTTATTGCAACCTGATGGACGAGATGGTGGCCTCCACCGAAACTCGTTTCGTCATCATCACCCACAACCCGATTACTATGGCCCGAATGGATCGCCTCTTCGGCGTGACTATGGCGGAGCAGGGCGTTTCGCAACTCGTATCTGTCGATCTGCAAATGGCCGAGAAGCTGGCTGAAGCCGTCTGAAAAGGTCCGACGTCTGTTTGCCTTAGATTTTGACCGCTCTCTCACCCAAAATCCGTGGCTAAGCGCCGCAATTATGCTGCACTGCACCGTCATCTTGCGTGCTCTGGCGTTCCCAACAGTGTGACAATGCTATAATGGGTTGAAAAACAAGAACGCTTCTGGGTGGAGAGCGTATAATGAAGAAATGGGTTTACACCTTCGGCAATGGTGCTGCCGAAGGTCGAGCTGGTGACGTTGCGATATTGGGAGGCAAGGGTGCGCATCTTGCCGAAATGGCGAGCCTCGGCCTGCCCGTGCCGCCCGGCTTTACCATTATCAGTGAGGTCTGCGGGCGCTACCACCAGGGCGGGCGCCAACTGCCCAATGACTTAAAGCTTCAGGTCTCCAGTGGGATCGCTGGCATGGAAGCAATGACCGGCCGCAAATTTGGAGCTGGACCACGCCCTCTCTTGCTCTCCATCCGTTCCGGCGCACGTGCCTCCATGCCCGGCATGATGGATACCGTTATCAACCTCGGCCTAAATGACGAAACCGTTCAGGCGCTTTGCGAAGATTCGGGCGATGCCCGTTTCGCCTGGGATAGCTATCGCCGTTTCATCCAGATGTATGCCGACGTCGTCATGGGTCTTGATCATGAGGTCTTCGAGGAAATCCTGGAGGACGAAAAGGGCCGCCTCGGCCACGAATATGATACGGAGCTTTCCGCCGACGAATGGCAGCATGTGGTGTCGCGCTACAAGCAACTGGTCGAAGACGAGCTGGACGAACCCTTTCCGCAGGACACCGAAGTCCAGCTCTGGGGTGCGATCGGAGCCGTCTTCTCCAGCTGGATGAACACGCGCGCCGTTACCTACCGGCATCTTCATAACATTCCCGGCGACTGGGGAACGGCCGTTAACGTCCAGGCCATGGTCTTCGGCAATCTCGGCTCCACGTCTGCTACCGGCGTTGCCTTCACCCGTAACCCTTCAACTGGCGAGACAGAGCTGTACGGCGAGTTTCTGGTCAATGCGCAGGGCGAGGATGTCGTCGCGGGCATCCGCACGCCGCAATCGATCACCGAGGCAGCACGCATCGCGTCCGGTTCCGACAAGCCCTCGATGGAAAAGCTGATGCCAGAGGCGTTTCAGGAATTCCTCGCGATCTGCAACCGGTTGGAAACCCATTACCGCGATATGCAGGATATGGAGTTCACCATCGAGCGCGGGCAACTCTGGATGCTCCAGACTCGTTGTGGCAAGCGCACGACGCGCGCAGCCATGAAGATTGCCGTCGATATGGTCGAGGAAGGCCTGATCACCGCAGAGGAAGCGGTCTGCCGGATCGATCCGTCATCGCTCGATCAGTTGCTGCATCCCACTATCGATTCCTCGATTGAAAGACCCGTCATCGGTTCTGGCCTGCCGGCATCACCTGGGGCCGCATCCGGGGAAATCGTCTTCAGCGCCGAGGAGGCAGTCGCTGCCAAGGCGGAAGGCCGTAGTGTCATTCTGGTGCGCATGGAAACGAGCCCGGAGGATATTCATGGCATGCATGCCGCCGAAGGCATTCTGACCACCCGCGGCGGCATGACGAGCCATGCGGCAGTCGTTGCCCGCGGTATGGGCATCCCTTGCGTGACCGGTGCCGGTTCCATGCGTGTGGATTTGCGCAATGGCGTGCTGATCGGCATCGGCTGCATGCTGCGCAAGGGTGACGTCATCACCATAGACGGATCGTCCGGCCGCGTGCTCAGAGGCGAAGTGCCAATGACGCAGCCGGAGCTCTCCGGCGATTTCGGCAAGCTGATGGAATGGGCTGATGGCGCGCGTCGCATGACGGTTCGCACCAATGCCGATACGCCAGCCGATGCACGTGCGGCCCGTGCTTTTGGTGCCGAAGGGATTGGCCTTTGCCGCACCGAGCATATGTTCTTCGAGGGCGAGCGTATTCATGTGATGCGCGAAATGATACTTGCCGAGGATGAGGCGGGCCGACGCTCGGCACTCGACCAGTTGCTTCCCATGCAGCGCGAAGATTTTACCGAACTCTTCTCCATCATGCATGGCATGTCGGTGACGATCCGTCTGCTCGATCCGCCGCTGCATGAGTTTCTGCCAAAGACCGATGGTGAGATCGTCGAGGTGGCGGCTGCCATGGGCATGTCGCAGACGCTATTCCGCCAGAGGCTCGATGCGCTGCATGAGTTCAACCCGATGCTCGGTCATCGCGGTTGCCGTCTTGCAATCTCCTATCCGGAAATTGCCGAGATGCAGGCCCGCGCCATCTTCGAAGCGGCAGTGGAAGCTGCGCGCCGCACCGGGGCGCCGGTCGTGCCGGAAATCATGGTACCGCTTGTCGGCCTTCGCTCCGAACTCGATTACGTTCGTGGCGTCATCGACCGTGTTGCCGCCGACGTTGCGGCTGAAAGCGGCATGACGCTGGAATATCTGACAGGTACGATGATCGAGCTGCCGCGCGCCGCGCTTCGTGCCCATGTCATTGCCGAGGCTGCTGAATTCTTCTCCTTCGGCACCAACGACTTGACCCAGACGACCTTTGGCATTTCGCGCGACGATGCAGCCCGCTTCATCAATACCTACCAGCGCAAAGGCATTATCGAGCGCGATCCCTTCGTCTCGCTGGACTTTGACGGGGTAGGGGAGTTGATCCGCATTGCGGCGGAGCGCGGCAGACAGACCCGCTCCGAGCTGAAGCTCGGCATCTGCGGCGAGCATGGCGGCGATCCGACCTCCATCGATTTTTGCGAGAATGTGGGGCTGGACTACGTATCCTGCTCTCCGTTCCGCGTGCCGATCGCAAGGCTGGCGGCTGCGCAGGCGACGCTGTCTCAAGCGCAGAAGCAGCTCAATACCGCGTCGAAAAAGGTAGTCGCATTGTAATGGCGGGATCTAGCGGTTTTCGACGATAACGCGCCGTTCAACCACGACGGGGGACCAGAACATGTCGCGGTTGACTTGTGCCTGCCAAGCGCGGTTGTCTGCGCGGCGGTCAAGATCCAGATCGAGTAGGCATCGCGCCATCTGGTCGGTGTTAGGGCGGAAGCCATAGCCGCGGCAGGTCGCTTCGTCGCGCGCACGGCGCTCTTCCGGTGTCAGCGTCTGACAGGCGGTCAACGCCAGCATCGCGGCAAGTGAGCCGAGAACGATGGAAACACGCATAGTCGTCACTCCTCTGGAAGCCCTAGACAATGGCTCGCCGTCTTGTCTTGTCCTGATACGCCGATTTGATGATGTGGAAAAGACCCGCTCTCGGGAAAGGTTGCGCCAGGCGATGCAGCAAAATCGGCACGGCGATTCCATTTCCTCGGAAAACGCTTTATGAAAACCCGGTATCGGTGATTCAGGCAGACAAATCTCTCTGAAGCGCTTTCTGGCAATGCATGTGTTCGGGTGCTGCTTCATGACAGTGCGTTTCGTTAGACCCGTTTCTCATGCGGCTTATCTCTCCCGCTATCTCGGCTTTGCCGCACTTCTGCTGTTTCTGATCGCAGCCCCCTTGCACCGATTTGGGCCGCTGACGACGCCGGATTTCATTGCGCTTACCCTGATCTCCGCCTGCATTGCCGCGGTCTCTCTTCTGCTTGCGCTCATCGGTCTCCAACGTCTCTGGTCCGTCGGCGCCAAGGGAGGTATGTGGTCGCTCCTTGCGTTACTACTTTCTGCCGTGCCGCTTGGTGTGGTCGCCTATGGCAGCTTTCTCTATTGGCAAAACCCGAACATCTATGATGTGACGACCGACACGGTCGATGTTCCGAACTGGCTTTCGATCCCCTCCGCCAACCAGCAATGGCTGTGGCGCTCGGCAGCAGTTTCGAAAGCCGAACGCGACGCGCAACTGGAAGCCTATCCCGGCTTCCTCGGCCACCGCTACGAAGGTGCGATCGACAGGGTCTATACTGCCGCGCGCAAGGTGGCGAAGGCTCAACACATCCGCATCCTGCACACCGACGGCCTGATCGGCGCGCTCCCGGATGTGCAGCCAGGTGCCCCGAAGCAGGATGTGCAGGAAGGCGCTGCTGACACCCCTGTCGAAGACCTGCCCGCTGTTGTGCCAGTGCCGCTCGCTCGACCGGCGGAAGCACCGGCTCCGACCTTCTTCAATGGCAGCGGCACGGTGTTGATGCAGGGAGATATGCGTACTCTTATTCTGGGTGCACGTTTTGATGTGTTGATTCGCCTGCGCGAGGACACGGAGACGACGTTGGTGGACGTGCGCGTCGCCTCTCGCTTCGGTCCGCATGATCTTGGTATGGGCAAGAAGATAGCCGACAGCTATCTCGACGCGCTGGATGCTGAAATGCAGGGTCTCAACGACAACTAAAGTATGTCGCGCTTCATAAAAAACGCTCTCGCTCTTCTGGGCTCGGCGCCCGGCACGTCTGCCGCCGGCCGGCGATCTTCATGCGGTTTCGGGCGACCACACGGTAGACGGCATCGCGAATGAAGCGCGGTACAAGGCGCATGAAGGTTGCGGTCATTCCCATCGTGCCGCCAAGCAGCTCTACCACGCGCAGCACGCTCTCCGAATAGATGTGAGCGACGCCGCTTTCGATAAGCAGACTGGTCTCGTAGTCATCCGTGCGGAAACCGTAATGACGCATCAGCGCGGTGCCGAGAGGCGATTGCGCCGGCGTAAATCGAAACAGTCCCTTCTTGTCATGGCGTAGAACGAAATCGACATCGCGTGAGCAGAAACCGCACTCGCCATCGAAGATGATCAAAGGCCTGTCATCCGGGAAGTCCGGAACGGAGGGGTCGTCACGATAGCTATAGGCAGCGCTCATACAGTCCCCTCTCTCGGTAGATAAATCCCGCTCAGCGACGGCGGGCCATTTGTCTCAATCAGACCTTTTTCAATCAGATCTTCGATATGGGCGAGAACGGAAAGGGCTGCTGCGCCATGCAGACGTGGATCAGTGCTGCGATAGATCACCTTGACCATCTCGGCAATCGTCCGGTCGCCCGCCTTGATCCTGGCCAGGACAGCCTTTTCGCGCATGCGGCGATGTGTACGGAGCCCGCGCATGAACGCGGCCGGATCGGTGACGGGGCCGCCGTGGCCGGGCAGGAAGAGCTTGTCATCCCGTTCCAGCAATCTGTCTAGCGAGGCCATATAGTCGCTCATGGAACCATCCGGAGGCGCGACGATGGTCGTTGCCCAGGCCATGACATGGTCGGCGGAAAAGACGATGCCGTCACGATCAAGCGCGAAAGCTGCATGATTGGCCGTGTGACCCGGCGTATGAAGTGCCGTCAGCGCCCAGCCGTCGCCCGCCACAGTCTCATTGTCGCCTAGCGCCAGATCCGGCGCGAAATCGCTATCGGCGCTTTCCGCGAAAGGATTGCGCTCGCCTTGATGCAGCGGCCGTGCTGCACGATGCGGTCCTTCCGCCACGGTTATTGCGCCAGTGGCTGCCTTGAGCCGTTTCGCCAGCGGCGAGTGATCACGGTGCGTATGGCTGACGAAAATATGCGTCACCTCGCGGCCTTCCAGCGCACACATTAGGGCCTGAAAATGATCCTCATCCTCGGGGCCCGGGTCGATGATTGCAACCGAACGATCGCCGACGATATAGCTGTTGGTGCCGTGGAAGGTGAAGGCCGAGGGATTGTTGACAGTCAACCGCTGGACATTTCCCCCAACGCGCACCGGCGTGCCGTAAGCCGGTTGAAATTCAAGATCGAATGCGGGGTCTGCCATGGTGCAAAAGCTCTTCACAATGCCTGGAAGCGAAACGCGACACTTTAAGTCGCGACGCGCCTCGCGCGGTAGTCCAGCGCATCGGATCACCACAAAACCGCTCGCGGCCTTGGCGTATCACGCTGATGCTCCACGACCTAACACGAAGAGCGCACAGCACCCACAAGAAATCTGGACCAGCCCAAACTTAATGATTGCCGCTGCCGCGATGCTTTGCTAATCAGGCGCCGTTCAGGCAGTGGCATTTCGCCCACCTGCTTCGTTGGGGCGTCGCCAAGCGGTAAGGCACCGGTTTTTGGTACCGGCATTCCCAGGTTCGAATCCTGGCGCCCCAGCCACTTTTTTAGTTCATTTTTGACGATGGACCATGGAGCGCGTTAAGGCGCTGACCGGGTGTTAAGACTTGCTCACCTTTTGGTCCCCTTGGAGCCAATCTCCGTTGTTCAGGGTAAAAGAAAAGCCGCGCCCATGAGGTACGCGGCTTTTGAAAAGCGATGCGTCGCTTCGATCAGAGCGCCATGTCCGGCGTCTTCTTAACCGGTGCGTCGGCGGGAACCGATGTGCTCAGCGCGCTCACATCGATGCGTGGCGGTGTGGGCAGCTGCAGGTGTTCGGCGGTGTAGTCCCATTCCTGCTGGACTTTTTCCGGATCCACATTCAGCTTCGTGCCGTAGCTTGGAACGATCTCACGGAGTTTCGCGTGCCATTCCGGCGTGGCCACCTTGTCCTTGAACACCTTTTCCAGCACGCCAAGCATGATCGGCGCAGCCGTAGAGGCGCCAGGCGAAGCGCCGAGCAGGCCTGCAATGCTGCCATCCTTGGCGGCAACTACTTCCGTGCCGAGCTTCAAAACGCCGCCCTTTTCCGGATCGCGCTTGATGATCTGCACGCGCTGGCCCGCCTGCCACAGGCGCCACTCATCCGCCTTGGCCTTGGGGAAGTATTCGCGCAGGGCCGCGATGCGATCTTCATCGGACAGCATCAACTGACCTGCCAGATACTCGACGAGTGGATATTCCTCGACGCCAACCTGCATCATCGGCCAGATGTTGCTCATGGTCGTCGAGGTCAGAAGGTCGAAATAGGAGCCTTCCTTCAGGAACTTGGTGGAGAAGGTTGCAAACGGTCCGAAGAGAACGATGCGCTTGCCGCCGATGACGCGGGTGTCGAGGTGTGGGACGGACATAGGCGGGGAGCCGACCGATGCCTTGCCGTAAGCTTTGGCCAGATGCAGCATGCTGACATCCGGGTTCTCGTTCACCAGGAACGAGCCGCCGACGGGGAATCCGCCGTAATCTTCCGCTTCCGGAATACCGGACATTTGCAGCAGATGAAGCGCGCCGCCACCTGCACCGATGAAGACGAATTTCGCATCGATCGTATGTTCGGAACCGCTCGTCGAATTGGTGTAGCTGACACGCCAGGAACCATCGGAATTGCGCTCGATGGCATCGACTTCGCTGGAAACCTGGAGATCAAAGTTCGACGTGCTCTTGAGGTGCGAGACAAATTGGCGGGTGATCTCGCCAAACTCCATATCGGTGCCGAGCGGCGACCATGTCGCGCCGATCTTCTGGGATGGATCGCGTCCCTCCATCATCAGCGGTACCCACTTCTTGATCTGCTCAGGATCGGTGGAATATTGCATGCCGGCAAAAAGCGGGCTCGCCTTCAGCGCCTCAAATCGCTTTTCGAGATAGGCGACATTCTCGTCGCCCCAGACGAAGCTCATATGCGGCGTGTGGTTGATGAAGGAGCGCGGGTTCTTCAGAACGCCATTGCGCACCTGCCACGCCCAGAACTGGCGCGAGATCTGGAAGGACTCGTTGATGTCGATCGCCTTGGAAATATCGATGCCGCCATTGGCGGTTTCAGGCGTGTAGTTCAGTTCCGCCAGCGCCGAGTGACCGGTACCGGCGTTGTTCCAGCCATTCGAGCTTTCCAGAGCCACCGCATCCAGACGCTCAAGCATCTGGATCGACCAGTTCGGCTCGAGTTCGCGTAGCCAAATGCCGAGCGTCGCACTCATGATGCCGCCGCCGATCAAAAGCACGTCCACCTTCTTATCAGCCGATTGAGCAAGTGCAGGCACGCTCGGGAGAGCGGCAGCTGCAAGACCTGCAAGCGCCGTACCGAGAACCTGGCGGCGGTTCATGGCGAAAGTGTCGTGGAAAATTTCGTTAGGCAGTATCTTGCCGTTGTTGTCTTTGATCACGTCGCTGCCCTAATCAATTGCGCATTATCAGATTTTGTGCGCCGCAATAGACTATCGATTGCCATGTCACAACAGGGCCAGGGCGAGGCTGAAATCGACTATTTTGATGTCAAGTTTCGTCGCAAAGTCGGGGGGAGACAAGATGCGACACACTAAAGATCAGAAAATTTCAACGTACCTACAATAGCTTAGAGCAATATCGTCCTCTATGATTGAACCGTGCCGTATGAGCTATGTCTAAATTCAATCGCTTCGCATGCTCGGTATGCATTTTTGCATGACTGGCATGCGGGGTGTATCAATTGGCGATTTTCTGCTGTTCGCCATAAACAAAACCCGCCTGACGAAGCCAGGCGGGCACTAAATCGCAGAAAAGGCATTCAGCCTTTATTCGCTGGCGAGGAATTCCGCGCAGTAGCTCGGGCCGTTAACGCCAGGACGATCGGAAACGGTGCGGATCGAGCTGATCTTGTAGTTCGAGTCGACGTTCAACTGAACGGTGCAGGAGAGCGATGCGCTGCGGGCCGGAGAAATCTGGCGCCCACGCTTGCCGTCTTTCTCCTCATACTTTGCCGGGATCTTCGCCTTCTTGTAGCCGCCGCGCCATGTGTAGGTCGTGCTGCTGCCATTGGAAACATCGCTCAGCGGCGGACCGAACTTGGCAAAAAAGATGCCAGCGGACTGGCCGACCCAGCGGGTCTCGACAGGGCTCTTTGTGGCGATGGAGGGTGTGGTGGTGCAAGCGGAAAGGGCGATGGAGAGGCCCGCGAGCAGTGCGATGCGAAAACGCATGGTGAAAGGTCCTTTGTGCCTGTCCGGCATCGTCGCCGGGAGATGCGTTCCCCTAACAGATTTACAGGAAGTGGGCAGGGGCTAGTGAAGCTCCGCTCAAAATTTCTTGCCACAATTGCTTTTTTGTAACGATTTACGCGGTCCTAACGCCTTCATTTTTATCTCCCCCGCCTGTCACAAAAATTTCGTAACCGCCGCTTGTCGGAAACTGGATGCTGGTCTATAGAAACGCCGCTGGTCACGGAGTGTAGCGCAGTCTGGTAGCGCACGTCGTTCGGGACGACGGGGTCGGAGGTTCGAATCCTCTCACTCCGACCAGCTTGAAGCTTGTCCGGACCGAAGACATAGGTAACAGTTTGTACCTAAGACATAGGTGACAATCTCGTGCCGAACGGATTGTCGATGGTTTGCAGCGTTCTCTGTTCCAGGTCGATATATCCTAGATCATAATGCATGAAGCTGACGAGCCAAATGCCGTCTTCCACCTCCTTTAGTCCCAGTTTCTGTCCGGCCAGCACGGTCGAGATGTTGATTTTCTTGCGATAGAGGCAGGCGCGTCCGCAATTGGTGACGATGATGTCGCGATCATGGAAAGGATAATCGATCTCCGGCAGGCCAAGGTAGGGTTGCAAAGAGGCGGTATAGAGATCGGCAGGCACTTTCATGCCGATCGCCTCATGTGGCCTTTCAC
>NZ_JBBKAQ010000009.1:0-148670 GCF_037722385.1 Agrobacterium larrymoorei
GAAAATACTCCAATTCTTTGGTATGTTGTGCGACAGCAAGGGCGGATTCACGTGCCGATTCTTCATCGTCCGTGCCGATCATATCAGCATAACGCGCATCTATATACCGAAACGCGGCATATAAGACGCCAACGTCGGGACCACTGTTCGCAATTCCCGAAAATGAAGCCTTGCGATCCCACGCTCGTTCCGCGGTTTGTTGAAACCTGTACTGATTATATGCGATCTTCGTCTTCAAGATGCTACGAGAGATCGAATTTGCTGCTTCAAGCCCGAACCCTTTGATCCATCCGCGTCTACTTGCCTCAATAGAACTAGCATAGGCATCTTCTTGTTGAACACGCTCTAGCGCATGCTCAAAAAGCGCGAGACTTGACAAATCTTTTACGGTTAGGCCCGCATGTCCAGGAGCTTTCAGTGCCTCATTGAGCTTCGGATTTTGCTTTAAAATAAGTTCAACCTGCTTCCGATTAGGTTCTGGAGCGGTCAGTTTGCTCCGCAAATCGATGACAGACGTGCGTTCGCTCAAGAGAAACGGCATGTCGCCTACGCGAAAATATTCAAGGGGCTCCGGCTCACGCCCCACTTCATACGCCGTCTGCTTGACAGAAGACCCGCCTTGTGTACGTGTCCTGTCTCGATTTTCTTCTGGGGACATGGGGGTCTCGCTTGAAAAAGATGTTTTTCGCAGCACTGTGCACGACTGTCGTCGCTGCGCTGGTCACGGCACCGCTTGATTGGGATTCGTCTCGATTGTCTCAGAGTCCTGGCCGGATTTTGGGAGAGTGGGTTGGAGGCATGCTCCCCACATTCGCAGCAGGCGCGATCGTTGGCTCAATCGTCTATTTCATCCGACGACGTTCCAATAATCCGTGGAAAGGCGCGCTTTCAGCGGTCATCGCTTGCGTCATTTTTGAAGCGCTCGCGGTCGTTGGAAAGATGAACTGAGAGCTCCGGCTGAAGATCCGAATCTGACCTTCCAAAGGCGCCAGATGCCGGTTCAAACAGTTACAGCGCCACTCGCCCTAGGGAAATCGCGCTCACAGGTGTTTGAAGCTTAGAGGCATCGCCTCAACAGTCGAGCACGAACCTGGCAAGCCCAGCATCAATCTGTCCCAATGGTTTCCATCGCCTCAGCGCTGTACTCCGCTTCGATTTCAGCTCGTGACGGCGCCTTGCCGTTCTTCTTCATCAGCACCTTGAAAACCCGCGCCCGCTCGTTTGGCGGGATCTTGCCATAGCGCGCCGTAAGTCTGACGTCAGATCCTTCCGGCCTGTGGTCATTGTCGAACATATAGCCGCTGCCAACCTGATCTTCGTCGTCGTCAATCAGCCTCATGGGAGACAGACGAGCACGTTTCTCCGTGTAGATGACTTCCATGGCCAGCATGTTGAACATCGACTGCCTCTCGGCAAAATTCGGATATTCGCCTTTACGCTCCAACCACTGGTCGATCTCGCGTTGCAACCGCGCATCATAACGCAGCGTCTGGCGAGGTGTGTTGATCCCCGCCTCCTCCAGCGTCAACCCGGCTTCCTGGAACGCCTGCTTGTAAAATGTGCCATTGCGGTCGGCCTTGGCCTCGTCGGCCCGGATGGAACCTTGCTTGTCCGCCAGACCCTTCCATTGCTCGCGGGAAAGCCTGTTGATGATCTCCGGTCCGGTGAGGTCCGTCTTCAGAAACTGCCGAGGATTGCTCGCACTCATGATTGAAAGCTGATCGTAGAGATCGGAATTGGGTTTTATCCTGTCTCCCTGCGCCTCGCGCTGCTTGACGCCATCGACAGCATCCGGGCCGGCCGCGAGTTTCAGGTCGAGCGGGATCTGGGACAAGGGCACGTTGTCCATGATCATCTGGCACATCTGCATCTTCGCCGCGTTGGCAGCCGCACTCTCGGCTCTGCCACTCTCCCGGAACATTCCCTTCACATATCGAAGCGCCGAAGACCGCAACTCGGAGTCTTCAATCTGCCGCACCCTTCCCATCGCTTGCGAAAAGGGCAGCATTTGACTGCGCGCCGCTACACCATCCTGCGCCGCAACAAGAGTGCTGCCACCACGACCGAACGCTTCCGGCGCGGTGGAGGATGGAGCAGTCTCATAGGGAAACCGCAGACCATATTGTTCGGCATTGTCGTGCAGCCAGTCGAGAACCTGCGCCGGAGCCTGATCCAGCGGCCGCCCCTCATAGGTCAATTGAATTCTGCGCCCGGTAGAAGTGGACGCAAGAGGCACGCGCGACCCTGAGTCGCTGAAGCTCACTCCCAATCCATTACGGATACGCTCTGGCGCATCCTCGATAAAGGCTTTGGTGTTTTCGGCAAGGGCGTTGTCAAGCGGAAGCGCGTCGCCGGGTCGATCGGGCTTTGCGGAGATTGAAACGAGAAACGCTTTCGCCCGCGTTGGTCCTCCGCGTTGCGGTTCTTCCTCCGCGGCACGGTTCACGCCACCTGTGGATGTCTGACCCGGCTGAGCCTTCGCGTCCGCACCCTCGGGAGGATTGCTCCTGTCCGTTCCGACAACCGTATCCTTGCCGGCATCAGCGGTTGGATTCTGAGCGGCATTGGCATCGCCTCGCGTGCCAACATCCTTCCCAACACCAGTCTCTGCCTTTCCCGACGCAGCTTTACCCACAGCGCCGGTCACAACATCGTCACTCGCACCGGCGGAGGTCCGTTTCTCCGAAACGATCTCCAGGGCAATCTGCTTGCCCTTCTCGTCGATTGCCAAGGGCCTGATCTTGGTCTCCAGGTCCGCCCGCGCCTTCGGGTCCACCTGGGCACTGTTGGCCTTCAGATACTCCATCGCCGCGGTCGCCCCACCAGGCTTTCCGGCCATCGTCATGGCGACCCCGGTGTGCAGTCCCGTTATGAAGTCCATGGACTTGGCCACGATCACCTCCGGCGTCCAGCCGTTCAGCTTACCGAGATTGTGGATTTCGGTGACGCCGGACGCCACCGCGGAAGTGATCTGCTCGGGCTTGTTGTACCCGGCGATCGCCTGGTCCTTGGCAAGAGAAAGCCTGCCTTCAGCAGCCTTGCCCACCCACTCCTTCTGCCCCTGCGCCTTGTGCTTGATGGCGGCTTCCAGGCTGGTCGTCACCACAGGAGCGACCATCGCCTCATATCGTCCCGCCGCCAGCGGGTCTTTCGGTTCAAAGGTCTTTTGAAGCTTGGCAAGCGCCTCTTCATAGCCGGGATAGCCTTCGACAGCGCCTTGGCCGCTTGTGTTGAGATAACCATCTTCGCCATGCTCCAACGCAAGCTTTGCACGCTCGAAGGCGGTCTTGCTGTCCTTGGCGGTGGTGTCGGCCTGAAGGTCGCGCAGCTTGCTGGCAAACTCGGCCATCTTGCCAAGACCTTCGCCAAGAGACTGCATGCCCCTGCCCACCTGCGCACCAAAATCATTCTCCGTCGCCTTCACCGTCAGTGGCTGCTGGAGGATCGGCCGCGGGACAACGCTGCCCTGATAAACAGGCACGGCAGCCTGGCGAAAATATTGTTTGACCGGAACCTCAGCCATGGCGCACTCCATAAAAAAGGCGCCCCGAAGAACGCCTGGCAACATCTAATCTCGTGATTTTGTCAGAGCAGGCCGCAGCCAATAGCCGAGCCCTCACCCGCAGCAGGTCTGCGCATTCTCGCCTGTGAGAACACACGCCTAAGCATGTCGCGCAAAAGTGGTCACCGGTTTTGCGATAACGACATGCGGCAAAAAAAACAAAGATCTAAAGCGTATGAGCGAATCTGAAAGATCGCGACACGCTTTAGCTCGAAGAAACGACTCGACAGCCTTTTCAACTCCTGCGCAAATATCCAGGTCTCAACCCAATACCGCACCCGAACAGCAGGCCCGCACATGAAACTGGCAACCGCCGCCCTTCTTCTGGCCTGCATGCCTTTTGCAGCTTCAGCAGAGGACGCCTTCTCGAAGGATACCATCCTGTGGGGCACATTCGGTGAATGGGGCGTTCGTGTCGATACGACCGCCGGCAATGCTTGCTATTTGGGTCGTGTGTACGACGCGGACGTCGTGCTTCGGTTTGGGCGCTACAGCAAGCAGGGCAACTCCGGCCTGTATTTTTCGGTCAACAATCCAAAGTGGAAGTCGCTCAAGCATGGGAAAGAGTATCTCATCGACCTTCAGTTTGGGGATAATGATCCTTGGTCCGCAAGCGCTATGGGAGTCGTGGAGGACGACGATGTAACGCGCTCGCTCTTGGTCTCCGGTGCAGATGAAAAGTTCCTCGAAGAGTTCGAGACAAGCGACACAGCCAAAGTTTACTATGATGACAAGGAAATCATCAACCTGTCGCTAAAGGGCGTCACCGAGGCCGTGAGGGAGATGAACGCCTGCCAGAAGAAGACCGACGAGGTTTTGAAGAAACTGAACCCGAAGACTGAAGAGGCTGAACCTTTCGCCAAAAAATCTCCTGTCGGAGTAGTGGACCGTCCGCGCGAGCTGTAACGGCGATGGACTGCGCCACCGCTGAGGACAAGCGGCAGCTTTCGAACTCGATGATAGAAGCAATGCAGACTAGGCAGACAAATGCCGCCACCAATGAGAAACCAGTGATTTTTCAATCGATATTGTCTGAGAAAGCGGTTTTGCTCGGGACCGCACAAACGGCCATTGCACTCGCATTCCTCGCATGCTTGCCAACCACCACACGTGCAGAGACCGAATTGTGGGGACAGGTCGGCGAATGGTCGGTTTTCAATGACCGTCGAGCGACGCACGGTTGCTCGATGTACAGGTCGTTTGGCGCAGACGCCTCCATCACCCTCGGCGTCTTACCCCTGGCAGAAGCGCGAGGCGTTTACTTCTCGGTGACACACAACAAATGGACTGTACTTAAACCCAGCAAGAACCTCGATGTGCATCTTCAGTTCGGTTCATCGGCGCCCATAAAGGCGAAAGCCGATTTCATGGACGATAGCCAGATGCTATTTATTGTGGTGCCGCAGGATACTCAACTTTTCGAAGAGTTCGCAAAGAATAAGGTGCTTCACGTCAAACCCATAAAGGGAGCGGAAATTGTATTGAAGTTCGATCGCGCTGCCGAGGCGATTTCTGCAATGCTTGACTGCTTGGCAATGGTTACGGAAGACCTTAAAAGCTCGCCGGAAGAGTTTGGTGATCCATTCGCCAAGACGCCAGAGACTGCGACACCGGATGATCCATTCGCCAAGCCTCCAGCGGAGAGCACCACGGAGGATCCTTTTGCCAAGCCGCCGGCAACAAGCGCAACGGATGACCCATTCGCGCCCAAACCATGAACCAGCTTAGCGTCAATAGCGGCGGTGCACCGAGCACGATCTCACCGACACGGCGAAACGCCTGGACAGACATTTCAACCCGTGTGCAAATGAATGACCTTCAACCTGGTTCTGATCAACAAGTCCCGCATGAAACAGACAATTGCCGCTTTTCTTGTCGTCCTCGCGCCATTTGTTGCTGTCGCAGAGGACGCGCCGCCCAAAGACTCCACCGTCTGGGGCACCTTCGGTGGATGGCACGTCTTTATGGACCCTACCCGCGGAAATGCTTGTTACGTGGCCCGCATCTACGGTGAAGGCGTCGTAATGCGATTTGGACGCTTTCGTCAAAAGGACGGCTCTGGCCTGTACTTGTCCGTCAATAACCCAAGGTGGAAATCTCTGAAGGATGATGAGAGATATGCCTTGGAAGTTCAGCTTGGCGATCATGGAATCTGGAAGACGAACGCATGGGCAACAGTGGAAGATGATTTCCAGCGCAGGCTCTTGATCGCCACAGATAATGAGATGTTCCTCGAACACTTCCAGACCAGCGACACCGCCACGATCTCCTACGAAGGCAGACAGATCGCTAACCTCTCCTTGACAGGCGTCGCCAAGGCAGTAACCGAGATGAACGCCTGCCAGCAAAAGACCGACGAGATTTTGAACGCCCGAGAACCGAAGTCCAGGGAGGCCGATCCCTTTGCCAGGGCCCCCTCCTTAGAACCATCAGGCGATCCCCGTAAACTGTAACACTTGCTGTCTTCGCCCTTATGTCGAGGTCTGATGCGCCTGCTGACGACCCCGGGGTCGGGAGGTCAGCCCCTCGACGCTGGCCTCAGCACAATCTGACCGGCCAAGTAGCCCGGTCAATATTGATCTAACGGACTAAAGCATCCTCTCTGCAACCCATCAGGCGCACCCCGTTTCCAAAGCAAAACCACTCGACAGACATCTCAACTCATGCGCAAATGAGCAAGTTTTGCCCCTAGTCTTGATGACCCTTACGAAGCAGGCCCTCACATGAAACAGGCAATCGCCGCCCTCCTCCTGGCCTGCATGCCTTTCGCCGCCGCCGCGCAGGACGCATCGAAGGTAAAAGACCCGATCCTTTGGGGCGAATTTGGCACCTGGACGGTTCAGATGGAACCGGACCTTGGTCATGCTTGTGTCGTCGCATCCGAGTTTGACACCGGTCATATTCTGGTTTTTGGACGCTATTTCAAACCGGGTAAGCCCGGATTTTTCATTTCCTTTCAGAACGAGAAATGGAAGTCATTGGTGCATAAAAAAGTGTACTCCGTCAGTGTCGGCTTTGATGAGAAAGAAACCTGGGACACAGAGAGCGGAGCCTACGTCCAGGGATCCACCCGTAGACTTGCGATGAAAACAGTCGCGCGCGCTTTTTTTGATGAGTTCAAGTCCAGCAAGACCGTCAAGATGTTTTACGAGGACAAGGAGATCGCTCGACTTTCCCTGAGCGGCGTCCAAAAGGCTGTAGAACAAATGGACGCCTGTCAGCAGACGACGGACGAACTCTTGAAAATCTCCAGAACGGAGTCCGACACATCCGATCCCTTTGCCAAGAAACCGTCTAGACAGGCCTCAGACGACCCCTTCAAACCGTAAGTGAGGTTGCGATAACCTTGTGGCAGTCGATAAGAGCGATGGTCGAACAAAGCTTTCACAACCTCATCCGGCACAATAACCATCCAGCATGATCAGGCGAAACACATGGACAGGCTCTTGAAACACACCCTCCTCGCCGCTTGCCTTTCCTGCACGCCGTTCAGCGTCCACGCCGATCCGGTCGAGTGGGGAACCTTTGGCAAGTGGTCGGTCAATGTTGAGCCCGATCTGGGCTTCGGCTGCTATGTGTCGCGCCTTTATGAGGGCGGCACGATCCTGCATGTCGGCTTCGCCATGCTTCCTGGCAACGCCGGATTTTACGTCCTGCTGAGAAACGACAAGTGGAAGTCCCTGGAAGACGACAAGACCTATACGCTCCAGCTTTCTTTTGATTTCAAGAAGGCCTTGGAGCTTGAAGCAACGGGATCAAGCTCGTCGCACGGATTGAGCATCGTCACAAAAATGGCGAAGCTCATGGCCCAATTCGAAACGAGCAGCCAGTTGCGCGTGACCTATGACGGAAACGAAGTTGTGGACCTTCGGCTCGACGGGGCAGCGACGGCGTTCTCACAAATGCGCGCCTGCCAGAACAAGACTGACGAGATGCTTCGCAAGAGCACCGATAAAGCAAAGCAACAGGATCCCTTCGCCCAAAAACCATAAAGACTTAAGGAATGCGAACGGCCCCTGCCAGCCGCTGAACCGTCATGATGTCCCCTATTTCGGCTTGAACAACGGACTATCGCCAAACGTCTTGCTGGCCCCGGTCAGCAGCGTGCCAATCGCTTTCAGGTTGCCGCCCTGGCGGGTGTTCTTGGCATTCGCCCGTGCAAGGCTTGCCTCCGCCCGGCCATTGGCTGCCGCCACGTCGAAGTCATAGGCCTCGTTTGCGGCGTTGCGGCGAATGGTCAGCGCGTCGATTTCGCCAAGGGTCGCGGTATCGATGAGAAGATCGAGCGGTGAGCCGAAGGTCAGGTCAACGCCATTGGCGGCCATGGCCGCCCTCTGCTGGCCGCTGATCTGCGCCGTCTCCTGGCGCTTCTTCTGCTCTTCCAGCTTGCCGCGCTCCAGCGCATCGCGCGCTCGCCTTTCGGAAAGCCGCACATTCATGTCCGTGACTTTCGCGTTATATTCGCATGCGGCGGCACTTGCCTCCGCCTCCTGCTTTGCGCCGGCCGCACCAATCACGGTCGAGGCGGCGCCAAGGATCAGACCAAAATCACACATGCCTCAAGCCTTCATCTCAAAAATACGAAAAGGGCGCTGCTCATAGCCAAAAGGCTGCGGATCGGAGAGCGTGAAGCCCAGCCATTGCAGCCACCGTTTGGAAACCACATTCCGGTCATCGACGACATTCTGTAGCAGCGTGTAGCGCTTCCGCATCTCGGCCACCCAGTGGAGCGAGCCACGCAGAAAATCGCGCGCATGCCGCTCCAGCGCATCGGTCCCCAGCAGCCACGGCGCACCGGTCCGGGTCAGAATATTCGTCGTGCCACAGCCGAACATCAGCTCCGGCACATCTTCAAACAACACGGTATGGGCAAAGTCGGACCGCTCCAGCGAGTGCAAAAGCGCAGAGGCCGGTCCGGCCCAGATGCCGCGGCTCTTTTCCACCCTGAGCGTGATGCTGGCGATCGCCTTGTTTCTCGCCTGCACGGTGCCAAGCTCGCCCACATTGGCACGATCGATATCGAGCGTTCTCAGCTCGCCCTCGTGAGGCAGGCCCACATGCACTTTTGAGGCGGCAATCGGCAAGCGTCACCATGCCATTCGTCACCACCAGATCGCGCACCACATTGCGATCAGCCAGCGCCACCAGCACCTCGCCCTCCAGTTAGCGAAGCCCGCGCATCGTCTTCGTCGGCGCGCCCTCATAGGAAAGCCCGCCATCGACGAAGAACGCATCTTCACACGGTGCCGGGTAGCGGTTCTCGCTGTTCAGATGCTGACGGATCTCATCATTGATATCGGCCTACCAATCCCGCGGCCCCGCAATACCCTCAAGCTCGCCTCGCCCCAGTCCCACGCAAACCGCGCCCAGCCTCGCGGATCAAACTAAAACCGAGCCGCGACGCAGCTCGGCGCGCACTCCCCCGATCCAAGCGGGTCACGATCTTTCAGATCACACGGCAAAGTTGCTTGGTCAGCTGTATACTTTTTCATATATGTTCGAAAAAGAGTACTTACGCACGACGTGCGATTAGGCTGGATCTCTCCTCCTCCGTCATCCCAGACTTGATCCGGGATCTAGCGTGACCAAGTCCTGATCACGAAAGCCTCTTTTCGCTGCGCAGAAGCGCGGCAGCTGGCTTCCGGCTCAGCGCCGGAATGACGAAAGGACAAAATCTCTCGCCCAAAAACAGATGTCCCGGACAGCAACACTCCGCGAGAGAACCCACAGCACCACCCTCAGCAACAAAACCCGTCAGCCCAAACTCCGCGCCTTGGCCCGCGCCAACCGCTCAGCCAGCGAGCCACTGACCTCAACCTCGACCTTCTCACGAAACGCCTGCACATCGATATGCTTGCCGATCAGTTCCAGCCGCTTGATCCGGTCGCTGAGCTTCACCTGCGAAACCCGCCCAATCGCCTCGCGGCTCTCGCCACGCCCCTCAAACAGTTCCTTGACCTCGACCGCCGCAACCAGCCCCTGCCGCCAGATCAAAGGCCACTGATCGACCGGCTTCAGCCCACCGCTCTCATCATAAAGATCGGCAATATCCGCCAACGCCTCCTCGGCGAGCCGCGACAGCAACCAGTCCGCATGGATTTGCGTGCGCTTCGAACGCTGCTCCTTCGCCTTGTCGATCGCAGCCCTGATCTCGGCATTCTGCAACAGCTTCCAAGCTCCTTTGTCGGAAAACGAACGGCTATACCCCGCCCGGATTGCAGCGTGGGCGGCGTTCAGATCGACCAGATACTCCTCAACGAAAAGGCGTTGCCTTGGATTTAATGGCCGTGGTGTTTTCATAGGAGGTTATTCCGTGCACGGAAGTGGCGCATCGTCTGTCGAGCCATGAGTAACGGATCTTGGATCGCGACTAATAAATCACTGTGTATTCAGCCACGAAAATACGAGGATGCGTCCGCTTAAGACTTCAGCCGGACAACATGTATTTCTGATGGTGTGAAGCCCAGGCCGATCCTTCGGGATTTCAGGATAATATCAGCTGTGATTTCGTCGTTGTCCCATATCATATCTGGGGTCACGCCATCGACTAACTTCATAGGCAAACGTTTGGGATGGATACCGACGGGAATTGCTGCCCACCCGCTGGTTTCCCGATCTAAATCCTTCTGATGGATTTGCAAAACCACACCGTAGTGCTTTTTTGTCTTCTCCACCTTGATGGCTTCTTCATACACATAATTCGCTTCAGTATCCTCGACAAAGTGCGGTTCAATCCGCCGATTGCCCACCAAGATAGGAGCGTTTCCTTGATCCTTGCTTGGTTTAAAGAATTTGACGGACGCATCAGCCAGTTGCTTCACCCGACCCTTTTTCCCGTATCGCTTATCGAGAATTTTTTTGACTTCGTCTGGAGACTTGCCGGTCTCCGCCGCAACGTCAGCTATGAGACTGGCTTTCCATTGCTTGGTAAGAGAAGCGTCGTTTTCCGGTGAAACCAACTCTTTTACGTAGTCCACCCCGTAAACGACAGCCACCAAGACCAAAACAGTCAGGAGAGTGTGGGTGCTTTCAGGCACCTCAATCCCCAAGAACTCATTAATTATAGCGGGGACGCCTTTCTCAAGCTCTTCTTGAAAAGCCGCAAAGATAGCAACGAGCAGCAATTCTCTAAGACTACCATGAGAAATTTCTTGGACACGAACGTCCACCTTTTGAATTGAAAGGCCCGAGATAAATGTCTCAAGATTCTGAGCAGCTTCCTCCAGGAGAAGCTGCAACGACAAAAGACTATCGACTATTTCAGGTATCGGGACCGAATGCTCGGTTTTGTATTCTATCTTGAAAGGTATTGAGATCTGCATACTTGCCCCCTGGGCAAACATGGAATCAATCAATACGAGAGTCGAGCTTTTTTTACTCGCTGATAACACCCGGTACTTTAAGCGGTAGCGCCGCGTGTGGACAGAGCGAGAAGGGTTCCAGAGCAACCCAAGTAAGCTTCCATGAAGCTAAAAGCCAAAACGCGAAAAGCGACCCGAAGGCCGCTCCCAAATAAAATTCTTCGAATATGAAGACATGTCACTTATCGCTGTTTCGGGAAGAAAAGTCAAACGCTAAAATCACTCAAAACAAAAAAAATATAAAATCCGGAGTTCGTCCTGTCCTGTCCGCCATCCAGCGATTCCTGAAAAGCGCTGCCTGAAGGTCGCGGCGACTTGAATCATTGCGCAAAAAGCGGCCCACAGGCCCTGTTGACATAATGTTTCTGCCGATGCGACCATTCGGGTCACGGGGGACACCATGACGATACTTAGGATCTATGATCTCAACCAACACGTTCTTGCCGTTGAGCTGAAAGACTTGCTGCGACTTTTAGCCCCCCGTTCTTTAGAAGAGCGATGGGTCGTCTCGACGGTCAAGTCCTCAATACCAGGGGACGAATGGTTTGAGGCTACCGGTGAAGGGGGCGAACGGCTTGAGGGGTTGGCGCAACAAGACGGCCAGCTTTCAGGCTCTGATTTAGCCGCCTTAGCTGAGAAGACCCGACAAGTCATCTGGGGAGAGTTCGTTGGCCTGGCATCCACGCAGTCAGATAAGCCGTGGGTGATAATCCGGGCGGTAGACAGCACGTTCTACGAGATCGACTCGGATGACGATGCGGTGCTGAACAAGATCAGCTCGACCTATAAAGACGTCCGAACCGGAGAGGCTCCGATTGCGTCATGGCCCTTGGGTTACGACGAATGATTGGCAGCCAGTCGCGAACTGGCCGCCGAAGCAAGGAAGGCCACGAAAGACCTCGCCGTTTTTAAAATCTCGCCGCCGTCATGGTCGGGCTTGACCCGACCCTCCACACGTTACGATCACCATAAAGTTTCAAGGCGAGGCGGCACTGCGAAAATCGCGCCGCCCCCCAATCAAACCCCAAAAAACCGCGCCAGCACATTGCACACCACCCGCAGATCCCCCAGCATATGGTGTTGCCGCTCGCCCTTGATCACGCAGAAATCCAGCGCCGCCCAGAGGTTCTGGCGAAGTTCGTTCTGCGCGGTCTGGATGGTCTTGCGGCAGTCGTCGTAGCGGGCAATCACCGCCTTGCACCATTTCTCGTAATCCTCGCTGATCGTCTGGCTGGGCGTGCTGCGCTCGCTTTTGTCGCGCTCGCCATCCGGCGCCTTGATCGCCATCATGTAGGATTGGCGCAGTTCCAGAAACCGCACCGCGCCTTCATACTGGTCATCGCTCAGGCCATCGCGTTTGCCCAGCATGTTCAGCGTGCCGATATAGGTTGCCGCCCTTGGGTCCCTCGCCTCTTCCATCGTCACGCCCATGCGGCTTGCTCGCGCCTTCAGCGCCACGCTGTCTGCCGGTGCGTGGGCGCGGCCGGAGCGGGAAATGCGGCCATTCGGCTCGCGCGCCACATTGATCACCTTGCGCCGTCCGCGCTTCTGCTTCAGTTTTTCTGCCTTGCTGGTCATGCTGCTCGTCCTTCCGATGTTGCGTCACAAAGTTCGTTTGATGTCGTCTCCACTGAAGGAGACGCCGCCGCTTGCGCCTTCGCCTTGCGATAGAGATGCAGAATGGAGGTGTGGTCGCGGCGCATGAAGCGGGCGATCTGCGGGTAGGTCTTGCCCAGCGCATCGCGAAAATGCACCACCATCTCCATGCGGATTCGCACCAGCCAGCGGGCGCGCACGTCGCTGCGCACCAGTTGCAGCGTGGCGTCCGGGTGCTTTTCGAGAACAAAGCGCGCCGCATCCGCCATGCTGTCGCGCGCGCGGTACTCCAGCGGGCTGACGAGGCGCAGAAACCCGTCCACGCGGCTCGTCTGGATCAGGGTGAAACTCAGCTGTGTTTGCGGATAGGTGTTCATCGTCTGGCGTCCTTGCCGATGCGTGTCTGAGAAATCTTCGAAGGGTGCTGCGGCGTCTTTTTCATCGCATCCAGCACCGCCTGTGCTTGCTCGCTGATCGCGCCATGCGAGCGGGAAAACGCCACCGGCGCACCGGCCCGCGCATCGGCCACAATTGCCCTCACCCGCGCCTTCACCGCCGGATCGGCCCGCTCGATGGCAATCAGCGCCCGGCGCTTCTCATCCGCCGCGCGGTCGAACAGCCGCAAGGCTTCGATGCGCAGCGCATAGCGCTCGGCATGAAAAGGCGCGATGATGGCTCTGGCCTGCTTGCCGAACTCGGCGCAGGTCGGCACGAACTGGCCGGTGTGGTTGGTCACCCGCCCGGCAATGAAATCATTGGCCGCCTCGCACACTGCCCATTCCGGCAGATCGGCGCAGACCCCGCGAAACTCCCGGCCAAAACCCGCCACACCCATGCCCGGCTGCGGGCAAAACTGGCCGATCAGCCGCAATGCGGTATCGCGGACGGTCTCCGGTGAAGCAGGTGCAAGCAGCCGGTCGATTTCGCCAACCCGCAAGGCAATCTGCCGTGCGCGCTCACGGTAGCGCTCCGGCAGCCGGTCGAACTGATCCTTGGCAATGAGGTCAAACATCCTGAAAAGCCTCCATCAACACATCGCGGGATGATTTTTTCAGCGCGACCGCGCCTTTAGAAAAATCGCCAGATTTTTCTTCTATGGCTGTGACTCTGGAAGCAGTGCTTCGGCTCTGCGTCCGCAATGCCTTCGCATCGCTGTTTTTCTCAGCCTTCCAACGGGTTACGGCGCTATCCCTGGCTTTCGCCTTGCGCTCCATGGCCTTTTCCCGCTCCAGCCGCAGGCGCTTTTGCACCCATTTCTTCCGCCGCTTGTCGAGCTTCCAGAACGCCATCACCACCGGCTTCATCGCCCGCCATCTGGCCGGCGAAACCTTGGCCTGCAACGCCAGCAATGCGTCGTCGTCAACAAGCGAACAATCGGGTGAACGCCACGCCTGAAACAACAGCAGCAGATAGGCTCCATGCTGCTCGGTGGTCAGATGCACCGTGTCGGCCAGATAGGCATCGGTCCAGAAGGGCATGAAAGGGAGGTTAGCCATTGGCATTCTCCGCGCGCATCGCAGGCACGCCCCAGGCATCCTTGCCGGGGTGATATTTGATCACCGCCACATTCGCCGCCCGGCTCTCTTCGCGAAGCCGCGCAAGCTCGTTGTAAACATCGGCTTCCGAGCGCCCCAGAATGTAGGCAATCTCGGCGGTGTCATAGCCGGAGCGGAAAAGTGTCAGTGCCTTGCTCATGCGTCATCTCGCTTCTCGCCATCCGGCGGCAAAGGTCGCCCGTCGTCTGAACCGCAGGCGCAGACGTCAGGCTTGGTCTTGGCAATGGTGATGTCCGCCGCACCGTCACGGCGCGGTCGAGGCGCGTCAGGCCGAAAGCTCGGCGCTCCGGCTCAAAGTCTGTCTCCCGACAAGCACATCCAACCGTCCACTTGGGACGGCGAAGCCTTCAAGATAGGAAAGGTTGGGCTGACGGCCCGGGGAGGACAAGCCGTCAGCCCGCTTTTGATCGCCGGAGAGGAGAAGCGATCAAAACCTATGATCCGGCGGTAGAACCACCGAAGCTTGATATGCAGTCATGCGGCGCACACTCCGGCCATCAGGCCGCCAGCCGCTCCCGGTTGATGCGCTCCACCTCACAAAGAAGCTCGGCCTCGAAAGCCTCGATATCGAAGCTCACATCCACATCGTCATTCGTCGCTACAGGATGCACAGTGCTGCGTGTCGTCATAGCCGCGCGGCCTCCTCGATGGTCAACAGCTCGCAAACCGGGCGGGTAAAGGTCACGGTGATCTTGATCAACGTGTTCCAGTCCGGCCCGCGCTCGATCAGGTCATGCAGTTCGTCCAGTTCCTCGACGGCATATTCGACATCGACGACACCCGCGTCGCTGCGATATTCGGCAACCGCCTTCCAGCGCCCCACACCCAGACCGGGCCTGTCCAGAACGTCAGTCATGCTCTTTCCCTTCCCGGATTTCGACCGGCGTCACGGTTCCGCAATCATCGCAGAACCGCTCGATCTGGTGTTCGATGGACAGTGGCCGCCGGCACTCGCGGCAACCGATGTAACTCGTCTGAAACGCAGCGCGCCGGGCCTGCGTGATTGCTTCGATACGGACAGAACTCATGCGCGCAAATCCTCCTTCAAGGCCCAGCCCCCCTTTGCCTCGCCCCGATGCCTGAGAGCAGACGGCCCGGCAAAAGACGCTTCCGTCTTTCGCCTCAGCGCGTGCGCTCACCAAAGACATCGGGGCGCAGGTCCAGACGAGGGACAAACCCATTCCCCGCCATTCGCAAGACTGGCTTCGTCCCACCCACAACGGCGCCAACCTCTCTGGTCGTCGGCTGTGACTGCCAAACAAATGACCCAAGCCGGCTCTCAGCAGCAGCAGGTAGAGCCCGAAAGCCATCAGCCTCGACAGCCGGTTTGTTGTGATGACGAAATCTATTCATACAAGAAAACTAGTAGAAAATTCGGCGCCCGTCAACTAGTTTCCTTGTGTGCTTTTCCACAAGCGTTCTGGTAGAAACTAAGCCATGGGAATTGTTGGCGAAAATCTGAAATCGATCAGGAAGATCAAAAATCTTTCGCAGGCGAAAGTTGCGGAACTGTCTGGCGTCAGCCAGCAGCTCATCTCGCAGCTGGAGACCGGCTTGACTGAAAAGACCACGGAGCTGCCTGCCCTTGCCCAGGCGCTCGGCGTCGGCATCCATGAACTCGACCCGTCCTACACGCCGGATGCGGAAGGCATTCCCACCTTGAGCGTGCCCTATCTCGCCTGGGTCAGCGCTGGCGCCATGATCCGCGACGACATCGCCGACGAAGCCCTTGGCCTTATCCGCGTGGCGGATTTACCAGCCTCTGGTGACTGGATCGCCTTGAAAGTCATAGGAGATTCCATGGACCGGATCTCTCCGCCCGATTCCATCATCTTCGTTGATCGCAGCGACTGTAACCTTGTGCCCAACGGCTGCTACGTTATTTCGGACGTGGAGGGCAACGCCACATACAAGCGCTACCGCTCTGGCCCCATGCGCTTCGAGCCCGTTTCTACCAACCCACAGCACGAACCGATCTTCCCGGACAACGACCCCATCATCGTCGGCCGTGTTCGCCGCTCGATTATCAATATGTAAACGGGCCGCAAGTCGCGATCCTTCCTGATCTCGGCCATAGCTCGGCCCAATGGATCATCGCATGCGCAACCAAAGCACCTCCTGATTCTCTCTTTGTTCTCGCAATTACTATATTTCTAGTTGACGATGATACTAGAATTATAGTAAATCTTGTTGTTCTTAGGATAGAAGGGTATTCGAAATCGAGTAGCCGGATTCCCCCGCGATGATGAGGAGGTTCTTTCATGACCACGCCTGGCTACATCATCGGAAAAGACGAGATGCTGCTGATTGCCACGCGCTGGCAGGATGGCGATACGGTTCTTCTGGAAATGCCGGTGCGCGTCTACAAGGCGCAAGAAATACAGACCCTCATCGACGAGACCACCTCGGAAAACTGCACAGTGATCAGCGTCGATCTCTATGACGTCACGGCCAAGAAGGGCATGTCCATCGCCGACGATTTCGACATTCGCTCTTTCGCCGAGCGCGCGGAGGATCGTAAAGAGCAGGATGCGCAAGACGAGATGGCGGAGCAACGGCGCCTACGCCAAGGCACCGGGCTTTATAACACGCTCAACCACGAGCAGCAGGGTATCCAGTCGCGGGCCTAGGCAGCCTTGCCAAACACGGGCCAACATCGCCGCGACACAGATGCTCTCGCGAAAGGCAAGCCAAGAGCCAAGAGCCAAGAGCCAAGAGCCAAGAGCCAAGAGCCAAGAGCCAAGAGCCAAGAGCCAAGAGCCAAGAGCCAAGACGTCACGCTCGAAGTAGCAGCGCGCAAGATGTTTCTGTTGTTGCTCGGCGGTTACAGCATTTCTGAGCCAATAGGCTATCGATAGCGACATTGAACCCCAGGATGTTTCCGATGAAAACCACCATTTTTGCCGCCGCCACTTTTATTCTTGCCGCAACCTCCGCAATTGCCGCGGATGCTGTCTCGGACATTCCCGCAGCACCGGTGGCAATCGAAAACCCGGCCTTCTCCTGGACCGGTTTCGACGCGGGTGTTCAGGTTGGCTATGGCTGGAACAAGCAGGATATCCTCGGCATCGCGCCGGCCGGTACGGTGAATGCCGATTTCAACACCGGTATGGCAGGCGCCTTCGCCGGCTATAACTACCAGTTCTCCAACAACTGGGTCGCAGGCGTCGAAAGCGATTTCGAAGGCAACTGGGGCGATGGCAAGCTGACGGTTCTCGCACCGGATTTCTATCAGTACGGTTTCGACTGGCAGGGCTCGGTACGCGCCAAGGTCGGATACGCGGTGGATCGTGCGCTGGTTTACGGCACGGCCGGCTGGGCCATCGGCCGCGGCTACCTGACGGTTCCGGGTGCCGGCACGCAGAAGGAAAACTTCTACGGCTTCACTGTCGGTGCCGGTGTCGATTACGCCTTCACCGACATGATCTTCGGCCGCGTCGAATATCGCTACACCAATTTCGGCGAGCAAAATTTCGATTACAACGCCGGCCCGCTGCTCAACTCCGATATCGACCAGCACGGTGTGCGCCTCGGCCTCGGCGTGAAGTTTTAAACCAACTTGGCCGTCCGATTATGTGGGCCGGCCAAACTTCTCGCCTTGCCTGCAACCCGCCCACTGCCGTCATCCTCGAGCTTGACCCGAGGATCCACAACATCAATTGCTTAACAGGCGATCAGCGCAAGCCACCACGCGCAATAAACCCTGAAAGGCGTGGATTCTCGGCTCAACGCCGAGAATGACGCAGGAGAGTTTAGCGGCCCCTCACCCCGTCACCGGCCGCGGGTTGCCCGCATCATCCACAGCCACCATGATGAACACGGCCTCCGTCACCTTGTCGCGCGAATGCTGAGAATAGTGGCGCGTCCAGGCTTCGATCTTCAGCGTGATCGATGTGCGCCCCACCTTCTCGATGCGAGTATAGACGCAGAGCGTATCGCCGATCTTCACCGGCTTCTTGAAGACGATCTCGTTAACGGCGACCGTCACGGTGCGCCCACCGGCCACATCATTGGCGCGGACGAAGGCCGCAAGGTCCATCTGCGACATGACCCAGCCGCCAAAAATATCGCCGGCGGGGTTGGCGTCGGCCGGCATGGCAAGCGTGCGCAGGGTCAGTTCCATATCGGAAGGGGGTTGGTTTTCCATCAGCATACCTCTTGATCGCGCGCCTCCCAGTGCCGCGATAGCCTATTCGCCATACCTCCGAATACAGCGAATTCGTCTTGGCAGCTTTTCGCCCACAGCATGCCCGCAAAGGTCTAGAGCAGCTTCGCGACAAGGCATGCGTCATCAAGAGACATCCCCGCAAAGGCGTGAAGCTATTTTATCGAGAGTGGCAGAGCGTTAGCGAATGAGATCGCGGCCTGCTCCAGCGGAGGCCCTGCCCCACCCTCATGAAGAGCTTTTCTCGTCGCCCACAACCATCCCTCCAGCTTCGGTAACGGTCCGTTTACCATAATCGGGCAGGCTCTTAACGGATAAGGTTAATTTCACAGACTTCCAGATGCGGAGCGAGGCTCGAAAATGGCATATGACTGGAGTGGGAATGACATCAAACAGAGGCACTACGACCGCCTGATCGTAGTCGCCTTGCTCACCATCGTCTCGATTGCGGTGACGGCGCCCTTCATGCTTCGTTTCGAAACGCAGGCTTCGAAGGGAGAGCGGATCGAAATCCGCTCGCCGGTGGTCATGGAGGAGACACGCTCTATTCAGCTCGCCCGGTCGTAACCAGATCGAGATGCAGCACGCGCGGTGACAGCGTCTGCATGATCGCCTCCGAGCGACCGATATAGATAACAGCGGTGTCCTTCATGCCGCTCAGCACCTCCACCAGCCGGTCGATGGTGTGCTTCTCGAGACCTTCCAGCAGATCGTCTATGAACAGCCAGCGTGGCTTTAGCAGCAGCGCATTGGCAACACGAATGCAGGCCTGCTCGTCAGAATCGAACTTCTGGTCCCAGCGAATATTGTCGTTCATACGCGGGATGATGTGGCCAAGGCCGCAGGCTTCCATGGCGGCCAGAAATTCCGCTTCCGTGAACTTCTGCGGCGCACGCGGGTAGGAGAGAATTTCGCGCAAAGGCGCTGCCGGCATATAGCCGTGCTGGGCAATGAAAAGGGTCTCCTCGCGCGGCGGCATGGTGATCTTGCCGCGCCCCCAGGGCCAGAGCCCGGCAATCGCCGCAAAGAACAGCCGCCGGTTCACGCCCTGCTCTCCGTCGATGACCACCCGGTCGCCAATGGCGATCTCGACAGGAGCTTCCCGCAGCCTGAAACTGCGCGTCATATCCTTGCCGCCCGCCTCCGGACTGATTTCGATCGATGACAGCCGAACGATATCGGTCGCGGAACGGTCGAGGTCAATGGCGTTTTCGTGCCTCTCGACGCTGTCCATCTGGATCAGCGCGTTGCGAAACACCGAGACGCGCTGCAACGTCGCCTTCCAGCTGGCGATCGGGCCGAAATTGTCGATGTACCAGCGCAGCGCCACATTCACTTGGTTGAAGGCGCCTACTGCCATCATCAGGCCCCCAAAGGTCAGGTTGCCGGAAAAATAGACCGGTGCTGCAATCAGGATCGGCGCGACGATCGCAAGCCAGCCATAACCGGCCGACACCCAGGTCAGATGCGTCAGGCCCATGGCCAGGCCGCGAATCACGCCCAGCACCGCATCGATATCCTGACGAATACGATGCCGCTCGTTCTTCTCGCCGCGCGAAAGGGTGATCGCCGTCAGGTTTTCGCTGGCGCGCATCAGCGAGAAACGAAGCTCCGCTTCCTTGGAATAGCGCTCCGCATTCAGCGGCACCAGCCGGTAGCCGACGATGTTGCTGAGAAGCGAGGCCGAGCCCGCATAGAGCAATGCCGCCCACACCATATATCCCGGGATCGCCACCATCTTGCCGCCGATCTCGATGGCAAAACCCGCCGACAGGCCCCACAGCACGCCTATGAAGCTGACCAGCAAAATGGTCGCGTTGACGAGGCCGATCGCAAGCGCCGTGCTGCTTTCTGCCAGGTTGCGTACATCCTCATGCAGACGCTGGTCGGGGTTGATGGATATGGTGCCGAAGCTTGCAAGCTTGGCGGCGCGTCCGGGCTTCAGCCACTGCTCGACCATATCTTTCGCCAGACCTTCGCGCATGTTCAGCGCTGTCATCTGGTTCAGCCATGTCTGGAACACGTTGAGAAGCAGCAGGCACCCGGCAATGATGGCAAACACTTCCAACTGGTGAACGAAGGCATTGAGGTCGCGCCGCTCGAGCGAATTATAGAAGGGCGCATTCCATTCGTTCAGCCTCACCTGGCCATAGGCCGTGACGAGAATGATGGTCAGCAGTCCGCAGGCCAACAGGATAAGCCTGCCCCGCACGGGAGACCCCCAGAAGGCGTTGCCCATCATGCGCAATTGCGATCTGAAATTGAGATCGAAGCGCGTGTAAGCGGCAATCTCCTCCGGAGAATTTCCTTGCGTTTTCAATTCATTGCCACTTTCTCAAATCACATAATCGCGCTGACTGACAGAGGTGAAGTCTCTGCCCTGGCCATGACAGCAATATCACTAAGCCAATACTTGTCCACATAACCCGGAGGACACCCCTGAAGCGCCCTTTGAAATACCGCGGCGACGAATGCGCGACAGGGCCGAAATGTTCCTTGCATTATTCGCGTGCATTGCACAAAGTCGATGCAACAGAGGGGGCGGACCAATCCGCAAATGCCGGGAAAACCGGATTAGGGTGTACATGTCGATCAAGGCCAGCATCTATCATCTGACGCATTATAAATATGACCGCCCGGTTCGGCTTGGACCTCAGATCATCAGATTGAAGCCCGCGCCGCATTCGCGCACCAAGGTCATCAGCCACTCGCTGAAGGTCACGCCCTCCAATCATTTCGTCAATCTGCAGCAGGATCCCTACGGCAACTTCCAGGCCCGTTTCGTCTTTCCCGATCCGGTCACCGAGTTCAAGATCGAGGTCGATCTCGTCGCGGATATGACAGTCTACAATCCCTTCGATTTCTTCGTCGAGGAAAGCGCCACCAAATGGCCTTTCGATTATCCCGAGACGCTGAAGGACGATCTGTCGATCTACCGCAAGGCGGAAGAGACCGGCCCGCTCTTCGATGCGCTGATGGCCACCATCGACAAGACACCCGGCCAGACGACGGTCGATATGGTCGTCGGCATCAATGCAAGGCTGCAGCAGGAAATCGGCTACGTCATCCGCATGGAGCCCGGCGTGCAGACGCCGGAAGAAACACTTCTGTCCGGCAAGGGCTCATGTCGCGATACCAGCTGGCTTCTGGTGCAGATCCTGCGCCGCCTCGGCCTCGCCACCCGTTTCGTGTCGGGCTATCTCATCCAGCTCGCACCCGATTTGAAGGCGCTCGACGGTCCGTCGGGCACGGAAGTGGATTTCACCGACCTGCACGCCTGGGCGGAAGTGTATCTGCCCGGCGCCGGCTGGGTCGGGCTAGATCCGACGTCGGGGCTTCTCACCGGCGAAAGCCATATTCCGCTTTCAGCCACGCCGCATTATCGCAATGCCGCGCCCATTTCCGGCGGTTATTTTGGTGAGGCGAATACCGAGTTCGCCTTCGACATGAAGGTCACGCGGGTGGCTGAACATCCGCGCATCACCAAGCCCTTTTCGGATGAGAGCTGGGATCAGCTGAATGCGCTGGGCGAAACGGTGGACCGGGTGTTGAAGGCGCAGGACGTGCGCCTTACCATGGGCGGCGAACCGACCTTCGTCTCCATCGACGACTTCGAATCCGACGAGTGGAACACCGGCGCTGTCGGCCCCACCAAGCGGCAGAAGGCCGACATCCTGATCCGCAAGCTGCGCGAGCGCTTTGCGCCGAACGGCTTCCTGCATTATGGCCAGGGCAAGTGGTATCCGGGCGAAAGCCTGCCGCGCTGGACCTTCTCGCTCTATTGGCGCAAAGACGGCAACCCCGTCTGGCGCAACGCCGATCTGGTCGCTGAGGAGGGCAAGGATACCGGCGTCAGCTCGACGGATGCCGAACGGCTCCTCACCTCGATTGCCGGTCATCTGGGCATCGAGTCCGATCTGGTGCTTCCGGCTTACGAAGACCCGGCGGAATGGCTGATCAAGGAAGCCAATCTGCCCGACAATGTCGATCCGTCGAACTCCAAGCTCAAGGACCCGGAAGAGCGCAACCGCATCGCCCGCGTCTTCGAGCGCGGCCTGACGGAGCCGACCGGCTATATTCTGCCCGTCCAGGCATGGAATGCGCAGAGCTCCGGCCACAGACGCTGGGTCAGCGAGCGGTGGAAGACACGGCGCGGCAAGATCTTCCTGGTGCCGGGCGATAGCGCTGTCGGCTACCGCCTGCCGCTTGGAACGCTGCCCTATGTTCCGCCATCGCAGTTCCCCTATATTCACGAGGCAGACCCTTCCATTCCGCGCGGTCCGCTGCCGGATGCTCTGCCGCCGTCTGCGCGCAGCATGCCCGAAGCCTCCTTCCAGGCCGGCGATGCACCAAACATGGGCCGCAACGAACAGGTCATCAGCGATATTGCCGGAACGGTGCGCACCGCATTGTCCGTCGAAGCGCGCGATGGACGCCTTTGCGTCTTCATGCCGCCGGTCGAGCGCATCGAAGATTATCTCGATCTGATTGCGTCGGCCGAAGCCGCCGCCACAGACCTTGGCCTGCCCGTTCATATCGAGGGCTACGCACCGCCGCACGACGAGCGGATGAATGTCATTCGCGTCGCGCCCGATCCCGGCGTCATCGAGGTCAACATCCATCCGGCCGCAAGCTGGAAGGACTGCGTCGATATCACCACCGCCATCTATGAAGATGCCCGCCAGTCGCGTCTGGGTGCCGACAAATTCATGATCGACGGTCGCCACACCGGCACCGGCGGAGGCAACCATGTGGTTGTCGGCGGCGCAAACCCCAATGACAGCCCGTTCCTGCGCCGTCCCGATCTTTTGAAGAGCCTCGTGCTGCATTGGCAGCGCCACCCCTCGCTGTCCTATCTCTTCTCCGGCCTGTTCATCGGCCCCACCAGCCAGGCGCCGCGCATCGATGAGGCGCGCCATGACAGCATGTATGAGCTGGAAATCGCCATGGCCCAGGTCCCGGCACCCGGCGAAGGCGTGCCCCCGCTGCCCTGGCTGGTCGATCGCCTGTTCCGCAATCTGCTCGTCGATGTCACCGGCAACACGCATCGGTCCGAGATCTGCATCGACAAGCTGTTTTCGCCGGATGGCCCGACGGGTCGCCTTGGCCTGGTCGAGTTCCGCGGCTTCGAAATGCCGCCGAATGCCCGCATGTCGCTTGCCCAGCAATTGCTGGTGCGTGCATTGATCGCCCGCTTCTGGAAGAACCCGATTGGCGGCAAGTTCGTCCGCTGGGGCACGGCTCTGGCCGATCGCTTCATGCTGCCCCATTATGTCTGGGCGGATTTCCTCGATGTGCTGGCCGATCTTCGCGAGCACGGCTTCGACCTCAAAGCAGAATGGTTTGCCGCCCAGCTCGAATTCCGTTTCCCCTTCTTCGGTGAAGTGGAATATGAGGGCTCGAAGCTCGAACTGCGCCAGGCGCTGGAACCATGGCATGTGATGGGCGAACAGGGCGCCATCGGCGGAACGGTGCGCTATGTGGATTCCTCCGTCGAGCGCCTTCAGGTGCGCCTGGAAACGACCAACCCTGCGCGCTACACCGTGTCCTGCAATGGCCGCGCAGTACCCTTGAAGGCAACCGGCGAATCCGGCGTTTCGGTCGCTGGCGTGCGCTTCAAGGCGTGGCAACCGGCATCCGGCCTGCATCCGGTGCTGCCGGTCAACTCGCCTTTGACATTCGATATTTATGATACATGGTCGAACCGTTCGATCGGCGGCTGCATCTATCATGTTGCCCATCCGGGCGGGCGAAACTATGACACCTTTCCCGTCAATGGAAACGAGGCGGAGGCGCGTCGCCTGGCGCGTTTCGAGCCATGGGGCCATACGGGCGGCCAGTATACCGTCTGGCCGGAGGCCGTGTCGCCGGAGTTTCCGCTGACACTCGATCTGCGACGCCCGCAAGGAGTATAAGGTGGCGAAGGCACCTGCAACCGAACGCAAGACCGGAGAAACCGGCATGAGCTCCATGCTGGACTATCGCGCATTGCCGGGCGTTGCCGATGAAATGCTGGATATAGACGGCCGCATCCGTCCCGTCTGGCAGCCCTTCGTCAATGCGCTTTCGCGCATGGATGAGCGTGAGTTGCACGACCGCTTCTCGCGCACCGACCGGTATCTGCGCGATGCCGGTGTCTTCTATCGCGACTATAGCGCCCAAGGGGTCGGGGGTGGCGGCAGCGAACGCAACTGGCCGATCTCGCACGTCCCTGTCCTGATCGACGATGCCGAATGGCAGGTCGTCTCCAAAGGCCTCGTCCAGCGCGCCAACCTGCTCGAAGCCGTCGTTGCCGATATCTACGGCGAGAACAAGCTGGTGCAGCAGGGCTATGTGCCGCCTGCCCTCATCGCTTCCAATCCAGAATTTCTGCGCCCCATGGTCGGGGTCAAACCCGCCAACGGCCATTACCTGCACTTTTGCTCCTTCGAGATTGGCCGTGGGCCGGATGGAAACTGGTGGGTGCTGGCCGATCGGGCCCAGGCACCATCCGGTGCGGGCTTTGCGCTGGAAAACCGCGTGGCCACCACCCGCGCCTTTTCCGATATCTATGCGGAAGCCCATGTCCATAGGCTTGCGTCCTTCTTCGGTGCGTTTCGCGATACGTTGCAGTCGCACCGCCAGCATGTGGATGAGCGCATCGCCGTCCTGACGCCTGGCCCTGCCAGCGAAACCTATTTCGAACACGCCTATATCGCTCGCTATCTCGGCTTCATGCTTCTGGAAGGCGAAGACCTGACGGTCGTCAACAACCGCGTGATGGTGCGCACCGTTGCGGGCCTGAAGCCTGTCGGTGTTCTGTGGCGGCGTCTCGATGCATCCTATGCCGATCCGCTGGAGCTCGACCAGAATTCCCATATCGGCACGCCTGGCATGGTGCAGGCGCTGCGCGCCGGCTCGCTCAACATGGTCAATGCGCTCGGCAGCGGCATTCTCGAGACCCGCGCGCTTCTTGCCTTCATGCCTGCCATCTGTCGCCACATCCTCGGCGAAGATCTTGCCATGCCGACGATTGCCACATGGTGGTGCGGCCAGCCGACCGAGCGTCAGCAGGTGGCCCGCAATATCGAGCGCATGGTCATCGGCCCCGCCTATTCGCGCTTGCCCTTCTTTGACGATAACGGCCAGTCGGTGCTCGGCTCGACACTGCGCGAGACGGCCAAGGATTCGATCAGCGACTGGCTGGCAACCGACGGCCACAAGCTCGTCGGCCAGGAGGTCGTGACCCTCTCCACCACACCCGCCTTTGTCGATGGCAAGCTCGTGCCGCGACCCATGAGCCTTCGCGTCTTCGTTGCCCGCACCCAGGATGGCTGGCAGGTGATGCCAGGCGGCTTCGCCCGCATCGGTCGCAGCAACGATGTCGCCGCCATCGCCATGCAGGCCGGTGGCCGCGCGGCCGACGTCTGGATCGTCAGCGACAAGCCGGTGGAGCGCACCACGCTCCTGCCGCCGGAAGAAAACTTCATCCGCAACATGCCGGGCAGCCTGCCAAGCCGCGCCGCTGACAATCTCTTCTGGCTGGGACGATACATCGAGCGCTCCGAAGGGGCGCTTCGCATCCTGCGCGCCTGGCACGCACGCTACGCCGAATCCGCCGATCCGAAGCAGCCGCTGCTGGCCCATGTCACGGGCTATCTGGAGACCGTCGATATCGACGTGGAAGAGGCCATTCCGTCCAGCCTGATTGCCAATATCAACAGCTCGATCTACTCGGCTAGCAACATCCGCGACCGCTTCTCGCCGGATGGCTGGCTGGCGCTGAACGATCTGGCAAAGACCGCCCGCCGCTTCCAGAGCAAGATCCACGCGGGCGATGACGCCACCCACGCCATGACCATCCTTCTGCGTAAAGTCGCGGGCTTTGCCGGTCTGGTGCATGAAAACATGTATCGCTTTACCGGCTGGCGCTTCCTGGCGATCGGGCGTTATCTGGAGCGCGGCCTGCACATGACGCGGCTGCTTGCCCATATGGGCGGCCCGGAGGCGCCCGACGGCTCCTTCGACATGCTGCTCGAAATCGGCGACAGCGTCATGACCCACCGCCGCCGTTACAATGTGAATACGGCCGCGCTGACCGTCATGGACCTTCTGGCGCTCGATCCGCTCAACCCGCGCTCCATTCTCTTCCAGCTGAACGAGATCCGCGCCGAAGTGGAGCAATTGCCAAACGCCTTCGTCAACGGCCAGATGTCACCCTTCTACCGCGAAGCCATGCGCATCCATTCGACGCTTGCGGTCATGACCTCGGAAAATCTCTCCGGCGATGTCTTCCGCCAGTTGGAGAAGGATCTCGAACGGCTCTCCGACATCCTCGCGCAAACCTATCTCGGATAGTCGATGCTCTACGATCTCTCTTTGCATATGGGCTATCTCTACGACACGCTGGCATCCGGTGCGCGCCACATCATCCGTGTCACGCCGTTGTCCATTCCAGGTCGGCAGAGGCTGGTCGCGTCCGCGCTTACCGTCTCGCCGACGCCGGAAGAGCGCACCGTATTCGATGATTTCTTCCATCAAAGCGCCACGTCGATCTATCTGCGCGCCCTCCACGACAAGCTCGACATTCGCATGCAGGCCCGCGTGGCGGTGGACAGCCCGTCGCTGACGGCGGATTTTTCCCCCCAGCTCGACAAGCTTCAGGCTGAGCTTGCAAGTATCAACTCGCTCGATCCGCAAGCACCGCACCATCTGGCGGGCGCAAGCCCACGCATCGGCGAAGATGCTGCGATTGCGGCTTACGCGCGCGACATCGCCAAGCCCGGCATGACGGTGCGCGAAATCGCCTTTGCGCTGTGCCAACGCATCTACAAGGACTTCAAATATGATGGCGAGGCCACGACGGTGGATACGACGCCGGCGCAGGCCTTCAGGCTGAAGCGCGGCGTCTGCCAGGATTTCTCCCACATCATGATTTCGGCACTGCGCAGCCTCGGCATTCCGGCGGGTTACGTCAGCGGTTTCTTACGCACCATTCCCCCACCCGGCAAGGAGCGGCTGGAAGGCGCAGACGCCATGCATGCCTGGGTACGTGTCTGGTGCGGCGAGGCAGACGGCTACATCGAGCTCGACCCCACCAACGACATCGTTGCCGGCAGCGACCATATCGTCGTCGGCTATGGCCGCGATTACGCCGATGTGGCCCCTGTCATCGGCGTGTTAAAAAGCTACGGCAACCAGAAAATCACGCAAGCGGTCGATGTCGTTCCGGTCAGTTGATCATCCTGATTGCCATTGAAAGTGGTCCATGACGGACTGTTTTCGAGGAAAAAACGTCACCCTGATAATTATTATTGAATAATAACGCCGCTTTACTCAAACAATAGTGTGCAAGTTAGCAAAGCATCAATAAAGCCGCAGTAAGGCTACCCCCATAAAAAACAAGGCGATAGCCCGGGGGTCGGCTGAATGATGATGGTACGGTCATTAAGAACTTTACTCGCCGACAAGCGCGGCAACTTCGCAATTCTGACTGCACTTGGACTGCCAGTCCTCCTGGGCACCGCCGGTGCCGGCATGGAAGCCACCCGCGTCATGCAGGTGAAAAACGACATGCAGATCGCGCTCGATAGCGCCGTGCTTGCAGCAGCAACGCATGCTCGGCTTGATGAGGGTCGCAGAACCGACGCGGAATATGCCGCGGAGGTCAAGAAGTTCGTTGAAAACTACTCCAAGGGCGGCCTCGATAACGGAAATGGCGGCGGCAGCGGAAACGGAAGTGCCGGCGCAAGCGGAGGCAGCGCCGACAACGGAGGCGGCAACGGAAACGGTAGCGGAAAAGGAAAGGGAATCCTGCTCGATCATGAAGCCCTTCTCGACCATGGGCTCGGGCTCGGTAAAGGTAACGGCAACGGCAACGGCGCTGATAAGGACAAGTCCAAAAAAGACGACACCAAAGTCGATGCGGTTGCGAGCCGCAACGACACGAAAAAAGGCACGAGCTTCAAGATTTCTGGCTCGATCACCCTTAATGTACCCCTTAATCCTCTCATGGGCTTCATCGGTCTCGATGAGGTCACGATCACCGTCAACAGCACGGCCGAAAGCAGCTTCAGCAAGGGTGCGGCTCTTTCCCTCTATCTCGTACTGGATCGCTCCGGCTCCATGGCCTTCAAGACCGATACGTTGGACAAATCCAGGAATTCATGTGACAATTACACGGAGAAATCCTGGCCGAGAGTAGCCTTCACCACCCCGTGCTACGTCAAGAAGATGGCGTCGCTGCAGGCAGCCGTCTCCTATCTGGTGGACACGCTGAACAAGGCTGACCCGTCCTATAACGACAAAGGCAGTCCGGAGTCCGAGTTCATCCGCACCGGCGCCATTGCCTATAATTCGGCAAGCTTCACTGGGCAGAAGATGAGCTGGGGCACGTCGGCCACAGAGCGATATGTTGACGCGATCCCTGCGGTGCCGACAGGGGGCACCAACGCCTATCCGTCACTGACGACCGCTTTCAACACTCTGAAAAGCGCCAATCCGGAAGAGCGCTCGCAGCATGACGCCAAAGGCAACAAGATGTTCCAGCGTTACATCGTGTTCATGACCGATGGCGAAATGACGGATTCGAACATCGACAGTCAGGTGCGGTCCAGTTGCGCGGCCATCAAGGCAGACGGCATCAAGATCTTTACCGTGGCTTTCATGGCGCCGGACAAGGGCAAGTCGCTGCTCAAATATTGTGCCAGCAGCCCGGACAATTATTATGACCCGGAGAACATGGAAGAGATCGTGGCTGCCTTCGGCGAGATCGCCCGCAAAGCCGCCAGCATCCCCACCCGCCTGACCAACTGACGCCAGATCGGCTCCAATACTAGCAAGCGCGCGGCGAAAGCTGCGCGCATTTTGCGTTTTGCGACAGGCTTTCTACAACCTCTCGTGTCCCTTTCTGGGCAATCGCTTCTCTTGCAAAAAGGGCTGTTGCCACAGCCGCTTATCGATGCATAAACTGCAATCGAAGCAGTGCAGCATGCCGTGTGAACCGCGAGGCGATTTGTGGTCGTGGCATGCAACAATGAAAGGATCGAACGCGTGACGAGCCGCTCCCAAGGATCGAGACGCGCTTTGATCGATAGACGACATCAGGCCCCTCTCCTCCCATCAAGGTGCTGACCGACCCATGATCAATAAACTCGCCACCAACGACCTTCCCCGCCCCGCCCCGCGCAGTTCCGAACCGGATGTGCTCGCCTCTGAAATCATCGAGCGCCTGACCTACCGCATCGGCAAGGATGTGAAGGTGGCAAAGCCGCATGATTGGCTGACGGCCACCATTCTGGTCGTGCGCGACCGCATCATCGACAAGTGGATGGAGTCCACCCGCAAGGCCTATCAGAACGATTCCAAGCGCGTCTATTATCTGTCGCTGGAGTTCCTGATCGGTCGCCTGATGCGCGACGCCATCTCCAATCTGGAGCTCATGGAAGAAATCCGCCAGGCGCTGACCTCGCTTGGCGTCGAGTTTGACGTGATCGCCGCACTGGAGCCGGATGCGGCACTCGGCAATGGCGGCCTTGGCCGTCTGGCTGCCTGTTTCATGGAATCCATGGCCACCGTCGATATCGCCGCCTATGGCTATGGCATCCGCTATGTCCACGGCCTCTTCCGCCAGCAGATGGCCGATGGCTGGCAGGTGGAACTGCCCGAAACCTGGCTTGCGCACGGCAACCCGTGGGAATTCGAGCGGCGTGAAAGCGCCTATGAGATCGGCTTTGGCGGCTCGGTGGAGACCATCGGCGGCTATGAAGAGCCACAGCGTTTCGTCTGGAAGCCAGCCGAGCGCATGATCGCCATGGCCTATGATACGCCGGTCGTCGGCTGGCGCGGCACGCGCGTCAACACGCTGCGCCTCTGGTCTGCCCAGCCGATCGACCCGATCCTGCTTGATGCCTTCAATGCTGGCGACCATATCGGCGCGCTGCGCGAAAGCAACAAGGCCGAAGCGCTGACGCGCGTTCTCTATCCGGCGGACGCAAACCCCGCGGGTCAGGAACTGCGCCTGCGCCAGGAATACTTCTTCTCGTCTGCGTCGCTGCAGGACATTCTGCGTCGTCACCTGCAGCAATATCCGGATTTTACCAATCTGCCGGACAAGGTCTCCATCCAGCTCAACGACACGCACCCGGCCATTTCCATTGCCGAAATGATGCGCCTTCTGTGCGACGTGCATGGTCTGGAGTTCGAAGAGGCCTGGACGATCACCCGCGGCACCTTCTCCTACACCAACCACACGCTTCTGCCCGAAGCGCTGGAAAGCTGGCCGGTGCCGCTTCTCGAGCGTCTCTTGCCACGCCACATGCAGATCATCTACGCCATCAACGCCAACACGCTGATCTTCGCGCGCAAGGAAAAGAAGCTGTCGGACGGCCAGATCCGCTCGATTTCGCTGATCGACGAAGGCGGCGAGCGCCGGGTGCGCATGGGCAACCTCGCCTTTATCGGTTCGCACTCCATCAATGGCGTCTCGGCACTCCATACAGAACTGATGAAGGAAACGGTCTTCTCCGACCTGCACACGCTGTTTCCAAGCCGCATCAACAACAAGACCAACGGCATTACACCGCGCCGCTGGCTGATGCAGTGCAATCCCGGCCTGACCAACCTCATCCGCGATGCCATTGGCGATTCCTTCATGGATGACGCCGAAAAGCTTCTCGATCTCGATCGTTTTGCCGAAGATTCGAGCTTCCGCGACAAGTTTGCCGAGATCAAGCGGCAGAACAAGGTGCGCCTTGCCAACACGGTGGCGCAGCGCATGGGCATCCGCGTCGATCCGTCGGCGCTCTTCGATATCCAGATCAAGCGCATCCATGAATATAAGCGCCAGCTCCTCAACCTCATCGAGGCGGTCGCTTTATATGACCAAATTCGCTCTCACCCGGAACTCGATTGGGTTCCAAGAGTTAAGTTCTTTGCCGGTAAGGCCGCGCCGAGTTATCACAACGCCAAGCTTATCATTAAGCTCGCCAACGATATCGCCCGCGTCATCAATAACGATCCGGCAGTGCGTGGGCTTCTGAAAGTGGTATTTGTTCCGAATTATAACGTCTCGCTGGCGGAGATCATGGTTCCCGCCGCAGACCTGTCCGAACAAATTTCGACCGCCGGCATGGAAGCGTCGGGCACCGGCAACATGAAATTTGCTCTCAATGGCGCACTCACCATCGGCACGCTCGATGGCGCCAATGTCGAGATGCTCGAGCATGTCGGGCAAGACAATATCGTCATCTTCGGCAAGACGGCCGACGAGGTGGCGAAAGCCCGTTCCGAAGGTCACAACCCGCGCGCCATCATCGAGAACTCGGCAGAGCTTGCTCAGGCCGTCTCGTCGATCGCGTCGGGCGTCTTTTCGCCGGATGATCGCTCGCGCTTCACCGGGTTGATGGACGGTCTTTACAACAATGACTGGTTCATGGTCGCCGCCGATTTCGATTCCTATGCGCAAGCGCAGCGCGATGTCGACGCCATCTGGAGCAAGCCCTCCAGCTGGTATGAAAAAACCGTTCGCAATACCGCGCGCATGGGCTGGTTCTCGTCCGACCGGACGATCCGCCAATACGCCACGGAAATCTGGAGAGCCTGATGAAAAAACCGCTCAATTCGGCCGAAGACAAGACCTTCAATCCCATACCCACGGCCGAAATCGAGGCAATCAAGAGCGGTTTGCATTCCAATCCTTTTGCAGTGCTCGGTGTCCACCAGACGCCGGGCGGCCTGGTGGCGCGCTGTTTCATCCCCGGTGCCGAAGAGGTGACGGTGATGACGCTTGACGGCAACGTTGCTGGAGAGCTGACCCGTACCGACGACGACGGTTTCTTCGAAGGCGTGATCGACATTTCCAAGCGCCAGCCGGTGCGCTACCGCGCGCTGCGTGACGATGCCGAGTGGGCAGTCACCGACCCTTACAGCTTCGGCCCGGTTCTCGGTCCCATGGACGATTATCTGGTGCGTGAAGGTTCGCATCTGCGCCTCTTCGACAAGATGGGCGCCCACCCCCTGAAGCTCGAAGGCGTCGAAGGTTTTCATTTTGCCGTCTGGGCACCGAATGCACGCCGCGTCTCCGTCGTCGGCGATTTCAACAATTGGGATGGCCGCCGCCACGTCATGCGCTTTCGCAAGGACACCGGCATCTGGGAAATCTTCGCACCGGATGTCTATGCCGGCTGCGCCTACAAGTTCGAGATCATCGGTCCCCATGGCGAGCTTCTGCCGCTGAAGGCCGACCCCTATGCGCGGCGTGCCGAGCTTCGCCCGAAGAATGCCTCCGTCACCACCCCCGAACTCGTGCAGGAGTGGGAGGACGAGGCGCACCGCAAGCATTGGGCCAGCATCGACCAGCGCCGTCAGCCGATCAGCATTTACGAGGTCCACGCCGCCTCATGGCGCAAACGCCAGGACGGCTCGATGCTGACCTGGGACGAGATGGCCGCCGAGCTTATCCCCTACTGCGCCGATATGGGCTTCACCCATATCGAGTTTCTGCCCGTCACAGAACACCCCTACGATCCCTCCTGGGGCTACCAGACGACCGGCCTTTATGCGCCGACCGCCCGCTTCGGCGAGCCGGAAGGTTTTGCCCGCTTCGTCAACGGTGCCCACAAGGTCGGCATCGGCGTGATCCTGGATTGGGTGCCTGCCCACTTCCCGACCGACGAGCATGGCTTGAAGTGGTTCGACGGCACCGCGCTCTACGAGCATGCCGATCCGCGCCAGGGCTTCCACCCGGACTGGAACACCGCGATCTACAATTTCGGTCGTGTCGAGGTCATGTCCTACCTCATCAACAATGCGCTCTACTGGTCGGAAAAATTCCACCTCGACGGCCTGCGCGTCGATGCGGTCGCCTCGATGCTCTATCTCGATTATTCCCGCAAGGAAGGCGAGTGGATCCCCAACGAATATGGCGGGCGCGAGAACCTGGAATCGGTCCGCTTCCTGCAGAAGATGAACACGCTGGTCTACGGCAATCATCCGGGCGTCATGACCATTGCGGAAGAATCCACCTCCTGGCCGAAGGTCTCCCAGCCCGTGCATGAAGGCGGTCTCGGCTTCGGCTTCAAGTGGAACATGGGCTTCATGCACGACACGCTGAGCTATTTCTCGCGTGAACCCGTGCATCGCAAGTTCCATCATCAGGAACTGACCTTCGGTCTGCTCTATGCCTTCAGCGAAAACTTCGTGCTGCCGATCTCGCATGACGAAGTGGTGCACGGCAAAGGCTCGATGATCGCCAAGATGCCGGGTGACGACTGGCAGAAATTTGCCAACCTTCGCGCCTACTACGCTTTCATGTGGGGATATCCCGGCAAGAAGCTGCTGTTCATGGGCCAGGAATTTGCGCAATGGAGCGAGTGGAGCGAGAAGGTCTCGCTCGATTGGAACCTCCTCCAGTACCACATGCATGAAGGCATGCGCCGCCTGGTGCGCGACCTGAACTTCACCTACCGCTCCAAGGCAGCACTTCATGCGCGCGACTGCGAGCCGGAGGGCTTCGAATGGCTGATGGCCGACGATCACGACAATTCCGTCTTCGCCTGGCTGCGCCGTGCGCCCGGTGAAAAGCCGGTGGCCGTCATCTCCAACCTGACGCCGGTCTATCGCGAAAATTACTACGTGCCGCTTCCGGTTTCCGGACGCTGGCGCGAAATTCTCAATACCGACGCCGAGATTTATGGCGGCACCGGCAAGGGCAATGGCGGGCGGGTCCATGCGGTGGATGCCGGCGGCAGCATTGGCGCGACGCTCACACTTCCGCCGCTCGCCGTCATCATGCTGGAGCTGGAGAACTAATCCGCTTTGCGCCGCAGGGACGTGAGGCAGACAAGAATGGAGGCGTGATGGGACACCTTAAAAACTCCCAACACGTTTGAGACCAAGGGAACAGTAGACTTTTATGGGAGGACTCGAGCGATGAGTGAAAAGAGAATTCAGCCTCTGGCACGTGATGCAATGGCGTATGTCCTCGCGGGCGGGCGCGGCAGCCGCCTGAAAGAACTGACCGACCGTCGGGCAAAGCCCGCGGTCTATTTCGGTGGCAAGGCGCGCATCATCGATTTCGCGCTGTCGAACGCGCTGAACTCCGGCATTCGCCGCATCGGTGTTGCCACGCAATACAAGGCGCACTCGCTGATCCGCCACCTGCAGCGCGGCTGGGACTTCTTCCGCCCCGAGCGTAACGAAAGCTTCGATATTCTGCCCGCCTCCCAGCGCGTTTCCGAAACGCAATGGTATGAAGGCACGGCCGACGCCGTCTATCAGAATATCGACATCATCGAATCGCACGGGCCAGAATATATGGTCATCCTCGCCGGCGACCATATCTACAAGATGGACTACGAATACATGCTCCAGCAGCATGTGGATTCCGGTGCCGATGTCACGATCGGCTGTTTGGAAGTACCGCGCATGGAAGCCACCGGCTTTGGCGTCATGCATGTCAACGACAAGGACGAGATCATCGCCTTCATCGAAAAGCCGGCCGATCCGCCGGGCATTCCAGGGGATGAGGAACACGCGCTCGCCTCCATGGGCATCTATGTCTTCCACACCAAGTTCCTGATGGAATGCCTGCGCCGTGATGCGGCCGACCCAAGTTCCAGCCGCGACTTCGGCAAGGACATCATTCCTTACATCGTCGAACATGGAAAAGCCGTCGCCCACCGCTTCGCTTCATCCTGCGTGCGCTCGGATTTCGAGCACGGTCCATACTGGCGCGATGTGGGCACAATCGATGCCTATTGGCAGGCCAATATCGACCTGACCGATATCGTTCCGGATCTGGATATCTACGACAAGTCCTGGCCGATCTGGACCTATGCCGAAATCACGCCGCCGGCGAAATTCGTCCATGATGATGAGAACCGCCGCGGTTCCGCGGTCTCCTCCGTCGTCTCCGGCGATTGCATCATTTCCGGCTCCTCGCTCAACCGCAGCCTTCTGTTTACCGGGGTTCGCGCCAATTCCTATTCGCGTCTCGAAAATGCCGTGGTGTTGCCGAGTGTGAAGATCGGCCGTCACGCGCAACTGAGCAACGTCGTGATCGACCACGGCGTCGTCATTCCCGAAGGGCTGATCGTTGGTGAGGATCCTGTTCTCGATGGCAAACGCTTCCGCCGCACCGACAACGGCATCTGCCTGATAACGCAATCGATGATCGACAAGCTGGATTTGTGAGCCTCATGAATGTTCTTTCGGTCGCGTCCGAGATCTATCCGCTGATCAAGACCGGGGGGCTCGCCGATGTTGCCGGCGCGCTTCCCATCGCATTGAAGGCCTGCGGCGTTCACACCCGCACGCTGATCCCCGGCTACCCGGCCGTCAAATCGGCAGTCAAGGACGCCCATAAGGTTGGGGAATTCCCTGATCTTCTCGGCGAACATGCCGATATTCTCGCAGGCGAGCATGAGGGTCTGGACCTCCTGATCCTCGATATTCCCTCGCTCTACGACCGGCCGGCCGGCCCCTACCTCGATTCCACCGGCAAGGACTTCGACGACAACTGGAAGCGATATGCCGCCCTGTCGCTCGCCGCTGCCGAAATCGCCGCAGGCAAGCTTTCCGGCTGGCAGCCGGATCTTCTGCACGCGCATGACTGGCAGGCCGCCATGGCCCCGGTCTATATGCGTTATGCCGAAACACCAGAAATCCCAAGCCTGCTGACGATTCACAACATCGCCTTCCAGGGTCAGTTCGGCGCCAATATCTTCTCCGAACTGCGCCTGCCACCGCATGCCTTTGCGACCGAAAGCATCGAATATTATAACGATATCAGCTTCCTGAAGGGCGGGTTGCAGACGGCGACAGCGCTCTCCACCGTCAGCCCATCCTACGCCGAGGAGATTTTGACCCCGGACTACGGAATGGGGCTCGATGGCGTTATTCGCAGCCGCGCGCATGTTCTGCACGGCATCGTCAACGGCATCGACGCAGAAGTTTGGGATCCGGCAATCGACCACCTGATCCAGGAAAACTACTCGTCCGCAAACCTCAAGCTGCGCGCCTTGAACAAGGCCGCCGTCGCCAACCACTTCCGCGTGGACCATGACAACGGCCCGCTCTTCTGCGTCATCTCCCGCCTCACCTGGCAGAAGGGGATCGACCTGATCGCCGAGGTTGCCGATGATATCGTCGAAATGGGCGGCCGGCTTGTGGTGCTGGGCGCCGGCGAAATCGCGCTGGAAGGCGCGCTGATGGCGGCCGCCACCCGTCACCCCGGACGCGTTGGCGTGGCCGTTGGCTATAACGAGCCGCTGTCGCATCTGATGCAGGCCGGCTGTGATGCCATCATCGTTCCCTCCCGCTTCGAGCCTTGCGGCCTGACCCAGCTTTATGCGCTGCGTTATGGCTGCGTTCCCGTCGTTGCCCGCAACGGGGGCTTGAACGATACGGTGATCGATGCCAATCACGCTGCTGTTTCCGCCAAGGTCGCAACCGGCGTCCAGTTCACCTCCGTCACACCGGATGGGCTGCGCCAGGCGCTCCGCCGCACTATGCGATATTACCGAGACCCGAAGCTGTGGACGCAGATGCAGAAGCAGGGGATGAAATCGGATGTTTCCTGGGAAAAGAGCGCAGGACTTTACGCCGCGCTTTACACCCAACTTACGTCGAAAGGCCATTGAATGTCGATCAAGACCGTCCAGACCACGCCGTTTCAGGACCAGAAACCCGGAACGTCCGGCCTTCGCAAGAAGGTGCCGGTTTTCGCGCAGGAGAACTACGCAGAGAATTTCATCCAGTCGATCTTCGACAGCCTCGAAGGCTTTGAAGGCCAGGCGCTGGTGATCGGCGGCGATGGCCGCTACTACAACCGCGAGGTCATTCAGAAGGCGATCAAGATGGCTGCAGCCGCAGGCTTCGGCAAGGTGCTGGTCGGCCAGGGCGGCATTCTCTCCACGCCTGCCGCCTCCAACGTCATCCGCAAGTACAAGGCCTTCGGCGGCATCGTTCTCTCCGCCAGCCACAATCCAGGCGGCCCGAACGAAGACTTCGGCATCAAGTACAATATCGGCAATGGCGGCCCGGCCCCTGAGAAGATCACCGACGCCATCTTTGCCCGCACCAAATCGATCGAAACCTACCGCATCGCCGATGTCGCCGATATCGATCTTGACCGGATCGGCACCAGCGACGTTGCCGGCATGCAGGTGGAAGTCATCGATCCGGTGGCCGATTACGCCGCTTTGATGGAAGAACTCTTCGACTTTGGCGCGATCCGCGATCTGATCGCTGGCGGCTTCAAGGTCGTGGTCGATTCCATGAGTGCGGTGACCGGTCCTTACGCGGTCGAAATCATCGAGAAGCGCCTTGGCGCACCGGCAGGCTCGGTCCGCAACTCCGTACCGCTGCCCGACTTCGGCGGCCATCACCCGGACCCGAACCTCGTTCACGCCAAGGAACTCTATGACGACGTGATGAGCCCGCAAGGCCCCGACTTCGGCGCCGCCTCCGATGGCGATGGCGACCGCAACATGGTCGTCGGCAAGGGCATGTTCGTCACGCCTTCGGATTCGCTTGCGATCATCGCCGCCAACGCCAAGCTCGCCCCCGGCTATGCATCGGGCATCTCCGGCATCGCCCGCTCCATGCCGACCAGTGCAGCTGCAGACCGCGTGGCGGAAAAGCTCGGCATCGGCATGTATGAAACGCCAACCGGCTGGAAGTTCTTCGGCAACCTGCTGGATGCCGGCAAGGTCACCGTCTGCGGCGAGGAAAGCTTCGGCACCGGCTCCAACCACGTGCGCGAAAAGGACGGCCTCTGGGCCGTGCTCTTCTGGCTGAACATCGTCGCCGCCCGCAAGGAAAGCGTGAAAGACATCGTCACCAAGCACTGGGCCGAATATGGCCGCAACTATTATTCGCGCCACGACTATGAAGAAGTCGACAGCGACGCCGCCAACACGCTCGTCGCAACGCTGCGCGAAAAGCTCGCCACCCTTCCAGGCACCACCTATGGCAATCTGAAGGTCGAAAAGGCCGACGACTTCGCCTATCACGACCCGGTCGATCAGTCGGTCAGCAAGAACCAGGGCATCCGCATCCTCTTCGAAGGCGGCTCCCGCATCGTGCTGCGCCTCTCCGGCACCGGCACATCGGGCGCAACGCTGCGCCTCTATGTGGAGCGCTACGAGGCCGATGCGGCCCGCCACAATATCGAAACCCAGGAAGCGCTCGCCGACCTGATTGCTGCAGCAGACACGATTGCCGGGATCAAGAAGCACACGGGCCGCGATGCGCCGACGGTGATTACCTGATCTGCGGTTGGCAGGATTGGCGCGCCCCTCCGCCGTTATGACAGGTGGGCACCCCCCTCTGCCCTGCCGGGCATCTCCCCCTCAAGGGGGGAGATCGGCCAGAAGTAAACTCGCCCTCATCATTTATCGTCGAGAGTGGAGAAATCTCTTCGCTGAGTTAGCCGAAGAGGCGGGCGGTCAACCCAACGCGATCTCCCCCCTTGAGGGGGAGATGTCCGGCAGGACAGAGGGGGGTCCTTCACAAAAATCCTCTGGTCTTCGACTAACAAGATGACGGCGCAAGCCCCACCCTCAAACCCAAACGGACCCGCCATGCCAACCAACTCCACGTTCCCCCAAGGCGCAGTCCCCACACCAACCGGCACGCAGTTCTCCGTCTACTCCCAACACACCACCAAACTCGAACTCTGCCTCTACGACGCCGTCGGCAACACCGAAACCGCGCGCCTCCCCATGCAGCCCGGCGAAGACGGCATCCACCGCCTCACCGTCCTGCAGGCCACCATCGGCACCCGCTACGGCTACCGCGCCCACGGCCCCTACGCGCCGGACCAGGGCCTCTGGTTCGATCCGGCCAAGTTGCTGCTCGATCCCTACGCCACGACAATCGACCGTCCCTTCCAGAACCACAAAAGCCTGTTCACCTACGGCAAAGACACCGCCGCCGTCATGCCCAAGGCCATCGTCGCGAAGGACACGGCCGTCACACCCGAGCCACCCCGCTTCAACCGCACCGGCCTCATCTACGAAGTCGCGGTCAAGCCGTTCACCATGCTGCATCCTGAGGTGCCCGACGCCATCCGCGGCACGGTCGCAGCGCTCGCCCATCCTGCCATCATGGCGCATCTGCAAAAGATCGGCGTCAGCGCCGTTGAATTGATGCCGATCACCGCCTGGATTGACGAGCGGCATCTACCGCCGCTGGGTCTCACCAATGGCTGGGGCTACAACCCGGTCGGGTTCATGGCGCTCGATCCGCGTCTCTGCCCCGGCGGCATCGAAGAATTGCGCGACACCGTCGCCAAGCTGCACGAAGCAGGCATCGGCGTCATCCTCGATCTGGTCTTCAACCACACTGGCGAGAGCGACCGCTTTGGCTCGACGCTATCGCTGCGCGGGCTCGACAACCTCACCTATTTCCGCCACGCGTCGAACGACCCCGGCACGCTGATCAACGATACCGGCACCGGCAACACCGTTGCCTGCGACCACCCGCAGGTGCGCAATCTGGTGATCGAAACGCTCCGCCATTTCGTCGCCCATGCCGGTATCGATGGCTTCCGCTTCGATCTCGCCCCCGTTATCGGCCGCACAGCGGAGGGCTTCGATCCGCAAAGCGAAACTCTGCGCCAGATGCATGAAGACCCGCTTCTGGCCGACCGGGTGCTGATTGCCGAACCCTGGGATATCGGCCCCGGCGGCTACCAGCTCGGCAATTTTCCTGCGTCCTTCCTCGAATGGAACGACCGCGCCCGCGACGATATCCGCCGCTATTGGCGCGGCGACGATCACACCATGGGCGCGCTTGCCGACGCGCTTGCCGGCTCCGCCCCGATCTTCTCACGCAACGCGCGCACCGAAACCCGCAGCGTCAACTTCATCGCTGCCCATGATGGCTTCACGCTGTTCGATCTCGTCTCCCACGCTCACAAGCACAATGAGGCGAATGGCGAGGAGAATCGCGACGGGCACAATGACAACCACTCCTGGAACAATGGCATCGAAGGCCTGACCGACGATCCCGCGGTCAAGGCCGCTCGGATTGCCGACGCCAAGGCGCTGCTCGCCACCCTCTTCGTCACCCGCGGCACGGTGATGCTGACGGCAGGCGATGAAGGCGGGCGCAGCCAGCGCGGCAACAACAATGCCTATGCCCAGGACAACGGTATCACCTGGGTAGACTGGAAAGTACTTTCGCCTGACCTGATCGACCACACCGCCTTCCTGGCAAAGCTGCGCCAGCGCTTCGCAGTCTTTGACGAAAGCACCTTCTTCTCCGCAGACAGCGGCGAAATCGAGTGGCTATCCCCCTTGGGAGACCCCATGCGCGACGAGGACTGGAACCACCCCGATGCCACGACCTTCGCCATGGTGCTGAAAACACTGGACCGGGAGACCGGCAAGGCGGTGCGCCTCGCCACCCTTATTAACCGCAGCCGCAACGCCATTCCCTTCACCTTGAAGGGTGACGGATGGAAGCCGCTCGGCGTCAATTTCGGCGTGCCCGCCTGGCTGCCGCCGCGCTCCGTCGTCTTCTATCTTGCCGGTTGATCGGGCCGCGAGCATCGGCCTATAACATCTATCAAAAAGGACGATGAGCCGTGAAACACGTATCGCTGAGCGAAGTGAAGGATTTGGTCGGCACGGAAGTGGGCGTGTCCGACTGGATCACCGTCGACCAGGCAATGATCGATGCCTTTGCAGGCGCCACGCTGGACAACCAGTTCATCCACACCGATCCAGAACGCGCCAAAGCCGAGAGCCCCTTCGGCGGCACCATTGCCCATGGCTTCCTGACCCTTTCGCTGCTGTCGGCCATGAATTACAGCGCGCTGCCGAAAATCCGCGAACAGACCATGGGCATCAACTACGGCTTTGACAAAGTCACCTTCGTCGCCCCGGTCAAAAGCGGCGCGCGCATTCGCGGACACTTCACCCTGGCAGAAGCCCGCTTCCGCGGTGCCGCCATGCTGACGACCAGCTATGATGTGACGGTGGAGATCGAAGACGAAAAGAAACCCGCGCTTACCGCTCGCTGGACGACCATCTCTCAGTTCGACCCGAAGGATAGGCCCGAAGACGCGTGAGCTTTATTTAGCGCAAACGCTTTGGTTTGCGTCTGAAGAAGCTTGCTGAGACACCGCAGGGAGTACGCCATGCCGGAAGCAATCGTTAAAGAGGCATTCCAGACGCAGGCCAAGGCTTGCGATGCGCTCGGTTCCCCCTTCACCGCAAGGCTCTGCAGGCTGCTTGCCGAAAAGCTGGACAGCGCGCAAGGTGCGGTGGCGAAAGCCATCCTCACCTGGCCTGGCCCGCCCGGCCCCAGCGACGATTCCGTGCCGCTGCGCACCGCCGGTGCACTGCATGCGCTGGTCCTTCTCCACCGTATCGATCCGCTGATCGAACTTATCGATGGCTCGCTATGGACAGCCGTCCAGGCGGCGTTCCGGCAGCACGAGGCCTTCATCCTCGATCGTCTGACATCACCACCGCAAACCAACGAAGTCCGCCGCTCCGCCGCCCTCCTGCCCGGCCTCTTCATCGTCGCCGAGCGCACCGGCAAGCCGTTCATCCTCTCAGAAGTCGGCGCGAGTGCCGGCCTCAACCTCCAGCTCGACCGCTACCGCTATCGTCTCGGCAAAACGCAGTGGGGCGCGACAAGCCCCGTCCTCCTCTCCCCTGAATGGCGCGGACAAGAGCCGGACATCCCCGGCACCTTTACGGTCATCGAGCGCGCGGGCTGCGATCTCAACCCCTTGAACCCGTCTTCTGCCGATGATCGCCTGCGCCAGCTCTCCTACATTTGGGCTGACCAGAAGGATCGGCTGGAGCGCACGCAAAACGCGCTCAGCATTGCGGCAGACAATCATCTTCAGGTGGAAAAGGCAGACGCCGTCGACTGGCTGGCAAAGCGGCTGGAGACCCCAAGGCCGGATGCTGCCCACATCATTTTCCACTCCATTGCCTGGCAATATTTTCCCGACGCCCTCAAACAGAAGGGCGAAGCCTTGATCGCCGAAGCCGGCGCCCGTGCCACCGCAGACGCTCCTCTCGCGCGGCTGCAAATGGAAGGCGACGGCCAGCCCAGCGGCGCGGCGCTGACCCTGCAAATCTGGCCAACCGGCGAAAAACAGGAGATCGGCCGAGCCGATTTTCACGGGCGCTGGGTGGAGTGGAAGGGCTGGGTCAATTGAGCACTCCGGCTTGCAGCCGATAGGAAAAGTGAAACAGTCTACGGTTCATCTTCTAGCTGCAGCCCTTGACGCCGTCTATGACGCTCTACGCGGACAATGCCGAGCGTAAGCAATTGAACTTATTTGTTCTTAATGACTGGAACCCCCACACCATTTCTTGCGTTATCGCAATTATTGTTCGGGGGAACTCCATATGGCGCACAATGTCACACAACCGGATGATGCAGGCGAGCAGAAGACAGAGCTCAAGCGCGTCATGGGGCCGGGGCTGCTGCTTCTTTTTATCGTCGGCGATATTCTTGGTACGGGCATCTACGCACTGACGGGACAGGTCGCAGCCGAGGTTGGTGGCGTGGTCTGGCTGCCCTTCCTCATCGCTTTCGGCGTGGCGTTGCTGACAGCCTGCAGCTATCTCGAGTTGGTGACGAAATATCCGCGCGCTGCGGGTGCAGCGCTCTACACGCACAAGGCCTTCGGCGTGCACTTCATCACCTTTCTCGTCGCCTTCACCGTCATGTCGTCCGGCGTCACATCCGCCTCGACAGCATCCCGCGCCTTTGCCGCAAACTTCGCCACCGTCACCGGCTTCAATTTCGGCGGCTTCGGTGTCACCGGCATCGCCATCGCCTTCATCATCGCCGTGGCACTCATCAATTTTCGCGGCGTCGGTGAAAGCGTGAAGATGAATGTGGTGCTGACTGTGGTCGAGTTGACCGGACTCCTGATGATCATCTGCATCGGCTTCTGGGCGATTGGAAACGGTCAGGGGGATGTGTCGCGCGCCTGGACGTTTGAGCCCGCCGGAGAACACGGCGTCATCTGGTCGGTGGTGGCCGCCACCACACTGGCCTTCTTCGCCATGGTTGGGTTCGAGGATTCCGTCAACATGGCGGAAGAGTGCAAGCAGCCCGCCCGCATCTTCCCGAAAGTGCTGCTCGGTGGCCTCGTCATCACCGGCGTCATCTATATTCTTGTTGCCATTTCCGCCATTACGCTCGTTCCCGCTGCCGAACTTGGTGAAGGCGAAACGCCGCTGTTGAAGGTGGTGCAGGCCGGCGCACCAAACTTCCCGATCGGCATCTTTGCCGTCATCACCATGTTCGCAGTCGCCAATTCGGCGCTGATCAACATGATGATGGCAAGCCGCCTGATCTATGGCATGAGCCGCGAAGGCGTGCTGCCGCCAGCCCTCGGCAAGGTCCATGCCGGCCGCCGCACGCCCTTTGTGGCCATCATCTTCACCTCGCTGATTGCCGTCGGCCTCATCGCTTTTGCAGGCGGCGTGCCAGCCCTCGGCGGCACCACGGCACTCCTGCTGCTCGGCGTCTTCACCATCGTCAATGTCGCCGTGCTGGTGCTGCGCAAGGACAAGGTGGCCCACAAGCATTTCCGCACCCCGACCATCCTGCCGGTGCTCGGCGCCATCAGCTGCTTCTTCCTTGTCGGCCCGTGGACCGGGCGCGACCCTGTGCAATATTCGATTGCCGCCGTGCTGCTTCTGATCGGTGTCGTGCTCTGGGCAGCAACGGTAGGCTTCATGCGGGCGCAGGCAAAGGAGGCGTGAGGCATAAAAGCGCTTTCCCGTGTTGGGACAACCGACCAAATCCTCCGTCATCCTCGGGCCCGACCCGAGGATCCACATTTTCAAACGCTTAGCCGGTTAGCGATGGATCCTCGGCTCAAGGCCGAGAATGACGGAGACGAGAGATTCAACCTCCCCGCAACGCCGTGCGGCAAGGACTGCCATCCCAAACCGCCTCGGACCTCAGCTGAAAATTATTGGCGTCCATCCCCCGGCACCCTCATCACGACGATACTACGCAGGATCAATCATGCTGACGACTCTCGCAACGATTTCGTCGGTGGTTGCCTCGTCCAGCGTGTCGACAAGTCTAGCGGATTTTTGCTTTACCCGCTCAACTATGTCGAGCGCTCTTACCTGATTGCACAGCGCAACACCGGTCGTCTTATGGCCAGAAATATTGACGGCGAGACCAGCCCTGCGGGTAAAGGCGCCGCCTGTTGTGATCGGCACCGTCAGGCACATGCCGACCATGTTGATCTCACGAGGAGTGATCACCACACATCGGTGATCATCCTTCATTTCATTCCCAACCACGGGATTGAGGTCGATGAGAAAAACGTCGCCGCGCTTTGGAACGTTGCTGCGGACCATCAAAAGACTTCTTTACCGACAGGCGGGCTGACATTCCAGGACGCCGCCTCCTTGTTGAGTGCAGCCATTTCGTCCGCGCCCTCGAGCAACTCTGCCAGCGTATACCTCTTCTTAGCCTGCTTAGGCGTCGCCACGAGAGACCCGTTGCTGACGGCTAGCGTCAGCTCCGCGCCAACTTCCACACCGAGCATCTTCAAAAGCGCGGGTGGGATGCTGAAGACGGTTGCACCACCCTGACGACGAATTTTTGCTGTGTTGCTCATATGCGTTGCTCCATGATGTGCTACAAAAATAGCACATAATCCGAGCGGCGCAAGAGAACGTCCAAACCATCCCGACAGTTGCGCGGCACGGTGGGAGAGATACCCCCCCAACCTGTCGGCCGGCAGGGGCTGCTTTCTCAAGCGTCCCGCGAACCCTCGTCCAGCAGACCGAACACGTAGTCCGCAAAGGAACGCCAGCACTCCACGCGGAAGGTGTCATCCGCCACGCGCAGCAGAATGACTTCCGCCTTGCCGAACACCGTGCGGGTGCAGGCACCCACCGGAAAAGCGGCGAGCGACAGGTCCTGCGGGCAGCCGGCATTGATCGTCGTTTCGGCGCCTGGGCCGGAGACGATGATGGCGAGGTTGCGGTGGGAGACGTCGGTGGCGGAGAAGAGGCCGGTGGTGCCGGAAAGGGCTGCCATCAAGTCGGCCTCACCCTGGTCGATCACCAGCCATTCATCCGGGCCTATCCACAAGGCGGAACGCAGTCCCGATGTCGCAGAGGTTTTCGGGCGGGTCGGCAGCGCAAGCTCGAGCGCTTGAGAGACCGCCTCTATCGCCTCTGGCCGCGCACGCAGCACCAGCCGGTAGGCCGGAGCCGCAGGCTTGATGGAGGTGCCGGCGGAGCCGCCATGCACGCCGTCGAGAACGAATGTACGCTTTGCTGTTGCCAAATCAGCCATTGATCCGGCCTCCTTCCTTGTCGAAGAACACCATGTCCGTCACCTCGACTGCAATCGTCCTGTCGGCGAGCGGAATGTAGAGGGTCTCACCCATCCGCGCCCGGCCATCGGCCACCAGACCGAAAGCGATGGCGCGACCAAGATTTTCGGACCAGTAGGACGACGTGACGTGACCGAGCATCGTCATCGGCTTTGGTGCATTTGGATCGACGACGATCTGGCCGCCCTCTTCCGGCACCTCATGGGCGTTCTTCGGCAGAAGACCGACGAGCTGCTTGCGGCCGCTGCGGGTCAGATCCGGGCGCTGCAGGCCGCGAATACCGACGAAATCCGTCTTCTTCTTGGAGACGGCCCAGCCGAGACCCGCATCGTCGGGCGTCACTGTGCCGTCCGTATCCTGGCCGACGATGATATAGCCCTTTTCGGCGCGCAGCACGTGCATCGTCTCGGTGCCGTAGAGGCAGCCGCCGACAGCCTTGGCGCGCTCGGCAATGGCCTGCCATACGGCCGGGCCGTAATCGGCAGGCACGTTGACTTCGAAGCCGAGTTCGCCGGTAAAGGACACGCGGAAAAGACGTGTCGGCACGCCGCAGATCTTGCCCTCGGCCACCGCCATGTGCGGGAAGGCCTCCGGCGAAAGATCGATGCCTTCCACCAGCGGCGCAATCACCTCACGCGCCTTCGGTCCCTGCACCGCGATCACCGCCCATTGTTCGGTGGCGGAGGTCAGCCAGACGTTGAGATGCGGGAATTCCGTCTGCAGATAGTCTTCCATGTGGTGCAGCACGCGTGGCGCACCGCCCGTCGTCGTCGTCACGTGGAAGCGGTCTTCCGCCATGCGGCCCACCACGCCATCGTCATAAACGAAGCCGTCTTCGCGGGTCATGATGCCGTAGCGGCAGCGGCCGGGCTTCAGTGTATCCCAGGCATTGGTGTAGAGCAGGTTGAGGAACTTCGCCGCATCCGGGCCGACAACCTCGATCTTGCCGAGCGTGGAGGCATCGAAGACACCGACGCTTTCGCGCACCGTCTTGCACTCGCGGTTGACTGCCTCATGCATGTCTTCGCCCGCACGCGGATAGTACCAGGCGCGCTTCCAGTTGCCGACATCCTCGAAGGCCGCACCCTCTGCTTCTTCCAGAGCATGCATCGGCGTCTTGCGGGCTGGGTCGAACAGCTTGCCGCGCGAGTGGCCGACCAGCGTTCCGAAGGTCACCGGCGTATAGGGCGAGCGGAAGGTGGTGAGACCGACCTTCGGCAGATCGCGGCCTAGCGCTTCCGACGCAATGGCAAGGCCATGCATGTTGGACATCTTGCCCTGGTCGGAGGCCATGCCGTTGGTGGTGAAGCGCTTGATGTGCTCGATGGAGTGCATGCCTTCGCGCACGGCGAGGCGAATATCCTTGGCGCAGACATCATGCTGGAAATCGATAAAGGCCTTGACGCTGTGGTCGGCACCCGCACCTTCGGCAGCGCCGATCATGCCGCCGGTCCAGTGACGTGTGTTACTGCCGGAGACCGACACGTCTCCGCCACCAGCCGCAGCCGCTTCGGAAAGCAGCGCGGAGAGATCGTCGGTGCCGTTGCAGGCGCCGACGGACACACCGTCCTGCGCATAGACATCCGGCAGGAAGCGCTGATTGGCCGCATCATATTTCAGCTTGCCGCGAGACTGCGAGAAGAGATGCACCGATGGCGTCCAGCCGGCCGAAACGATCAGCGCATCGACAGCGATCTTGCGCTTGCCCGAACCGCCATTGCGGCCAACCGTCATGGAGGTGACGCGAAGACGGCCAGCTGTATCGTAGACGCTGTGGCCGGCGAGCACTTCGATGCCGAGCGCACGTGCCTCATCCAGAAGCTTCTGGTCCGGGTTCGGACGGCAGTCGACGATGGCTGCGATCTTCACTCCGGCGCGCTTCAGGTCGAAGGCCGCCTCGTAGGCGCTGTCGTGGGCGGTGTAGACGCCGACATTGTGGCCGACAGCCACGCCATACTGGTTGAGATAAGTGCGTGCAGCCGACGCCAGCATGATGCCGGGGCGGTCGTTGTTGGCGAACACCATGTGGCGCTCGATGACGCCGGTTGCCATGATCACCTTTTTGGTGCGCACCTGCCATAGGCGCTCGCGCGGCTCATGTAGCGCCGGGCTTGCCAGATGGTCGGTCACGCGCTCGGCCAGACCAATGAAGTTGTGGTTGTAGTAACCGAAGACAGTGGTGCGGGTCAGCACCTCGACATTCGGCATGGCCTTCAACTCGGCCACCACCGACTGCGCCCAGTCATAGCCGTTCTTGCCATCGATCACGGTGCCGCTTTCGAAACGCAGCGCACCGCCAACCGTCGGGTTCTCATCGACCAGAATGACCTTGGCACCGGTCTTGGCAGCGGACAGTGCCGCCGTCAGACCGGCAGCGCCGCCACCGGCAACCAGCACATCGCAATGGGCAAAGCGGCTGGCATATTGGTCGGTATCGCCCTGCTTCGGCGCGCTGCCGAGACCGGCGGCGCGGCGGATGATCGGCTCATAAATCTTGTGCCATGCAGCCTTCGGCCACATGAAAGTCTTGTAGTAGAAGCCCGCAGCAAAAAAGGGCGAGAAGAAATCGTTGATCGCGCCAACGTCGAAAGAAAGCGACGGATAGCGGTTCTGCGACGAGACGATGGCACCATCGAAGACTTCCTGAACCGTGGCGCGCACATTCGGCTGGCGGCGGGATGCATCGCGCGACACGTCGATCAGCGCATTCGGCTCTTCCGGACCGGCAGACAGAAAGCCGCGCGGACGGTGATACTTGAACGAGCGGCCGATCAGGTGGACGCCATTGGCAAGCAGCGCGGACGCAACCGTGTCGCCCTGAAGCGCCGTATAGCTCTTGCCGTCGAAGTTGAAGCGGGCGGTGCGGGCAGGCGTCAGGCGACCGGCACCCTTGATACGGTAAGCGCCACTCATCGGGCTGCTCCTTCGCTTGTGGAGAGAAGCGAAGCCTCATCCGGCTTCGGCTCGCCTGCCTTGTATGTCAGGTGAAACTTGTCGGTTACGGAATGGCGCGCCGCGTTGAAGAAGCGACCGCAGCCATGGATATGGCGCCAGCGCTCGTAAACCATGCCCTTGTCGTTATCGCGCATGAAGAAATATTCGGAAAATTCCTCATCGGAAATTCCGGCAATGTTTTCAGGGCGGGCAATATGCGCCTCGCCAGCCCAGCGGAACTCCAGTTCAGAGCGTTCTTCTTCGCAATATGGACAACGGATCAGCAGCATGATGTTCCCTCAAAGAGAGCTTTCCGGAATCACCGTTCCGGCGGGTTGGTCACACAGGCGCTTTCCCATGGTGATGTAGGGGGAGAGCCTGTTCGTCAGTTCTTCAAAATTCGCATAAGGACGAAACGCATTGCCACGCCCCATATTGGTCATCGCCATCGACATCAGATTGCTGTCGAGAGCGACGGGATATTCATTCTCGCCGTCCGCACCTTTCGGCACGAAATAGACGAGCTTCTGGCCAAGGCTTGGAGCGCACATCAAAAAGCCCTCCTCTGCCAAAAACGGCCAGTTGTCCTCCCCTTGCGCCTTGCGAATGGTCTGCACTCGAAAATCGCCAGCCTCGGGAATAACCGGACCGGCTTCGGCCGCAGAGGCCACGAACGCAGCTGCCAGGAGAGCAGCCGGCACCTTCAATGGGCAACCGCCGCGGCTGCCGCCTCATCGATCAACCGTCCGGTGCGGAAGCGGTCTAGGTTCAGCCCCGCCGCCAGCCGGTGCGGCTCGCCACGCGCAATCAGATGCGCGAAGAGATGCGCCGAACCAGGGGTCGCCTTGAAGCCGCCCGTGCCCCAGCCGCAATTAACGAAGAGGTTCGGAACCGGCGTCACACTCTGGATCGCCGAACGGTCAGGTGTGTTGTCGGTAATGCCGCCCCACTGACGCATCATCTTCACACGACGGAAGATCGGGAAGAGTTCGCAAATCGCATCCAGCGTATGGGTGATGATCTGCAACCCGCCCGTCTGCGAATAGGAGTTGTACTGGTCGGTACCGGCGCCGATCACCAGCTCGCCCTTGTCGGACTGCGAGATATAGGCATGCACGGTGTTGGACATCACCACGCAGGGGAAGATGGGTTTCAGCGGCTCGGAGACCAGCGCCTGCAACGGGTTGGAGGCGAGCGGCACGCGCACATCGGCCATCTTCATGATGACGGAGGAATGACCGGCAGCGGACACGCCGATCTTCTTGGCGCCGATGAAGCCGCGATTGGTTTCTACACCCGTCACCGCGCCATCGGGCCCACGACGGATCGCGGTGACTTCGCAGTTCTGGATGATGTGGACGCCGCGATCGGATGCCGCACGGGCATAACCCCAGGCCACCGCATCGTGACGCGCCGTGCCGCCGCGACGCTGAAGGGCAGCACCATTGATGGCGTAGCGGGCGTTGGCGGAAATATCGAGCGGGGGGCAATAGGCCTTGGCCTGCTCCGGCGTCAGCCATTCATTGTCGATGCCATAGAGACGGTTGGCATTGATATGGCGCTTGAACGACTGCTGGTCATGCACATTATGCGACAGCATCATCACGCCGCGTGCCGAATACATGACGTTGTAGTTCAGGTCCTGGCTCAAGCCTTCCCACAATTTGAGGGAATGCTCGTACATATCCATGCTCTCTTCATAGAGATAGTTCGAGCGGATGATGGTGGTGTTGCGGCCAGTATTGCCGCCGCCGAGCCAGCCCTTTTCCAGAACGGCAATATTGGTGATGCCATGTTCCTTGGCCAGATAATAAGCAGCACCCAGGCCATGGCCGCCGCCACCGATGATGATGACGTCGTATTCCTTGCGCGGCTCGGGAGAAGCCCACTGGGCGTCCCATCCCTTGTGGGCGCGCATTGCCTCGCGAGCCACGGCAAAAACAGAAAATTTGCGCATTCGCAAGCAACTCCCTGAAGACACGCTGGATTATTCCGGCTGAGACCTATGAATGGCAAATATGCGCAGTGTTCAGTGTTCATTTTGCGACGCCGCGACATGATTGTTTTGACATGCGTCATAACTTTCTCGGCACCCCCCTTGCCACCCCTTGTATTTTCGCCGGGAGATACAGTTAACGGCTGGACTTCAAGGAAACGATCTGATATTGCACCTCACCAATCGCGCGGCCAACCCGGCCACACGAACGATTTTTTGTTTGCCTGCGAATGCCTTTATTCGCATGGCAAGATAACCAACCTAAAGGAACGGGATTCACGTGCAGGTACTAGTCCGCGATAACAACGTTGATCAGGCGCTTCGCGCTCTCAAGAAGAAGATGCAGCGCGAAGGTATCTTCCGCGAAATGAAGATGCGCGATTATTACGAGAAGCCTTCGCAGAAGCGCGCTCGCGAAAAGGCTGAAGCCGTTCGCCGCGTTCGCAAGCTTGCTCGCAAGCGCATGCAGCGCGAAGGTCTGATTGCTGCTCCACGTGCTGCGAGCCGCTAATAGGCCGTCTTTTCGACGTTTTTGAATGCTTATGGGGCGGGGGCGATTATTTCGCCGCCGCTCTTTGAGTTTTAAAGCATGTCGCGCAAAAGCGGTCGCCGGTTTTGCGAGAACGACATGCGAACGAAGACCGCCTGAAGCGTTGGCAGCGTATCTGAAAGATCGCGACACGCACTGGTCTGTCTGAATTCGCCTGCACGATCGGCCTGCATGATTGGCGCTGCATGATCAGCCTTGAGAGGGAACCCATATCGCATGAACGTTGTTGATACCCGTGAATCCAGACGTCCTTCCGCCCTCTCCCACGGCGTATCTCAGAGAAAAACCATGCGGCTCTCTTCTACCCTCATCCTTTGCGGCATGGTTGCGGCGCTTGCCGGCTGCGCCACCACCACCCAGACGAACGACGTGTTCCAGATCGACCGCGCTCAAGGCTCGGAACAGAACATCGCCTCGCTGACATCGGTCATCAACGCCAACCCGCAGGATCCGGAAGGCTATAACGTCCGTGGCTCGGCCTACGGCCGCGCCGGCGATTCCAAGCGCGCCATTGCCGATTTCAATCAGGCACTGCAGCTCAATCCGCGCTTCTATCAGGCCTATGCCAACCGCGCGCTCGTCTACCGCAACATGGGACAGCAGCAGCAGGCGCTTCAGGATTACAACAGCGCGCTGCAGATCAATCCGAATTACGACGTGGCGCTCATCGGCCGCGGCAACCTCTATCGCCAGACGGGCCGCACCAACGAAGCCTTCAACGACTTCACCGCCGCCATCAACACCGACACGACCGACGGCCGCGCCTACCACAATCGTGGCCTGATCTACCAGCTGCGCAACCAGCACAGCCAGGCGATCGAAGACTTCTCCAAGGCCATCTCGCTTTCGCCCAACTCGCCCGAGCCCTATAACGGCCGCGGCATTTCCTACGTGGCGCTGAACGACGACGAAAACGCCTTTGCCGACTTCAACCACGCGATTGCGCTCGACGACAGCCGCGCGGAATCCTGGGCCAACCAGGCGCTGGTCTATGAGCGCCGCGGCGAAAAGGACAAGGCGCTGAAGTCCTACAACCACGCCGCCCGCCTCGACCCCAAATACAAGCCCGCCGTCGATGGCCTCGCCCGCATGCGCGGCGCCGGCGCGTCGTAGGATCGGTTGGCGAACGCCGCCCGTCCTTTCGGACACGACAGTGAAATACGCCAATGGCTCTTCTTCCGTGCACTCTGTGATCGGAATTAGGCGGGCTTCCTTCCGCGCGACGTGTATGGGACGCTAAATCCCTCCTCCCGTCATCCTCGCCCTTGAGGCGAGGATCCACGACCCAATCCTCAAGTGATCGAAAACGATGGATCCTCGGGTCAAGCCCGAGGATGGTCAGCGAGAGGCTTTCTCTTTCGGTCGCCGCACTTCTGTTACTTCTTGTACTCTGCCCGAGGGGTGCCACCCCCCTCTGTCCTGCCGGACATCTCCCCCTCAAGGGGGGAGATTGGAAGGAGGGGCGCTCCCCATTTCAAGATCAACATGGACGAGGTGCGAGGGTTCGCCACGGGTCGATCTCCCCCGTTGAGGGGGAGATGCCCGGCAGGACAGAGGGGGGTGAGCCCCAGATCCAGAACTTAAAATGGATCGCCTCGAGCTTGTCTTGTCACGCAGGCTTGGCGTCGCCTTCGGCCTTTGCCTCAGCCTCAGCCGTCTTCTCCTCCGGCTTGATCCGGAACCATGTCACGTAAAGCGCCGGCAGGAAGAGCAGTGTCAGCACCGTGCCGACCACGATACCGCCCATCATCGCATAGGCCATCGGCCCCCAGAAGACTTCGCGCGAGATCGGGATCAGTGCCAGTGTCGCAGCCGCCGCGGTCAGCATGATCGGTCGCATGCGGTGTTCGGTCGCCTCGATCACCGCCTGCCAGGCGGGCACACCCTCCTTGCGAAGATCCTCGATCTGCACCACGAGAATGACCGAGTTTCGGATGAGGATGCCGATCAGCGCCAGGATGCCGAGGATCGCGACAAAGCCCATCGGTGCATTGCTGAGAAGCAGTGCGGCCACCACGCCGATCAGCGCTGTCGGTGCCACGGCGAAAACCAGGAACAGCCGGCTGAAGCTCTGCAGCTGGATCATCAGGATCGTTGCCATGGCAAAGAGCATCATCGGCGCCACCGCGGCAATCGGTCCTTGCGCTTCGGCGCTCGATTCCACCGCCCCACCGATCTCGACCTTGTAGCCGACCGGCAGTGTCTTGTTGAAAGCGTCCACCTGCGGCTGAAGCTGGGTGACGATCGTCGCCGGCTGGGTAGGGCCTTTGATCGCCGCTTTCAGCGTGATGGTCGGAATGCGATCACGCGAGGCGATCATCGCCTGTTCTACGTCATAGCGAAGGTTTGCCACCGCCGAGAGCGGAATGAGCTTGCCGTCCGAACCTGCGATCTGCAGGTTCTGCAGCGTCTCGATCGAGCCGCGCTCATCGGCCGCTGCACGGCCGATCACGTCGATGAGGTAGATATTGTCACGCACCTGCGTGGCGCTCGCCCCTTCAACGATGCTGTTTAGCACGGTGGCAATATCTTCCGAGCTCACCCCAAGCTGGCGGGCCTTGTCCTGCAACACATCGACCTTCACCACGCGTGATGGCTCGTTCCAGTCGAAGATCATGTTGGTCAAGAGCGGATGCTGGCCGACGACACCGGCAAAGCGCATGGAGATATCGCGCACCTTCTGGACGTCCGGGCCGCTGATGCGATACTGCACCGGCTTGCCAACCGGCGGGCCGATATCGAGCAGCTTCACGAAAGCATCGGTGCCGGGGAAGGTCTCGTTCAAATATTTCTGGAAGTCGGCGCGCACGCGGTCACGCGCTTCCAGGCTCTTCGGCACGATGACCGTCTGGCCGAAGAAGACATTCTGGCTCTGCACGTCGAAAGACAGAATGAAGCGCGGCGCGCCCTGCCCCACATAGGTCGTCCAGTGGTCGATATCGGCATTGTTGGCGAGCTTTTCCTGCTCGAACTTCGCCATCTGCCGGTTGGTCTCGGCAATCGAACTGTTTTGCGGCAGGTTCCAGTCGATGATCAGTTCGGGCCGGTCGGAGCTTGGGAAGAACTGCTGCTGCACCAGGCCCATGCCCGCGACGGAAACGCCGAAGACACCGATCGTCAACAGAATGGTCACCCAGCGCCACCGCATGGCGATCGTCAATAGACGCGAGAAGATCGTCGCAAACCGGCCCTTCTTGTCGTGATGCTGCTTCATTGTCTTGGGCAGCATCAAGACGCCGAGAAGCGGGGTGAAGAGCACCGCGACGATCCACGACACCAGCAGCGAAACCGCAATGACGACGAACAGCGTAAAGGTGAACTCGCCCGCCGCACTGCTGTTGAGACCGATCGGAATGAAGCCTGCGACGGTGACGAGCGTACCTGTCAGCATTGGAAACGCAGTGGACGTATAGACATAGGTCGCGGCCTTGCGCAGATCATCACCCGCCTCCAGCCGCGCCACCATCATCTCCACGGCAATCATCGCATCATCCACGAGAAGACCGAGCGCAATGATCAGCGCGCCAAGCGAAATTCGCTGCAGCGAGATGCCGGTATATTCCATGTAGACGAAGGTAATGGCGAGCACGAGCGGAATGGAAACCGCCACCACCAGACCGGCGCGGAATCCAAGGCTGATGAAGCTGATGATCAGAACGATCGCGACGGCTTCGAAAAGCGCATGGGTGAAGCCGGACACCGCCTCCTCCACCACAGCCGGCTGATCAGACACGCGGTTGACCTCGACTCCGATCGGCAGGTCGGCCACCACCGCCTTGATGTGCTCGTCGACCGCCTTGCCGAACTCCAGCAGGTTGGCCCCTGCCCGCATGCCGATGGCAAGACCGATGGCTGGCTTGCCATTGTAGCGGAAGAGTGCCGTTGGCGGATCGACATAGCCGCGATGGATCGTTGCCACATCGGTCAGCGGGAAGAAGCGGTCATTGACGCGCAGATTGATGGATTCCAGCGCGTTTTCCGAGGCGAATTGCCCGCCCACACGGATGGCGATGCGCTCCGGTCCGGCGGTCACGAAGCCGGATTGCGTCACCGCATTCTGCGCCTGCAGCGTGGCGATGATCGACTGGCGATCGATGCCGAGCGCTGCGATCTTGCGGGTGGAAAACTCCAGATAGATCGCCTCGTCCTGCGCCCCGATAATATCGACCTTGCCGACATTCTCGATGGTCAGGATCTTGGAGCGCGCATCTTCGACCAGATCGCGCAGCTGGCGCTGCGAAAGCCCATCGCTTGTAAAGGCAAATATGTTGCCGAACACGTCACCGAAGCGGTCGTTGAAGAACGGCCCCTGCACGCCGGAGGGAAACTCGCCCTTGATATCGGAAATCATGTTGCGAACGCGGCGCCATGTCGGCTCCACATCACGCGCCTTGGTGGTCGGCAGAAGCTCGAGGAAGACGGTCGTCTTGCCGGCCGTCGTTTCGCTGCGGGTATAATCGAGCGATTCCAGCTCCTGCAGCTTCTTCTCGATACGGTCCGTCACCTGACGGCTGACCTCTTCTGCCGTGGCGCCGGGCCAGGCGGCGGAAATCACCATCGTCTTGATGGTGAAGTTCGGATCTTCTTCGCGCCCCAGATTGAGATAGGAAAACACGCCGGCGATCAGGAAGACGATCATGAAATAGGAGACGAGCGAGCGGTGCGCCAATGCCCATTCGGAGAGATTGAACTTTTTCACTGTACGCGCTCCTGATCGATACGAATGGACTGCCCGTCCTCAAGCGAGTTGACCCCGGCAATGACGACGCGCTCTCCCGGCTTCACGCCATCCTTCACCACGACATAGCCGTAAGCATTCGGCGGCCCGTCCAACACGACCGGGCGAAGCGTCACCTTGGCGGCAGCCTCATCGACGATCCACACGGCGGTGTCCTTGTCGCGCGTGCGGATGGCGGTCGCCGGCAGCATCAGATTGGGTTTAGCCGCGATGCTGGCCGATGCGCGGATCACCGCGCCAAGACGGAAGGCATCGCCCGGATGGTCGAGCGCAATCTTCGTGCGGCGCGTGCGGGTTGCCGTATCGGCCTGCGGAGCGATCTCACGCACCGTTCCAGCCACCCGCACCTGCGGGTCGAGCTGCAACGCAACATCGAAGGGCATGCCAAGCTTCAACTGGTCGGCAATGGACTGCGGCACATCGATGACCGCATCGCGCTCATCGGGCTTGGCAATCGTCACAACTACCTGCCCGACGGTCACCACCTGACCAAGTTCGGCCGAGGTTGCCGTCACCACGCCGTCAAATTCGGCGGCAAGCTGGGCGTAGCTCAATTGCTCATTGGCCTTGTTGAGATTGGCCTGCGCGCGGGCAACGGAGGCAGTCGCGGTCTTCAGGCCCTGGTCGGCCTCTTCCAGTGCAGCCCGCGTGCCGGAGCGTGTTTCGGCAAGCTGCAACTGGCGTTGCTGCGTGCTCTGCGCATTGCGAAGCTGCGCCTGCGCATTGGAAAGATCCGACTGGGCGCTGCGCACAGCAAGCTCCAGCGATGTCGGATCGATGGTGGCAATGACCTGCCCCTTCTCCACGAGATCGCCGACGCTGACGGTGCGCGAGGTCAGCCGCCCCAGCGTGCGAAAACCAAGCTGCGCCTCAAAACGCGGAGTGACCGTGCCTGCAAAGCTCAGAGACTGGGTTGGCATTTCCTTCGCCACCACCGAGAGCACAGGGCGCGGTGGCGGCGGAGCCTCGGATTGATCCTCGCTGCAACCCGCAAGCAGCAGCCCCGACAGAAGGAGGGTCGCGATATGGGTTCTCATCATCGTGCTGCCACCTTCTCGAACGCGACCTTTTCATCCGGGCGGAGGAATTTGGCCCCCTCCGCCACGACGCTCTCACCGGGCTTCAGCCCCTGCTTGACGATGAAATGACCCGTTTCATAATCTTCGACCTCGATCACACGCAGCGCCACCTTGGACGAGGCCGGATCGACCACCCAGACGGCAGGCTTGCCATCCTTGGAAGACATCGCCGACCACGGCAGTACCATCGCGGCCTCCGGCTCATAGAGGAAGTTCCCCTGCACGGCTGCGCCGAGCGGCATCGGAACGTCAACGCCAAGCCCCACCTTCACTTTTACCGTTCCCGTGGAGGAATCGATGGTGGGCGAGATCTCGCGGACCTTCGCGGTCACCTGCCGCCCCGGATCGGTCAGAAGCGTGATCTTCACCTCGGGCTGAATATCGCGGCCGAGGAAGAGCGTCTCCACCACCTCGAAGATCGCATCGCGCGGTCCGTCCTGCGCCAGCGTGAAAATGGCCGAGGCCGCCTGCGCCACCTGGCCCACTTCGGCATTGCGCGCAGTGATCACACCATCCTGATCGGCCTTGAGCTCCGTATAGGACAGCGCTTCCTTGGCGCTGCCAAGCTGGGCTTCCGCCGCCCGCTCGCTGCCTTGCGCGGTCGAAAGCGCCTCCTGCGCCTGATCCAGCGCCGAGCGTGGCGTGACCTGCGTTTCGAAAAGTTTCTGCTGACGGGCAAAGGCCAGTTCCGCCTGGATGCGCTGCGCCACGGCTGCCTCGAGATTGGCCTCAGCAACCGCCAGATCTGCCTGCTGCTCTTCGGCATCGATGCGCGCCAGAACTTGGCCCGCTCTCACATGGTCTCCGACATCGACCTGACGATCGATGATCTTGCCGCCCACACGGAAGGACAGGTCCGTCTCCACGCGCGCGCGGATTTCGCCGGTCACTGCCCCGCCGGACACGACCTGTGCGTTCTCAACCGTCACCACCCGCACCTGCCTCAGGTCCGGCTCTCCTGCGTCTTCCATTTGACTGCACGCTGTCAGAAAACCGGCGCTCGCAATCAGGAGGATGCTTACAATCTGCTTCATGGGTGGCTGCTTCATGGCTGGGCCTTGTCATCGAGATATCGTGATTGCGTATATTTGACTGACTGGAAAGTCAATGATACTTCTAGCAGATGTCGCGCAAAACGATGCATGGGTTTTGCGATAATGATATGCGATAACAAAAACGAGAGCGCGGAGCGCGTCTGAACGACTGGCGCTCTGCACCTGCAATGCCGAATGAACGGGATGCCGATCACCGATGTTTAAGCTGTGCCAATCCAAGGCGGGAAAAAAACTGACGCGCGCCGAGCAGAAACAGCTCCGCCCCGCCCAGATCCTGGACGCGGCCTTCACCGAATTCGTCAAGAACGGTTATGCCGCAACCCGGGTCGAGGATATTGCCAAACATGTCGGCGTGACCAAGGGCACCGTCTATGTGTATTTCGAAACCAAGGAAATCCTCTTCGAAGCCACCATCCGCCACGCCTCGACATCCTTCGCCGATATCGTCAAGAGCGAGGACACCCGCACCGGCACGGCCTCGCAGAAGATCAGGTCGCTTCTAAACGCACTCTACGATCATCTCGACGAAGACCACCAGAACCGCGAAATCCTCAAGCTGATCATCGCAGAAGGCCAGAAGTTCCCAGACATCGTCGCCCGACATGAGCAATACGTCTTCCAACCCCTGATCGACAGGATCGTCGAACTCGTCAAGGAAGGCGCTGCCGCGGGCGAGTTGAAAAGCGACTACATCGCCTTCCCCGAACTCGTCATCGCGCCGCTGATGACACTCACCGTTCTCAGGATCATCTTCGAAGATCGCATGGACATCGACATAAAAGGCTACCGCACCGCCCATCTCGATCTGCTTCTGAACGGGCTTTTGGTGAGGAAGGCTGGGTGAGACCCAGAGCGTTGGCGCCGCCGGCCGGTCAAATTCAAATGTTCTCTCCGGCCACTCAGCGCTAGAGTCAGGTACGCGTGGCGCGACTAATCCTCGACATAGGCTGCCAGCTCATCGGCCGTCCCTAGAGGAAAGGCTTGCTTGAGATAGTCGAGGAATGCAGATACCCGCGCGCTGAGGAGACGACGTGATGGGTAGAGCGCCCACAGCACCGTTTCCGGCCCTTCGACATCTCCCCAACGAACCAACCGCCCCTCAGCGAGATCGTGGCTTACCAAAGACAGGGGAAGGCGAGCCGCGCCGACGCCCATGCGCACCGCATCGCGCACCATGGTCATTGAGGAAAGGCTGAGCACGGGGTCGATTTGAAGACTGATCTGCCCTGTCGGTGTGTTCATTGTCCAAGACCTCGTTTGAGCCAGCGTGCCGCGTATGACGACTGGCACAGCGGCGCCGCTGTCGTATGCGAGGTGTGGTGCCGCCACGACCACCAACCCGTCACGCAGGAAGGCGCGGCCCACCAGACTCTCGTCTGGATCGGGGTTCACCCTGATAACGAGGTCGTATCCCTCCTCCACCATATCGACAGGGCGATCCTCCGTCGTCACTTCCATGCGCACCTCTGGATATTTGAGGGAGAAGCCGGCAGCCAACTTGCCCATGGCCGTCTGGGAGAACAGCAATGGCGCGCTGATCCGCAACCTGCCGCGCGGCCTGTCGCCGCCAGATGCTATGGCGGCGGCAGTCTCGTCCAGTTCGATCAGCAGAGCACCCGCCCGCTCTTGAAGCGCCCGCCCTTCCCACGTCAGCTTGAGCATCCGTGAGCCGCGTTCGAACAGCCTCAGACCAAGGCTCGCTTCCAGTTCAGCGACCCGCCGCGAAAGCGTCGCCTTCGGTCGACCGGTGGCGCGGGCAGCGCGGCCGAAGCCGCCATGGCGGGCTACGGTGACAAAATCAACAAGGGCAGCCAAATCCATGAGTGTTCCACCAGTGAGACGATGCGTCTATTTTTAGCGTCTATTGGGTGGAATGTGAACCAGCCATAGTCGGGGTGTCTTCGAAACCGAAGTCGTTCACAGCAAACCAAGGAGAACCCCAATGACCATTCTTGTAACCGGTGCCACTGGCCGTGTCGGCCGCCATGTCGTTGACCAACTCATCGCACGCAATGCGGATGTCCGAGTGCTGGCGCGTGATCCCGCCAAGGCCAATTTTGCTTCGAACGTCGATGTTGTGCAGGGAGACATGCTCGATATTGACGCGCTCCGCCGCGCCTTCAATGGAGTCCGCACGCTGTTCCTGCTGAACGCGGTCGCCGGCGATGAATTCACACAGGCCATCATCGCCTTGAACGTTGCGCGCGAAGCCGGCGTCGAACGTGTCGTCTACCTCTCGGTATTCGATGCCGATCGCGCTGTGAACGTGCCGCATTTCGCCGTCAAGTTTGGCGCCGAACGCATGCTGGAGGCGATGGGCTTTAGCGCCACGATCCTGCGGCCGGCATACTTCATCGACAACGAAGTCATGATCAAAGACGTCATCTTCAATTATGCTGTCTACCCGATGCCGATTGGCAGCAAGGGTGTTGCCATGGTCGACACCAGAGATATTGCAGAAGTTGCTGCGTCCGAGCTCCTTCGTCGCGACCGCGCCGCGGAAAAACTGCCGAGTGAGAGCATCAATCTGGTCGGCCCGGAGACGCTGACTGGCTCGGAACTCGCAGCCATCTGGTCTGATGTTCTCGACCGCCCTGTCGTCTATGGCGGCGATGATCCATCCGGCTTCGAACAAAACCTCGCCAGTATCATGCCTAAGTGGATGGCTTATGAAATGCGCCTGATGGCTGAGCGCTACGTCAGCCACGGCATGGTTCCGAACGCCGGCGATGCCGAGCGCCTGACGCAAATCCTGGGCCGCCCGCTGCACAGCTATCGCGAGTTTGCCTCGCAGCTTGCCGCATCTGCCTGAACCGCGCGCGCCTCTCGATAACAAGGACCAGGATCATGATCTATTCCACCGCGACCGTTGCGGTAAATCCCGATGGTGAACGTCCATTGACCCGCGCTCAGATATGGGCTGCTCTCCAAATGAAGGCGCGTGATGCGCGCCTTTTTCTACCGCCGGGCCTGTGCACGCGGTGCGATGTCATCGAGGAAAGCACTACGCATTTCGTACGCGACGCGACGATCGGCGGAACCGACCTTCGCGAAATCATCACGCTTGAGCCGGACAGCAAGGTCAGCTTCTTCCAGGCGAAAGGCCCTCGCGAAGGGGCAATTGTCAACGAACTCTATGAGGACGAGTACGGCGCGTTGCAGCTTCGCTTCTATTGCTACCTCGGCCTGAGGGGGAAGCAACCAGGGGGGCCGGAAGAACGGGCCGAACAGGCCCAATTCGATGGTGACACGGGCTACAAGGCGGCCTTGCTCTCAACCTTGAAACGCACCCGCGAGTTGGCAGCCGAGGGCAGGCTCTGACAATAAACGTGAACACCAACATCGGGACGTCCTCGTCAACTGGCGTCCTGATGGGTGAGGCCTCGGCGCGATACCTGCAGCCAGAAGAAGACGCTCTTCACGTTAGAACAGCTCGATCAGGTGCTCCAGAAAGGCGCGAACCGCAGGATTGGCGCGGCGGCTCTCTGGCCAGATGGCCGTGATATTGTGCCGCTCCACGGCGAAGTCGGCCAGGACTGGAATGAGCTCCCCGCGCTGGACGAAGGGTGAAGCCATGAAGGTGGTGGCCATTCCAATGCCTGCGCTTGCGGCAACAGTCGCCAAGACGACCTCGCTCGCATCGGCGATGATGCCGGAAGACGGCACGATCTCGATCTCGCGCTCTCCGATCCGGAAAGGCCAGCGAAACAGCTGGCCGGTGCTTTGGTATCGTAGACTGACCGTTTCGTGCACCTCCAATTCGTCGGGATGCCTCGGGGTGCCGCGCAAGGCGAGATAATCGGGAGACGCGTAGCAGCACAGCCGATGAGGCGAGAGCCGTCTCGAGATCAGGCGCGAGTCGGCAAGGTCACCGATCCGAACGGCGAGATCGATCCCTTCGTCGATAAGGTCCACCATGTGGTCACTCAGACGCAGGTCGATCGTCACTTTCGGATGACGCCTTCGAAACGACGCAAGCGAAGGCGCAATGACGTGCAAGCCGATCGGCAACGAGGCGGCAATTCGCAGCGGGCCGGCGGGTTCGGCGCGCGCCGTCTTTGCCGCTTGTTCGATCTCCTCGGCATCGCGCAGAAGCTTCAGCGCCCGGCCATGCAGGTCGCGTCCCTCAGTCGTCAGGGTCAGCGAGCGCGTCGTGCGCATGAAGAGTGCAACGCCCAGATGACGCTCCAGTCGCTGGATGCTCTTACTGATCGCCGATGGCGAGACAGATAGCGAACGCGCCGCCGCACTGTAGCTTCCGAGCGAGCCAGCGCGGGCGAACGCAATGAGGCCAGTCAGTCTGTCAAAACCAATTTGTTCCTTCATGGAACGATTAAAGCGAAATGCAGCCCAATTATCAACCTGTCGAAACGGTCCTATCTTGTGAGCCAGCAGAAAAACGCACAGCGAGATGAAGATGACCGAGATGATGAAAGCCGTACGCATACACGAATTTGGCGGGCCGGATGTGTTGCGGTACGAGAACGCGCCGCGACCGAGCGCTGTGGCCGACGAGGTGCTTGTGCGCGTGCATGCGGCAAGCATCAACCCGCCAGACCTGTACCTGCGGGACGGATACCGCGCGCTCCCGCCGGAATGGCAGCCCGATCCGTCGTTTCCACGGATTTTAGGCACCGACATTTCCGGCGTCGTGGTTGCCATCGGCGATAAAGTTTCTGGCTTCAGCGTCGGAGACGAGGTCTATGCGATGGTGCGCTTCCCGCAGGACCTGATGACGGGGAGTGGCGCCTATGCCGAATATGTCAGCGTGCCCGCATCGGAACTGGCGGTAAAACCCGCGGGGATCGATCACATTCAGGCTGCAGGCGCGCCGATGTCCTTGCTGACAGCATGGCAGTTTTTGGTCGAGCTTGGACACGATGCGGCAAACCCCTTCCAGCCCTTTCCCCATGCACCCATTCCACTTCAAGGCAAGACGGTGCTGGTGAATGGCGCGGGCGGTGGCGTAGGACACATCGCCGTGCAAGTGGTAAAATGGAAAGGCGCACGCGTCATAGCTGTCGCCTCCGGCAAGCACGAGGCGCTTTTGCGAGACTTGGGCGCCGACCAGTTCATCGACTACACCAAGACGCCGGCCGAGGCGACCATACGCGATGTGGACCTGGTGATCGATGCCGTGGGCGGCGCAAACATGGAGCGCTTCTTAAACGTTATCAAGCCGGGTGGGGCTCTCTACCTCGTCAATCCGCTTGGCTTTGCCGGCTACGACCAAGCGGCACTCCGTAAGATAACAGTCTCGACAACCCAGGTTCGTTCAAACGGACCACAACTGGCAGAGGCTGGTCGCTTGCTCGACAACGGCACCATTCGTGTCGTCATAGACAGCACGTTTGCCTTGACGGATGCATCTGCGGCGCATGAGCGCGCCTCAAGGGGCGGCATCCAAGGCAAGGTCGTCCTCATCACTATCTGATCACCTCAAGCTCTGATCGCCGGTTGGCCGGTGGTCGGAGCGCAAACGGAAGGAAGCTCGTCATGCTGATCGTGACAGGCCACATCCATGTGGATCAACTTCATCTGGCGCAGTGTGTTCGCGATCTGCAAGTGCTCGCGGCTGCAGCCCGGCAGCGCGCCGGCAACATCGCCTACGACTTCGCGGTGGCGACCGACCAGAACGCCGGACGCCTGCTGATCGCGGAGAGCTGGTCGGATCAATCGGCGCTCAGCGCTCACCTCGATGCCATGGACACCAAAGCGTTTGTCAGAGAATGGCGGGATCGTATGCAAGGCGATATCCGCAAATACGACGCAGCGAACGAACGCGGCCTTATGGATCCCTAGGCTGGGTCATGCCCGGGCCGTCACCAGTCGCCCGCGCAGCTGATCTATCGCACGTTGAAACACGGCTGGGTCATCAAGCGCGCGCGACAGGATGATAGCCCCTTGTATCGACAGCACTGCGTCTTCTGAAAGAGTTTGTGCTTGATGATGGTCGCATCCTTGCCGGATGAGCGCCGATCGCAGGGCATCGACCCAATTTTCAAAATAGTCTCGGATGGCTTGCGAGAAGCGATCCCGGGTGTTGGAGACCGCCAGGGCACCGACGAGGCACACGCGCCTGCCAGACCTGAAGTAGTCCGTAACGCCATCGAGCATTGCCAGAACAGCACCGTTACTATCGGTGCCGTCCCGCAGGGGGGCGTAAATCTTGCTCTCGAACCAGGTATCGATCTCGTCCAGCACAGCCTGGACCATCTCCTCCTTTCCGCCTGGAAAGAAGTGGTAAAGGCTTCCCTTGCCGAGACCAGTGGCCTTGCCGATCAAGGCAAGGCTTGCACCTTCATAGCCGTACTCACGAAACACCTCCGCCAGAGGGGCGATGGTGTCCGACCTCTCTGCGACCATGCGTGCCATGATCAGAGACCGAGATCGCTGAGGCTGGCGTGATCATCCGGCCTGCGGCCCAGCGGCCAATGGAAGAGGCGATCGCTTTCAGCAATCGGCATTTCATTGATGCTCGCATGCCTGTGAGCCATCAGACCATCCTCCGCAAATTCCCAATTCTCATTGCCATAGGCGCGAAACCAGCGTCCGCTGTCATCACGATATTCATACGCGTAACGCACCGCAATGCGATTGCCGGTGAAGGCCCAGAGCTCCTTGATGAGGCGGTATTCATGCTCCTTGTTCCACTTGCGCGTGAGGAATGCCTGGGCTTCATCGCGGTTGGTCGCGAACTCGACGCGGTTGCGCCAACGCGTGTCGAGCGTATAGGCCAGCGCGACTTTGGCAGCATCGCGGGTGTTCCAGCCGTCTTCTGCCAGACGGACCTTCTCGATTGCAGTTTCGCGCGTAAAGGGTGGGAGTGGGGGACGTGACATGAAGGCTCCTTGTTTGTACCCTTTGGTATTATGTTTACCAATTGGTACAATGCGCCTCAGCAGGGTTTATGTCAACCGGCTTCCTGACGTTAGGACGGTTTTATGCTGCGGTCAGAAAAAGACAGACGCTATCCGCCCTCTCCGAACCGACTGTCTTCCGCTGATCGCGCGCGCGGTCGTGCGGATCATCTTTGGCGAGTGACCGGAGAGGATAAGAAGCTCATCCCGATGTGTCGCTGAATGGGCTTTTGGTGACGAAGGTAAGGAGCGCAAGCGAATGCCCGTTATTTTCTGGTCACTGCGGCTAGTTGCGCCAGAGGCGGTCATTTGGAGATCGTCTGCCATAGGAACAAATTGAAGATCTATGCACTATGTCCTTGGTGACATGAACAGGCATGGAGGATGGGTTTGGCAGAAACGGCGAAGCAATCACATGGCGCGTGGGCCTATGCTGCAGATACGCTGGCTTTGATCCTGTTCTTCACCACGACCGGCATCATCAACGAAAGATTCATTGCAGGAATGACGTGGGAGCAGGTCCTTCATGCGCGCCTGATAGGCGGGCTTCTCATGGTCCCAATAGGGCGTCCTTATGGCATGTGGCGCGACTGGATGATGAGCCACGCGAAGGAGACCCGGTCATCTCAGCTTCTATGGGACAGCTTGGCGCTGATGAGCTTCCAAGTGCCCATCTACGCCGCGATCATCGCTTTTAGCGGAGCCTCTGGAGATGGGCTGATAAGAGGTATTTTGGGTGCGGCGGCAATGATGATCCTGCTCGGTCGACCTTACGGGGCATTCCTGAACTGGATTAGGCATCTCTTCGGCTTGCCGCCTGGAGGTGAGAAGCCAATGTCATTGAACACCTGAACGTAGGAGAGCATTGGACGTCCGCTGTTCGCCATCGAGATGAACATAGTGGAATGGTCTGGCAGACCTTTTTCGGTTGTTCACTGCCCCGATCGCAAACCTTTCCCTTCATCCTTGTTCGCCTGCCTGACGAAATCGATAAACGCCCGCAGCGGCGCCGGCACCAGCCGTCGTCCGGAGTAATACAGAAACGGCCCGGGAAACCGCAGCCACCAGTCTTCCATTACCGGCACCAGATCGCCTCGATCGAAGTGCGGCCTCAGCCAGTCCTCGAAAATGTAAATCAGACCGGAGCCGGCAATGGCGGCATTGATGCCGAGATCGGTGCCGCCGCCGAATTGGACGATAAGGTTGCCTTTTGGATTGATGACGACCTCTTCCCCGTCCCGTTCGAACTCCCAAGGCGGAATGGCGCGGCCTGAAAACCGGCCGAGAATGCTCTCATGCGCGAGCAGGTCTTGCGGGTGTTGAGGCGTGCCTCTTCTGGCCAGATACTCCGGCGCGGCGGCAAGGGCGAAACGCTGCTGGCGCGGGCCGATCGGCAAGGCGACCATATCCTGCTCCAGCCTTTCATCGTAGCGAATGCCGGCATCGCAGCCGCTCTGGATGATGTCGACGAAACTCTCATCAGTGACGACCTCCAGCCTGATGTCCGGATAGGCCGCAAGGAACGCTGGCACGATCTGCGGCAGCACCAGCTTTGCCGCACTCATCGGCACATTGAGCCTGAGTTCGCCGGAGGTACGACCACGGCTGCTTTTGACTTCGTTCAACGCCGATGCCACTTCTGCGAAGGCCGGTGCGGTACGCTCCAGCAGCAGGCGTCCCGCATCCGTCAGCAGCACGCTTCTTGTGGTACGATTGAACAGCCGGACCCCTACGTCGTCCTCCAGCCGCTTCACCGCATCGCTCAGCGCCGAAGAACTGATGCCGCTTTCACGCGCGGCCTGGCGAAACCCCTTGGACCGCGCCACCAGCAGAAAGGCATTCAAATCCGTCAAATCAGCCACGCTAGCCTCCATCGAACGCGCAATTGTCCGTTGGGGCGGACAGCCTGTTCGCACTATAGCGGATTGTCGCATATATGCCACCGCTCTACTTTGTAGCAACACAAAGGAGACAGCCCATGGGCACGATTGCAAATTCAGGAACATTCTCACTTGGCGATCACACCGTATGCCGGCTGGGCTATGGCGCGATGCAGCTTGCGGGCAAGGGCGTTTTCGGCCCGCCGCGTGATCGTGCGGAGGCCATCGCCGTTCTGCGTGAGGCACTCGAAAGCGGCGTCAACCACATCGACACCAGCGATTTCTACGGCCCGCATGTGACGAACGAAATCATCCGCGAAGCTTTGCATCCATACCCCAATGACCTTCTGATCGTCACCAAGGTCGGCGCCAGCAGAGGCGCGGACGCGTCCTGGAAGCCTGCGTTTTCGCGGGCCGAACTGACGCAGGCCGTCCATGACAATCTCCGCAATCTCGGGCTCGACGTGCTCGATGTGGTCAACCTGCGCGCCATGTTCGACGTTCACGGCCCCGCGGAAGGTTCGCTTGACGCGCCGCTTGAGGTGCTGGCGGATCTGAAGCAACAGGGCCTGATCCGGCACATCGGCCTGTCCAACGTCACGGCAAAGCAGATCGAGGACGCAGGCAAGATCACCGACATCGTCTGCGTGCAGAACCAGTACAATCTTGCGCATCGCCAGGACGATGCCTTGATCGACACGCTCGCCGCCCGAGGCATCGCCTATGTGCCGTTCTTCCCGCTTGGCGGCTTCTCGCCGCTGCAATCGTCTACCCTGTCCAATGTCGCCGCAAGCCTCGACGCCACGCCAATGCAAGTAGCGCTGGCCTGGCTGCTGCAGCGATCGCGCAACATCCTCCTGATTCCCGGCACATCGTCACGCGGCCACCTGCGGGAAAATCTCGCAGCGGCAAACATCGATCTTCCTGCGGAGGCACTGTCGAAGCTGGATAATATGCAGGCCTGATGCCTGAGCCGCACCATGAGGCGCGAGCAGTCGTGCCTCAAATGCTTGCGCGGCTATACAGCCACGCGGGCTTTCGTCTTGAAGTCCTCCGGCAACAGGTCGCTATGGAGGATCTGGTTGCGGCCTGATGATTTCGCCAGGTAAAGCGCCCTGTCGCAGGCGTTGAACAGATCCTCGAAGGAGGCGTAGGACTCCTTGTCAGCCACTCCGCCGGACAGCGTAATATGGACGAGCCTGTCTTTGATGTTCAGCGGCCGGGCTGCCAGCATGTCATTGCACCTCTGGGCCAGCGCCAGACGCTTTTGTGCGGTCAGCTGGACGGCCAGAACGGCAAACTCCTCGCCACCAATTCGTGCAACCACATGCGGCTGGGGGAAAGCAGACATCAGGTGCCGGGCCACCGTCACGATTGCATGGTCTCCCACGTCGTGGCCGAACTCGTCATTGATCCGCTTGAAACGGTCGATATCGAAGAGAATGAGCGAAGCATTGTCGTCCGCTTTCGCCACCTCTTCCATGAAGGCGCGACGATTGAGCAGCCCCGAGAGCATGTCGGTGCGGCTCAGCCTCTCGAATGTCGCACGTGAGATGGACAGATGATGGATGGCGAGACCCACGAGATAAACAATGAAAAACGTCAGCGACGAAGCCACCACGGTCGATATGATCACGCCAACGGTTGCACCCTGCCAGACGTCATAAGGCAGCAATCCGAATGCATCCATCAAATGGTGTGCGACAATATTCAGAACGTCGGCAATCAACGTGACGGCAACCGCCGTGCGAAGAGCAAAGGAGAACACCTTGTTCTTCGTCTCGAACCGGTCCGTGGCGCACGCCTGCTTTATATGGCGTTCAACAAATGCAAGCATCGACCTTGAGGTCCCTTGTTTGAGCGGTCAAGCGCCATGCGTCCCTTCGGACGGACAGACGACGCTCTGTCTTTTAAACGCTAGGCAGCAGCCTTGCCGATACTGTCGTCGCCCCCGACCGGGTCGAACTGTCGCACGAGATGTTTTGATATCTCGTGAAGAACGAAGGTGAATGTTTGATTGAAGACTGCATCCATGGCCTGGTGCGGCTGCATCATCACGGCTGGGATCCCACGAGACCCAGTTGCTGCATCATGATGGAAGCGGCATTATAGCAGTGGAAGGAGACCACCTTGCCGTCTTTGATGCGAAACACGTCACAGCAGGGAACGTCGATTGTCCGTCCTGTCGCGGGAATGGTGCCCGCCGGCGTGGCAAGCGGGCCTTGATGCGTGCCGCGAATGGCAAGTTCGACGACGATCACATCATCCATTGCGTACATGTCGAAGAGCTCTCGATGAATGTCCGGAAACGCATCGGCCATGCCGCTGGCGACAAGCGCGATATCCGGGCCACGGAAATCCGTTCCAGTCGGGATGTTGCGAACAGAGGCATCCTCCGAAAAGCAGGAGAGGAAGCGTTCCAGGTCAAGTGAATGCCCCTCGGCGGCGGCATAGAGATCTTTGATCATTTTGATGTTGTCGCTCATGGTCAGGCCTTTGTTTCCGGTTGAACAGCCACGACACCATCGCCGCAGCTTGACCTTCACATGGGCAAGCGATTACTTTCTTGCTAGAACCTACCAAAAGGTAAGTGTGGATTTATGGACGAAACTGACCCGCAATGCGGTCTCGATATTTCACTGAAGGTGGTCGGCGGCAAATGGAAGCCGCTGATCCTCTATCATGTGCAGGGAGGCCCCACCCGCTTCTCGGAATTGAAGCGGCGCGTTGGCGGTATCAGCGAAAAGGTGCTGATCCAGCAGTTGCGCGATTTGGTTGGCATGGGCGTGCTGACGCGCCGGGACCACCAATGCGTACCGCCGGTGGTCGATTATGAATTGACGCCATTTGGGGAAACGCTCGTCAAGGCGCTCATTCCCTTATGCGAATGGGGAAATGCCAACCGCGCCAAGGTCCAGGACCTTGTGGCGTCGCCGTCATGAGAGAGTCCCGCACGAAATGACAGGTCCACACCCTCAAGCGGGCCTCGCAAGCGCAATATCAGCAGATGCGGATCACTCCACCGGCGCCATCGTTCCGGTCGGGAATTCAACGTTGGCAAGCGACGGATAGACCTCGCGCACGATGTTGATCTGCTGCGCATCGTCTATCCTGACCAGATACCACTTGCCGTCATCGATCAGCGCCAGCGTCGCGGTCTTGGCCTCGATCTTCTGGCCCTTCGTTTCCATCAGGCTGCGCGAAGGCACCAGCACATAGGGCGTGCCATCAGGGGCCCCATTGTAAGCGGCCTTGTCGACATCCATATCGAAATCGAGAAATTTGACCGAGGCGAGCGCGATCTGCATCTGCGTCTGCATCGCGCTTCGAAGCGTCGCCACGTCGACACCAGCCTTGGTGGCGATATGCTGAAGAACCTTGGGCGGCACGGATTCGCCGACAAAGCTGAAGTCGCCCTGCTTCAGCGCGGTCTCGAAGCGCTCGATCTGCGCCTGAAGATCGGCCTTTTCCTTGGCGGTGAATTCACGCGCCGCAGCACCCTGCCAGAAGCAGAGAGCCAGAAACACAGACAGCAACAGAGCCTTCATGACACGCCTCTCATCGATCTTATCACGGTGAGTATCATAGAGCGCGACGGTTGCCGCGCTGTCGTGAATGACGGCCGAGATGGCTTAGAGAATGAAGAAGCCTGCGGCCGACAGAATGAGGAAGACGAGCAGTCCGCCGAAGAAGCCGCCCGTGGTGAAGAAGCCCACGGCCATGCCGATCATCAGCATGCACACCAGCATGGTGCCGTATTTCGAAGCCACCAGAAAACCATTATAGGTCTTGGCGTGCTCGGAATACTCCATCTTCGCACCGACTTCGACGGGACCGCTGTGGTGTTCACTCATGTTATTTCCCCTCTATTGATCTACGCTTGCCGTCATCATCCCATTCAACGATGGCGTCTTCCCTGATAACGAAGCAAGCGACAGAACGCTCCGCGTCAAGACCTACACAAAATTTGGCGCCGACGCAACGCGGGTAACACACTGTTTGTCCGGCAAAAACGACACCCGGTTCAGGCATTCCGCGACGAGCCCCTGCCCTGGAAAACCGGCGTATTTGTCACATCCACGCCACCGGCACACAGGAAAGAACGGGATGGCGCATGGTCGACCTTCTTCCTAGTTGATTTTGGTAAATCCTGCCCATAACGATGCACAGAGGGAGGATTTCTGGTGGGGAGCAACAGGCGTGGGAGGACGTTTCGCCTTGAGGTTTCCGCCATAAAAATTCCTCCTCGAAAACCCGCAAAGGGATCGAAAGGGGAAAACAATGCACGCGCTTTTGAAACTGAGCCGCGCCATCGACCTGTTGAGCGAAGCTCTGGGGAAATTCTCAGGCTATCTGGTTCTGATCTGCTGCCTCGTCAGCGCCGGCAACGCCATCGTGCGTTATCTTTTCAATTACAGCTCGAACGGCCTTCTGGAGATTCAGTGGTATATGTTCGGCTTCATCGTTCTCATCGGCGCGTCCTATACGCTGCGGATGAATGAGCATGTGCGCGTCGATATCATCTACGGCGCGATTGCACCGCGCACCCGCATCTGGGTGGATATTATCGGCATCGTTTTCTTCCTGCTTCCCGCCTGCTTCTATCTCGCCTGGCTCAGCTGGCCGGTGTTCCTTCTATCCTGGCAGCAGAATGAAATCTCCTCCAATGCCGGCGGCCTTATTCGCTGGCCGGTCAAGCTCATCATCTTTGCGGGCTTCGCCCTCCTCGTCCTTCAGGGAATATCCGAATTGGTGAAGCGCATCGGTGCGCTGAACGGGCTCTACCAGCTCGACACCAAATACGAAAAACCGCTCCAGTAACGCCGGCGCATTTTAAGGATATTCTGATGTTCGAATACGGTATTCTTCCGCCGGCGATGTTCCTGGGCATGATCATCTTCATGCTCTACGGTTTCCCGGTTGCTTTTTCGCTTGCCACCGTCGGCCTTCTCTTTGGCGTCATCGGCATCTTTACCGAGCATTTCTCGCCGGCCTTCATGCAGGCGCTGCCGCTTCGCATCTTTGGCATCATCTCCAACGATCTGTTGCTCGCCATTCCCTTCTTCACCTTCATGGGCGCCATTCTTGAGCGATGCGGTCTGGCGGAGGATTTGCTGGAGGGAACGGGCAAGCTCTTCGGAGCGATCCCCGGCGGTCTGGCCTATGCGGTCATCCTGGTCGGTGCCGTCCTCGGCGCCATCACCGGCACGGTGGCGGCCTCGGTCATCACCATGGGCGTCATCTCCCTGCCGATCATGCTGAAATACGGTTATAATCCGCGTGTCGCCACTGGCGTGATCGCCGCATCCGGCACCATCACGCAGGTCATCCCGCCGTCTCTCGTTCTCATCGTTCTGGCCGACCAGCTCGGTCGCTCCGTCGGCGACATGTATCTCGGCGCCATCGGCCCGTCCTTCCTGCAGGTCGCAATCTTCATGCTCTTCATCCTCTTCCTCTCGGTCTTCCGGCCGAAGGATGTTCCAGCGCTTCCGCCGGAAGCGCGCGGAGAGCTGAACCGGGCACTGGTGCTGAAGGTTCTGGGCGGCATGATCCCGTCCATCGTGCTGATCTTCCTGGTTCTCGGCACGATCTTCCTTGGCCTTGCAACGCCAACCGAAGCAGGTGCGCTCGGCGTCGTCGGCGCCATGGCGCTTGCCGCCGCCCACCGCCGCCTGACCTGGGATCTCATCAAACAGGGCATGCATTCCACCATGCACATCACCTCGATGGTGGTGTTCATTCTGGTCGGCGCCACCTGCTTCTCGCTGGTATTTCAGGGCATGGATGGATCGCTGTGGATCGAGCACATGCTGTCGGGCATTCCGGGCGGCCCCATCGGCTTCCTGATCTTCGTCAACATCTTCATCTTCTTCCTCGCCTTCTTCCTCGATTTCTTCGAGATCGCCTTCATCGTCGTGCCGATGCTGGCGCCGATTGCGCAAGCTCTCGGCATCGATCTGATCTGGTTCGGCGTGCTGCTGTGCATCAACATGCAGACGAGCTTCATGCACCCGCCCTTCGGCTTCGCGCTCTTCTACCTACGCTCGATTGCGCCACGCACGGTAAAGACCTCGGACATTTACATGGGTGCGATCCCCTGGCTCGGCATGCAGCTGATCCTCGTCGCCATCGTCATCTTCTGGCCGGAATCCGTCACCTACTGGCTGGACAAGACACCTGAAGTCGACCTCAACACCATCAAGATCGAAGTCCCCGGCTTCGGCAACCAGGGCGGCAACACCATGCCGAATTTCGGCTTGCCACCCATGGACCTCGCGCCCGGCCAAGGCGGCGGCAACGGCCTTCCCGGCATGCCGAACCTCAACGAACCACCGAAGATCAATCCTTGATCGGACTGATCCTCTCAGTGCTTTGACAGGTATCGATCGGAAGGCGGGGCGGAAGCGCCCTGCCTTTTCAGTTTTCAAGCAGGCCGCCGTACTGCCTCAGTGCTACCCAAATGAAAAAAGCCCGGACCTTTCGATCCGGGCTTCCAATTAATCCTACAGATAACTTCAGAGCTTGCCGTTACGCTGCTGGATCATCATGAACGTATCATAGGTGTATTCCGCCAACTGCATCCACAGATACCCTTCGCGCTTGAAGGCAGTCTGGTCGTCATAGACCTTCTTGAAGTCGGGATTGACGGCGGAGATTTCCGCGTAGACTTCGAGTGCGGCCTTGTAGCAGGCATCCAGAATCCCTTGGTTGAAGGGCCGCAGCATGGCACCTTCGGAGACGATCTGCTTGATCGCCTTCGGGTTTCTGGCGTCGTACTTCGCAAGCATGTTGGTGTTGGCAAATGAGCAGGCGTCCTGCAGCACGGCCTGATAGTTCTTCGGCAGGCTGTTCCATTTGTCCAGGTTGACGAAGGAATGGATGACCGGACCGCCTTCCCAGAAGGCCGGGTAGTAGTAATACTTCGCCACCTTCTGGAAGCCAAGCTTATGGTCGTCATAGGGACCGACCCACTCAGCCGCGTCGATCGTGCCTTTTTCCAGCGCCGGGTAGATATCGCCGCCGGCGATCTGCTGCGGCACGACGCCAAGCTTTTCGACCACCTTGCCGGCGAGACCGGCAATACGCATCTTCACGCCCTTGAGGTCGTCCACGGTGTTGATTTCCTTGCGGAACCAGCCACCCATCTGCACGCCGGTATTGCCGGAGATCATGCCATAGAGCTTATGCTTGGCATAAAACTCGTTCATCAGCGTGTTGCCATTGCCTTCATAGAACCAGGAATTGGTCAGACGCGCGTTCAGGCCGAAGGGGATGGCGGTGCCGATTGCGAAGGTCGGGTCCTTGCCGACATAGTAATAGGAGCAGGTGTGGCACATTTCCACCGTGCCGGAGGAGACAGCATCGGCTGCCTGCAGACCGGGCACGATTTCGCCTGCCGCGAACACCTGAATGTTGAAATTGCCGTCGGTCGCGGCCTTCACGTGGTTGGCGATATCCTGCGCACCGCCGAAGATCGTATCGAGCGATTTCGGAAACGAGGAGGTCAGCCTCCAGGTGATCTTGGCATTTTCCTGCGCGATTGCCGGTGCGGCCAAAACCGTTGCCGCTGCAGCGCCCGTGCCCGCAAGCGCGCCCTTTTTGATGAATGAACGTCGATCCATATTATCCTCCCAGATACGAACCATCTCACCGTGCGGCTTCCTCCCCCACACGAGATGGCTTGAGAAAAGCATGGGTCATGGCAACTGACAAGCGGCGGATCGAAGAATAAATTTTCCGACATGCTTGGTGGCGATAAAATTGACTGCCGTGAAGGAAAGTCGATCATCCAAGCCAGACGATCTTATACTTTAGACCAATAAATTTCGTCACTTACGCAAAGAGAGTGCTTGACGAATCCACCCCGTCGGCTTCACTGACGGCAGTGTATTTGAGAAGCGCAGCACGTCCGGAGCCATCATGTCGAAGCCCATCATCGCGATCCCTGCCGATATCAAACAGGTGGATGGTGCCGAGTGGCACGCGGCGCAGACGCAGTATCTCAAAGCGGCGCTAAACGTTGCCGGCGTCATGTCTTTGATCGTGCCGGCTTTCGAGAGCGGCAATGAGGTCGATGCCATTCTCGACCGGGTGGATGGGCTGCTCGTCTCCGGCTCGGCCAGCAATGTGCACCCCTCGCTCTATGGCGAGCAAGCAACCGACGCCGATGGCCCCTTCGATGCCGGGCGCGACGCGACGAGCCTCGACCTCATCTGCCGCGCGATCGATCGCGGCATTCCCATGCTCGCCATCTGCCGCGGCATTCAGGAGTTGAACGTGGCACTTGGCGGCACGCTTGCCAGCGAAATTCAGGAACTGCCAGGCCGCTGGGACCACCGCAAGCCGGAGACGACGGAGCGCGACGTGATGTTCAGCATCCGCCAGCCGGTGCATGTGCGCGAAGGCTCGTGCATCGCGCAGCATCTGGGCTTGTCCGGCGAAATCCAGATCAACTCGGTCCACCGCCAGGCCATTGCCGAGACGGCACCACGGCTGCAGGTGGAAGCGACAGCGCAAGACGGCACCATCGAGGCGGTGTCGGTCATCGATGCCAAGGGCTTTGCCATCGGCGTGCAGTGGCATCCGGAATATTGGGCCGAAACCGATGGCCCGTCGCGGGCGCTCTTCGAAGCCTTCGGCAAGGCCGTTCGGGAGTATCAGGCGAGCAAGGCGTAAAACGCCTCGCTCCCCTTTGCGATCATCCCTTCACCGGCGTTTCCGGCACCGGTGTGATCACCTTGCGCTCCGAAAGCCAGCCGAGAACATTGTCCGCCACCAGATCCGCCATGGCGTTGCGGGTCGGCACCGAAGCGGAGGCGACGTGCGGCAGGAGCGAAACATTGTCGAATGCCAGCAACGCTTCGGGCACCTTCGGCTCCGAATAGAACACGTCGAGACCGGCGGCACCCAGCGTGCCATCCTGCAAAGCCTTGATCAACGCATCCTCATCCACGCTGGAGCCGCGGCCGACATTGATGAACACGCCGTTTGCGCCAAGCGCCGATACAATTTCGCCATTGATGGCCTTGTGCGTTTCCGGCGTACCCGGGACGATGCAGATGAGGATATCGACCGCGCTCGCCATTTCCTTCAGCGAGGCGTAATAGGTGTAGGACAACTCGTCGCGCTTGCTGCGGGTGTGATAGCCGATCTCCACCTTGAAGGGCTCCAGGCGCTTGGCGATTTCCTGGCCAATGCGGCCCATGCCGAAGAGGCCGACTTTGCGGCCACGCAGCGAGAAGGGCGAGAGCGCAAACGGCCCTTCCTTCACCCACTTACCCTCGCGCAGATAGCTCTCGGCCTGATAGAGGCGGCGCACCGTGTTGATCAAAAGCGCAATCGTCGTATCGGCCACTTCGTCGTTCAACACATCCGGCGTGTTGGTCACGATGATGCCACGCGTGGCCGCATGCTTGGCGTCCACGCCATCATAGCCCACACCGAAATTGGCAATGATCTCAAGCTTCGGCAATGCATCGATCCAGGCGGCATTGACGCTGCCGGAAACCGCGACCGCGCGGACGCGCTCCGCCACATCGGGCGAGATGGTGAGCGTCGCACCGACCGGTGCGGAAACGATCTCCACCTTGCCTTCAAAGCGCTCAAGAACGCGCGGATGGATTTTTCCCGGAACGAGAACGACGGGCTTTTGATCTGACATGGACGGTGCTTCCTCCTGCAATGCGCATTTCCAAACGACGGCGAGTGACGCTCACATGGAAATGCATGACGCTTCAAAGCGGCGATACCGCTTTGCGATGGGAAAGGCTAACCGATGCGGGCCAAAATCAAAACCCGCTAATGGACGAGAACGGTACTGTTCCTCATCAATGCCGTGGAATGCATGGGCCGGTGGATTGGCGAATGCGCATTTCCGGCTTGATCAGGTGAATGCCGTCCGGCTCATGGCTGCCCGCCAGCCTGTCGAGCAACGCGCGCGCCGCAAGCCGCCCCACTTCCGCCTGGCCGTTGGACACGGTCGTCAGCGACGGCGTGGAAATCGACGCCTCTTCCAGATCGTCATAGCCGGTAACGGAAATATCCTTGCCCGGCACGAAGCCTGCACGCGAAACGCCATTCATTAGGCCGATGGCGACTAGGTCGTTCCAGCACACTGCTGCTGTCGGCTTTTGCGGCAGCGACAGGAAGTTGACTGCCGCTTCGAAGCCGCCCTGCTTGGAGCGGGCGCCGGGGATGCGCAGGTTCGGATCGACCTCGATGCCCGCCTTGCGCAGTGCATTCACATAACCCTGATAGCGGTCACGGCCGGTGGACGTCTGATCGGTGCCACCCACCATGGCAATGGTGCGGTGGCCGAGGCTGATCAGATGGTTGGTGGCAAGCGAGATGCCATAGCTGTCGTCACCGCGGAAGGTCGGCATATCGACGCCATCCATGGAACGCGCCACCAGAATGGCCGGCATGCCGTTTTCTTCCGCGAGCTTCAGATCTTCCGTCGGCGTTCCGATCGCCGGAGACATGATCACGCCATCGCTGCCGAGCTGCAGCAACGTTTCCAAAAATGTGCGCTGCTTTTCCACCGAGTCGTAATGGTTGGACAGAATGAAGGTCTGCCGGCTGCGGTCGAGTTCGCTTTCGATGGCTTTGAGAATTTCGCCGTAGAACGGGTTCATCACGTCGTGAAACACAACACCGATGATGCCGGAGCGGGAGGTGCGAAGGCTGGCAGCACGGCGGTTATAGATATAGCCCAGCGCGCGGGCCTGCTCCTTGATCTTCTCGCGGGTATCGGATGCGACAAGCGGGCTGTCACGCAGCGCCAAAGAAATGGTTGCGGTTGAAAGCCCCAGGCTTTCGGCAATCGTGGAAAGCTTCACCTTCTGCGCCATGTCCCCTCCCCGAGATTGCGCGCCGCCGTCGGCGACATTTAAATTGTGACTAAACAATTTAAACAAAAGGCGCAACTGGTTTAAGGGTTTTGCGAACTCTTGAAAGCCGATCCTTCAAATCTTTAATCGATTAAATCGAAGGCCTGCAGATTGGCGTCGATGGTGCGCAGCAGCTTGACGACGTTTTTCACGTCTTTGGCGGACAATCCCTCGACCGCACGTGCTCCGCAGGCAGCAAGCGAGGTGTTGATATGATCGACGCTCTGCTGGCCGGCTTCGGTGAGCTTCACCATGGTGAGGCGGCCATCGCCTTCGCCGGCACTGCGCTCGACGAAGCCTTGGGCTTCCATCCGGCCAATGGTGCGGGTCATGGTCGGGGCCTTGACGCCAAGCTTCTGGGCGATCTGGCCGGGCGTCATGCTGCCTTCCTGCGCTAGCGCCAGGATCACGCCGTCCTGGCCGGCATAAAGGCCGCTCGCCGCCAGATTGTGGCTGAGTGCTGTGCGCATGGAGCGTGCGGCCTGGGTGATGGATTGCGCCAGCTCCTCCGGGCTGAAGGCGATATCCTTCTTCTTCTGCGACTTGTCCTTCTTGGACGCCTTGTCCTTTTTGGAGGCCTTGTCCTTGCTCATTCAGCCCGTGCCTTTTGCCAGATCGCGAAACGACTATATGATGTTGTAACTTCTAACGAATACAGGCGCGGATCGCCATATGCCACACACATACACGCAATTTGACGACGAAACGATAACAGCCGGATTCGAGCCTTCCGAGATGATCGCCGTGCTGCCGCTCGGCGCGCATGAGCAGCATGGCCCGCATCTGCCCTTCGAGACCGACACGCTGATCGCCAAAGGCATCGTCTCTCGCCTGAAGAAAGCCCTGCCGCCAGATTTTCCCGTAACCTTCCTGCCCGTGGAACCCGTCGGCTATTCCATCGAACATATGGATGTCGCCGGCACGAAGACGCTCGCCTTCGATGAGGCCGTCCATCGCTGGCTGGAGATCGCCCGCGCTGAGCATGAGAAAGGCATACGCAAATTTGTCATGCTGAACGCCCATGGCGGCAATTCGCCCCTGCTCACGATCGTTGCGACCGAAGCCCGCAAGCGCTTCAACATGCTGGCCGTCGCCACCAGCTGGACGCGCTTTGGCCTGCCCGAGGGGCTGATTGCGCCGGAAGACAAGGCGATCGATATCCATGGCGGCGATATCGAAACCTCCGTCATGCTGGCGCTTGATCCCGATAAAGTCGTCATGGAAAAGGCAGCAAGCTTTTCCTCCCGCCAGAGCGAATTTATGAGCCGCTTTGCGCATCTGCGCGCCTATGGCCCACACGCACTCGGCTGGATGATGAGCGATCTCAACCCGCTCGGCGTCGCCGGAAACGCCGCCGCCGCAACCGCCGAGAAGGGCGAACAGATTATCGCCCATTCGGTGCGCGGCCTGATCGCGCTTCTGGAGGACGTCCGCGCCTTCGATGTAACGGCCTTCGATCGGCATTGAGCCGCAGCATCAAAATTCTTGAACAGAATTTCTTTGAACTGCCTTCTTCGCGAGCCTATATGAACGGCAACATTTTGTCTGTCGCGCCACCCGGCCGCCTATCGAGGTTTCCCATGACCGAAACAAACACCGCCGCTGCTGCAAAGCCCATTCCCGTCACCGTGCTGACCGGCTATCTGGGTGCCGGCAAGACCACGTTGCTGAACCGCATCCTGACGGAGAACCACGGCAAGAAATATGCGGTCATCGTCAACGAGTTCGGCGAGATCGGCATCGATAACGACCTGATCGTGGAATCCGACGAGGAAATCTACGAGATGAACAATGGCTGCATTTGCTGCACGGTGCGCGGTGACCTGATCCGCGTCGTCGAAGGCCTGATGCGCCGTCCGGGCCGTTTCGATGGCATCATTGTCGAAACCACCGGCCTTGCCGATCCGGTTCCCGTCGCCCAGACCTTCTTCATGGATGACGATGTACGCGCCAAGACCGAGCTCGATGCCGTCGTCGCACTCGTCGATGCCAAGCACCTGCCGCTGCGCCTGAAGGACAGCCGCGAGGCCGAAGACCAGATCGCCTTTGCCGATGTCGTCGTCATCAACAAGAGCGACCTCGTCACCAAGGAAGAGCTGGCCCGCATCGAAGATATCGTGCGCGCCATCAACCCGTCGGCCCGCATCTACAAGACCGAACGCTCCGGCGTCGATCTCGCTCGCGTGCTGGATCAGGGTGCCTTCAATCTGGAACGCGCGCTGGAAAACGATCCGCACTTCCTCGAGCACGGCCATGAAGATCATGTCTGCGGCCCGGATTGCGACCATCACCACCACGATCATGATCATCACCATCATGGGCATGATCACGGCCACGATCACCACGGGCATGACCATGATCACCATCATCACGACCATGATCATGACCATGCAGCGCCATCGCCCATCCATGACGTAACGGTCCAGTCGGTTTCGCTGCGTGGTGGCGAGATGAACCCTGAACGCTTCTTCCCCTGGATCCAGAAGGTGACGCAGACCGACGGTCCGAACATCCTGCGCCTCAAGGGCATCATCGCCTTCAAGGGCGATGCCGACCGTTACGTGGTGCAGGGCGTGCACATGATCATCGAGGGCGACCACCAGCGCCCGTGGAAGGATGGCGAAAAGCGCGAAAGCCGCCTCGTCTTCATCGGCCGCGAACTCGACCGCGCCAAGCTGGAAGCCAGCTTCCATGCGTGTGAAGCGAAGGCTTAACCGGTCCAGCGACAATCAACCTGAGCCGGTTCAGCCCAAACTAGCCCGACTTGAGGCAATCTGTTGCCAGCCCCCTCTCCTGTCATCCTCGGGCTTGACCCGAGGATCCACGCCACACACTCTATACGGAACAGGCGGGATGGATGGTCGGGTCACCCTCGGGCGAGACCCGGGGGCCGACCATGATGACCGAGAGGCCTAGTCTCCACAACGCCCGCAGCCAAAACTCAAAAAGACGAAAGACTCATTGCCCATGCCCACCGTTGCTCCTCTTGACCTTGAAGGCCACGTCGTCGCGGCGCATTTTCTGGGCGATATCCCGCTGTTTGCCACCGCCGCTGGCACCATTCATCGGCTCGATGGCGGGGAAAAGGTAACGGAGGCCCATGAGGGCCTGCTCACCTGTATTCGTGATCCTTACAGCGCCACGCTTCTGACGGGCGGTGAGGACGGCAAGGTGCAGCGCATCGGTCACGATGGCACGATCACCGAGCTTGCCCACATACCGCGCAAATGGATCAGCGTGGTCGCTGGTGGGCCGCAAAATGCCGTGGCCTATGCCGTCGGCAAATCAAGCTTCGTCCGGCTTGCGGACGGCACCACCAAGGAATTCAAGGAAGAGCGCACAGTCGAGGCGATCGCGTTTGCGCCGAAGGGCCTGCGCATCGCTGCTGCCCGTTATAATGGCGTCACGCTGCATTGGGTCGCGACCGCCGGAGATCCTGTCGATCTGGAATGGAAGGGCGCCCATACCGGCGTCACCTATTCTCCCGATGGCCGCTTCCTCGTCACCACCATGCAGGAAAATGCGCTGCATGGCTGGAAGCTCGATGCGCCGAAGGGTGCCGACGCCCGACACATGCGCATGACCGGCTATCCGGCCAAGGTAAAATCGCTCTCCTGGTCGCCGAAGGGCAAATGGCTCGCCTCGTCCGGCGCACCGGCCGCCATCGTCTGGCCGTTCTCCGGCAAGGATGGCCCTATGGGCAAGCCGCCGGAAGAACTCGGCACCCGCGGCAATATCATGGCGACGCAAGTCGCCTTCCATCCGAGCGACGACGTGCTCGCCATCGGCTTCATCGACGGCATGATTTTAGGCGTGCGCATGGTCGACGGCAAGGAAGCGCTGCTGCGCCGCCCCGGCAAGGGCGCCATCTCCGGCCTCTCCTGGAGCGCCACCGGCAAGCTGCTCGCCTTCGCCTCAGAGGCTGGCGATTGCGGCATCGTCGACATCTCGGCGTAACAACACAAGACCTCTGCAGCGATAGCGCATCCGGTGCTGAAATCATCACTGGACGCGCCTGCGCTTTTACCAGGTAAGCTCCACCTGCGCCCGCCCGTCGGAGGTCCGCTCCGTCGTTCGACCGCTCGCATCCACATTGCAGTGGACCCGCTGGCGAAAGGCGGAGAAGCTGTCGAAGGTGACGACATCGACCGGATCGTCGAAATGCATCGTCAGACGATAGCGCTCCGGATCGCCGCCGAGCGACTGGACGCCGAGAATGGCACCGGTAAACGGCTGGCCGAGATAAAAGCCGCTGATCCGCGAGCCCAGCATGTAAGGGTTGAACGGCGGGCGATTGCCGACCGCCGCATGAAGCGTGTTCCAGTCGCGGTAGCCGTATTGCGCCGCGACCAGTTCCAGCGCGCGCGAGTGGCCGATCGTCGTGCCGTCCTCGCCAAGGCTTGCGCGTAAACGCTTGGCCTGGTCTTTCAGAGTATCAAGACTGGGTAGAGGGGATGTCGTGTTCCGCATGGCGGTTCTCCTGCATCGGCATACAGTGTCGAGGAGGGGTCCGCATTGCCACCGTCTGCATGCCTGAAAAAGGAATGACCGTATCGGAGGTTTGACAGAGAGTTTCACCAAAGCTTTGACGCTCGCGGACGGCAGGCACTCTCGACCTGCCGAGGTGTTTAGCGGATTTGTGAGGAGCGGTCAATTTCGGCTGAAGGCAGCGCGTTAAGATGAGGACTGTGAGGTGCCGATACCGCAACGACGCGGTGGAACTGAGGCGCTCCACTCCCACCTCCGTCATCCTCGGGCTCGACCCGAGGATCCATAAGCCGTTGACTCTATCGCGAATAATTGGATCCTCGCCTCAGGGGCGAGGATGACGGTGGAGAGCGTGGCGCATGAACGGGAAAAGGGGCCGCACCCTCCAGCGACGCCCTCCCCTGTACCCTCAAAACCGATAGGTCACCCCCGCGCCCACCAGCCACGGATCAATCTTCGCCTTGCCGCTGATGTCACCGAACGCGTCACTCGTCGCTGTCCATTTGGTCTCGAGAAAGATCTTCTTCACGTCGAAGTTCACGCCCCAGTTCTTCGTCACCATATAGTCGAAGCCCACCTGGAGTGCTGCGCCGAACTCGTTCTTGACGTCGAGATTGCTGAAGCCCGGCTTTTCGCTCTGGTGATAGAAGAGCGAGTAGTTCAAACCGGCACCCACATAGGGCTTGAAGGCACCGAAATCGGTGAAGTGATATTGCAGCGTGAGCGTCGGCGGCAGAAGCCAGGTCTTGCCGACATCGATTTCGCCGAGCGCCCCCGTCGTGTTGATCCTGGAAAAGGTCGTGCCGAGAATGAGTTCGGCGGCAATATTGTCGGTGAAGAAGTAGCTGATATCCAATTCCGGGATCACCGTGTCCGAATAGGAAAGCCCGGCACCCGGCACGCCATTGATCGTGCCGCTGTCATGGGTCAGCACGCCCAGCGCGCGAACGCGGATCATCCATGGGCTGGAAGCGGCGATGGCCTCTTCCGCTGTGGGTGTCGGTGCAACGGTTGCCAAGTCCGCAGCGATAGTGGCGCCAGGCAGGATGCCGCACAGGATGGCAAGCGGAAGGGTGGCTCTTCGGATGATCGCAAACACGTTTTCTCTCCTTGATCAGATCGATGAACACGCTTTTTGCCCGCTCCGCGCAGCGTTTAGCGCGCGAAACGAAACAGCGGCGATGTTCGCCTCATCCCTAGCGGGTTGTGCTGTTGAGGTATTTGAGGTGGATCAATCGAGCGAATTCGTCGCCTTCCAAGTGGATGACTGACGCTCGGCTCGCGATCTGCGCAACGAAAATTGCAGTAAATTCGACGAGACTAAAACATGAAATACTTATTAACCATAATTAATTCAAAATACACTTATTGATCCTACGTATAACGTACCAAAGCGAAATTTCCCTTGCACGCCGCATCCGGCGCGCCCGGGCTGGGAGGATTAAAGGGATGCGTATTTCAATTTCGGCCGCCGTCACAGCCACGGGTATCGTCCTGATCGCAGGCGTCATCCTGACGCTTGCCACCGGCGCTGGCGCGCTGAACCGCTTGAAGGTCAACGGCCCGATCTATGAGGATATCATCTACAGCAAGGACCTGATTGCCGATATTCTGCCGCCGCCGCTCTATGTGATCGAAAGCTATGCGCTGGCCAATGAAAGCACGCTCCATCCCGACACGCTGGCCGTCAACGCACCGCGCCTGAAGGTTCTCAAAGACCAGTACGAGGAGCGCCGGGCCTATTGGAAAACGACGACGCTTCCCGATTCCCTGAAGACCAAGCTTCTGGACGACGTGCTGATCAAGGGCGATGACTTCTGGCGCGAAATGCAGGACGTCACGCTTCCTGCCCTGCAGGCCAATGATCGCAATGCGATCGTCGCCTCATTGAGCGCGCTACGCCTCAAATTCCACCGCCATGAAGCCGCCGTCAACGAACTAGTGGCCATGGGCAACGTCTTCGGCAAGGAGAAAGAGGCCTTTGCCGCCTCACAGACGAGCCTGCTGCAGGGCGCGAGCTACGGGCTCGGCGTCTTCCTCATTCTGCTGTGTATTGCCTCCACCCTGTTTACCAGACGCCGCGCCATTCGTCCGCTGGGCGACATGACGAATGCCATGACGAAGATGGCGGATGGCGATCTGAAGGATGCTCCGCCGCATCTTGTTCGCCAGGACGAGATCGGCGCGATGGCAAAGGCCCTTGCGATCTTCCGTGATGCCGGACTTGCCAAGCGGCGGCTTGAAAGTGAAGCTGAAGAGGCGCGTCAGTCGAGCGATCGCGAGCGCCAGGAGCGCGAGCGCGAACGCCTGGCCGATGCCGATGCACTGCGCTTTGCCGTGGAGCAACTGGGCAGTGGCTTGAGCCAGCTTGCCACCGGCGATCTCAGCCGCAGCCTCGATCAACCGTTCCATCCGCGCTTTGAGACGCTGCGACAGAATTTCAACGAGTCGATTTCCACCCTGCGCCTGACCCTTCGCGATGTGCTGTCGGAGACCGATCACCTGAACCGCCAGGGCCAGGACCTGCGCGGCGGTGCCGACAATCTGGCGCGGCGCACCGAACAACAGGCCGCGGCACTGGAAGAAACGGCCGCCGCCCTCGAGCAGGTCACCTCCACCGGAAAGGCCGCCGTGGAGCGCATCGAAGATGCCCGCAATCTGGTCAAGGACGCCCGCAACGCCGCTGTCCATTCGTCGCAAGTCGTCGGAAAGGCTATTACCGCCATGCACCGCATCGAGACCGCATCCGGCGAAATCGGCTCGATCATCGGCGCAATCGACAACATCGCCTTCCAGACCAACCTTCTGGCGCTGAATGCCGGCGTGGAAGCCGCCCGTGCGGGTGAGGCCGGAAAGGGTTTTGCCGTAGTCGCCCAGGAAGTGCGCGAACTGGCGCAGCGCTCCGCCGCCGCCGCCAATGAGATCAAGCAGCTCGTTGCCAAATCCGGCCAGGAAGTGGCGGACGGCGTGGATCTCGTGCAATCGACCGGCGCGGTTCTGGCCGAAATCGAAGCCGTGGTTTCGCGCATCGATCTCAACATCGACAGCATCGCCACCGCCGCGCGCGAACAATCCGTGGGCCTGTCGGAAATCAACACCAGCGTCAACACGCTTGACCAGATGACCCAGCACAACGCCGCCATGGTGGAAGAAACCAACGCCGCCACCCAGAACCTCGCCGAGGCCGCCCATACCCTCGCCTCGCTAGCCGGCCGCTTCGATATCGGCGCCAACGGCCACACCGCGACGCGACGCGCCGCCTGATCGGCAGCCGAAATGAGAGACCACAGCATCGGCCCGAAAATCGGAATCGATTTTCGGAGAAGCAAGATGCGTAGATCAAAGAATTCAGAGCGTCCTTGGTGGATTCAATAAGACGCGCGGCACTCTAGGGGCGTGGTGCGATTTCAGGGATCGCACCACGCTTCTTGCTTTTTAGGCCATCCGCCTCTTGCTTCACGCCTCGTCGCAAAGTCAAATGCGATCAAGCGCTGCCTTTGCCGATCCGCAATAAGGAACGGGTGGAGGACAGGAGAACCCATGGCCGTACTGGAAAGACTGATCTGGCAGATCGAGACAGACCTCAAATCCGATCTCTCGCTACCGTCTCTCTCCAGGCGTTGTGCCGTCAACCTTCACCACATGTGCCGGGTCTTTCAGCTTGCGACGGGCATGTCGATCATGACCTATGCCCGCGCGAGACGACTGTCGGTTGCAGCGCGCGCCATAGCGTCCGGTCGGGATAGCATCATAGCCATTGCGGTGGATGCGGGCTATGGTTCTCACGAGGCCTTCACCCGCGCCTTCACCAGCTACTTCGGCACCACGCCAAGCAGCCTTAGAAGCGAGCGGTCCATCGCAACTCTCGATCTCATGGAGCCTTTTGAAATGAACAAGGATATGATCGTTCCGCTTGCGGCACCCCGCCGAGAAGAACGTGCAGCCTTTCGCGTTGTCGGTCTCGGTCTCGATTGCGCCTTCGACAAGACCGGCGAGATCCCCGCGCTCTGGGGAGCTTTCATGGAGCGCGAGGGCGAGGTACAGAACCCTGTGCCCGGCCCGGTTTACGGCGTCTGTTGCATGGGCGACGGCGCCGGTAACTTCCGCTACATTGCCGGTATCGAGGCAACCGGATCGACACCGGGCATGGAGCATATCGACATGCCCGCGCAAACCTACGCCGTCTTTACCCACAGCGGCCATATCTCCGATATCGGCAAGACGGTCTATACGATCTGGAACAAGGCGCTGCCGGAGGCCGGACTTGAAAGCGCGAACGCACCGGATTTCGAACGCTACGACCACCGCTTCGATGGTCGCACCGGTCGCGGCGAGGTGGAAATCTGGATTCCGATCGTTTCGTGAGGGGCCGCCGACCTACAAGTCGGACACAAGCCGACCGTCATTCCGCACGTGATCCAAACAGTGTCCATCTTCAACTTACTGGACAATGGACTTGATATTGATTCGACTTGGTTCTGGACGTTTCACTGCGTTCTGGACAGCGAGGATGACGACAGCGTCCTTCATCGGCGTCGACAGCATGTTCGGTGGTCTGTATCCAGATCTACATCGCGCGGATTGCCCATATCCTTCTACGTTTTGGACTCGCCGCTCACCCCCCTCTGCCCTGCCGGGCATCTCCCCCTCAAGGGGGGAGATCGAACTGTCGCACCGTCTTGCCACAACTCACGGTCAGATGTGACATGCGAAGAGCGCCTCGTGCCGATCTCCCCCCTTGAGGGGGAGATGTCCGACAGGACAGAGGGGGGTAGGATGCCAAGCATTCAAAGCTGCTTTGGCAGCTTTACAATCAACATGACAGGCCTCAAGGGCCCCATCCGCCCCTCAGGAAAACCGGCGGCCGCTGGCGACAAGCATGCCGGCCGCGCCATCCAGCCAGCCGGGCTTCAGTTCCAGCGCCAGAAAGCGGTTGCGCTCGAAGGGGCCGGGCATGACGAGGTGTTGGGTCTTGGTCGTGAAGAAGCCGAAGCGTTCGTAATAGGGCGCGTCACCCACGAGCAGGATCGCACCGTGGTCGCGGCGGGTTGCCTCGGAAATGGCGGCGCGCATCAGCGCCGAGCCGATGCCCTTGCCCTCATGCGCGGCGTCGACGGCGAGCGGTCCGAGCAGCAGGGCTGCAACCGGGCGGCCTTCGCGGGTGACGCCAGCTTCGACGTTCCACAGGCGCACCGTGCCGATGACATGGCCGTCCTGATCGCGGGCAACGAGCGCCAGACCTTCGGCCGGCACGCGGCCAGCGCGCAGCTTCTCGGAAGACTTGCGGCGGCGGCCGGGGCCCATGGCGCGGTCCAGCAGGTTTTCGCGCGCGACAATGTCGCCGGCGTTTTCGGTTTCGATGAAGAATGTCTGCGGCGTGAAGAATGCACGAACCGAATTGAGAACAGCGGCCATCTCGGCCTCCCGTTACCAAGCCGCCCACGAAAGCGGCACCTGCGAAGGAACATGTCGCGCATGCTTTTGATCGAAGCCTGCAACGACAAGGATTGAACCGTTCCGGCCCGGCGCGCGCCGCAAGCTTTTCCCTCGGCTGGACAGAGGGTTTGGCAAGCAGGGTTTGCGCCAGGCCCGGGCGTCAGCCGGGCCGGAACGGGAAGATCCGGGAGAACGCCGTCCGCCCCAACGGGCAGCGTCTCGCGCAGATCACATTGCTTTGGATCAGTGAAACCCTGAGACGGGTTTAGATCACATAGGCCTTCAAGGGCTCGAAGCCGTTGAAAGCGACCGCCGAATAGGTGGTCGTGTAGGCGCCCGTGCCTTCGATCAGAACTTCGTCGCCGATGGTCAGCGAGACCGGCAGCGGGTACATGTTCTTCTCATAGAGCACATCGGCGCTGTCGCAGGTCGGACCGGCCAGAACGCAAGGCTCCATCGTGTCCTCATCGCGCGTGGTGCGGATGGGGTAGCGAATGGCTTCGTCCATGGTTTCGGCCAGACCGCCGAACTTGCCGATATCGAGGAACACCCAGCGATGGTTGTCATTGTCGGACTTGCGCGAGACGAGAACGACTTCCGCCTTGATCACGCCCGCATTGCCAACCATGCCACGGCCCGGCTCGATGATGGTCTTCGGAATCTGGTTGCCGAAGTGCTTGCGCAGCGCCGTGTCGATTGCCTGGCCGTATTCTTCAGCGGCGGGAACGTCGCGAAGATACTTGGTCGGGAAACCGCCGCCCATATTGACCATCTGCAGGTGGATGCCCTGCTTGGCAAGAGACGCGAAGACGCGCTTGGCATCGCCAACAGCCGCATCCCATGCGTCGAGGTTCATCATTTGCGAACCGACATGGAAGGATACGCCGTAGGATTCCAGACCCAGCTGGTGAGCATAGACCAGAACGTCGACAGCCATCTGCGGCACGCAGCCGAACTTGCGCGACAGCGGCCATTCAGCGCCTTCGCCATCGGTCAGAACGCGGCAGAATACGCGCGCACCTGGGGCTGCACGGGCAACCTTTTCGACTTCCTCATGGCTGTCCACGGCGAAGAGATCGATGCCGAGCGCGTGAGCGCGTGCAACATCGCGTTCCTTCTTGATGGTGTTACCGAAGGAGATGCGGTCCGACGTCGCGCCGGCATCGAGCGCCATCTGGATTTCAGCCACGGAGGCGCAATCGAAGTTGGAGCCCATGGAAGCGAGCAGCTTCAGGATTTCAGGAGCCGGGTTTGCCTTGACGGCATAATAGATCGCGCTGTTTGGCAGGGCGTGACGAAACGCGTGGAAATTATCGCGCACGACGTCGAGATCGACCACAAGGCAGGGACCTTCGGGACGGCGGGTATTGATGAAGTCGAGGATGCGAGCAGTCGTCATCGTTGTGTTCCCTAACTTGATCCGGCTCCGGAAAATTCCGGAGGACAAAGAACGCTCGAGATATGCAAGACGAATCAGCCGGTGGAGGCGCAGATTCATTCGCATACGCTCAAGGCGCAAATATGAACAACGCCCTGCCAGGAGCATCATTCGGCTTTGTCTGCCATGGGATTGGAGGGAATCATACCCAACCGCACTTACGGCAATGATGGTGTGCCTCTTCAGTACCCCGGCTGATGGAAAGCCGGCAGAGAACCAGAAAGGCCCGCACCGTCGTTGCTTCGTATGTCCTCGCATATCCGGTTGGCCGGAACAGCGACTGGAGGGGTTAATTCCAGGTACCTTACCGAACTCCTCACCACATCGAGGGTCGGCGGACACACATGGGCACGTGCGACTTTGGGCAGGGACGGAGATAAGAATATTCGCCGTCATAATCAAGAGGATTTTTTCACCATTTCGCGAATTTTTTCGGCAGTGTTTTTCTTGTTGGACAGTGGATTCCAATCGTTCAATTATATGGAACGAACAGGAGTTTTTGGATGGACACGCTGACCCGCATTCGCGCCTTTATCGACGTGGTCGAAGCGGAAGGTTTCTCCGCCGCCGCGCGCAAGACCGGGCGCTCCAAGGCACTGCTGTCCAAATATGTGCGCGAGCTGGAAGACGATCTCGGCGCGTTGCTTCTCAACCGCACCACGCGGCAGTTTTCGCTGACCGAAGCCGGTCACACCTATTACCGCACCGCCTCCGATATCCTGAAGGAGATCGACAATCTCGCCGACCTCGTGCGCGAGAAGAATTCCGACCTGAAGGGCAAGCTGCGCCTATCCGTCCCGCGCACCTTCATCGATGCCGATGTCGGCCAGAGCCTCATCGATTTCGCTCGCGAAAACCCCGAGCTTTCCATGGAGATCGTCGCCGACGACCGCTTCGTCGATCTGATCGAGGAAGGTTTCGACCTCGCCATCCGCATCACCAAGCTGGAAGATTCCGGCCTGATTGCCCGCAAGCTTTCGGATTTCCGCGTCCATGCGGTGGCAACACCGGATTTCGTTGCCCGCCATGGGCCTCTGGAAAACCCGCAGGATCTGGGAAAGGTCCCCTGCATCATCGATACCAATTCCCGCTTCCAGAACCACATCCGCTATTTTGAGCCGGGCGGCGGCACCAATTCGGTGGCAACCCGCGGGCCGATCGAAGTCAACAGCCCGCAGGCGACGCTGCGCGCCGCGCGCTCCGGTCTTGGCGTTGCCATCGTACCGGACTTCATTGCCCGCCCGCATATCCAGTCCGGCGAGCTGGTGACGCTTTTCGATGATTATATTTCCCGCGATCGCGGCATTTACGCAGTCTATCCGCACCGGCGTTACCTGCCCGCAAAGGTGCGCAGCTTCGTCGATTATCTGTCCAACTGGTTCCGAAAGAACGGTTGATCGGCGCTCCGCCGAAATTCAGACCCAATTTGTTATAGAGTAACCGCAGATTCGCCCGAGGATAAAACGCGGCCCATGAAAAAACTCATCCTGCCTATGGCCGCCTGCGCCTCCGCTTGTCTTGCGCCGCTTAACGCTTTCGCCCATCCGCACATCTTTGCCGAAGCGCGCATGGAAATCATCGAAGGGGCGGATGGCAATGTGCAGGAAGTGCGCAACATCTGGCGCTTCGACGAGATGTTTTCCGCAAGCGTGGTGCTGGATTACGACAAGAACAGCGACGCCAAGCTCGACAAGGAAGAGCTCGCCGAAATCGGCAACACGGTGCATGAATCGCTGGCGGAATATTCCTATTACACCTTCATTGCGGTGAACGGAAAAAACATCGACTTCAACAAGCCGGATGTCATCCATGTGGATTACAAGGATGGCCAGATCCTGATGTTCTTCTCCGTCAAGCCGAAAGACCCGCTGCCGGTCAAAGGCAAGCTCTCCTTCGGCGCCTGGGACCCGACCATGTATACGGCCATCGATTTCGCCAAGGACACCGACATCGTGGTGAAAGGCCCACATCTGGCCGCCTGCAAACACAAGGTGGTACGCCCTGACCCGGATGAAATCATCGCCCAGAACCAGAGCAGCCTGACCGACGCCTTCTTCAACGACCCGACCGGCACCGACATGACCAAGCTCTTTGCGACAAGACTGGAACTGCAATGCTAGGCAACAGCGTGTTATCGCGACGAGCAAGACAGAACGAGTCAGCTAAGCTTCTGCTGGCGCTGACCACCCTCACCCTGCTCCTCGCCTCGCTCGGCATTGCGCATGCCCAATCGCCGCTCGGCATCGGCTCGGCCGAGCCGTCCATTTCCGTCGGCGGGCCGCTCGCCCCCTTCTTCCAGTGGATCAACGTCCACCAGCAGAGTTTCTACCGCGCACTGACCGGCGCGCTGAAAGCCATGCGCGAAGACCCATGGGCGCTGACATCGCTGATCGGCCTCTCCTTTGCTTATGGCGTGTTCCATGCGGCAGGACCCGGCCACGGCAAGGCTGTCATCTCCTCCTACATGATCGCCAATGAGACGCAGCTGAAACGCGGCATTTTGATTTCCTTCGTCTCGGCGCTGATCCAGGGCGTGGTCGCCATCGGCCTCGTCGTCGCAGCTTACTTTCTGCTGCGCGGCACCTCCATCACCATGACGAAAGCCACGCAGGCGATGGAGATCGCAAGCTTCGCCATGGTCGCGCTTTTCGGTGCATGGCTCCTGGTGCGCAAGATCTGGAGCCTGATGCGCCAGCGCGCCGATCATCCTGCTGTTTCGCCGGCGCAAACACCCGCACCGGCGCTCGTCGCATCGGCATCTCCCGTCACAAGCGCTGCCTTCTCATTCAAGTCAACCGACACCACAACGAGCGGCTTCGCAGAGGCCGGAACCGCAGCCCCCCGCCGTACCGGCATGGGCACGGGCCTGCGCTTCCAGGGCCAGCCGGTGTTTGCCGATCACGCCCAAAGCGGCAGCGGTGACATCTGCGATGCCTGCGGCAAGGCGCACGCGCCGGACCCCTCCATCTTCCAGTCGCGCACCTTCAGCCTCACAGAGGCTTGGTCCGCCATCGTCGCAGTGGGTCTTCGCCCCTGCTCCGGCGCCATCATCGTCATGAGCTTTTCGATGCTCAACGGCCTGCTCATCGGCGGCATGCTCTCGGTGCTTGCCATGTCCATCGGCACCGCCATCACCGTCTCGCTGCTCGCCATCCTCGCTGTCACTGCCAAGGACGCCGCCATCCGCTACGCCGGAACCGGAAGCCGTCGTGCCTCCAGGATCGCCAATGGCATCGAGATTGCCGGGGCGCTGGTGGTGCTGTTGATGGGGCTGGCGCTTCTGGGCGCGTCGTTGCAGGCGTGAGGCTTTGTGGGGCAGCAGCCCGCTAGGCTCTGCTCGCCTTGTTGATCTTCACAGCTTTCGGTGGAGCAGTGGCGCTGACTGCGCTATGGGTCTTGTTACGGCCGTCATCCTTGGCCTCGTAGAGCAGCCTGTCGGCGCGTTCATAGAGGGACGCCAGGTCTTCATCGCCGGAAATGGACATGATCCCCATGCTTGCGGTGACGGGCGTTTCCAGGCCGGGAACCACAGTGGAGATAGTTCCCGGGATGGCCTGTCGGCGCAACTCCGCCTGCGCCACAACGTCATCCCCTCTCAAGAGCAGCACGAACTCTTCGCCGCCAAGGCGATAGGCACGCACATCCGGCGCATCGTTCAGCGCGACTGCCACGGCTTTCAGAACCTCGTCTCCGACATGATGGCCGTATCGGTCGTTGATGGCCTTGAAATGATCGAGATCGATGGCGGCGAGCGCGATGAAACCCTCAGTGCGAAGCTGCTTGAACTGCCGCTCAAGGGCGCGCCTGTTGCGCAAACCCGTCAACGGATCGGTTTGCGACAGCCGCTCAAGCAGCTCCGCTTCGCTTCGCGCGCGGTCTCTCTCCCGCCGGATGATGACGAAGCGGTCGGCCACGCCAAGCGTCGTCATGACGATTTCAAACATGCAGCCGAAATAGAAGAGCAGCATGGCATCGGCAATTTGCAGCGACGGCGTGATACCCGTTACGACCCGGATCGCCCCGACGACGGCCAGCGGCGCATAGCCGATCATCTGAAACCGTGCAGCGCGGCTTCCCCGATAAAGCGAGTCGAACATCGCCAGCAGAAATACAGCCAGCACCGGCACGAACCCCGCCGTATATGCCGCTGACTGGATGGGCCGCGCGACGAAAGGAAAGCTCGCATGAAAGACTGCGAGCAACATCGCCCATGCCGCACAATAGGGAAGGACGCGCCGCAGCAGCGGATGCATCAAACCCGGCTCGATAAAGCTGTAGGTGAACATCGCGCCGGAGCCGATCGTCATCCCGAAGATCAGCGTCGTCATCCAGCTCAGCCTCAGTGCCGGAGGATCGAAGAAAGCAACCGCCAGACCGGAAGACACGACGATCGTCATCATCAAGGACAAGGTGAGAGCCGTGTGCCAGAGAACGAATGGCTGGCGCAACACCCGGTAGAATGCAGCATTGAAAATTAGCGGCATGACGAGCATGCCCGCAAGGGCTGCGAGAAGCAGCAGGAACCGCAAATCCTCCGTGCCGGCTGCCGTATCGGTCGGCGAAAGAAACGCATTCTCCAACGTCATCCGGTGCGTGGGCAGATCAAACGCTGCAACGACCTGCCGCGTGGCGGACGTGACCGCAGGCAAGGACGCAAAGAAGTACCCGCCATCCATCGAACTGTTGAGCGCCCCACCCGGATAGGACGCCTGGCGAACCGCCCCATCATCATCGACCGCCAGCAGATGCACCGCTTCCAGCGCGCTTCGGCGCGACAACAGATATTGGGGAAGCACGCGATCCGCGTCGATATCGAACCGAAGCAACACCCGCTCGGCATCGATCGAAAGTGTCTGCCGCGTGCCGGAGCACGACCACCTCGGCTCATCGCGAACAACGGCAACGAGATCTTCCGTCGGCGCGGCAGTCGCCCAACAGGAGGCACGAATATTGGCAGAATCGGCAGCCCCGGCGACGGCAGCGCTGAAGAGTGCCACCATCACCAGAAGCAGAGAGGCCATCAGACCTTTGAAGACGCTGCTCGGGATCATGCACTGATGCTAATGGAGAAACCTTGTGATGGCGTTAAGAGGGAGAAGCGGAGCTGGTTGTGCTGGTGGTGCGGGTTGAGCTGTAATGCACATCGGTGCTTACTTTTACCAAGAGCGAGTATAGGTGTGCGAAGACACATAAATTACTGGCGAGCTTGTTCGGACAGCACACACTTCCGAGTTGAAAATGTTACGTATGCGTGGAATTAATCAGCCTTGAAAATCACCTGGGCTCTTCCGTGAAACAGCAGTTTGAAGTTGAAGTAGAAAACGACCACATCCAGAGGGTTACTTCCGCAAAACCACTTGCAGCACTTTGCGAGCTTATCTGGAACGCCTACGACGCAGACGCGCAAGAGGTAAAAATCGAACTCGAAGCGGGCCAACTTGCAAATCTTGGCGTCATCCGAGTCGTCGATGATGGAAAAGGTATTCCAGCCGACAGAGCGAAGAACTTCTTCAAATCTCTCGGCGGCTCCTGGAAAAAGCGTACCCCAAAAACCGAAGGTGGTCGTTCAATTCACGGGGAAAAAGGACAAGGCCGCTTCAAAGCGTTTGCGCTGGGTGAGCGCGTGACCTGGATTTCATGCCATTCTGGTAAAAAGTTTTCCATCAGTGGCGACAAATCAGACCTCAAGCGGTTTTCGATTTCCGAAAGCGTGCCAGCAGCAAATACCGGCTGCGTAGTGGAAATTGACCGTGTGCTTCGCGATTTTGAGATTTGGGCGAAAGACGGGTTCGCGGAGCAGGTGCGTGATGTTTTCGCTCTTCAACTCTACGAAGATCCGAAATTCCGCATCGTTTATGACGGTGAGGAAATCGATGCGCGTGAAGCGATTAGACATGTGACGCCTTATGAGGTGATGGCGACCACCGAAGGAGGTAAAGAGTACCGAGCGACGGTGGAGATTATCGAATGGAAGAAGAGGGTCGAGCGCAAGCTGATGCTTTGTCTCCCCGGTCGATTCAGCTTTCATGAGATGGCACCAGGGATACATGCACGCGGATTTGACTTCACCGCCTATCTGACCGCCAACCACTTTCAAAATCTAGTAGACGCCAATACTGAAGGGCTTGTGGAGCTCGACCCGCCCTCTATGGCACTTGTTGAGGCCGCGAAGACAAAACTACGTGAGCACTTCCGAGTAAGAGAAGCGGACCGCTCTCGTGTGAAAATTCAAGAGTGGAAAGAGGCGGAAATATATCCTTACGAGGGAAAAACGTCTGATCCCATCGAATTAAATGAAAGGCAAGTATTCGATGTCGTCGCTTTGAACCTAGCCGACTACAGCCCTGACTTCGAAAAGGCACCGCCTAAGCAGCAGAAACTCATTTTACAGCTCGTCAAAGCAGCCGTTGAAACAGGGCCTACTGCACTGCTGTCCATATTTGAGAATGTCCTTGATCTGCCTACTGAAAGGCAGGAGGAACTGGCTGATCTGCTGCGAAAGACGTCTCTTACCGCTGTAATCAACGCTGCGAAAGCTGTGACTAATCGTCTGGAGTTTTTGCGAGCTCTGCAAATTTTGGTGTTCGAGCCGAACTCCAAACGCCAACTTCTCGAACGCTCGCAACTACATCGTATTATTGCTCAAGAGACTTGGATATTCGGGGAACAGTTTAATCTGATGAATGACGACGAGGACCTATCTGCGGTCCTGCGAAGTCATATCCGATTGCTCGGTAGCGATAATGCCGATGGGACGCTCAGAGATGAACTTGCGCCACCACAACCAGTCGTAGACGCGGATGGAAAGGCTGCCATTGTTGACCTGATGCTTTCTTGTCGAGTGCCTACCCCAACCGACGATCAGCGAAAACACCTTGTCGTGGAACTGAAACGGCCAAGTCAAAATCTCAACGAGGATGTGATCAACCAGATCAAGAAGTATGCGAAAGCGGTGGCGCTCGATGACCGCTTCAAACACTCTGATGTCGAATGGGACTTTGTAGCTGTAGCTAACCGCTTCACAAAAGATGCAGAGTTTGAGGCACGCCAGAAGGACAAGCCACGTGGTATAGTGCTTGAAATAGATGATCCCATCAAAATTAGGGTTTGGGCTAAGACTTGGGGGGAGATCATACAAGAGGCAGAGGGCCGATTGACCTTCTACAAGCGAAGACTCAATTATCAGGCGACCGATACAGAGGCGCTTAGATACCTCAGTACTATCAATTCGGACTATCTCAGTGATGAAATCAAAGAGCGTCTCTCTGCACTGAATATGCAAGGAGCATTGGTTGCTGGCAAGTGAGGTACCAGAGCATTACTCCGTTGGCACTTAAATTCTCAGCGCCTAAATTCTGAGACGCAACCTGCTTGTCAATTAAGTGGGCTGTTCCTTTTAAGGCTCGGTTCAAGAATGTGATAACAACAAAGATCAGACCCGCCAATCCCGCCGATGTCCCGGCACTGTTTCATATCCGCACGTCTGTTCGGGAGAACCACCTCAGCCGCGAGCAACTTATAAGTCTCGGCATCACCGAAGCCTCGATCGCCAAGATGATTTCCTCAGCGCCCTGCGCTTGGGTTGCAGTCGTGGACGATCAAGTCGTTGCCTTCTCGATGGTCGATATTGTCGAAGCGTCTCTCTTCGCTGCCTTCGTTCTTCCGTCGTATGAAGGGATGGGGCTTGGCGCTCAGCTTGTTCATGCTGCTGAGGAGGAGTTGTTTCGCCACCATCGTGACATATGGCTGGAAACGGCTGCGGAAAGCCGCGCTGCTGGCTTCTACCGGCGTTTGGGATGGGGCGATGAACGCAAGGTAGAGGGAGATCAAATTCGGCTCACCAAGACGAGGCCTTGATCGCTCTTTCAGGCAGGGTCAGTTGGTCGTAGGTGTTCAATAGCACTCCATGGCGCAAACTTCTCTGTGCTGCATCGCGAGAGGACAACCGATGTGCGTCGAGGTCCAGCAGACATCGTCGATTTGTTCTACGCGCCCACGAACTGCATCGGACAGAACGCCCGCAATATTAGACAATACGCAACAACGTCGCCGAAGTGACCTTGACAGGCAAGGTCACGCATTTACAGGTCCCCCCTTAATTTACGGAGGGAAAGATCATGAAGGCACTGGCGCAGATATCGTCGTTCGTTGGCAAGACATTCGCGGCCTGGGTGGTGCTGTTTGCGGTCCTCGGCTTCTTCTTTCCCGATACGTTCAAGCAGATCGGCCCATGGATCGTGACGTTGCTGTCCATCATCATGTTCGGCATGGGTCTGACCCTTTCGCTGGATGACTTCCGCGAGGTGGTGAAGCGGCCATTCGATGCGACGATCGGCGTCCTCGGCCAGTTCCTGATCATGCCGCTTCTGGCTGTTCTCTTGACCAAGTTCATTCCGATGCCGCCGGAAGTGGCGGCAGGCGTGATCCTGGTAGGCTGCTGCCCTGGTGGCACCTCCTCCAACGTCATGACCTACCTGTCCAAGGGCGATGTGGCGCTTTCGGTTGCCTGCACCTCGGTCACCACGCTTGCGGCGCCCATCATCACGCCCTTCCTCGTCTGGCTGTTTGCAAGCCAGTACCTGCCCGTCGATGGCTGGGCGATGTTCATGAGCATCATCAAGGTGGTGCTGGTGCCCCTGGCGCTTGGCGCACTGTTGCAAAAGCTTCTGCCCGCCTTCGTCAAGGCTGCGGTTCCTGCTCTGCCTCTCGTCAGCGTCATCGGCATCGTCCTCATCGTCTCGGCAGTTGTTGGCGCGTCCAAGGCGTCCATCGTCCAGTCCGGCCTGATGATCTTCGCCGTCGTCATCCTTCACAACGGCCTTGGTTACCTGCTGGGCTTCTTTGCCGCCAAGGCCTTCGGCCTGACGCTTGCCAAGCGCAAAGCCATCGCCATCGAGGTGGGCATGCAGAATTCCGGCCTTGGCGCAGCCCTTGCCACAGCCTATTTCTCGCCACTCGCCGCTGTGCCCAGCGCCATCTTCAGTGTATGGCACAACATCTCCGGTGCCCTTTTGGCCAACTGGTTTGCTGGCCGCGGCAAGGAAGAGATCACGCAGCGCTGAAACATCTGCTTATCGACAGGCGAAAAATGGTTCGAGCGAGCGGGTTCGATCCGCTCGCTCGCATGCTGTGCGCGCGGGGCAATGACCCCAAGACGACGAACAAAGCGGCAGACGGTTCTATCGTGTGCCCATCTAACGGCTGGGTGCCGCCACCATTCTGAGCCATATGCTTGAAATTGTCTCGCGACCGGCTGCATCTGCGGGTACCCGCCCGTTTCATGACCGGGTACCCAATGTCGCAAGGTTCTTAGACCTGCAGCAAACCGCCATCGACGCAGAGTTCGGCACCTGCGATATAGCTCGCCTCATCGCTCAACAGGAACAGAGCGGCGGCAGCCACTTCCGAAGGTTTGGCCATGCGACCCATGGGGATTGGCGCGACGATGCCTGCGCGCACGTCGTCGGCAACAGCCGCCATCATGTCGGTATCCGTCGGGCCGGGTGCAACGACGTTGACGCGGATGCCTTTGGGCGCAAGTTCCGCGGTCCATGTGCGGGCATAGGAGCGGACCGCCGCCTTGGTTGCACAATAGGTGCCGTAGCCGGCATAGCCTGCGCTACCGGCAATCGACCCGATGAGGACAACCGAACCGCCGCCTGTCATTGCAGGAAGAGCGGCCTGGAAGCCGAACACCATGCCTCGGACGTTGACATCGAAGTGGCGGTCGAAATGCTCCGGCGTGACCTCGGCGATGGGCGACGGCTCGGAAAGACCGGCATTCAAGACCAGCGCGTCTATATGGCCGTGGGCTTGGCGGACGGTTTCAACAGCCGCGAGCATATCCTCCGGCGAGCTTGCATCGGCGGCGATGCCGACCGCGCCGTTGCCGATGTTGAGGGCTGCCTTTTCAGCCTCGTCGCCTTTGCGGCTGGTGAGGAAGACCTTGGCGCCTTCGCCAGCCAGTCGCTCTGCTATGGCGAGACCAATGCCCTTTGCACCGCCCACGACCAGAGCCACCTTGTTGTTCATGCGAGCCATCGTAATTCCTTTCAATCAATGACCCAGCCATGATATACAGTGGATATCTGATATCAATTACGCACCTGGAATAGCCTAGATATGGATGAGTATACCGACCTGGAAACCCTTTCAGCGCAGGCACTTTGCGATATGCCCAAGGTCCGCCCGGTGCTGGACAAGATCGCCGACAAGTGGACGATCCTGATCCTGACGGTGATTTGCCCCAAGCCATCGCGCTTCAACGAAATCAAGCGGCGTCTCGATGGCATCACCCACAAGGCACTGGCCGACGCCTTGAAGAGGCTGGAGCGCAACGGGCTTGTGACCCGAACGGTTCTGCCGACGCAGCCGATCGGCGTGGAATATGCCATCACGCCCCTCGGCCACTCCCTGCGACAACCATTCGAAGCCTTGTGTGCATGGGCAGCGGCCAACAGCGAGACGATCGAGGCGGCAACGAAGAGCTACGACGACGCGAAGGATCGTCGTTGACGCGATCTCTCTATTCGCTCATGGCGCGGACTTTCAAATGGCATCGTCAAGCCGCAGATGGGGTTGCGCCGAGCCGCCGTCTCCGCCCATTCATCCTTCTCGTCCAGTTGGCGGTCGAGACAAAAACATTGAAGCTTGCGGCCTGACCCCATAAAGCCTGCTCACAAAAGGCCTTGATGCTGGCGATGGTCGATCCCTGACGACCGCACATCCGGAAAGCATGGACCCCGAACAAAGGAACTGAAATGTCGATCACGGTACAGAAAACGATTCCCGCGCAACGCATGCACCAGTTCGATCAGATGGTCGATCGCTGGCTGGCGGAAGGCCCGATCAAGCTGGCGACGAATGCGACAATCACCGCCATGGACAATGCCGGCATCCCGAAGGAAGAACAGGCCGCGATCATCGAGGACCGCGATATCATCATGCGCTACAACATGCGCCTCGGCGTCATCAGCGAACTCTTCGCCCCTGCCATCGAAAAAGCAGTGGCTTCGACCCGCTCCGGTAGCGAAGCGCAAGACGAGATCGCGCGTTTGATCGTCACCGCCATCGGCATCCGCCAGAGCGATGACAGCGAACTGGTGACCTTCACCTTCTCCACCCAGGCCGAAGCCGATCTGTTCGAACAGTCCGTCTGAGAGCTTTGCTGAACGCGCGTGGCTCATAAGCCTGACGATTGCGGGGTTGAACGCGTCACCGCTCAAATAGCGTCGTCTACGACGATTATGTCGCAGTACAAAACTCGACCGACGGCGATATGCTGCGGGCGAAACTGTCGCAGCAGTCTTGTACGGCGGCCGCGGACAGGCATCGGATCACGCGTCGGGGTTATGATGGCTCAGTTGGCAAGGGTTTTGATCGTCGGTGGCGGCGCCAGTGGCCTGGCATGCGCGCTAAGCTGCGCTCGCTTGGGCGCACAGGTCAGAATCATTGAGAAGAGAGCTTCAAGAACATCGGTGCAGAAGGCAACCGGTGTTGCCCAAGGGGTTTGGCACCAGCTGGCGGATTTCGGGATAACCGAAAGGGTGATCTCCGACGCCATACCCATGCGGCGCTTCGTGTTTCACGACGATGACCGCTTGGTAGCGAATATTCATGTTCCGGCCGTCAATGGCGAACCGCCCGCGCATCTGTTCCCGCAGGCGAAGCTCGAGCAAGCCATGGAAGATGCACTGGCGTCATACGGCGTAAAGGTGGAGTACGGGCGAGTATTCCTGAGCGTGGTGAACAACAGCCACGGCATCGAAGCGACTGTCAGTAACGGACATGAGACCGAGGTCATCGAGGCGGATTGGCTCGTCGCCGCTGACGGAGGCAAAAGCGATGTCAGATCATTCCTCAAGGTGCCGTTCGTTGGACGTGACTACCCCGAACAGTGGTCCGTAGCGGAGATAGAAACGCGCGCGTGGCCCCAGGAAACACAAGCCCAACTCTTTCTGCAAGCAGACGGAGTGGGTCTCTTTCTTTCACAACCCAGTCGTGGCGTCGTTCAGGGCATTCTCAATGCGAAGGGTGCAGCCTCAAAGCTGACGCATATGTTTAAGGATGCGAAATTGCTTTACGAAAGGGAATTTCGTGTTTCCCTTCGGCGCGTGCCTTCGCCCCGAATTGGTCGAGTCTGGCTGATTGGCGATGCAGCACATGTACAATCTCCAGTCGGAGGCCAAGGCGTCAATTTGGCAATCTGGGACGGCATCACGCTTGGACGCGCCTTGGCGCAAAACCGAACCGATGAGGAAAAGACGTTGCGCGATCGCGCACGATCGGTCCTTCGGTTCACGCACTTCGACTACCTCATGCTGTCGACGACGTGGCGCAGTGTCCGCTATCTGAGAAATAGCTACTGGAAATTTGCAGCCCGGTTTCCCCGCAGTGCGGGTTGGTTCTTCAGACTCATCTCCGGACGGTGGTGACGCGCAAGCGGTCCGCGTCGTGCTTTACATGGACAGGGACGTATCACGATTTGCGCCCACGACCGAACGACTGCCGCGAGTCTTTGGCGGAGTCAGCAAAGCCCGGCGGCTTGTTTTTCACCCAGGCAACGAAGGTCTGCACCGCAGGATCTTCCAGAATGGCCTCGATCGTCGAGAATTTCTTGGCAAGTTGAGCGTCGGTGAAGATCGAATGAATCTGGTCATGGCAGATCCGGTGCAGGCAGACGGTCTTCTTTCCGCCTTTGCTCTTGGGAATGAGATGATGCTGGACCTGCTGGTCATCCGGGATGACGCGCTCGCACAATGGGCAGATCACCGGCTCTGGCGTCGGCGCGTACCATGATTCCAGCTCGTCCCTGTTCTTTCGGGCCATGGCTTGATCTTTCCTGTTTTGCGCGCAGATCCTGGTTCCTTGAGGAGCTACGCGTACGACCGTGTTCCTAGCGCGAAACGGTCAAAACTGCGCGGCTTGTTTCCACGCCACCTCACTCGGAAGACGTTTTCTTCACTCCTTTAACGTATCTGCAACAAGAGCATTGGCGTGCCCATGGCCCAAGCCGTGCTCCTGCTTTAGCCAGGCAACCAGTTCCATGTGCTTCTTGCCGCTCTGACTGCGGATGAGGTCTTTCCATTCCGCGATCGGCCGGCCGTACTTGGCTTCGATGGACGGAAAATAGGATGCTGGACCTTTTACAGGCTCTTTGGCCATCTCGCCTCTCACATCTCGATACGTTCAAACAGCGAGAGTAGCACAGCGTTGCGCCCCGGCAATCTTTGCCGATCATGATTTAGAATATGCGCACACACAAATGTGATCGACAGAACAGGGGCAACCGGCCACGTGCCGGGTTTGCAACCCATTGGCGAAGCCGATCTCGTGGTTTAAATGGCCGATGGGGAATGGATTGGGGCGCCATGGACTCTTTGCAGAGAGGCTTGATCAAAAACCTTTTGGAAGGCGGGGGATTCTATTCCTGGTCCCTGTCGACGAACCTGCTGACAGCCGATGGGGCTTTCGCCCAGATCTACGAGATCGATCAGGACGAACTGGCGAAGGGCATTCCGGTCGAAGCCATCCTCGAGAGAATTGTCGAGGAAGACCGGCCGCGTCTGGCCGAGCGTATCCATGATGTCATTCTTGGCGGCACGCCGCTCGTCTCCCCCTACCGGATCTATTGCGCCGGCGGAAAGGTGAAGTCGCTTCTGAGCATGGGATCCTGCGCCAAGGATGCCGACGGCGTGCCCTCGGTCTACTCGGGGGTCGTGCTTGTCGAAAGGCAGGTTGACGCGAGTTTGGAGGCCGTGGGCCTGGAAACGCATATCGGTGCTGCAATCGAACTGGCGAAGGCGAAGAAATTCGAACTGACGGAACGCTACCTCTCGTCCGCCCTCAGATCGCTCTCGGTTGGCTCCGCATAAGCCGTTCGACGAGCTCGTTGACAATCGATCAACGCTTGCTTCAGTTCAAGAGCTCGACGAGAGAAGACAACACCTCCCGCTCGGAGTAAGGCTTGCCGACGAACCCCAGCGGCTTGGACGCCTGCGCAAGTGCGCGAGTTCGTTCATCCAGGTTGGCGCTGACGAAGAGGGATGGCACGTCGAAACGGTTGCGCAGCACCGCGGCCGTCTCCACACCATTCGTTCCGCGCGCAAGATTGACATCCATGATGGCTACGTCGATGGCTCCATCGACTTGTTCGGCAAGCGCAATTGCCTGCAGCATGTCGGAGGCCTGCCCGACGACGGTATGGCCGGCGTCGACGAGCATGTCCTCCAGATCCAACGCCAGAAGCATCTCATCCTCGACGATCATTACGCGCAGCGGCATCAGCGCGCCTCCGCCGGGAATGTAACTGCCCAGAAGCCTTGGTCCACGGGGTGCACGATCGTGCCATCGAGCTGGCTCGCCATGCTGGCGATCAGCCGTTGCGAAAGGTCGATGGATGAAGAGGCGACCTCATCGCCGCGCACGCTCAAAACGCACTCGCTCGGCGAACTGCGCTTCAACGCCACTTGAACCCGGCCGCCACCGGAGCGGTGGTTCGGCAGATCATGGATCAACTCACTGACGATCACCGAGACAGGGATCGCGCGTTCGGTCGCAAGAGCAATGTCGTCGACATCGAGATCGATCTCCGCTCCACCGGCGACGGTGATGTCGCGACACAGCTTGTCGAGATGTTCTGCCATGTCGACAGCGAGCGAGTTCTGATCCCGGTAAAGACCCTCATGCACCGATATGATCGCCCGCACGCGAGAGATCGCCCGATCGAAAGCCTCGGCGACGGCAGGATCGTCCAGCCGGCGTGCCTGAAGCCGCAAGGTGCTGACGACCAGTTGCAGGCTGTTCTTGACGCGGTGGTTTACCTCGGCCAGCAGAAGATCCTTCTGGGCTACAAGTTCACTCTTCTCATCGAGCGCTGACGACAGTGCTGCCTCGCGTTCGCGGTCTGCCGTCACGTCCATCAAAACGCCGATCATCCGCACCTTGCCGGTGGATGTTCTAAGCACCTCCCCGCGCGAAGCAACGTGCCGCACTTTCCCGGAATGGAGAATGCGATAATCGAAGTTCATCACGGTATGGTCGGGTGAGGCAATGACCGAGGCGACCGTCTCGCGAACCCGCACGAGATCGTCTGGATGCATTCTGGCAAAGAAGGGTGCTGCAACCGACCCGCCGTCTCCCGGCTCGAAGCCGAACATCACGTCGACTGCCCCACTGCGACGCCAGAGGTCCGTCTCAGGCTCATATTCCCACGACGCAAGATCGGCCGCGTGAAGGGCAACACGCAAACGCGCATCAGCCTCGCGCGCTTTCAGCACGCTTTCGGTCACATCCATTGGGTTCTGGATGATGAAGGCCGGCTTGCCATCGGCACCGGCGACGGGCGTATGGATAGGCGTCCAGAATTTCTGCACGAACCCACCACCGGGCTGCGGGATGTCGTACTGGATGACCGCCATCTCATGCGGCTTCCCGGTTGCCAGCACGTGGCGAAGAGACACTTCCAAAGGTCCTTGCTCGACAGTTCCAGCGGCCTCGGGATTTTCCGGAAAAGCCTCGAGAATGGAGCGACCGACAATATCGTCCAACGTGCGGTCCGTCAGTTCCAGATAAGCATTGCTGGCACCCACAATGACCAGATCGGCATCAAGGATGAGATAGGGCTGCGGCATCCCTTGCACGATTGCGACGAGATCTGTGGTGGTCAAACTGTGCAAGAGGAATAGTTCTCCGGAATGGCGGGACTGAGTTCATGACGATAATCTAAAGTCTTCCAGTCCTGGGACAACAAAAACCAGCGCAGATAACAAGCGGCGCGCGAAAAGGTTTCATCAGGATGCATGATTTGTCTGGTCGATTTGCTCGTGTCTTAAGCTGCAAGATGTCGCCTACCAGAACAAGGTCTAGGATTCTCCTTCTCTCGCCCCTAAATGAGCGCCCAGGTAAAAGACCCGCCACCTGAGGTGCACTTGCAGAAGATCAAATCCTCCTTCGTCGCGAAGACCTTTCTCGTCTGTTTCGTCAGCGTTCACGTGCCACTGATTGCGCTTGTCGCCTATCTGGCGATGGGCTTCGAGCCTGGCACCTTGCCAGTCCTTCTTCTCATTCTGGGCGCAACTTTGGTTGGCGCGGGCGTGTGCCTTTTTGCGATCTGGCGGCTGATACGGCCCCTGAACCTCCTGGCAGACGCGATGAAGCGGTATCCGGAAGATAAGGGGATTTTGAAGCTCTATCCAAAGTCGCCTGACGAGATCGGCACGGTCACCGATATTGCGCGCGCAACGCTCTTGCAGGTCGAGACTTTGACCAAGCAATTGAAGCATCAGGCGATGACGGATTTTCTCACGGGCCTCGGAAACCGCCGTGCGCTGATGGAGCAGATGCCGATCATTCGCGCCAAGGCCGCACGCCCGGAAGAAGCGGTGTCGCTCATCCTCTTCGATCTCGATCACTTCAAGCGCATCAACGACGAATACGGCCACGATGCCGGCGACAGCGTTTTGATGGCCATCGGCGAAGCGGTGAAGGATCACCTGCGCCCTTATGACTACGCCGCGAGAATGGGCGGCGAAGAGTTCTGCATCGTCCTGCCAGGCGCCGACCTCGCAGCCGCAGAATCGGTGGCCGAACGCCTGCGCCGCGCCGTCGAAAGTCGCGTTGTCGAGCCGCTGCCAAAAGGCCGCATCACCTGCAGCTTCGGCGTCGCGCAGGCGCGTCCGAATGAGAGACTGCAAGAGCTGCTCTTACGCGCCGACGCGGCACTGTACGTGGCTAAGGACCAAGGCAGAAACGTCGTGGTTCGGGCGCAGCCTTAAGCGGGACCATCACGCTGGTGCGTATTACCGACTATCGCGAGCCGGGAACCGATAGCGTCGCAACCGCTTGTACTGTCCCTGCCTCCTGACGAACGGATGCTCGCGTCTCCCCTTCCCTTGACTTTACATTCAAGCCATCGCCGACAGCCCTTGTCTCCATCTCCGCTGCATCGATACGCGAGGCGATTCCGAGGCATTTGGCGTGGGCTTCTTTTGCTGTCCAGCGGGTGACGAGCGTGTCGGGAGAGGCCCCCTGGAGGGCCAGCCATTCGCTGCGCGTAAAGCTGTCCTCCGGCGGCGGTTCGGCATCGATAGGTTCGATGTCCACGCCGATGGGAAAACGGCTGAGGCCGATCAGGCAATGGGGGAAGCGGCCTGCAAGGCTGATGTGCCAGCCGGGTGGATTGAGGACCCGCGGTGCGCCGTGCTCGGTTCTACCGATACTGATCTCATCCGGATGCAACCCTGTGAGCCGTGCCAGAAGGACCTTTGCGAGACGGCGGCGGAACGCCCGCATGCCGGCCTCCGGCTTGGCTGCCAGATCCTGTCTATCGGCGGCAGAGAGTGCTGCTCCGCCCGCCAATGTCTCTGTCTCGGAGCTGTCGAGGCGCAGGTGCCACACGACCGGCGTCTCGCCGGTGGCTGTTGTCAGATCGTCCGTGCCGGAAAGCCAGACGATCTCGCTCATGCGTTGCGCACGGGTTGCGCTGGAGAGCCTTCCCATGACGTGCCTGTCGGCAGCGTTTCGCCCTTCATGACGACCGACAGGTCGCCGAGTTGGGCATCGTCGCCGATTTCCGCATCGTAGAGCACGATGGCGTAGGAGCCGATCACGGCGCGGTCGCCCACGGTCACGCTGCTGACCTTCATCACCCGGTCTTCGAAGAGATGGGTCTGCAGGCCGGAGAACTCGTTCAGCGCCACCTCGTCGCCAATGCGCACCAGATCGTGCTCGGTGACGTCGGTCGTGTCGATGAAGCAGTCGCGACCGATCTTGCAGCCGAGCAGACGCAGATAGGCCGAGATCCACGGCGTGCCGCGCAAGGGCTGCAAAAGGTTTGGTACTGCGAGGTTCTCATATGTGGCCGTCACCAGTTCGGTGCGCCAGACGAAGGTGCTCCACAGCGGCTTGGTCGTCGGCTTGTAGCGCCCCATCACCAGCCATTTCAGCGCCACGACCGAGAGACCAGAGGCCAACGCGAAGCCGATATAGAGGAAGGGGAAGACGGCCGCGATCAGCGCCTGGCTGTCATCGTAATCCTGAATATCCCCGACGATGGAAAAGAGGATACTGAAGAAGGCGAGGAACAGGGTCAGTGGCAGGATCACGCGGATCGCCTCGATCGACAGACGCATGGCGACGAGGCGCGGCCGTGGGTTGAAGCGCGCACCCTCATCGAACAGGCCGACGGCCTGGCGCACGGGCAGCGAAATCGGTGGCGAGCCGAACCATGTGCCATCCGGCTTCTCGGCCCCGCCATCCGATGGCGGCTTGGAGAGAACGCCGATCAGCGTACCATCGGCAATCTTGGCACCGGTCGGCAGCACGGCGGAGTTGCCGATGAAGGAGCGGCGGCCGATGCGAGTATGCGCAAGCTCGATGATGCCCGGCTCATGGCGCGCCGCACCAAAGATCACGCCATCGGCAATGAAGCTCTCCGGCCCAATATCGACGAGATCCGGCACGATCTTTGCAGCAGTCGAAATCTCGGCACGTTTGCCGATCCGCACACCCAGTGCGCGATACCAGGGCAGCACATAAAGGGTGGCGTAGATCGGGTGAAGAAGTGCCAGCGCCAGATCCGTCACCTGCTGGACGAACCAGAAGCGCAGGTAGAACCAGCTATGGATCGAGTAGCGTCCCGGCCGCACGGGCCCGAGGATCATGCGCTTGGCAAAGACGGTCAGAACGCACATCAAAACGATATAGGTGAGCGCCAGGAAGGGCGAAATCAGCAGGTAGGAATAGCCATCCGTGTTCCAGTCGATTTCGATCATCGCGATCAGACCGGGCGCAATCGGCAGGATGGCCACCACCGGAAGAAGGGCAGCGGCGATGAACAGCCCCACACCGACCAGGAAGCGGCGTAGGAAGCCAGCCTCGTCATCGCGCCGGGCAACGCGACCCGTGGCGGCGCATTTGGCCGGAGAACCGTTCCAGCTTTCACCAGCCGGGATCGACTGGTTCATCGGTAGCGAAGACAGGTCTTCGAGCGCTGCGGCATCGCCCACCACGCAGTTGCGCCCGATCACCGCCATGGTGCCGATCGACGCACTACGGCCGATCTTGACCGAGCCGAGGCGCAACAGACCGCGCTCCACGGAGCTGGTGGCAAGCATCGCATAATCGCTGACGATAGCATCATCGCCGATACTGACGAGGTCCGCGGTGTCGATGGCAACGGTGCCGATAAAGGCACGGCGACCAATCCTGGCACCCAGCAGCCGGTAATAGGCGCGGATCATCGGGGTGCCGCTGAGATAGGGTGTGGCGATGATATCGGAGAGGCGGCGCACAAACCACCAGCGCAGATAATAGCTTCCCCATAGCGGATAATCGCCCGCCTTGTAGCGGCCAATCACCATCCATTTGACGAGGATGGCAAAGACCATGCCGAGTGGTGGAATGAGAATGAAGCTCAAGCCGCTCAGAAGCAGCGCCGAAACGCGGCCGAAATCTTCGACCAGATAGGTATAGGCGAGATAGGGGAAGAACCATTGCAGGCCCGCCACCGCATAGATCGGCACCAGCGCGATGGTCTGCAGCGTCCAGCAAAGACGCTTCTGGAAGTTGCTGACCCGGTGGAAGGGCTCCAGGGCGGCGCTCTCGGCCATCACCCGCTCGCCAAGGCGTGCGGCAAGGCGGCGGATCGTCGGCGCGGCGTAGAGATCCTGAATGGAAACGCCGGAGAGGCCGGGCGCCTTGCGCATGGCCGACGCCAGACGTGCGGCCTTCAGCGAATGGCCGCCCAGATCCTCGAAGAGGTCATCCTCGACCGAGACCTTCTGCGGCGCGAAAGCCTCAGACCAGATGGCATGCAGCTGGATTTCCAGCGGCGTTTCGGGCGCGACAGTGGCGCGATCCGAGGATGCCACCACCGAGGGACGCTGAAGCGCCTTGCGGTCTACCTTGCCAGAGGCAGGCAGCGTCGGCAGCGCCTCTAGCACCTGATAGGCGGCAGGGCGCATGTAGTTCGGCAGGCGATCGCTGACCCGCTTGCGGGCAGCGTCGATATCAATCACGCCACTGCCGCGCGCCACGAGGAAGGCGGCGAGAAGCTCGGACCCGTCATCGTCCCGAAAGAGATGCACCACGGCCTGCGCCACGGCAGAATCCTCGGCAATCACCGCTTCGATTTCGGCAAGCTCGACGCGGAAACCGCGGATCTTCACCTGCGTATCGATGCGCCCCATGAATTCGATATCGCCGACAGCATCGAGCCGCACGAGGTCGCCGGAGCGGTAGATTCGGGCGGGAAGCCCGTCCGGGCCGTTAAAGGGCGTCATGACGAATTTGTCTGCGGTGAGATCGGGACGGTTCACATAGCCGGAACTGACCCCCGGCCCGCCGATCACAAGCTCGCCTTCGGCACCGGCGTTGACCGGCCAGAGCTTGTCGTCTACGATCCAGGCGGTATAGCCCGGCAGCGGCCGGCCGATGGTAACGCGCCGGCCCGGCTGCACCTCCGTCCAGGTGGCCGTCACCGTCGTTTCGGTGGGGCCATAGGTGTTGAGAATGCGAAGACCGGCGCGCGCCCAGCGGTTGACGAGATCGGGCGGGCAGGCTTCGCCGCCCAGATTAACGATGCGAAGCGTCGGAAGCTCGGTTTCCACCAGCGTGAAGAGCGATGGCACCACATGCCAGACGGTGACGCCCTCCTCTGCCAGCGTGATCGCCACATCCGGCCCCGCCTTGTGCAGCGCTTCGTTGGCAACCAGCAGTTCGGCACCGGCGGAAAAGGCGCTCCACATGGTTTCGATCGACATGTCGAAGGCAACGCTGAAGCCGCCGAACACCTTGTCGGTATCCTCGACCGCCAGGATCGCGCCTTCGGCCCGCAGGAAATGGCAGGCGCTGCGATGCGAGATCATCACGCCCTTGGGGCGACCGGTCGTTCCGGAGGTGTAGATGATATAGGCGAGATCGTCGGGAGACGCGCCGATTTCTTCCCGAGTGATCGGCAGCGCATCCTGTGCAGCAAGATCCCCCAGATTTTCATTCACCACCAGCGTCTTGATACGCATGGCGCCGGCCCGTTCGGCATCGGTGACGATCAGCGTGGCACCGCTATCCTCGGCAATGAAATCAATGCGGTCCTGCGGGTACGTCCAGTCCACCGGCACATAGCAGGCGCCGGCCCAGAGCGTCCCGAGGATCGCCATATATTGATCGAGCCCGCGCGGCAGGCAGATGACGACACGGTCGCCACGTCTGACACCCATGGTCTGCAGCGTGCGGGCAAAGCGAATGGCGCGCTCAGCCAGTTGCTCGTAGGTGAGCTCCGTGCGGCGGCTATATTCGGGATCGTTTCCAAGAAGCCTTAAAGCGCGTTTGGTGGGATACCGCCTGGCTGTCTGCTCAAAGATTTCCTGCAACATCTCGTCGCGGGCATAAGGTTCATCCTCTCGGACGGGAAGCGACGGGGCAATCGGCGCAAAGACGGTCAATTCCATCGGCCTTTCGGCCACATTCCGGTCCATGAAGTCACCAAAAATATGTAAAACGGCATCCAAATGCCGCCGCTATACATCATTTGGAATTGCGCCGAAAGAAGGTGCAAGAAAAGGCCGAATGCAGAATTTTTGGGCAGTCGTGCCGACCTTTACGACAGCCGCTCAACCCCGCCGCTGCTGGCGCGCTCTGAGCCAGAACACCAGGAAGAAGGCCAGCACCGCCGCAACATCGAAGGCCGCCGCCAGCCATACCGAATAGGTATTGGCAAGCCACAATGTGACCGTGGGCACGAGGTAGAAAAGAACCCCGAAGCCGAGGATGATGGCGATGGCGGCAATCGCAGCCGATTTCGTATCCTTGCCGCTCATGCTGCGGCCCCGCCGGAAAGACCTTCGCGGATATCTTCAAGCTTGCGCTTCTGCGTTCCGTCTTCGTTGAAATTGTCGGGCGAAAGCCACGACTCGAAGGCTTCGCGGATCACCGGCCACTCGCTGTCGATAATCGAAAACCATGCCGTATCGCGGTTCTTGCCCTTGGAGATCATGTGCTGGCGGAAGACGCCTTCGAAGGTGAAGCCATAGCGCTTGGCCGTCACCTTGGACGGCTCGTTTTCATTGTGGCACTTCCATTCGTAGCGTCGGTATCCGAGATCGTCGAAGACATGCCGGGCCATCAGATAATGGGCTTCGGTGGCAAGCGGCGAGCGCTTCATCTTCGGCCCATGCGCCACGGAGCCCACCTCCACCACGCCATTCTTGGGATCTGGCCGCATATAGGTCGCCATGCCGACCACCTGTTGTGTGGCATTCTCGATGAAGACCAGCGTCACCCATTGGAAGCTTGCCGCCATGCCCTCAATCCAGTCGCTGAAAGCAGCCGCATCGGGGAAGGGTTCGTTCGGGAAGTACTTGATCAGCTCATTGGTGCCGAGCCCGCCAAGTGCATCCCAAAGCGCCTGCTGGTGCGTCGCCCGATCGAAGGGAACGGCGGTCACGAACCGGCCTTCAAGCGTCACCGGCTGCGGTGCTGGACATCCTTTGAACTGGCTGAGATCGCGCATGTTTCCTCCTGAGCGGTTCTACCCAGAGGAATAGGTCAGCTGTCCATCAAAGACAACCGACCTCTGATATGGAATAATTTGATCGATCAGACCTTGGCCGCCGACACGGTCGCCTCGATATGCTCCACCAGCGCATCCGGCAGGCCAAGACGACCGGCGAGAAGATCGAGATAGCCGCGCTCGGCCCGGCTGTCCGGCTCGATGGTGAGACGCGAGGCAGTGTAGATTTCCACCTTCTGCTCTTCGGTGGTTGCCGCAGCCACCAGCGCGTCGATATCAAGCGGATCGGCCAGTTCCTTCTCGATGAAGGCTTCCGCCTCATGGTCGAGACCCGAGACCTTGACCTTCTCCATGATATGGGCGCGCTCGACAGCGTCAATGTGGCCGTCAGCCTTGGCGGCGGCAATCATCGCCTGCACCAGCGTCAGCGCAAAGCTGTTGGACAGCGCGGGAGACTGCGGGTGGAACGGAGAATCGACCGGTGGCGGCAGCAGCTCCTGCGTCGGCTGCGGCTGGGTCACGGCCTGCGGCGACTTGCCGGACTGGTAGTTGCGGTAAGCGAGGTAGCCAAGACCGGCAATGGCGGCGATACCGCCTACGGCGGCTGCATTGCCTGCCAGCTTGCGGCCCGTCTTGGTGCCGAGAATTGCGGCAGCAAGGGCGCCAGCCTTCATTGGGTTGTTCTTCGCAATCTCTGCGGCTTGGCCTGCCCGGTCCCGCACGCTTCCTGACAGCCCAGGCACCTGCGAACCCAAAAACTGGTCGAGAAGCTTCTTCGCGTCGAACATCAAAATCTCCTGTTTCGGTCAATGTCGAAACAGGAGATAGGAAGTGTCGGGGTCAATACAATTGGCGGCGCTCATCACGCCGTCGTGAACGGCGTGATCGCGATATCAGCTGCGAAGAGCGGCGGCTTCTGCCGCAAGCTTGGTAATGCCGGCCCAATCGCCTGCGGCGATCAGTTCCTTCGGCGCAACCCAGGAGCCGCCGACGCAAACGACGTTTGGCAGCGACAGGTAATCCTTGGCATTTTTCAGAGAGACGCTACCGGTCGGGCAGAACACGGTGCCGGCGAGTGGCGAGGAAAGCGCCTTCAGGTAAGGGGCGCCACCGGCCTGCTCGGCGGGGAAGAACTTCAGAACCTTGTAGCCCGCATCGCGCAGCACCATGACTTCGCTGGCTGTTGCCGCACCTGGAAGGAGCGGCACGTTGGAGCCTTCGGCAGCCTCCAGCACGCTCTTGTTGACGCCGGGGCTGACGATGAAGGTGGAACCAGCCTTGGCAGCGGCATCGAAGTCCTTGGCGTTCAAAATGGTGCCAGCACCCACATGCGCGCCTTCCACCTCTGCGGCAACCGCGCGGATGGCATCGAGCGCCACGGGCGTGCGCATGGTGATCTCGATGGCTTTCAGACCGCCTTCGACCAGCGCGCGGGCCAGTGGTACGGCAGAGGCCAGATCGTCAACGATCAGCACAGGCACCACGGGTTGAAGTTTCAGGATGGAAAGAAGCTTTTCGGAATCCTGGGCCATGGCGATATCTCCCGCTTTTGGATCGATTGAAATTGGGCTTTCAAATACCGCGCTCATCCCGTCATGTCGAGGCCGAGGCAACGATTTCTCATTTATTGCTTTTTCATGACAATCACTTGGTTTACCGTCCCGGCAAAACAGCACAGGGTGTTGAATGGCAAAAGAAATCGAACGCAAGTTTCTGGTCCGCAACGATGAGTGGCGCAGAGAAACGACGTCTCGGAAATCCTTCCAGCAAGCCTATATCGCCTCCATGGAAGACCGCTCCGTGCGCGTCAGGATCATGGACGACACCGACGCCCGGCTGACCATAAAAATCGGCACCAGCGCGCTTGTGCGCGACGAATACGAATACCCCATCACCGTCGAAGACGCCCGCGAATTGATGACGACAGCACTCGGCATCGTCATCGAAAAGACCCGATATACGGTGGATCATGAAGGCTTCGTCTGGGAAGTGGATGTCTTCGACGGCATCTATCGCGGCCTCGTGGTCGCCGAAGTCGAGATGCGCGAAGAGACCGACTGCCCTTCCCTGCCCGCTTGGCTTGGCACCGAAGTCACCGGCGACCGGCGCTATTCCAACCAGCATATGGCCATGGAAGATCTAAGCGGAGAGCTGTGCGATGTCCTTCAGGATTGATCCCACCCGCTCCTTCGTCGAGGAGATCAAGCGCACAGGCGTGGAACTCATCGACGACGCCATCGCTCTGCTGAAGGATCAGCCGGACGGCACGGACCGTGCCGTGCATGATGCCCGAAAGAAGTTCAAGCGCATCCGCGCGCTTTATCGATTCCTGGAGAAGGAAGCACCTGATTTCCGCAAGACGGAAAACGCCCGCTTTCGCGATATCGCCCGCTCGCTGTCGGCCGCGCGCGATGCCGCGGCACTGGTCGAAACCATCACCTATCTGCAAGGTTTCGCCCGCTCCGATGGCGAACGATACGCTTTGACAACCGCCCATCATGTGCTGAGCAAGCGTCGCGACGACGCGACCCATGAAGACGGGGACCTTCCAACAAAGATCGAAGCCGCCATCCAGTCCTGCCAGGAAGGCAAGGACGCACTCTCTTCTCTGTCGCTCTCTCACGGGGAAAAGACCGCGCTGAAGATGATCCGCAAGACGTGGGAAAAGCAGCGCCGCAAGGCGCTTGATGCGCTAGGCCTTTGCCATGGGCAAGCCCATGACGAGTATTTTCATGACCTGCGCAAAAGCGGTCAGATCTATTGGATGCATCTCGCGCTACTGCAAAAGCTCTGGCCATCCGCCATGCGCGCCAAGAAGGCGGAAGCCAAGCAACTGGTCAAACTGCTCGGCCACGAACACGACCTCTCCGTACTCGCCGCCTTCGCCGATCGCGAACCCGACAGCTTCGCAGGCTCCGAGACGCTCGCTTTGCTGCTCGACGCCATTATCGACCGACAGCAGGCGCTGCGCGAAGAAAGTCTCGCATTGGCTGACCACGTCTTCGCTGAGACCGCCGCCCGGGAGGCGAAAATTATTGCGCTTTTGTGGAAGCATGCGGCGCAGTGAGATGAAGAAGATGTAGCGACAAGAAACTGTCGCTGCGCTATTGCCGCGGCTCGACGCTCCGCCGCCATTCCGGCCTAAGCGGCCCCCAAGCAGAAATTATCGACCACGCGCGTCCCGACGCTGATGACCTTGCCGCTCTTCGAGTCCTTGGTGAAAGCCACAAAGCGCCGCTGAGGGCACAGAATGTCAGGCGATCTTTTGTTGCATTGAATTGAGTTCTTCCCGACATCGCGGTTTTCTGACGGTCTGCATTCAAATCCTGCTCGCATCACTTTCAGCTTTGCGGCTTCGAAGTCCAAACCTACAAGGTTCAGCCTTGCCACCTCCGCTTCGTGAAAACCTTCCGGCAACTTCAGCAGGCCACAGCCACTCAATGCCATACATAAGCCCGCCAGTAGAAAAGTATGTCTCATGCTCACCTCAATCTGTTGGGCTGACACCGATACAGTCGGATTTGCTGTGAAGGCAAGTCTGGATTGCAAGACTTGACCATCGTCAAGCGCTGAGACGCCCGGCGCAAATCCAGCGCAATCAGGATTGCAACAACGCCCGGATGGCTGTATTTCAGCGGCCATGACCGACAACGCGACATCCTTCCGCCCGGACGCCACCGCCGAGGCGACGTCTTCCAGTTCTACCCTCTCCGGTGCCGCTGACGATTTCCTCGTGGCAGCGCTTTATCATTTTGCCCGCTTTCCGCGGTTCGAGAGCGTGCGCGAGCCGCTGTTCAAGCTCTGCCAGGAGCAGGGCGTCAAGGGCACTCTGCTTCTGGCGGCGGAAGGCATCAATGGGACGATTGCGGGTACGGATGCGGGGATCAAGACCGTGCTGTCCTATCTTCGCGCCCTGCCGGAATTTGCAAGCCTGGAGCACAAGGAAAGCCGTGCGTCGAAAATGCCTTTCGTGCGCATGAAGGTGAAGCTGAAGAAGGAAATCGTCACCATGGGCGTGCCGGATATCGATCCCAACCGGATCGTCGGCACCTATGTGGAGCCGAAGGACTGGAACGCGCTGATCTCCGATCCGGACACCATCGTCATCGATACCCGCAACGATTACGAGACGGCGATCGGCCTCTTCAAGGGTGCGGTCGATCCGCAGACCAAGACGTTCCGTGAGTTTCCCGATTGGGTGAAGAACAATCCCGGCCTGCACAACAAGCCGAAGATCGCCATGTATTGCACCGGCGGCATCCGCTGCGAAAAGGCCACGGCCTTCATGAAGGAACAGGGTTTCGAAGACGTGTTCCACCTCAAGGGCGGCATTCTGAAATATCTGGAAGAGGTGCCGGAAGAAGAAAGCCTTTGGGAAGGCGCCTGCTTCGTCTTCGATGAGCGCGTCTCCGTCGTTCACGGCCTTGCCGAAGGCGACCACCAGCTTTGCCACGCCTGCCGCAACCCGATCACTGAAGAGGTGCGCCTGTCGCCGCTCTTCGAAGAGGGTGTGTCCTGCCCGAGCTGCTACCACGACCGCACCGAAGAAGACCGCCAACGCTTCCGCGACCGCCAAAAGCAGATCGATATCGCTAAGAAGCGCGGCGAGAAGCATCTGGGGCGGTAATCGCGGTCCGGTTTGAAGCACGGCCTGAGCGAAATGGTTCAGCAGTTTTGCCAGAACGGTATGTGAAGACGCGCTTTAGGACGCCTTCAGCTGCTCAAGCGGCGCATCTTGTTGCGACAGCAATTCGTCAATACCTGACGCATCCAGCGGCTTGGAAAAAAGATAACCCTGCAGCTCGTCGCAGCCGCAGATTTGCAGGATCACGGCCTGATCTTCGGTTTCGATGCCCTCTGCTGTCACCGGCATGCCGAGAGAGCGGGCAAGTGCGACGGTGGCAGTGAGCATTTCCAGCGAGCGACCGCCCTCTTCGAGTGCGACGACGAGCGACTTGTCAATCTTCATCCGGTCGAAGCCAAAGCGGCGCAGATAGCCGGTGCTGGCAAAGCCGGAGCCAAAATCATCGAGCGCGATGCTGAGCCCGATCTGCTGCAGCTTTTCGATGGCCGCCTGGGCGCGCTCCGGATGGTGGATGAAATAGCCTTCGGTCATTTCCAGCATCACCCGCTCCGGCGCAATGCCGGTTTCTTCCAGCACCTGAACCACGTGCCCGGCAAAGGCGGGATTGCGAAACTGGACGGGCGAGATGTTGATGGCGATCTTCAGCTCCGGCCATGCGGCCGCTTCCTTCAGCGCCGTACGCATCACCTGCATTCCGAGCTTGTCGATCAGACCGCTGGATTCTGCCGCGGCAATGAAGACATCCGGAGAGACCGGGCCGTAGCCTGGCCGGTTCCAGCGGGCGAGTGCCTCCACTCCGATGATGCGGCGGGTCAGCGTGTTGACCACCGGCTGGAAGGCGACGCGGATTTCATTGTTGTCGATGCCGTATTTCAGGTCGGCTTCCAGCTGTTTGCGCTCTTCGCGGCGCGCATCGAGATCGGCCTGGTAGGCGAAGTAGCGGCCGCCGCCGCCTTCCTTTGCCTCATACATCGCCATATCCGCGCGCCGTAGCAGTTCCTCGCCATTGATATCGCCGCCCTTGGAGACGGCCGTGCCGATGCTGCAGCCTATGGCCGCGACGCGGTCGCCCAGCATGAAGGGTTCGGAGACGAGTTCCAGCAGCGCGTCGCAGAACCGACGCCCCTCCAAACGGGCATCGGGACCTTGAAGCGCTATGGCGAACTCATCGCCGCCGAGCCGCGCAAGGAGAGCATCCTTGGGTGCAAGAACACGGAGCGCCGCGGCAAAGGCCTTGATCAGCAGATCGCCGACCTCGTGGCCGAAGGAATCATTCACATCCTTGAAGCCATCGAGATCAAGATAGATGAGCTCCACATAGGAGCCGTCCGCGCTCGCAGCCTCGGTCATGCGCTTCAGCCCGAAAAACAGGCCGGGACGATTGTAGAGGCCGCTCAAACGATCGACCAGCAGCTGCTCGCGCATCACCGCTTCCTCGCGTCTGAGCCTGCGGATGACGGCAAGGCCGAAAATGAAAAGCACCAGGAAGAAAACGCCGACAATGGCAAAGGCGCTCAATACCCGCGGGCGCACTTCGTTCAGGCTGACATCGCCCGGCATGGCGGAGGTCCAGGTGAGCTTCCCGAGGATCTCGCCGTGCGGATCGACGATGTCGACATAGTAGGGCGTGGTCGCAAGCCCTCTCTGAAGCGACAGCCCATTGACCAGATAGGTCTGGCCGAGCTTGCCGACCTTTTCATCCGTCAGATGACGAACGAAGACCAGATAGCGCTTGCCGAGCGAGGGGTCGAGCTCTCCGGATTTCTTGCGCACCAGCGCCACACCGGCGGCAGCAATGCCGTCACGCGTGCGGATGAAGCCGGTCATTTCCGGCACAGTCTCCGGTCCGGCATTGCGAATGCGGTTGATCATCTCGGAAACGCTGCCGCCGAAATAGGAGCCGACGCTCCAAGGCGCTGGCGCACCATTCTGATAGGCGAGCAGCACGCCGTCCTGATCGTCCAGAATAACGGCGGTATCGAAGAGCTCGCTGTTGACGGTCATGTCGCCGTAATTGCTGATGATCCAACCAGCGCCATCCTCGGCATAGACAAAGCGAGCAGCATCGTCCCAGGCGGCGTAATCGTTGAGCGTCGCGCCAAGCTGATGTTGGAAGGTGGAGAGCGCGCCACGCGCGGTCTGGAGAGAACGTTCCTCATCCAGCCGGTTGGCCATTTCGGTAACATTGGTCAGCGCCGAAAGAACAAGCGCGGTGATCAGGGTGACGATAAGCGCAAAGGCGAAAAGAACACCTGCAACCGCAGATCTCCTGCCGATCATCCTCATTCTGCCCTGCCCCACACTAAACGCACTCGCCTTACAAAGCGCATGGTGCGGGGGAAACATTCAAAAGAGATTAAAAGCGCGCGCAGAAACTTGGTAAGAAACGTACAATTTTCCACCTGCGCAAGAAAAAGCCCCTCCCGCGGTTGCGAAAGGGGCGAAATTTCTACACGTCGTCTCGCGGGCGGGGCTGCCATCTGCAGTCGACCGATGGCGACGTGGAACAGCCTGTTACCAGGACGGGATAACGGTGCCGTTATACTTCTCGAGGATGAAGTTCTTCACTTCCGGGCTGTGGTAGGATTCGACAAGCGTCTTCACCCAAGGCTTGTCCTTGTCTTCCGAGCGCACCGCGATCACGTTCGCATAGGGAGACTTTTCGCTTTCGATGGCGATCGAATCCTTCTTCGGGTTGAGACCGGCAGCGGTTGCGTAGTTGGTGTTGATCACCGATGCATCGGTGTCGTCGAGCGAGCGCGGCAGCTGTGCGGCGTCGAGTTCGACGATCTGGATGTTCTTCGGGTTCTCGGTGATGTCGGCCGGCGTGACTTTCAGGCCAACAGCTTCATTCACCTTGATCAGGCCCTTGGAGGCCAGCACCAGAAGCGCGCGGCCGCCATTGGTCGGGTCGTTGGGAATGCCGACGGTCGCGCCATCCTTCAGCTCGTCCAGGCTCTTCACCTTCTTGGAATAGACGCCCATCGGCGTGGTGATGGTGGTGCCGACGCTGACGAGATCGAACTTGCGATCAGCGATCTGGTTGTCGAGATAAGGCTGGTGCTGGAAGGAGTTGGCCTGCAGCTCACCATCGGCCAACGCCTGGTTCGGCACGACATAATCGGAGAATTCGAGGATGTCGATGTCGAGGCCCTTGCCTGCCGCAACCTTCTTCACCTGCTCCATGATCTGCGCATGTTCGGCGGGTGTGACGCCGATCTTGATGGTTTCGGCCAGCGCGCTGCCGGCAAAGAGTGCTGCGAGAGAAGCAGCGATAATGAGCTTTTTCATCAGGTGTCTCCTTTAGTGTGTTATCTCTTAAGCACGGGACAGACCCCGCACATTGAATGTCAATTCTTGCGGTTGCGCTTGTCGAAGCTGCGGGCCAGCGCATCACCTGCGCTCTGCACCAGTTGCACCAGCACGATGAGGACGATGACCACCGCCAGCATCACATCCGGCATGAAGCGCTGGTAGCCATAGCGAATGCCGAGGTCTCCAAGACCACCGCCGCCGACAGCACCCACCATCGCCGAATAGCCGATGAGGCTGACGAGTGTCAGGGTGAGCGCGAGCGTGATCCCTGGCTTGGCTTCGGCCAGAAGCACCTTTGTGACGATCTGGAGCGGCGTGGCACCCATGGCACGCGCTGCCTCGATCAGCCCCTTGTCCACTTCGCGTATCGCCGCTTCCACCAGCCTTGCGATGAAGGGCACGGTCGCCACCGTCAGCGGCACGATCGCCGCGTTCGTGCCGATCGATGTGCCGGCGACAAGCCGGGTGAAGGGAATGATCGCCACCACCAGAATGATGAAGGGGGTGGAACGCGCCGCGTTCACGATAAAGCCGATGATGCGGTTCGTGATTGGCGCTTCGAACAGCTCACCCTTGCCGCTGGTGGCAAGGAAGATGCCGATCGGCAGGCCAAGCAACGAGCCGACAATGCCGGACACCGCCACCATATGCAGCGTCTGGATCAGGCCCTTGAGGAGAATGTTGAACAGCATATCAGGCGACATAGCCAAGCACCTCCGTCGTCAGACCTGTTTCGTCATAGAAGCGTTGGGCACGTGCCAGAACCTCGGGCGTTGCCGGATAGGACACGACCAGCGAGCCGAACGGCGCGCCTGCAATTTCCTCGATGGTGCCGGCCAAAATATTCACATCCGGGCCGATTTCGGCGACGAGACGTGCAGTGAGAGGCTTGAAGGCTGTATCGCCGAAGAAGACGAGACGCACCAGAATGCGGTCGGCAGCAGTGGGCTCGCTTTTCAATCCCGATGTCACCCAATGCGGCAGCTTGACGCCGACGGCAGACGACAACAGGCTGCGGGTCGTTTCGTGTTGCGGATGGGTGAAGATATCAAAGGTGGAGCCCTGCTCGACGATCAGGCCCTTGTCGATGACGGCAACCTGCGAGGCGATGGTCTTCACCACCTCCATCTCGTGGGTGATGAGCAGCACCGTCAAGCCAAGTTCGGCATTGATGCGCTTCAACAATTCGAGGATCGATTGCGTGGTTTCGGGATCCAGCGCAGACGTTGCTTCGTCGGAAAGCAGCAGCTTCGGCTCGGTCGCAAGCGCACGCGCAATGCCGACACGCTGTTTCTGGCCACCGGAGAGTTCCGCCGGGTAGCGCTTGGCCTTGTCGCCAAGGCCGACAAGATCGAGCAGCGGCCCGACCTTGCGTTTGATATCGTCCTTGGAGACGCCGGAGATTTCGAGCGGTAGCGCCACATTGTCGTAAGCGGTGCGTGACGACAGCAGGTTGAAGTGCTGGAAGATCATGCCAACGGAGCGGCGAAGCGTGCGCAAGCCACCCTCGTCCAGCGCGCCGACATCGACGCCATCCACAATGACCTTACCGGATGTCGGACGTTCCAGCCCGTTGACGAGCCGGATCATGGTGGATTTGCCAGCACCCGAACGGCCGATAATGCCGGAGATCCCGCCGCGCGGGACGACGAAATCCACGCCGGCAAGTGCCGTGAAGGCCGGCTCTCTGCCATTGCCGCCAAAGGTCTTGGTCACGGCTTCGAACGACACCATCGGATCGGCTGTCGAAGCCTCGATTGGACGCGCTGCGTCCTGTAAAATTGCGGAATTCATGCCATTGCTCTTGAGGAAATCTATCTCTTCATTCCGGCAGGCGGCCGTTCTGGCCACAACCGTTCATGCCGCCATCCGGCACATTCGACAATGAAAGACATCTGAGAGCATGGTCGACTTTCTGAAGACGATGACTTTCACGCCGAACCTGCGAGGGCTTTAGCGTTTCGCCATCTGTGTATCGCATACATGCCCGTATGCGATACCGATTTATAGGCAGGATATTTCAATTATCCGCGAATGACGGAAAAATCTGCCCGAGGGCCGGAGATCTCGCTCAGGCGACCTTGGTCACGAACTGGTCCAGCGGACGACGGATCTTCTTCAGATTGACCAGCCAGTCGCCCTCTTCCTGACGATAGCCAAGCGGCAGGATGGTCACCGAACGCAGGCCCTTTTCGCGAAGGCCAAGAATCTCGTCCAGCTTGGCAGGCTCGAAACCTTCCATCGGTGTTGTATCCACGCCTTCGAAAGCGGCCTGTGCGACAGCCATGCCGAAGGCAATGTAAGCCTGACGGGCGGCGTGCTCGAAGTTTTCTTCCGGATCACGGTCCGGGTACATGCCGAGCAGGAACTGGCGATACTTTTCCCAGCCTTCGTTCTTGAAGCCGCGCTCTTCGTTCGTCAGGTCGAACATGTGGTTGATGCGCTCTGGCGTGTAATTGTCCCACGCGGCAAAGACGAGCAGATGCGAGCCGTCGGTGATCTGTGCCTGGTTCCAGGCAATCTCCTGGATCTTGGCGCGAACATCAGGATTGGTCACGACGATGATTTCGAAAGGCTGCAGGCCGCTTGACGTCGGAGCCAGACGCGCCGCCTCGATGATGCGGTCCACCTTGTCCTCGGATACAGCCTTGGAGGGGTCCATCTTCTTTGTAGCGTAACGCCAGTTCAATTTATCGATCAGCATAAAAACTCCTTGGCGGGCCGGACCTACGCCTCGATGGCGGTCTCGAACCCTTTGTGAAACGCCAACACACATAGGTTTTGTTGCGGCGCACACAAGAAGGCACAGAAGTGTGCCTATAGGAAATCCTCATATGCCGGACAGGCCACGAACAAAAAAAGCCGCTGGCCGGGCGTTTCCGCGCAGCCAGCGGCCTCTCGTCTCCTTACTTCTTGGCGAATGCCAGAAGATCGGCGTTCAGCACATCGGCATTGACTGTCAGCATGCCGTGGGAGAAGCCGGGGTAGGTCTTCAACTCACCGTTCTTCAAAAGCTTGATCGACTTGTGGGCCGAGTCCGCGATCGGAACGATCTGGTCGTCCTCACCATGCAGCACCAGCGTCGGAACGCCGATTGCCTTCAGGTCGTCCGTTTGGTCGGTTTCGGAAAACGCCTTGATGCCATCGTAATGGGCCTTCGCACCACCCATCATGCCCTGACGCCACCAGTTCTGGATCACGCCTTCATGCACTGTCGCACCATCGCGGTTGAAGCCGTAGAAGGGGCCAGCCGGAACATCGCGGAAGAACTGTGCGCGGTTTGCGGCAAGTGCGGAACGGAAACCGTCGAAGACTTCCATTGGCAGGCCTTCCGGATTGGCCTCGGTCTTGAGCATCAGTGGCGGAACGGCGGAAACCAGAACGGCCTTGGCAACGCGCCCAGCCGGTTCGCCATGCTTTGCTACATAGCGCGCGACTTCGCCGCCACCGGTGGAGTGACCGATATGGATGGCGTTCCTCAGGGCCAGCGCCTCGACGACGGCAAAGGCGTCGGCGGCGTAGTGGTCCATGTCGTGACCTTCGGAAACCTGCTCTGAGCGGCCGTGACCGCGGCGGTCATGGGCAACGACGCGGTAGCCGTTGGCAAGGAAGAACAGCATCTGCGCGTCCCAGTCGTCGGACGAGAGCGGCCAGCCGTGGTGGAAGACAACCGGCTGCGCGTCCTTTGGACCCCAGTCCTTGTAGAAGATCTGCACGCCGTCTTTAGTGGTAACGTAGCCCATATCGATATCTCCTTGTGCTGAATTGGTTGCTGCATAGGCGGGTGGAAAGGCGAATGGCGAAAGTGCGGCACCTGCAAGGGCTGCACTTGCGATCAAGACGGTGCGTCTCGATACGGAAAGGCGGTTGGTATCGTCTGTCGTCTTCAAGTCCGTCATCGCGCTCTCCTGTCGGCCCCTGCCTGGTTGCTGTTGACTTGAACACGCTAGCGCCATGCTCTACACAAAACACGTGGCGCAAACGACTTTATAGAAGGCAAAAGTGACAATGGTACAAATGCTGGAAAAAGGTGTCGAGGCGGACGTCCCGAAGACCGCCGATACGAATATCAGCACAATCGAAATTGCGCTACTCATCTATCCGGACTGTCAGCTGGCCGCGATCTACGGGCTGACCGATCTCTTCAGCATTGCCGCGAGTTGGGCCATGACGGTGGAAGGCCGCGCCGGCGAAAGCAGCATCCGCATCAGCCATTGGAAGATGGAAGGCGAGACGGTTTCCTGCGTCTGGGACTCGCATCCGGGCGAGCCCCACGCGCTGCGCTACGTCATCGCGCCGCCCAGCATCGTCATGCCGGAGAAGATGCAGAGCATGACGCCTGCTTCGCAGTGGCTGTCAGAGCAACATGCCGAAGGCGTGACCATCTGCTCGGTCTGTGCCGGCGCTTTCGTGTTGGCCGAAACCGGCCTCATCAACGGGCGCCGCGCCACCACGCACTGGGCCTTTGCAGACAGGCTGTCGGAGCGCTTTCCCGGCATCGATGTGGCGCCCGACAACATGATCATCGACGATGGCGACGTGATTACCGCGGGCGGCATTCTGGCCTGGGCCGACCTCGGCCTGCTGTTGGTGGAGAAGCTTCTCGGCCAGACGGTGATGCTGGAGACCGCTCGCTTCCTGATCGTCGATCCACCACGCTCCAGCCAGGCCCGCTACAAGGCCTTCCTGCCGCGCTTCGATCATGGCGACCGCGAGGTGCTGCAAATCCAGCACCAGTTCCATGCTAACCCGGAACTGCAAAAGAACCTCAGTGAACTGGCAGAGAGCGTCAACCTCTCGGAGCGCACCCTGCAACGCCGCTTCTTCCGCGCCACGAAACTGAAGCTCACCGAGTATCACCAGAATGTCCGCATCATGAAGGCGCGGCAACTGCTGGAAACCACCAACGGCTCCATCGAATCCATCGCCTGGTCGGTGGGCTATACGGACCCCGCCGCGTTTCGCAAGATTTTCGGACGGCTGACGGGGACGACGCCGAATGTGTATCGGGGGGATGTGCGGGTGTGAAATCCTCGCGCTATTGGAGGCGCGTGCGGAATAGTTGGTCTGAAGCATCCACCCTCATTCCTGTGCTTGTCACAGGAATCCAGTCAGACCAAGTCTTTGGTCTGGAAGGGCCTTTTTTCGCCGCGCAGACGCGCGTCGGCTGGATTCCTGTGACGAGCACAGGAATTGTCTGTCGAAAATGTGCTTTATTGTTCGAGAGGCTGGATGACCTCCGAGGTGGCCACCCCGGAGGTCATGCGTTTGTACGCCCGAACAGGAATGGGTCTTCTCGACCGACCTCATCCTGGGCTGCAATCGCACCAGCTTCGCATCGCTTGTTGACTTGATGGGCCGGCTTGGCGCCGCGCCCGCAGACAATGCTAAGCATGGAGCTCAATCATGGGCCTGAACACCGAACAAATCCAGCCTCAGTTGATCCAATTCGCTTTGGGATTCGACGTCTCCAAAGCAACAATCACTTTCTTCGACACACATAGCGGAGAGATCTGCACCCTAGAAAACAGCAAGGTGGCGCTCAAAGCGATCTTAAAGCCATATGCTGGACGCCTCGACACACTCGCCATTTGCGAGGCAACCGGTGGCTACGAGGACAATCTCCTCGATGTCCTTGAAGACCTTGCTATTCCCGCACATCGCGCAGACGCTGCCCGGGTCAAAGCCTTCATCCGCGCCTGCGGCGCCAATGCCAAGACAGATGCCATTGATGCGCGCCATATTGCCGAATATGGGCTCTCACGTGCGCAATCTCTACCTCGCTGGCGCCCAAGTCAGCCACGGGAGGCAAAAATTAAGCTGCTCGTCTTGCGTCGTACCGATCTGGTGTCTATGCGCGTGCAAGAGGAAAACCGATTAAAGGCGCCACGCAATAAGCCGATCGCGCGCGAGATCGCCGGCCATATAACTGAGATCAAGCGCCGCATTGAAGCTATCGACAAGCAGATCGAAACGATCATGAGCCTCGATAAGCGATTGAAAGACCGCAAGGCTATCCTTCAGACGGTTCCTGGTATTGGCAAGGTGATCGCCCCGGTGCTGTTGGCTCTCATGCCAGAGCTCGGACACATCGATCGCAAGCAGGCAGCAAGTCTGGCGGGATGTGCGCCTCATGCCCGCGACAGCGGCGCTCGTAAAGGCCGTCGTTTTACAAAGGGCGGACGGCGGCAGTTACGACCGCTACTCTTCACCGCGGCGATGGCGGCAAGCCACAGCAAAAGCCATCTCGCTACAACATACAAGCGTCTGCTCGCAGCCGGGAAGTCAAAACTCACAGCTCTTGGCGCCATCATGCGACACATCATCGTCATCGCAAATGCGAGACTCAAAGAATACCACATAGCCCAAATACGACTGACTTGATGAGGGAGGAGGAGAAAGCGCATCAACGGCTTCACCCCGAATGCACGTCCGGGGTGAAACAGTCGCAACAGCCGGCTGTCACCGGCACAAAACCTCAAACGTAGCGGTTGACCACGTTCTCGAGATATTCCTGACGACCGGACTTCGGCTCGGGGTTGATGTTTTCCCGCTCTACCTTGGCCGCAATCTCCTCCAGCTTCATTTCGCCGCGCAGCATCTTCTGGGCTTCCGGCTGGTCCCACTTGGCGTAGCGTTCTGCCAGCGGCTTGGAGAGCGCGCCGTCTTCCACCATCTTCGCCGCAGCCTTGAGGCCACGGGCGCAGCAATCCATGCCGCCGATGTGGCCGATCAGCAGGTCTTCCGGATCGAGCGACTGGCGACGCAGCTTGGAGTCGAAGTTGGTGCCACCGGTGGTGAAGCCGCCGGCCTGCAGGACCTGATAGTAGGCGAGCGCCATTTCCGGGACGTTGTTCGGGAACTGGTCGGTATCCCAGCCGGACTGGTAGTCGTTGCGGTTCATGTCGATCGAGCCGAAGATGCCGAGCGTGTTGGCAAGCGCCAGTTCATGCTCGAAGGTATGGCCGGCAAGGATCGCGTGGCCCTGCTCGATATTCATCTTCACTTCGTTTTCGAGGCCGTACTTCTTCAGGAAGCCATAGACGGTCGCAACGTCGTAATCATACTGGTGCTTGGTCGGCTCCTGCGGCTTCGGCTCGACGAGGATAGTGCCCTTGAAGCCGATCTTGTACTTGTACTCCACCACCATGTGCAGCATGCGCGCCATCTGGTCGAATTCGCGCGAGAGATCGGTGTTGAGCAGCGTCTCATAGCCTTCGCGGCCGCCCCACAGGACATAGTTCTCGCCGCCGAGCTTCATCGTGGCGTCCATGCAGGTCTTGATGGTGGCTGCCGAATAGGCAAACACATCCGGATCCGGATTGGTGGAGGCGCCGGACATGAAGCGGCGGTTGGAGAAGAGGTTCGCCGTGCCCCAGAGAAGCTTCACGCCGGTCTCTTCCTGCTTCTTCTGCAGGTAGTCGACGATCTCGTTGAGGTTCCTGGTGCTCTCGGCGAATGTCTGGCCTTCAGGACGCGCATCCGCATCGTGGAAGCAGTAGTAAGGCGCGCCGAGCAGGCTGAACATTTCAAACGCCACATCGGCCTTCAGCTTGGCCTTCTGCATGTCATCGCCAAACCATGGACGGTCGAAAGTGCGGCCACCGAAGGGGTCGCTGCCTTCCCAGGCGAAGGAATGCCAGTAGGCGACCGCAAAGCGCAGATGGTCTTCCATGCGCTTGCCGAGAACGACTTCATCGGGGTTGTAGTGGCGGAAGGCCAGCGGATTGGTGCTGTCCGGTCCCTCGTATTTGACCTTGGCGACGTTGCCGAAAAATCCAGTGCTCATGATTTCTTCTCCCTTGATGATTGAAAATGGTGTTCGAAAGGTTCTCAGTGCGATAGCGGCTTGATCGCCGGATAAAGCGCCCGATACCGGCCGTAAGCCTCCTCATAGGCCGCTGACAGCGACGCCACCGGCTCGACGGTTTCCTCCGTTTCCGGCTGGGTGCAAACCGCAAGCGGATCGGCCCCGGTCGCGGCAATCAGGCCAAGACGGGCCGCGCCAAAGGCCGCGCCAAAATCGCCTTCCGCCGGAATATCGACCGGTACGCCAAGCGAGGTGGCAATCGAGGCGAGCCAATAGCGCGAGCGCGAACCGCCGCCGATGGCGGTGACGCGCGAGATCGACGTGCCAGCCGATTTCAGCGCTTCGAGATTGTCGCGGATGGCAAAGGTCACGCCTTCCAGCACGGCCTGCGTCAGCGCCTTGCGGTCGCTCTCATGCGAAAGGCCGATGAAGGAGCCGCGGATGGCGGCGTCATTATGCGGCGTGCGTTCGCCGGACAGATACGGCGCAAAGGTGACGCCAGTCGGCGCCCGCAAATCGTCGCCCAACTCGCTGGAAAGCTCGGCTGCGGATTTGCCGGCGATGCCGGAATACCAGTTGAGCGCATCGGTGGCCGACAGGATCACGCCCATCTGGTGCCAGGTGTTGGGCAGCGCGTGGCAGAAGGCGTGAACCGCGCTTTCCGGCTTCGGCAGATAGGAGGCATTGGCGGCAAAGAGAACGCCGGACGTGCCGAGCGACACGAAGGCATGGCCTTCGGCAACCGTGCCCATGCCGCAGGCGGATGCGGCATTGTCGCCAGCGCCACCGGCCACGACGACCTTGCCGGAAATGCCCCAGGCAGCGGCAAGCTCGGAGCGCAGCACACCCGCCTCATCGGTGCCTTCCACCAGCGACGGCATATGCGTCTCATCAAGATCGGTTGCCGCAAGCAGCTCTGAAGACCACTTGCGCGCACCCGTATCGAGCCAGGAAGTGCCGGCAGAGTCCGACATTTCGGAGATGTATTCGCCTGTCAGCCACAGCCGCAGATAATCCTTCGGCAGCAGAACCTTGGCGACCTTGGCAAAAATCTCAGGCTCGTTGTTCTTCACCCAAACGAGCTTCGGCGCAGTAAAGCCGGGGAAGACGATATTGCCGGTGATCTGGCGAAATCGCGGCTCCGCGTCGAGCTTCGCAGCTTCCGCATAGGATCGCGTATCGTTCCACAGGATCGAGGGGCGAAGAACGTCGCCGCTCGCATCGACCAGCGTGGCGCCATGCATCTGACCGGAGAGGCCGATGCCCTTGACCGCCGAAAGCTCGGCCGGAAACTTTTCCTTCAGCCCGGCAATCGCCGTTTCGGTCGCCTTGATCCAATGGGCCGGATCCTGCTCCGACCAGCCGTGATGCGGACGCGAGACATCCAGCGCGCCATTAGCCGAACCGATGACCGTCTGATCGCCATCGATCAGCAGCGCCTTGATGCCGGATGTGCCAAGATCAAGACCGAGATACATATCGTCCTCCAAGATTGGATGTGAATGTGCTGGAGCAGTTCCAGCCGGGCCCTGCCCGAAATGGGTTGAAACGAGGGTCGCTCAAGGCAGATTGTCCCTCAGGAATATGTCGATACGGATACGCTCCTGCGCCTCGATGACGGCAAGCCCATCGGCACGGGCCTTGAGGACGCGAATGGCGCTGCGCACCTCATGACCTGCATCCTGATTGAGCACCGCATCCAGCGTGCCATCGCGAAGTGCTGCGGCGGTCGTGTCGTTCAGTTCATGGGCAATGACGCAAGGCCTGGAGCCATCCTGCGCCTTGAGCGCCCGGATCAAACCGCGATTGCCCGCGCCAAGGCTATAGAGCCCGGCAAGCGTGGGATTGTCGCGCAGAGTGTCTCCGACCAGCGCTTCCACCCTCTCGGCATCGTCGCGCCCTTCCAGAACCGGACGGATGGAGAGATGCGGAAACTCCGCCTCGATCACGCCCTCGAAGCCCGCAAGACGCTCGCGGTGATCCTTCACCAGCATGGAGCCCGCCAGAACCGCGATCTCGGCCTCCTCCTTGGGCAGGAACCGCCCCATCAGGCTTGCCGCCGTGCGGCCCGCTGCGGCGTTATCGACGCCTGCAAAATGATCGCGCTTCGAGCCCGTCAGATCCGACACCAGCGTGACCACGGCAATGCCGCTGTCAGCGAGCCGATCCGTCGCCTCCACCACATCCTCGGAATCGATCGCGACAAAGGCAACGCCCGAGGGCTTTTCCAGTCGTGCCACATCGAGTGCCTGAGTGAGGGCCGCCGCATCGAAGGGCGGGACCTCGATGATGCGGATCGACGTGCGCTCCACGTAGGAACGAGAGGCCGCACACCTCACCTCGTTGCGAAGCCCGGCCATGAAGGAATTGTCATTGTTGGGAAGAATGAAGACCAGCGCGTAGCTGCGCCCTTTGGCAAGATTGGCGGCTGCGATATCGCGCACATAGCCAAGCTCGGAAATCGCCGCTTCCACCTTGGCGCGGGTCAGCTGATGCACGCCCGGACGCAGATTAATCACCCGGTCGACGGTCGCGAGACTGACCCCTGCCTTTGACGCAATATCGTGAACTGTCGGCTTCATGCTTCCTCCCGGCGCAACGTCATAGAGGAGTTTCTGAGGTACGTAAATCAGAAAATGATGTACGTACCTCATGAAGGAGTTAAGTGGTGCGATGTAGCGGTGAAACCGATCTCAAGTCTGATGGCGTCTAGGGTTAATTCGAGGCTGAAGCCCCTCTCCTCCGTCATCCTCGGGCTTGACCCGAGGATCCACAAGCCATTGCCTTTATTGTGAACCATGGATCCTCGGGTCAAGCCCGAGGATGACGGCAGAGTGTGGATCGATCACTGGCATAAGCCGAAAAAAAGCGAATTCTCCGACCCAGACAAAAAAGGGGCCACCGTTTCCGGTGACCCCACATGCGCTGCGGTGGATAGGTAAACCTCAATGCGCCGCGTCGGGCGGCGGGGCCGCCTTCGGCTTTTTGATCAGCACCGTCAGGAAGATGAGGCCGGTGAACAGGAAGGTCAGCAACAGGAACACATCGGCAAAGGCCAGGATCCAGGCCTGTTGCGATACCACGCCGACGAGCTTCTTGATCGCCACCGACGAACCGTCGAGGCCATAGGAGTCGTAATTGCCGCTGACGCTGCTCAGCCAGTCGAGTGCTGCCGGATTGCCGTAATTCACATGCTCGGCAATGCGGACATAATGGTCGTCGGTGCGCTGGCTAAGCAAGGTGTTGATGATGGCAAGACCGACCGCGCCGCCCAAGTTACGCGTGAGGTTGAAGAGACCGGATGCGTTCTTGATGCGGGCGGGCGGAAGCGTGCCGAGCGCGATGTTGTTGATCGGCACCATGCACATCATGAGGCCGAAACCGCGCAGGATCTGCGGGATCAGAAGCTCGTTGAAGTCCCAATCGGCCGTGACATGCGTCATGATCCAAGTCCCGGCGGCAAAGCTGATGAAGCCGATCGCCATCATCACCCGCGGATCGAGCTTGGCTGAAAGCCGCCCTGCAATCGGCGCGGTGAAGAACATGGTGAGACCCGAAACGAACATCGTCTCGCCGATCATCAGCGCGTCATAGCCGCGCACGCGCCCCAGATAGAGCGGATAGAGATAGGTCAACCCGTAGAGACCGATACCCATGACGAAGGAAAACAGCGAGCCGATGGAGAAATTCCGGTCGGCAAAGGCGCGCAGATCCACCACCGGGAAATCTACCTTGAAGGCCCGCCAGAAGAACACCACAGCGCCGATCGTCATGGCAACGGCCGCGATGACGATATTCTCGTCATTGAACCAGTCGTTGTTGTTGCCCTCTTCCAGCACATATTCCAGCGATCCGAGGAAGACGCCCATGGAGAGCAAGCCCCACCAGTCGAACTTCTTCCACAGCGAGGTTTCCGGCTTGTCGAAATCGATCAGGCTCCAGGTCAGGATCGTGACGATGATGCCGGGAATGATGTTGACGAGGAACAGCCAGTGCCAGGAAAAGGCATTGGAGAGATAACCGCCGACCGTCGGGCCGATGGTGGGCGCGAGCGTTGCGACAAGGCCGATGATCGGTGAAACGATCGGGCGCTTCGACGGTGGGAAGATGGTGAAGGCCGCGGCAAAGACAGACGGGATCATGCCGCCGCCGATGAAGCCCTGGATCGCGCGATAGACGATCATCTGGTCGATATTCGTCGCGGTGGCGCAAAGCGCGCTGGAAATGGTGAAGCCCGCCGCACAGGTGGCAAACAGCACGCGGGTGGAGAGAATGCGCGCCAGCGTGCCCGAAAGCGGGATCATGATGACTTCCGCAATCAGGTAGGAGGTCTGCACCCAGGCGATCTCATCCGAACCGGCACCGAGGCCCGCCTGGATTTCGGCCAGGGAGGCCGAGACGATCTGAATGTCGAGGATCGACATGAACATGCCGAAGACCATGGCGAAGAACGCGATCAGGCGTCTTCGATCCATCGGCGGGTCGACGGCGGCCGTGGTGCCGCCGCTCATGCTGGCTGTAGCCGCCATAATGCTTGTCCCTACCTTGATCCGGGCCGCCGGTTACTTGGACTGGTTCTGCGCTGCCTGGGTGTCGGCCTGCTTTGGCGCCGTGCGTGTATCGACATCGACGACCACGCTCAAGCCCGCACGCAGGTGGTGCTTGTCGATGTCTTCCTTGGAAAGAACGATACGCACCGGCACGCGCTGGATCACCTTGGTGAAGTTGCCCGTGGCGTTTTCCGGCGGCAGCATGGAGAAGACCGAGCCGGATGCTGGCGAGATCGACTGCACCGTGCCTTCGATCGCGTCATCGTCGAAGGCATCCACATGCACCTTCACCTTGGAACCGGGCACGACTTCAGCGAGCTGCGTTTCCTTGAAATTGGCATCGACATAAAGCTGGCTCATCGGCACCAGTGAAGCCAGGCGCTTGCCAGCAGAGACGAGATCGCCGGTCTGGACCGAAAGATTGCCGATCACGCCGTCATAGGGCGCGCGAAGCACGGTGAAGGAGAGATCGCGGGCTGCTTTGTCACGCGCCAGCTCCAGCGATTTGATCGAGCCTTCGGCCTCTTTACGCTGTGCCTTCAGGAGCGCGATATTGGCCTCAGCCGCAACCACATTTGCCTGACCGGCAGCGAGATTCGCCTTGGCCTGCTCAAGCGCAATGCGCGCATTGTCTGCGGATGCGGCGGTGCCGACATCCTTGGACTGCAGCTCGGTGGCACGCTTGTTGTTGATTTCGGCACCCTGCAGAGCAGCGTCAAGCGCACCCTTCTGGGCAACGGCCTGTGCCAATGCTGCCTCACCGCCTGCGATCTGCGCGTCGATCCGGTTCAAGGACAACTGCTGCGTGGCAAGCTGCGCCTCGGCCTGTTCCAGTGCAAGGCGATAGTCGCCATCATCCAGCGTCACCAGCGGATCGCCAGCCTTCACCTGCTGGTTGGCGACGACATCCACCTTCGCCACATAGCCGGAAACCTTGGGCGAAATCACCGCGATGTCGCCATGCACATAGGCATCGTCGGTCGATACCATGAAGCGGCCGGTCGTCCAGTAGTCGTAGCCATACCAGGCGGCACCGGCCAGAAGCGCAAGACCGATGATCGGCAGAAGGACGGATTTTCGCTTCTTCTGCACCGGCGGCTGCACGGGCGCTGCGGCCTTAGGGGCATCTGCCGGACGATTTTCTTCAGTGCGGGCTTCAGCCTGAGATGCGGTCTGGACTTCTGCTTCTTCAGACGAATTGATCGCTCGGACAGCGCCACTCTTTTGAGACGACATGGGAGACACCTGGTTATACGAAAATTATTGAACTGAACCGTTCGGTTCGATTGACATAATCGCTTTTACACCACATATCAAGTGGCATCGAACCACCCGGTTCGATATATTGAATCGGGTGTTAACCGCGATTGGACGGAAGACTGATGACAGAGAAGGTAATCGAGGACGCATGTTCGGCCACCGCACCCGGTGGGCGCTTTGCCGCGGGTGAAGACCCGTCCAAGCGCGAACAGATCCTTGATGGCGCCTGGCGCATGTTCAAGCAAAAAGGCTTCGACGCCGCCAGCATGAACGATATCACTCGGGAAGCCGGGGTTTCCAAGGGCACGATCTACGTTTACTTCGCCAATAAGGAAGACCTCTTCGCTGCCCTGATCGACCGCCATCGCAGCGAATTTGCTGACTCCATGCGCGACATTCTGGCCGGCACCGAAGAGGTGCGCGATGGTCTGAGGCAGTTTGGAACGGCCTTTGCAAACCGCCTGGTATGCACGGACATGATCCCTGCTATGCGCTCATTGCTTGGCGTTATCGACCGTATGCCCAAGCTGTCGCGACGCTTCTTCAGTTCCGCGCCCAACAATATCAGGATCGTTCTGGAAGAGTTCATCCGCCATCATATCGAAAATGGCAGCCTCCAGGTAGACGATGTGGAACTGGCCGCGCGTCAGTTCATCGAACTTTCCACCGGCACCTTCTTCAAATATCGCCTGTTCGGCGAATTGGAAGGCCCCGTTCCCGACGAAGAGCTGGAGCGCGTGATTTCCAGCGCCATACGCGTCTTCATGGCCGCCTATGGAACCAAAGCCGCCTAAAGCTATTCATTCTTCCGAGTTACTGCGAAGCGCCGAGGGGACCAGCTCCCAACGGCGCTTTTGACATGCTTGCGTCGCAACTTTTTAGTTATAAATAGCCGTTATCTGCGTCCTCTGCGTCGAAACATAACCCTAAGTTGAAAGGAAGCCCGGCCCGATGGAGTCCATCCTCCCGCTCTTGTCAGATCCCACCGCATGGGTGGCGCTCGTCACCCTCATCGTCATGGAGGTGGTGCTGGGTATCGACAACCTCATCTTCATCTCGATCCTGACCAACAAGCTTCCGGAAAACCAGCGGGAAAAGGCACGGCGCATCGGCATCGGGCTGGCGCTGATCATGCGCCTTGGCCTGCTCGGCACCGTCGCCTGGATCGTGCAGCTGACCGAACCGGTCTTCGAAGTCTTCGGCCATCCCTTCTCCTGGAAGGACATCATTCTTATCGTCGGCGGCCTCTTCCTCGTCTGGAAGGCCACCAAGGAAATCCACCACAATGTCGATCCGATCGACCACAAGGAAGACATGGTCGGCGGCAAGGCGGCAATTACCAGCTTCTCGTCGGCCATCGTCCAGATCCTGCTTCTCGATCTCGTCTTCTCGGTGGACAGCATCATCACCGCTGTCGGCATGACCCCGCACGTGCCGATCATGGTCGTCGCCGTCATCGTCGCCGTCACCGTCATGCTGCTCGCCGCAACTCCGCTTGCAAACTTCATCGAGCGCAACCCGACCGTCGTCATGCTGGCACTCGCCTTCCTGCTGATGATCGGCACGACGCTGATTGCAGAAGGCATGGGCTTCCACGTGCCGAAGGGCTACGTCTATGCCGCCATGGCGTTCTCGGCGCTGGTGGAGGTGCTCAACATCGTTGCGCGCAATTCCAAGCGCAAGAAGAGCAGCACCCTGCATTGATGTTTTGAAAACAGGCCGGAGCCCGAGACCGCTGGGGGCTCCGGCGCAGACTCACGGCGACACTCGGCTTGGGGCCGATGGCTGAGAGCCAAGCAACCTCAAACACTTGACCAACATCATAGCTGGGTGCCAGCCGCCGCCTGTTGTGCAAAACGCGCGAGAGGGGCAGGAACAAGTGGCACGGCACCGGCGTTCTTGATGCACCCCTTTCCCGGGTCATCCCGGCGCTGTGCAACCGCAGCGCCCTCCTGAAAGTGCCCTCGCATGACCACAGAGCAGATCCTCGCCTTCGCCGTGATTGCTGGGATGATGATCGCTTTCATGTGGGACAGGTTTCGCTACGATGTGGTGGCCTGCAGCGCGCTTCTGGTGGCTGTTGCCGTTGGCGTCGTTCCCTTCGACAAGGCCTTTTCCGGCTTTTCAGACGACATCGTCATCATCGTTGCCAGTGCGCTGATCGTCAGCTCCGCTGTAGCCCGATCCGGTATCGTCGATTTCATCATCAAACGCTATTTGCCGGAGATGCGCTCGAAGGGCCTGCAACTGGCTTTTCTGATGATCACGGTCGCCGTCATGTCGGCCTTCATCAAGAATATCGGCGCGCTCGCCATCATGATACCGGTCGCCTTCCAGTTCGCCCGCAAATCCGGAAGTCCCGTCTCATTCTATCTGATGCCGATGGCATTCTCCGCTTTGCTCGGCGGCTTGATGACGCAGATTGGCACCTCGCCCAATATCGTCGTCTCGCGCCTTCGCGAGGAAATGACCGGGCAGAGCTTCACCATGTTCGATTTCACCCCCGTCGGCCTTGCGCTCACGGTAGTCGGCATTCTCTTCCTCACCTTCGGCTATCGTCTCTTGCCGATCCGAGCAAAACAGCAGGCGTCGGTGGAGGATATCCTGGACAAGGCGAGCTACACCGCCGAAGCCACGCTGGCACCGGACAGCGTGCTTGTCGACAAGCCGCTGCGCGAACTCCTGCGGCTTGGCGATGGCGACGTGATTGCCAGAACCATCCTGCGTGGCCCGCGTCGCATCTCGCCCTTCCCCGATGTCAAGCTGAAGAGCGGGGACACCGTCATGCTGGAAGGCAGCCCGGAAGGCCTGGACCGGATGGTGTCGCAAGCCAAGCTCATTCTGTCCGGCAAGCCGCTGACGGACAAGGGCGAGAAGGTTGTCGATCTCGTCTCCATGGAAGCCGTGGTCAGCAACGATTCCCATCTGAACGGCATGTCTGCGCGAGAACTGGCGCTTTCCTATACGCGCGGCGTCAATCTGATTGCTGTGTCACGGCGCGGTCAACGGGTCAGCGAACGCCTGAGCGATCTGACCCTGCAGGCAGGCGACGTGCTTTTGCTGCAAGGCAGCCGCAAGAACGTGCCGCTGATGCTGCAGGAGTTTTCGCTGCTACCCCTTGCCCAGCGTGAAATCCTGCTTGGCGTTCAGCGCCGCGCCTTCGTGCCGCTGATCGTGCTGGCAGCTGCGATGATTGCCGCCGGCAGCGGCTTCGTGCCGGTCTCGGTCGCCTTCTTCGCCGCGGCCTTCATGATGATCGTGGTCGGCGCAATCCCGCTAACGGAAGTCTACAAGTCGGTTGATGGCCCGATCCTCGTCATGCTCGCCGCCCTCATTCCCGTCAGCGACAGCCTCAGAACCACAGGTGCCAGCGAGTTGATCTCTCATTGGCTTGGAAGCATCGCGCAAGGTCTGCCCCCCTTTGCCGCACTCGGGCTGATCCTGCTGACCGCCATGGCGGTCACACCCTTCCTCAACAATGCCGCGACCGTTCTCGTCATGGCGCCGATTGCAGCGGGGTTTGCCACGACACTCGGCTTCAAACCCGAGGCCTTCCTGATGGCCGTCGCGATCGGCGCCGGTTGCGACTTCCTCACCCCCATCGGCCACCAGTGCAACACGCTGGTCATGGGACCGGGCGGATACCGTTTCAGCGATTATCCGCGCCTTGGCCTGCCGCTCTCCTTCATCATCGTCATCGTCAGCATTCCCATGCTGCTTTACGTCTGGCCCGTGTCCTGAGGGGGCCCGCCCCCTGCACCACCGGCAAAACGGCACACCCGTCTGTTCAAGAATTGCCGTTGGTCTGCCGAAAATGGTGATTTCGAGAACCGGAGCGGAGCGTACTTGACCTACGTGAGCACCGGAAGCACAGAAATCGCCATTTGCAGGCGGCCAACGGCGATTATCGAACAGACGGTATGTTCTTGACGCCTGCGGCGGAATATGGCCTAAGCCATGCCCAATGGGATGGTGTGAAATGGCGCTTGATCTTGCGCCTGTTTTTGCCAATCCTGCCGCATCCAACGTCAATTTCGCCGACAACAGGCTGATTTCAGCCTTGCGTCGCTGCAACGTCACGACGAGTGAATTTCAATGACCACTTCCGGCGTCCGCGTCCGTATTGCCCCTTCCCCCACCGGTGAGCCGCATGTCGGCACAGCTTACATCGCCCTCTTCAACTACCTCTTCGCCCAGAAGCATGGCGGCGAGTTCATTCTGCGCATCGAAGATACCGATGCCACGCGCTCAACGCGCGAATATGAAGAGAAGGTTCTGGAAGCGCTGAAATGGACCGGCCTAAAATGGTCGGAAGGCCCGGATGTCGGCGGCCCTTATGGCCCCTACCGCCAGTCCGAGCGCAAGGACATGTACTGGCCGTATGCGCAGGAACTGCTCGACAAGGGCCACGCCTTCCGCTGTTTCTGCACGCCGCAGCGCCTGGAAGAAATGCGCGAAGCCCAGCGCGCCGCCGGCAAGCCGCCAGGCTATGACGGTCTTTGCCTGCATCTAAAGGCCGAAGAAGTCACCACCAAGATGGCAGCGGGCGAGCCTTCCGTCGTGCGCATGAAGATCCCGACCGAAGGCTCCTGCGATTTCCATGACGGCGTCTATGGCGATGTCTCGATCCCGTGGGAATCGGTCGACATGCAGGTGCTGATCAAGGCCGACGGCATGCCGACCTATCACATGGCAAACGTCATCGATGACCACCTGATGAAGATCACCCATGTGGCGCGCGGCGAGGAGTGGCTGGCCTCCGTGCCCAAACACATTCTTCTCTATCGCTATTTCGGCTGGCAGGAGCCGGTGTTCATGCATCTGTCCCTGATGCGCAACGCCGACAAGTCGAAGCTTTCCAAGCGCAAGAACCCGACCTCGATCTCCTATTACTCGGCACTCGGCTACCTGCCGGAAGCGCTGATGAACTTCCTCGGTCTGTTCTTCATCCAGATTGCCGAAGGTGAAGAGCTGCTGTCGATGGACGAGCTTGCCGCCAAGTTTGACCCGGAAGCACTTTCCAAGGCTGGCGCGATCTTCGACATCCAGAAGCTCGACTGGCTGAACGGCCGCTGGCTGCGCGAAAAGCTTTCGCCGGAAGAGTTCATTGCCCGCACACTGGAATGGGCGATGGAAAACCAGCGCCTGACCGAAGGCCTGAAGCTCTCTCAGAGCCGCGTCTCCAAGCTTGGCGAATTGCCCAATCTCGCAGGCTTCCTGCTCTCCGGCGATGTCGGCCTCACACCTGCCTCCTTCGCTGGTCTCAAGAGCAAGCCGGAAGAGATTCTCGAGATCCTGACGACCGTTGCCACCGATCTGGAAAAAATGCCGGACTGGAACGTCGAAGCCATCGAAGCGGAACTGCGCGATGTGGCAGAACGCACGGGCAAGAAGCTGCGCGTCGTCACCCCGCCGCTTTTCGTCGCCATGTCTGGATCCTCGCGCTCGCTGCCGCTCTTCGATTCCATGGCGCTTCTCGGACGCTCCGTCGTGCGCCAACGCCTGAAGGCAGCGATCACCGTCGTCACGACGATGGTTGGCGCTGCGGGCTGACAGGACAGTGCGGCCACACGACGTGGCCGCCATACACACAAGAACAACCTGCCCGAAAAAGGCCTAGAGACGATGACCGACACCAAGACGACCGAAACGACTGCCCTGTCCTCCGACGCCACCGAAGTACGCCGCCAGAAGCTGGCGCTTTTGCGCGACAAGATCGGCGACGTCTATCCGGCGCATTTCCACCGCACGCTGACCAATGCCGAGCTTGCGGAAAAATACGCCGATATCGAGCCGGATGTCGAAACGGGCGATACGGTCACGGTTGCCGGTCGAGTCTACTCCTCGCGCAATTCCGGCATGTTCATGGATATCCATGATGCGTCCGGCAAGGTGCAGATCTTCTCCCACAAGGACACCACGCCGGAAGCCGCCCGCGAGATGCTGCCGATGATTGACATTGGCGACATCATCGGCGTCACCGGCAAGGTGCGCCGCACCAAGCGTGGTGAACTGACGATCAATGCCGAAGAGATCACCATGCTCACCAAGTCGCTTCTGCCGATGCCGGAGAAGTGGAACGGTATTTCCGACGTCGAAATCCGCTATCGCAAGCGCCATCTGGACATCCTCTCCAACGAGGAATCCAAGCTGCGCTTCCAGCAGCGTTCCAAGATCATTTCCGGCATCCGCCGCTTCATGGAGGCCGAAGGCTTCCTCGAAGTCGAAACGCCGATGCTGCAGACGGTCTACGGCGGCGCCACGGCCGATCCGTTCAAGACCTTCCACAACACGCTGAAGATGGACATGTATCTGCGCATCGCGCCGGAACTGTTCCTGAAGCGCACGCTGGTGTCTGGTCTTTCCGACAAGGTCTTCGAGGTCAACCGCAACTTCCGCAATGAGGGCGTGTCGACCCGGCACAATCCCGAATTCACCATGCTGGAATGCTACTGGGCCTATGCCGATTACGAGGACATCATGAGCCTCGTGGAGCGCATGTTCGAAACGCTGGCAATCGCCATCCACGGCACGACCGAGCTGGACTTCCAGGGCCAGACGATTTCCTTCAAGGGTCCGTTCAAGCGCGTGCCGATGCCCGATGCCGTCAAGGAAGCGACCGGCATCGACTTCCTGGCGATCAAGACCGACGAGGAAGCCCGCGCCGCCGCCAAGGCTGCTGGCTTCGAAGTCGAGAAGGACTGGACCTGGGGCGAATGCCTCGCCTTCATCTTCGAAGAAAAGGTCGAAGGCACGCTGATCCAGCCAAGCCACGTCACGCATTTCCCCAAGGACATCTCGCCCTTCGCCAAGGAAGTGCCGGGCGAGCCGCGCCTCGTCGAGCGTTTCGAGAGCTACTGCAACGCCTGGGAAGTGGGCAACGCCTTCTCCGAACTGAACGACCCGGAAGAACAGCGCCGCCGCATGGTAGAGCAGCTGGAACAGGCGCACGCCCGCGGCGAGAAGGACAAGCAGATCGATGACGAATTCCTCGACGCCATCGACCAGGGCATGCCCCCCGCCGGCGGCCTCGGCATCGGCGTCGACCGTCTGGTCATGCTGCTGACAAACGCCCCATCGATCCGCGACGTCATCCTCTTCCCAGCCCGCCGCCAGAAGGCCGACTGAGGCTTGAGATGCAAACGACCGTCGCGACGAGCGGCGGTCACCGTTTTAACGGATGTGGTGTCAGTAAGCCGATGAGCCCGGCAACCTAATCAATGCTCAGGCTTCGGAGCCTCTGCCGCGTGGTCGCCACCGGAAGCATCAGCGTGACCACCCGCATCCTGTGCAGCAGGCGCTTCGTGCCCATCAGCCGCTTCTGTGGAAGGCGCGCCATGCGTGTCAGGCTCTTCCGCCACCGCGGGCGCGCTATGACCCGCGGGCTCGCTTGGAGCGTCTGACGCTGGAACGTCGCCGTGGCCCTCAGCCGCGGCCGGTTGGCCATGGCCTTCTGCTGCCGGCTGCTCGGCCGCAACCGCGGTCGTCTCGCCCTTGCCGAACAGCAGAGACTTGATATAGCCGAAGCTGAACATGCTTTCGCTCTTGTCGGGTGTCGACGTCAAAAGCGGTTCGGCCGAGCCGTGACCGCTACCGTCTGCACTCGCAGGCGCGTCGTGGCCGCCTTCGGCAGGCTTGTCGCCACTGCCATGTCCATCGCCTTCGCCACCATGCCCGTCGGAGCCTTTCGCCTCGGCGCCGTGGCCACCGGCGTCCTTGCTTTCGGCACCATGTCCATCCGAGCCATGTCCGCTGGCCTCAGCACCGTGACCGGCAGGCGCACCATGGCCACCGGCCGGCGCGCCATGTGCATCGGCGGGCGGCGCTGGATCGACGCAGTCGGCAAATTCGGTCAGAGATGCGGTGATCGCCTTGGCGTCCTCGACCGGCAGATCGATGCGCAGGCCGTAGAACTGGCCGTCATCGGCAGCGGCGCCATCGTAGTAATAGGCGGAGTAATTCTGTGAGGCAGCGCCTTCCGGCAGCTTGCTGAGATCGGCGATGTAGATCGCCTGCGCGGCGATCGAGCGGCCGCGCATATCGGCGCGCATCTGCGGGCCTTTGGCATCCAATACAGAAACCTGGACGAGATCGGGGTGATCCTTGTCGTAGATGGCCTTGGCCACGCGCAGCGCCGTCTTCATGCGCTCAGGCCCATCGCCGCCTTCGGTACGCACGAATTTGCGGACCCAGACCGATCCGTTCTTCTTGATCTTGACCGTCTGGGCCGTCTTGCATTCCAGGCCGTTCTGCACGACCTCGGAGGGGCCGAAGAGCTGATCCTTGCCGACGACAATGGCAGCAACGCCGGAGGCACCACCAAGAAGGAGGATACCGCCGCCAATCAACACCACTTTGCGGGAAAACCGTATTCTTTTGAACACTGCTTTCACGTCAAACGTCCCGACATAGACAACCTCGTCTAACGCCTTCGTCTCCCGTCGCGCCTCTGTGCGCAACCGGAGTGGAAAAGGCCGGATGGTGATAGACCACATCCGTGCAGCCATTGATCTTGATGGCTTCTCATTGAAGAAGACTTAATCGGGCCGGAAAAACCGTTCGAATCCGGACGTTTTTTGGGCGCGATGCAACGCGCCCGTGAGCGGGAATCCAGGCAAAGCCTCACCCCCAACCACGTCGCTGATCCTCAGCGACTTTTCCGGAAGCAACATGCAAGAAGGCGCATTCACGGCGCGACACGTTCCGTCCGGTTCTCTTTGCTGGAAGCATGCTGCAAACCGCAAATGGTGTTGCGTTCCTGACGATCAACCCGCGCCGTGCTTTGAAATGATGCCTTACATCCATTCGTTGCGGGCTGAAGATGGAACAATATCAAGTCGCAGTCGTTCGTAATGAGAATGATTTGCAATAGCATTGACAATCTTCGCGCCGTTTACCACATTGCTATTGCGAATTAATCGCAAAAGAGGTTTGATTATTGTCATGAACTTGACCCGCTCGACGTTTCTCGCTTTCTGCGCCGCGGCCTTCCTGCCCTTCTCGGCTCTTGCTGCGGAAAAACCCAAGGTGATCACCACCTTCACCATCATTGCCGATATGGCCCGCAACGTTGCGGGCGACGCGGCCGACGTCGAGAGCATCACCAAGGCAGGGGCCGAGATTCATAACTATCAGCCTACCCCGCGCGATATTCTCAAAGCCCGCGATGCCAACCTCGTCTTGTGGAACGGGCTGAACCTCGAACTCTGGTTTCAGAAGTTTCTTGCCAATCTCTCCGACGTCCCGAACGTTGTGGTCAGTAATGGCGTCACACCGATCTCGATCAGCGGCGGCGCCTATAGTGGCAAACCCAACCCACATGCCTGGATGTCACCGGACAATGCGCTGATCTATGTCGAGAACATCCGCAAGGCACTCACGCAAATCGATCCCGACCATGCGGATGTCTACGCCGCCAATGCCAAGGCCTATTCGGACAAGATCAGACAGGAAATCCAGCCGATGCGCGAGGCCATCGCCGCACTGCCGGAAAACAAGCGCTGGCTGGTGACGAGCGAAGGGGCCTTCTCCTATCTCGCGCGCGATTTCGGCCTGAAGGAACTGTTCCTATGGCCGGTCAATGCCGATAGCCAGGGCACACCGCAGCAGGTGCGCGGCGTCATCGACGCGATGCGCGAAAACAACGTCCACGTCATCTTCAGCGAAAGCACCGTATCGCCCGATCCCGCCAAGCAGGTGGCGAAGGAAACGGGCGCGGCCTATGGCGGCATTCTCTATGTGGATTCTCTGAGTGAGGCGAACGGCCCCGTGCCGACCTATCTCGATCTTCTGCGCACCACAACAGCCACCATCGTGAAGGGTCTCAGCCAATGATGATGGGGAAAACGAGAAGCGCTGCGAAGCCAAAGCCTGGTCAGGATGGCCTCACCGTCGATGACGTAACGGTCACCTATCGCAACGGCCACACGGCACTGCGCCGCGCAAGCTTCTCGATCCCCAAAGGCACCATCACCGCCCTCGTCGGCGTCAATGGTGCGGGCAAATCCACCATCTTCAAGGCCATCATGGGCTTCGTGCCGATGTCGGCCGGCTCCGTCTCCATCTTCGGCGAGCCGGCTTCCGCCGCGCTGAAAAAGAACCTCGTCGCCTATGTGCCACAGGCCGAAGAGGTGGATTGGAGCTTTCCCGTTCTGGTCGAGGATGTGGTGATGATGGGCCGCTACGGCCACATGAACTTCTTTCGCATTCCCACCAAGCGCGACCACCGCATGGTGGAAGAGGCACTTGCCCGCGTCAACATGCTGGATTACCGCAAGCGCCAGATCGGCGAGCTTTCCGGCGGCCAGAAGAAACGCGTCTTTCTCGCCCGTGCGCTGGCACAGGAAGGCAAGGTCATTCTGCTCGACGAGCCCTTTACCGGCGTCGACGTGACGACCGAAGAGCAGATCATTGCGCTCTTAAAGTCGCTGCGCGACGAAGGCCGCATCATGCTGGTTTCAACCCACAATCTCGGCAGCGTGCCGGATTTCTGCGACCGCGCCGTCTTCGTCAAAGGCACCGTCATTGCCTCGGGCAAGACGAAGGACACCTTCACGGAAGCCAATCTTCAGGCAGCCTTTGGCGGGAGCCTGCGCCACTTCATCCTCGGCGGTGCCGATCTGCACGACGACGCCGACCCTCGGCGTCTGAAGGTCATCACCGATGACGAACGTCCCTTCGTCATCTACGGCCAGAACGGTCACGAGACGAGAAGCGATCCGGCGCAGGTGGGCGAGGCGGAGCGATGATCTCCACCCTGCTTGAGCCCTTCACCTATTCCTACATGCTGAACGCCATCTGGGTCAGCGCCCTGGTTGGAGGCGTCTGCGGCTTCCTCTCCGCCTATCTGATGCTGAAGGGTTGGTCGCTGATTGGCGATGCCCTCTCTCACGCAATCGTTCCCGGCGTGGCGGGCGCCTATATGCTGGGCCTGCCCTTCGCGCTCGGTGCGTTCTTCTCCGGCGGTCTCGCGGCGGCGTCGATGCTGTTTCTCAACCAGAAGACCAGACTGAAGGAAGACGCCATTATCGGCCTGATCTTCACCTCGTTCTTTGGCCTTGGGCTCTTCATGGTGTCGCTCTCGCCCACTTCCATCAACATCCAGACCATCGTTCTCGGCAACATTCTCGCCATCACCACGGAGGACACGATCCAGCTCGCGCTGATCGGCGGCATCAGCCTGCTGGTCCTCTCGTTGAAATGGCGAGACTTCATGGTGGTGTTCTTCGATGAGAACCACGCCCGCACCATCGGCCTCAAGCCGGACGTACTGAAGGTGATCTTCTTCACCCTGCTCGCCGCTTCAACCGTCGCGGCCCTGCAGACCGTTGGCGCCTTTCTCGTCGTCGCCATGGTGGTGACGCCCGGCGCCACGGCCTATCTTTTGACCGACCGTTTCGAGCGGCTGATCGGCATGAGCTTCGGTATCGGCGCCGTCACCAGCTTTGTCGGCGCCTACCTGAGCTACTTCCTCGATGGCGCGACCGGCGGCATCATCGTTGTGCTGCAAACACTGATCTTTTTGACCGCCTTTGTCTTTGCGCCGAAGCACGGTTATCTGGCCTCTCGCGCCAAGGCCCGCGCCGCATTGGAGAAGGCTGCATGAGCGAGTATCTCGAACTGACGCTCCTGCCTTTTCAGCTTCCCTTCATGCAATATGCCTTCATCATCACGCTGATGATTGCCGTGCCGATGGCGATGCTTTCCTGTCTGCTGGTGCTGAAAGGCTGGTCGCTGATGGGCGACGCGGTCTCGCATGCGGTGCTGCCGGGCGTCGTCATCGCCTATATCGTCGGCATACCCTTTTCCATCGGCGCCTTCATCGCCGGCATGATCTGCGCGCTCGGCACCGGTTTTCTGAAAGAAAACAGCCGCATCAAGGAAGACACGGTTCTCGGCATCGTCTTTTCCGGCATGTTCGGGCTGGGGCTGGTGCTTTACGTCAAGGTGCAGAGCGATGTGCATCTCGATCATATCCTCTTCGGCGATATGCTCGGCGTTTCAGTTTCTGACATTATCGAGACCGGCCTGATTGCGCTGGCCAGCACCCTCTTCCTTGCCATCCTGCGCAAGGACCTGCTGGTGCATGCCTTCGATCCGCAGCACGCCAAGGCGATTGGTCTACCGGTGCGCATTCTGCATTACGGGCTGCTTGCGGTGTTGTCGCTGACGGTCGTCGGCGCGCTGCAGGCAATCGGCATCATCCTGTCTGTCGCCATGCTGGTGGCGCCCGGTGCCATCGCCTTCCTCATCACTCGGCGCTTTTCCGCCATGCTGGTCACTGCCGTCTCTGTGGCGCTCTTCTCTTCCACGCTCGGCATCTGGCTGAGCTTCCTGATCGACAGCGCACCAGCCCCCACTATCGTCCTGATCATGAGCGGCCTCTTTATCCTTGCCTTCCTGCGCACGACGATGAAGGCGAAAAAGACATCCGCTACTGCCTCCGCGTGACGCCGCAGCGCGCGCCCTCGAAAAAGATTTTCGGTACCCTGGAACCTCTTCCCTCACTTTTGCGTCATTAGTGCATGCCCGCGCGCGTGAAGATCAATCCGCGACAAGGGCATGGATGAACAAGGACTTAGAGACAAACGAGTGGGTCCCGGACCTTAAGCGTTTGCCCGTTTCAAATCTGACGCAAGAGGAACGACCATGCTGAAGTGGGCTCTTATATTTTTCGTGATCTCGATCATCGCCGGCGTTTTCGGCTTCACAGGCATCTCCGCGGCGGCCTCCGGCATCGCGCGCATCCTGTTCTTCATCGCCGTGGTCGTCTTCCTCATCTTCCTGGTGCTGGCACTGATGGCCGGCCAGGCGATCCTGTAGGGATTACACAGGCTTGGAATGCAGAAACGGTCGGGCCGCCCCGGCCGTTTTTGTTTGGTGTGAATCCCAATGGCGTTATCCACACTCCCCTCATTCCAGTCCTCGGACTTGATCCGTGGATCATCGCAGGAGTCTAGCTGGCGCGCGTCTGCGCGGCGGGCAAAGTCATTTCAGACCAAAGACTTGGCTTGGTTGGATTGAGGCGTTCTTGATGACTGCTGTGGTGGCTCGGCTACACCGGCTGAAAGCAGACCATCACGCCGTCCAGCCACCATCGATCACATGGATCTGACCGGTCGTAAATCCAGCCTCGTCGGATGCCAGATAGGTCACGAGCGCCGCAATCTCTTCCGCCTTGGCAATGCGGCCCATGGGCTGGCGAGCGATGAAGTCGCTGAGCGCCTTCTCGTAATCGCCGGTGGCACGCAGACGCTCATGCAGCGACGGGCTGTCCACCGTGCCGGGGCAGATGGCGTTGCAGCGGATACCCTTGGTGACGAAATCGGACGCAATCGATTTTGTCAGGCCCACCACGGCCGCCTTCGAGGCCGTATAGGCAAAACGGTTCGGCACTCCTTTGACGCTGGAGGCCACTGACGACATGTTGACGATGGCGCCCTTGCCGTTTTCCAGCATGGCAGGCAAAAAGGCGCGGCAGGTGCGGTACATGGCCTTGGCGTTGAGATCGAAGGAGAAATCCCAATCCTTTTCCTCGCAGTCGAGAATGGTGCCTGCGTGCACGAAGCCCGCGCAGTTGAAGAGCACATCGGCAGAACCGACTTCGGCGGCAAAGGCCTGAACGGCAGCGCCATCGAGAACGTTTAGAACGCGGGTCTCGGCATTCTCAAGGGTTGCGAGCGCGGCCTCATTGATGTCGGTAGCAATGACGCGCGCACCGAGCGAGATGAAGCGTTCCGCCGTCGCCCGGCCGATACCCTGCGCGGCTGCGGTGATGACAACGGTCTGTCCTGAAAAATCTTGGCCCATGATGGCTCTCCTCCGGCGCCTTCGGGCGCAATGTCTCAAATATGCATCGACAATTCATATGTAAACAGTGTATTCACAGACCGTCAAGCCAGCTTGCAGTCAATAGAGGTCCGATGACGGAAGACGATAGCGACAGATACCGCGCACCGGCACTCGACAAGGGGCTGGATATTCTCGAGCTTCTGGCCCGCACCGATGGGGGGCTGACCCAGGTCGAAATCGCCAAGGCGCTCGGCAAGAGCCCCAACGAGTTTTACCGCATGCTGGATCGCCTGGTGCGCCGTGGCTATGTGCAGCGCCAGGATGGCGATCGCTTCACCCTGACCCTGAAGATGTTTGGACTTGCTCACTTTCACCAGCCGGTCAGACGTCTCGTCTCCTTCGCCGCACCGATGATGCGGGATTTCTCCGCTAAAGCGCAGCAGGCCTGTCATCTTGCAGTCTATGATCGCGGCTCGGTCGTCGTCATTGCGCAGCAGGATTCCTCAACCTATTGGGCGCTCTCCATTCGCGTTGGCGCGCAGATGAGCCTCTTCAATACCGGCTCCGGTCACGTTCTTCTGGCCTTCCAGAACGAGACGCAAAGGGAGCTGATGATTGCCGAGCAGCTACGTGGCGATGAAAAGGAGCTACCTGCAAACCTGCGCGAGCGGCTGCAACAGGTGAAGGCCCGAGGCTATGAGAGCATGAACAGCCTGCAGACGGCCGGCGTGCGCAACATCTCCGCGCCGATCCTGACCCTTGACGGAACGGCGCTCGCGGTTGTCACCTGCCCCTTCATCGGCTCGCTCAACGAAGCGGCACCGAAAGAGCAAGACTGTCTGGCCCTGATCCGTGAGACGGCTAGGGCGATTTCCGAAGTGGTTGCCGGGCAGTAATGCGCCTTTAGAGCGGTTCACCATTTTTCTGAATCGATTTGGATTCCCAAATCAGTTTTGTTCTGATTCTTTGATGCTGGCTGGACGGAGGCCAGCATCCAATGACCGCACCGATATCAAATGATCTTCGTGAGCGTGTTGTCGCTGCTGTGTCGAGCGGCGAGAGCATTCGTGCCGTGGCTGCACGCTTTGAAGTGGCTGCGTCTTCCGTGGTGAAGTGGTCGCAGCGCCATCGTGCGACGGGATCGGTTCGCCCTGCCAAGATGGGTGGTTATCGAAAGCGTATACTTGAGCCGCATCGTGACTTCATTGCCGAGCGGCTCGCTCAAAATCCACATCTGACGCTCCATGGCCTAAAGGCGGAACTGTCATCTCGAGGCATTCGCGTCTCCCATAATGCGATTTGGGAATTCCTCCGCAGCGAAGGACTGCGCTTCAAAAAAAACGCTGTTTGCCCTTGAGCAGGCGCGTGCCGATGTGGCTCGCAGACGACAGAGATGGATGACTTTACAGCATCACCTTGATCCCGAACAGCTGGTCTTTATCGATGAGACCTGGATCAAGACCAACATGACCCCCATCAGAGGCTGGGGCCCAAAGGGCAAGCGCCTGCGGGCCTTTGCGCCGCACGGGCACTGGCGCACCATGACATTCCTCGGGGCCTTGAGAAACGACCGGCTGACAGCACCTTGCGTCTTTGACGGGCCCATCAACGGCCAGTGCTTCCGCGCCTATGTCGAACAGCAGTTGGTGCCCATTCTCAAGCCCGGCGATATCGTCATCATGGACAATCTCGGCAGCCACAAGGCAGCCGCCATCCACAGCGCCATCAAAGCCGCCGGTGCGAGGCTTTGGTTCCTGCCGCCCTATTCGCCCGACCTCAATCCCATCGAACAGGCCTTCTCAAAGATAAAGCACTGGATGCGTCATGCGCAGAAGCGGACAATGGAAGACACCTGGCGGCATATCGGCGCGCTCGTCCAAACAATCCAACCAGACGAATGCGCAAACTATCTCCAAAACGCAGGATATGTTTCCG